>SUWG01000018.1 GCA_015061625.1 Lentisphaerota bacterium | reverse complement strand
CGGCAATGACAGTGAGATCGCGCAGGAAATCGACCGTGATGCGATATTCGCCGTTGCCGCTGGCCGTGATATGTGGGATAAAGTTGAGCGTCTTCTCCGCGGTGAAGGTGCCCGTGGCGTGGATATGGAAGGACTCGGCGTGGTCAAGATCGAAGTCTTTGCCGATCAGGATGAAGTGAAAGTTATTATGACCGGTGACATCAGCGACGTGGAAGTTGACTGATAAAATTTGATATCAATGACCGGGGCTGTCGCAAGTGTTTTGCAACAGCTCCGATATTTTTTCAGCGGTTGACCGGTCAGGAGCCGATATCAAATTTTGCCCGGTCTATGGTGGAGATGATGCCGTGTTCCACATAGTTATTCAGACAGTGGCTCATGGAGATCATGCCGTCGCGGGCGGAACTTTCGATGACCGACATCAACTGGTGGGTCTTGTTGTCCCGGATCAGAGCCTTGACCGGCATCGTGCCAACCATAACTTCAAAAACACCGATCCGTTTGCCGGGGATATCCTGACGGGGCAGCAAACGCTGGGCGACGATGCCGAGAATCGAACCGGCAAATTGCTGACGGATCTGATTTTGCTGACCGGCAGGGAATGAATCGATGATGCGTTCCACGGTTTGACAGGTGTTGTTGCTGTGAAGTGTACCCAGCACGAGGTGGCCGGTTTCAGCGGCGGAGAGTGCCGCCTGAATGGTTTCTGTATCGCGCATTTCGCCGACCATGATGATATCCGGAGCCTGACGCATGGCACTGCGCAAGCCGTCGGAATAGGTAAGGCAATCGGCACCGATCTCCCGCTGTTCGATGACACTGCGGTCATGCTGATAGATATATTCGATGGGGTCTTCGATGGTGATGACGTGGCGTTGTTCCCGGTGGTTGACCTGATCGAGCAGACTGGCGAGCGTGGTGGATTTTCCGCTGCCGGTGGGGCCGGTGACCAGAATGAGCCCCTGTTTTTTCTGCATCAGTATCGGCAGGATCGGGGGCAGACCGAGGATTTCCGGTGTCGGAATATCTTCGGAAATGAGTCGGGCGACCAGAGCGACATTGCCTTTCTGGAAAAAGGCATTCAGACGGAAGCGGCGGGAAGTATCGGCATCAAGTTGTATTGCCATGGCGAAGTCGATGCTCCGTTGTTCTTCCAACACCACCCGTTGACGGCGGGAAAGCATACTGTAAATCAATCTCTGGGCATCGGCACCGGTCAATGACGGCAGATCCAGCGCAATGAATTTACCGCTGACGTGCAGTTGCGGCGGCACTCCCACTGTCAGCAGCAGATCGTTGGCACCGGCTCTGATCGCAGAACGGAAAAGGTCACGCATATCGACCTGATTGCTCCCGTCGGAACTGCCGGTATAGACCGCCTGATCACTGCTGCCGGAACTCAATCCGCGTTGAAGCAGACGCAATTCATCGGGTGAATCAGTGGCATTCAAGGCGGCCTCCTGCGTAATGACACCTTTCCGGATCAGATCGATAAGGGATAAATTGAATGTCGTCATGCCGTGGTGGATGCCCAGACGCATGGTGCGTTCCAAATCATCGAACTGCTGTTTGGCGATCTGTTTTTTTATGGTTTCAGTGCCGATGATGATATCCAGCGCGGGGATCATGCCGCTATTGTCGGCTTTGGGAACAAGTCGCTGGGCGATGATTGCTTCGATGGCCAGAGATACGCTGGATGCGACGGTTTCCCGTTGTTGTTCGGGGAACATTTCCAGCATACGCTCGATCGCGCTTGCGGCATCGGAAGTGTGCATGGTGGAAATGACCAGATGCCCGGTCAAGGCGGCGGAAACGGCGGTATTGACCGTTTCGGCATCCCGGATCTCACCGATGACGATCACATCGGGATTTTCCCGCAGGGCGTTGCGCAATCCTTCATTGAATCCGCCGGAGGTCTGTCCGATTTCCCGCTGGGAGATCAGAGAATATTTATCCCGGTGGATAAATTCGATGGGGTCTTCCAAAGTGAGGATATGTTTGTTGGCCGTGGAGTTGATGTAGTTGATGATGGCACTCATGGTGGTTGATTTACCGCTGCCGGTCGTGCCGGTGACGATGATCATGCCGCGGGCATTTTTGGCGATTTTCTGCATGATGACTTCCGGCAGATTGAGTTTGGCGAAGTCACATTCACTGCCTTCCCGTATGGGGCGTGCCACCAGACACGGGCCGTTGATGGAGTCGAAAAAGTTGATTCTGAAGCGGTGGTCGCCGTTGACGAATGAACAATCCGCTCCTCCGGTGGCGGCGTAATTGTCTTCTCCGGCTTCGGTAAGAAGTTCTTTGCGGAAACTGTTGATCAGCACACTATCCACCGGCGGTACATTTTCGGCGGTGGAAATTGCTCCATTGACCCGGAATGCCGGAGATTTGCCGGCACTGATGAAAAGGTCGGATGCCTTGAATTTTATTGCCGCATCAAAAAATTTGCGAAGACTCATGATTTCAACTCCTTGAAAATTACAACAACATAAGAAGTAAAATAGCATGGTCGGGATGATTTTTCAATGTGTCAGAAATATTTTATGGAAAAATATTGAATACCACTACTTGATTTTTGTTGCGGTTATCTTATAGTTTCAATCAAGGAGTTCAGGAAAGAGGAGCCTGAACTTCCGGCGTACGGCACGCAAAATAAAATCAAAAAGAGGAGTAAAAAATGCGTGGTTTTTTCAATCGTATATGGCAGATGATGCTGGAAAGCAACCTGCCGGGTATTATCGGGGCGGCAATTATTCTTCTGATCGGCTGGCTGATTGCCTTGTGGCTTTCCCGCAAGGCGGCAAATTCAATGAAATTCTTTGTGGATATGCGCAACCGTATTTCCGGTGGAGAACGTATTGAAGTGCCGGACAGCACCGGGAAATTCACCGGCAGAGTGGTTTACTGGCTGGTGATCATCATTGCTCTGCTGGCCAGTATGTCGCTGTTGAAACTGGAGTATGCCGCTGTGCCGTTGCGGGAATTTGTCACGATGATCATCGCCTATCTGCCCAATGTGGCCGGGGCATTGCTGTTGCTGTTTTTTGCCAGATTGCTGGCGGGAGTTGTCCGCAAAGTGGTGCATGATGCTATGGAAAAGCATGAAGTGCGCACTCATTTGGCCCGCCATTTTGAGAATGATGAAAAAGCCGCATGGTATTGTGCGCAGGCGGCCGGATTTCTGGTTTATCTTTTCTTTTTACCGGCGATCCTCAATATTCTGGGGATTTACGGCATAACCGAACCTTTGCAGGAGATGTTTGCGGTATTTCTGAACTATCTGCCCCGTCTGGCCGGTGCTGCGATCATCTTTTTTGTCGGCTTCTGGGCGGCGAAAGTGGTGCGCAAGGCGGTCTCCGGAGCGGTGGTACTTTCCCGGATCGATACGCTGGGCAAATTATGCGGTTTCAAGGAGACTTCTCCGGCGGCGGTCGCCGGAGTCATCGGAGCCGTGGCGTGGGTCATGGTGGCGATCCCGGTCATCATCGCGGTTTTATCCACGCTGGATATCGCATTGCTTTCTCATCCGGTAAGTGTATTCATGACCCTTTTGCTCGCCGGGGCGGGGAATATCATCGGCGCGTTGCTGATCATACTGTTTGCCATATTTGCCGGTCGTGTCGCGGCGGTGGCGGTGCGTAAAATTTCGGCGGCATCCGGAGTGGACAACTGGTTGGAAAAAGCGGGATTTCCGCCTCCGGTAGCCACCCGGTGGCCGCTGTCGGAAGTGTTGGGTAAGATCACGCTGATCTGCGTGGTGATCCTGGGCGCATTGGGCGCGTGTGATGTGTTGCAGTTGACCGGACTTGCCGCATTGATCCACCGTTTTGCGGCATTCGGCGGCAATCTGCTGTTGAGTGTGGTGGTATTGTTTATCGGTATGGCACTGGCCAATTTTACCGTCGCCATGTTCGGTGAAAAACTCGGTAAAAACTGGAGTTGCGCTCTCAAGGCGGTGGTGGTGATTTTTACTTTGGCAATGGCATTGAGCAATCTCAATGTGGGTCATGCTGTTGTGGAGATCGCTTTCGGTATGCTGCTCGGCGCATTCTGTGTGGCATTCGCTCTGGCATTCGGTCTGGGCGGGCGTGAATTTGCCGCCAAATGGCTGGAGGCATGGAAACGGCCACGCGAATAACTTAAGAGGGTATGTTTGCGGCACCGGGAGTTTTTTGCCCGGTGCTGTTTTTTTGTCAAGAGGAAGGGAGGGAAGGGAATGCTTTTAAAAATTAAAGAAAAAATCGTAAGTTGGGTATTTTTATGCTTGTAAAGGACTTTTTCAAGCGTTATATTATATGATTTAGGATTCTCTGTAATTCAGGGAAGCGGTATATTTTTAACGGTGTGGGCGGCAGAGAAAGGAAAGTTCCGTCCGTAAAAAGTCAGAAAGGTCAACCATCATGAAAAAGGCAGCTGTGGCCGATGCGACATTGAGAGTGTGTGAAAGCACCGGATGTACGCTGGGGTTCAAAGAAAAAATCGAGATCGTCAAACAGCTCGACCGATTGTGTGTCGATGTGATCGAGACGGCTCCGCTGCTTAATGGCAAATCTGACATCCTTTTTCTGCATACGATCGCCCCGCTGACCAAAAAATGCACCATCAGTTGCGCCGTGCCGCTGGATGATGCCCTGGTTGAATTGAGCTGCAAAGCGATCGGCAAGGCGGCCAAACCCCGTTTGAATATCATTGCACCGGTTTCCGCGGTGCAAATGGAATATCACTGCCATAAGAAGCCGGATGCCGTGCTGGAAAAGATTGCGGCAGTTACCGCCAAAGTGCGGGCAACCGGCGTTGAAACGGAAGTTTCTTTTGCCGATGCAACCAGAGCGGAAAGGGATTTTCTGATTTCTGCGGTCAAAACGGCGATCACTGCCGGAGCGCAGATCATCACGATTTGTGATTCGGCGGGGGTGATGCTGCCCGGCGAGATGTTTGAATTTATTTCCGGCTTGCGTAAGGATGTGCCGGAATTGGATGAATTGGTGCTGTCGGTCGAGTGTGCCGATGAATTGCATCTGGCTCCGGCGTGTGCGATCACCTGTATCCGGGCCGGTGCCAGTCAGATCAAAACCGCCATCGGCATCCCCGGCCGTTTGGAATTGCAGGCTCTGGCGGATGTTTTGAAAGTCAAGGGCGATGCGCTGGGTATTTCTTCTGCGCTCAACCGCACTGCGTGTTCATCGATCATCGGCAATATCGCCAACATCATCAACGGCAAAGTTCTCATTGCCGCTGAAAAGAAACTGCCGGAATCCCATCAGGGCGATTGGAAGTTATCCGGCAGTGATGACATGGCGGCTATCGGTGAAGCGGTGAAAAAACTCGGCTATGAACTTTCTGCGGAAGATCTCGCCAATGTTTACAACGAATTTCAGCGTATCGTTCAGAAAAAAGAACTCGGTGCCAAAGACCTTGATGCCATCGTGGCCACCGTGGCAATGCAGGTGCCGCCGACCTATACATTGAAAAGTTTTGTGATCAACAGCGGCAATGTCATTACCTCCATGGCTCATGTGGTGCTGCTGAAAAACGGTGAGGAAGTTCAGGGCTTCAGCATGGGCGACGGGCCGATCGATGCGGCATTTCTGTCGATCGAAAATATCCTCGGCCGCCACTTTGAGCTTGATGACTTCCAGATCACCGCTGTTACCGAGGGGCGTGAGGCGGTCGGTTCCGGCATAGTCCGGCTGCGTTCCAACGGCAAATTGTATTCCGGCAAGGGTATTTCCACCGACGTTATCGGTGCCGGTATCCGGGCCTATGTGGATGCGCTCAATAAAATCTGTTATGAGGAGAACAACTGATCATGAAACTCTCCTTTTCTACTAATCGCTGGAATGATTACAGTTTTGACCAATTCATCGACATCGCGGATGAATACCGTTTTCAGGGTATTGAGATCCACGATGTCCATGCGGTCTTTGATATTGCTGAACCGGGGAAGATCACTGCGCTTTACCGCCGTCTGATGGAAAAACGTCTGGCGGTCTCCTGTATCGACCTGGTTGCCGATATCGCACTTGATGGTGAAGCCGCTTTGAGTGAACTTGCACTGGTGCTGGATGCCGCCAAACGGCTCCATTCGCCCAATATCCGCATCAAAACGGTGTGCAGTAATGAAGATGTTTCTGCCGCGGTGGAAAAATTCCTGAATGCGGCTCTGCCGCTGGCGGAAAAAGCCAAAGTCACCTTGCTGATGGAAACGGTCGGTCCCTTTGCCGATACGGCAAAGTTGCGGGCGTTGTTTGAATCTTTCATCAGTGACAATCTGGCGGCATTGTGGGATCTACATTATCCATTCCGTATGCATGGAGAAGCCCCGGAAGAGACCATCCGCAATCTGGGTGCGTATGTCCGCCATGTCCACATGAAAGATTCGGAAAGTGCCGATAAGCCGACGCTGGTCGGTGAAGGTTCTCTGCCGATCGAAGCGATCATGAATGCTTTGAAATCGGTCAATTACGATGGATTCATTTCGATCGAATGGGATCCGGCCTGGGATGAAGTCAGTGATATCGATATCATCTTTCCGCACTTTATAAGTTACATGAGCCGTTATGAACTGGCGAGAATGCGTTCTGTGCTTTACGACAACAACGCCCGCACCGGCAAATATGTCTGGAAAAAGGAAACTCTGATCGAAAAGACCTTTTCGCAGGTGCTGGATACGATGGTCAGGGAGTTCCCGGATCATCTGGCATTCAAATATACCACGCTGGATTATACCCGCACCTATTCGGAGTTCCGGGATGATGTGGATCAATTCGCCCGCGCTCTGATCGCCATGGGGGTCAAACCCGGCAGTCATGTGGCGGTGTGGATGACCAACTTGCCCCAGTGGTACATCGCTTTCTGGGCGACGACCAAGATCGGAGCGGTGCTGGTGACGGTCAACACGGCTTACAAGATCGCCGAAGCGGAATATCTGCTCAAACAGTCGGATACCCATACGCTGATTCTGGAAAAGGGATGGCGGGATTCAGACTACGCCGGGATCATCGCCCAGTTGTGTCCGGAATTGGAAAAGACGGTTTCTGGTTCTCCGCTCCATGCCAGCCGTCTGCCGTTTTTGCGCAACGTGATCACGGTCGGCTACCGGCAGAAAGGTGCGATCACCTGGGAAGATGCCCTGTTGCGGGCCAAGAGTGTGCCGGTGGAAGAATTGCACCGGCGCGCCGATGCGGTGGATATCCATGATGTTTGCAATATGCAGTATACTTCCGGCACGACCGGATTCCCCAAAGGGGTGATGCTGACTCACTACGGCGTGGTCAACAACGGCAAGTGCATCGGTGACCGGATGGATCTTTCCACTGCCGACCGGATGATGATCGAAGTACCGATGTTTCATTGTTTCGGTATGGTGCTGGCGATGACGGCGAGCATGACCCACGGCGCGACATTGCTGCCGCTGCCCTATTTTTCAGCGAAACCGGCTCTGGCGTGTATCAATCAGGAAAAGATCACCTGTTTCCACGGGGTGCCGACGATGTTCATTGCCCTGTTGGGGCATCCGGACTTCCCCAAAACGGATTTCTCCTGTATGCGTACCGGGATCATGGCGGGTTCACCCTGTCCGATTTCCGTGATGCAGGACGTTATTGACAAGATGCACATGACCGAGATCACCATTGTTTACGGTCAGACAGAAGCATCACCTGGCTGTACCATGTCCACGACCAGTGACCCGATAGAAGACCGGGTCGCCACGGTCGGCCGCGATCTGCCGGAGATCGAAAACCGCATTATCGATCCGGAAACCGGCCGTGATCTGCCGGATAATGAGATCGGTGAATTTGTCACCCGCGGTTATCATGTGATGAAAGGTTATTACAAGATGCCCCGTGAAACGGCGGCGGCGATCGATGCCGACGGCTGGCTGCATACCGGGGATCTGGCGTTGCGCACTCCGGAAGGCAACTATAAGATCACCGGGCGGCTCAAGGATATGATCATCCGCGGCGGTGAAAATATTTATCCCAAAGAGATCGAGGAATTTATCTATACGCACAGCAAAGTGGAAGATGTGCAGGTGATCGGCATTCCCGACAAGCAGTTGGGCGAGGAGATTTTGGCCGCTGTGATTTTGAAACCCGGTGAAACGATGACCGCCGCCGAGTTGCAGGATTATGTGCGTCAGAATATGGCAAAACACAAAGTGCCGCGTTATGTGGATTTTGTGGAAGCATTCCCGCAGAATGCCGCCGGTAAGATCCTCAAATACAAAATGCGTGAAGATGCCGCCAAAAGGTTGAATATCGCTAAAGTCGATGGCATCGTAGCTGACTGATAAGGATGATTTTTTATTATGGATAAAGAGAAAAAATTTGTTACCATGGATGGCAACGAGGCGTGCGCCTATGCGGCGTATGCCTTTACCGAAGTGGCGGCGATCTACCCGATCACCCCATCCAGTCCGATGGCGGGCAAGACCGATGCCTGGTCGGCCAAAGGGCGGAAAAATATTTTTGGTCAGACGGTTACTCTGGTGGAAATGGAATCTGAAGCCGGAGCGGCAGGAGCGATCCACGGTTCGCTGGAAACCGGTGCGCTTTCCACGACATTCACCTCATCGCAGGGATTGCTGCTGATGATCCCGGTGATGCATCGTATTGCCGGTGAAAGATTGCCGGGAGTGCTGCACGTTGCTTCCCGCACGGTCGGTACGCACGCATTATCCATTTTCGGCGATCACTCTGACGTGATGAATTGCCGTCAGACCGGATTTGCCATGCTTTCCACTGCCAATTCGCAGGAGATCATCGATCTGGCTCCGGTGGCGCATCTGGCGGCGGTAAAAGGCCGTATTCCGTTTCTGCACTTTTTTGACGGTTTCCGCACTTCGCATGAGATGAGCAAAGTTGAATTGATCGACTATGAAGATTACGCCAAAATGCTGGATTTTGATGCGGTCGATGCCTTCCGGGCGCAGGCACTTAATCCGGAACACCCCCGGTTGCGGGCGACTGTGCAGAATGGCGATATATTCTTTCAGGTGCGGGAGGCGAACAACCGCTTTTACAGCGAATTGCCGGAGATCGTTCAGAAATATATGGATAAAATTTCCGCTCTGACCGGGCGCAGTTACCATCTGTTTGATTATTATGGTGCGCCGGATGCAGAAAAGGTGATAATCGCCATGGGATCAGTTTCCGGGGCGGTTAAAGAGACGGTCGATCATCTCAACAGTCAGGGGGATAAGTGCGGTTTTCTGCAAGTTCGTTTGTTCCGGCCGTTTTCTGCGGAACATTTTCTGGCGGCGTTGCCGGAAAGCATCCGCAGTATCGCCGTGCTTGACCGGTGTAAGGAAATGGGCAGTGCCGGTGAGCCGCTTTATCAGGATGTCTGCACTGTGATCGCCAATTCCGGGCGCAAAATCAAGGTCATCGGCGGCCGTTACGGATTGTCGAGCAAAGATGTTGATCCGGCGCAGATTGCCGCTGTTTACCGTCATTTGTCCTCTGCTGAACCATTTGGCAATTTCACCATCGGCATCGAGGATGATGTGACCCATTTATCCCTGCCATCCAAGGGTGATCTTTATCCGGATGATGAGCATCAGGTGTGTTGTAAATTCTGGGGATTGGGTTCAGACGGTACGGTCGGAGCCAATAAAAGCACGGTGGAGATCATCAATGCGCATACGCCCAAATTTGCCCAGGCTTATTTTGAATATGATGCCAAAAAATCTTTCGGAGTGACCAAATCGCATTTGCGTTTCGGAGATGCACCGATCCGTTCATCGTATTATGTGAAGTCGGCGGATTTTATCGGTTGCCACAACGAAACTTATATCCGTCAGTATGATGTGGCCGGTGAATTGAAAAACGGCGGCACATTGCTGTTGAATACCTCGCTGGATGCCGCCGGATTGGAGCAGCTCATCCCCGCAGCCGCCAAACGGGTTCTGGCGGAAAAGTCGGTCAATCTTTATACGATAGATGCCGTTTCCATTGCCGCCAAACTGGGGTTGGGCAATCACTACAATCTGGTATTGCAGTCCGCATTTTTCCATCTGGTGAATATCATTCCCGGTGACGAGGCGGATTCCTATATGAAAGACCTTGCCAAACGCACCTATTTTGCCAAAGGTGACGAAGTGGTTGCCCGCAACTGGGCGGCGATCGATGCCGGAGCGACAGCGTTTGTCAAAGTGGAGATCCCGGAAGCGTGGAAGAATGCGGTTGACGGTGATGCCGCAGTGGTTGCGGATCGTCCGGCAGTGGTGAAAAATATTGCCGATCCCATCAACCGTCAGAAAGGTGACGATCTGCCGGTGAGTGCTTTCAAAGGTTATGAAGATGGCGTGATCGACATGGGGTTGACCGCTTATGAAAAGCGGGGCATTGCCGTCAATGTGCCGGTTTGGGATGCCGCCAAATGTATCCAGTGCAACCGCTGTTCGCTGGTTTGTCCCCATGCGGTGATCCGTCCGTATCTGCTCAATGAAGCGGAAAACAGTGGCAAACCGGCTGGCTTTGACACGCTGGAAGTGCGCGGCAAAGCCGGAATATATTTCACCTTGCAGACCAGTTTTGCTGACTGTACCGGTTGCGGAGCGTGTGTCAATGCCTGTCTGGCAAAAGATAAAGCATTGACGATGAAACCGTACCGTGAAGTCGGCAACCGGATGGAGTTGTGGGATTACGCTCAAAACTTGAGCGATAAAGGTGATCTTTTCGATGTGTGGACGATCAAAGGCAGTCAATTCCGCCAGCCGTTGCTGGAATTTTCTGCGGCGTGTGCCGGTTGCGGTGAAACGCCTTATGCCAAATTGCTCACGCAGCTTTTCGGCGATCACGTTTACTGGGCCAATGCCACGGGATGCTCGCAGGCGTGGGGTTCACCGATGCCGGGGATCCCGTATACGACCAACAAGGCGGGCAGGGGGCCGGCGTGGAGCAACTCGCTTTTTGAAAACAATGCTGAATTTTCTCTGGGCATGGCCCTTTCGGTCAAACAGCAGCGGGCCAAAGCCAAAATGCGTGTGGCGGAATTGCTGACGATGGATATTCCGGAAGATGTCCGCCGTGCCGGAGAGGAATTCATCGCATCCTTTGATGATATTTCCGGCTCCAGAGCGGCTGCAGATAAACTTTGTGCGGTGCTTGAGGGCATGGATAATGCTTTGGCGCAGGAGATTTTGAAGCACAAAGATATGCTGGCGAAAAAGACCTTCTGGATGTTCGGCGGAGACGGCTGGGCGTATGATATCGGTTTCGGCGGTCTTGATCATGTAGTGGCCAGCGGTGAAAATATCAATGTACTGGTTGTTGACACTGAAGTTTACAGCAACACCGGCGGACAGTCATCCAAGGCGACTCCGGTCGGAGCGGTGGCGCAGTTTGCCAGTTCCGGTAAGGCCAGTCCCAAAAAGGATTTGGGAGCGATCTTCATGACTTACGGCAATGTTTATGTGGCGCAAGTGGCAATGGGGGCCGATCCGAATCAGTTGATCAAGGCGATCCGTGAAGCCGAAGAATTTGACGGGCCGTCGGTGATCGTGGCCTATACACCGTGTCTTTCTCACGGTCTGAAATGCGGCATGGGTTGTGCGCAGGATGAGATGAAACGGGCGGTGGAAGCCGGTTACTGGATGCTTTACCGCTACAATCCGGCGAAAGAGAAGCCCTTTACGCTCGATTCCAAAGCTCCGGTAACGTCTTATGCTGAATTTCTGGCGGGCGAGACCCGTTATGCGGCATTGAAGCGTACATTCCCGGATAATGCGGAAAAGTTCTTTGCCCGCGGTGCAGAGGAAGCGGAGAAAAAATACCTCTATTACAAAAAGATGGAAGACAATCAGTAATGGTTACTGATCGTTAAAAATAAAAGGATAAAAAAATGGCAGACAAACAGGAGAATGTGCCGTCCAACGTATTTGGCGGCAAGGATGTGACAGAACAGCTCAAACTTACTGGCAAGCGAATTAGCGAAGCGCGCAAAGCGCTCGGTATCAGCACCCGTGAGATGGCGATTCTGCACAACATTACTGAGTCTGACTATCTTTTGCATGAAAACGGTGAAGCGGATTCATCATTTTCGTTTCTGCTTAAAACGGCTGAACGTTTCGGCATGGATATCAATGCGCTTATAACCGGCGAATCGCCCCGTTTGAGTTTCTACACTCTGACCCGCAAAGTTTCCGGAAAAAGAGTTGAGCGCAGTCCCAATTTCGAGTATTTCCATCAGGCGGCATCGATGAAAAACCGCATGGCGGAACCGTTTGTGGTGCGTGCGCCATTTATCAGCGATGATGCTCCGGTGCATCTTTCCACTCATGCCGGTCAGGAATTTGATTATGTTTTGAGCGGCAAGTTGAAAGTTCAACTGGAAGACAAAGTGGAGATCCTTGAAGCCGGAGACAGCGTTTACTACGACAGCCGTCATCCGCACGGAATGGTGGCGGTCGGCGGTCAGGAGTGTACATTTCTGGCGGTGGTGATGAAATCCAGCGATGCTACATTGCCGGAAAAAGTCCACCGGGAGATCGTGGATGCTCCGGCGGATAAGAGTGATCTGATCTATCACCGTTTCATGGATGAGACGATCGATGAAAACGGTTTGCTTACGGCGGTGAAGTTCAACATTCCGGAAAATTTCAACTTTGCTTACGATGTGCTTGATGAATTGGCCGTAAAACATCCGGCGGGCCGGGCGATGCGCTATGTTTCCGCCGATCAGAGTGTGGTAAGGGATTTCACCTATAAAGATATCTCTGAATTGTCCCAGCAGACGGCCAACTACTTTACCTCACTGGGCATCAAAAAAGGCGACAAGGTGTTGCTGATTTTGAAACGCCATTACCAGTATTGGTATGTGATCAATGCTCTGCACCGTGTCGGTGCGGTGGCGATCCCTGCGCCGAATCAGTTGCTGGCCAAGGATATCGAATACCGGTTGAATAGTGCCGATGTCCGTATGGTCGTGACCACTTCGGAACAGGCGGTGGTCGATTCCGTCAATGAAGCGTGCAAAAAGTCTCCGACCGTGGAATTGAAAGTTTCGGTGAATGGCAGTGTCGATGGCTGGCACGATCTGGATGCATCTCTGGAGCGTTTCAGCAAGGTATTTCCCCGTCCGGCGGATCACAAGGTCGGCGATCCGATGCTGATGTTCTTTTCCAGCGGCACTTCCGGTTATCCCAAGATGGTATTGCATGATCATGCGTATCCGCTGGGGCATATTCTTACGGCGAGATGGTGGCTCAATGTCCAACCCGGCGAATTGCATTTTACCATCAGTGACACCGGCTGGGGCAAATCTGCCTGGGGCAAACATTACGGTCAGTGGCTCTGTGAAGCATCGGTTTTCGTCTTTGACTTTGACCGGTTCCATGCGGACGAGATTTTACCGATGTTCAAAAAGCACAACATTTCCACTTTCTGTGCGCCGCCGACGATGTACCGCTTTTTCATCAAAGAGGATTTGAGCAAGTACGACTTTTCCACGCTCAAATATGCGGCGACTGCCGGTGAGGCACTCAATCCGGAAGTGTTCCATCAATTCTATAATGTTACCGGTTTGAAGATCATGGAAGCATTCGGCCAGACGGAAACGACCATGTCGCTGGGCAATCTGGTCGGCACGGTGCCGCAGCCGGGTTCGATGGGGCGTCCCAGTCCGCAGTATCCGATCGTGCTGCTGGATGCTGATTGCAATCCGGTGGCGGCCGGAGAGACCGGTGAAATTTGTATCAAAGCGGATAAGGTCGGTGAAATTCCCGGACTTTTCTGCGGTTACAACCGTGATCCGGAACGCACCGCCGAAGCGTGGCATGATGGTTATTACCATACCGGCGACGTGGCATGGTGCGATGAGAATGGCTGTTACTGGTATGTCGGCCGGAGCGATGATGTGATCAAAACTTCCGGTTACCGTATCGGGCCGTTTGAGGTGGAAAGTGTCATTATGGAGTTGCCGTATGTGTTGGAATGTGCCGTGACCGGTGCGCCGGATCCGGTGCGTGGTCAGGTCATCAAAGCGTGGATCATGCTGACCAAAGACACTACTGCGTCGGATGAGTTGAAAAAAGAGATCCAGGATTATGTCAAAGCGCATACTGCGCCTTACAAATATCCGCGGCTGATCGAGTTCGTGGATAGTCTGCCCAAGACGACCAGCGGCAAGATCCGCCGCACGGAATTGCGCAATAAATAAGGTACATTTTTCTGATGTTCATGACACCCGGAAATCCGGGTGTCAATCTTTTTTTCAGGTTGAAAAAAACGTATTCCATGCTATATTTTACAGAGTGCATGAATGAATATAAAAACAGAAATTGGAGAGGATCATGTCTGTCGCCTATATAACCGGTCTGGTAGTCCGTTTGTTTTTGCTGTTGACCCCGTTTTTTGTCTTGTCAGTATTTGTTGCCACCTGTGACGGCATGGATTTATCTCCCCGGCGCAAATTGGCATTGAGAACCGGTTTTGCGGTGATTTGTGCATCACTGATCCTCTATCTTTTCGGTAAAGTGATTTTTGATTGTCTGGGTATTTCGCTTAATGCGTTCCAGATCGGAGCGGGATTGGTGCTGATGCTCAATGGTATTGATATGGTGCGCAGTTCGCTGCCCAAGAACCGTCAGATCGCCGAGGAGGGTGATCCCTCGGTGGTGCCGCTGGCCATTCCCACGACGGTCGGTCCCGGCACGATCGGTACATTGCTGGTCATGGGTGCTTCGGCGGCATCACGGGCGGTGGAACTCGGCACATCCCGCTGGTTCATGCTGATCGTTGAATTGTGTGCGATCTTTGTCGCCGGAGCGGGGGTTACGGTGATGCTCTATTGTTCTGAAAAGATCAACAATCTGCTCAAGGATAAAGGTGTGCGTATTTTGAGCAAACTTACTGGTATGTATATCGTGGCACTGGCGGCACAGATCATTTTTGACGGGGTGCGCGGTTTTCTCGGCATTGCCGGTTGAAAAGCATAAAGAATATCCCGGCAGGCGTGCAGAAAAGCGGCCAGCCGGGATTTTTATTTTAAATTGAAAACAATCTTGCCAGATTGGTTCCCATGTGCCGGAGATTTTCTCCGGTTTTGGCGATGGCTTCATCGAGGGTCGCCGGGCCGCGGGAGATGCTGAAACAGCCGTGGAAAAGTTTTTCCAGTGCGGTGCAATCGCCTTTCAATGCGCCGGAAACCAGAATGGTTGGCACCCCGTATTTGGCGGCATGGGCGGCCACGACGGAGCAGAGTTTGCCGTAAGCGGTTTGTTCGTCACTGCATCCTTCACCGGTGATGACCAGATCGGCATCGGCAACTGCGGCATCGAAATTGCTGTATTCCAACACCAGTTCTGCGCCGGAAACCAGATTTGCACCGAGAATTTTACGCAGGGCAAAGCCCAGACCTCCGGCGGCACCGTCGCCGGGGTGAGTGCCGTCATCGTGAAAAAGGGTTGCCCAGTGGGCGAGATTTTCATCCAGAGAAGCAACCATTTCTTTGGTTGCGCCTTTTTGCGGGCCGAAAACTGCCGCCGACCCCAGCGGGCCGGTCAGCGGATTGGTCACATCGCAGGCGACCCGGATTTTGCACCGGGATAATTTTTCATTCAAATTGCCGAGATCGACTTGAGCGATATGGCGCAATGCGCCGCCGCCGATGCCAGCAGGGAGGATTTTCCCATAGCGGTCGATGAATTTTGCACCGAGAGCCTGAAGCATACCGGCGCCGCCGTCAACGGTGGCACTGCCGCCGATGCCGATGATCAGATCGGTGCAGTCGGCGGATAAGAGATGATCGATCATGGTTCCCACACCGAAAGTGGTTGCCGCCAGCGGGTCAAGTTCCTGCCGGGTCAGTTTTTCGATCCCGTTGGCTTCGGCACTTTCCAGAATGGCGGTGTTGCCGATCATCACCGCACTGGCTTTGACCGGTCTATTCAGGGCGTCGGTAGCGTCAATGGTGACAAAAGAGCCGTTTCTTGCGGCGGCCAATGCTCCGGCCATACCTTCACCGCCATCGGAAAGGGGGAGGGTTATTATTTCATCTGCCGGCTTGATGGCACGCCATGCCTGGGCTATGGTTTGTGCCACTGCTTCGGCCCGCAATGCTCCTTTGTATGAATCCGGTGCGATAACGATTTTCATAACTTTTCTCTGTTTCTATTTGGTAATGTGAAATGAAGAAGCCGGGAAATCGACTCCGTTGAAAAGCACCGGCGTCGGGAAGTCGGCCCACGCATATTTCACCGATGTTACTTCGGCAATGTTTTCCGAGGAGAGTATGACGGTTTCATCTTTAACTTCCACCAAACCTGCCGCCTGAAACACCCCATCTTTTCCGGCCAGAAAAAAGGCTTTTTCATCGGAAACGACTTTCAGACCTTCGGCATATTTGAACGATATGGTCACGGTGTTGCCGGAAAATTCATATTTTTCGATTTCCGGGCCGGAAGGTATCGCTTCATTGCAGTTGTAAACGTGGTGCAGTGCGCACATTGCCAGACGTTTGCCGACATCGAATTTGTTTTGCGGGTGGATGTCGGTTTCTTCGCCGATATCTATGGCAGAAGCCATGAACGTAAATGGATCATTTTGACATATCGCCCGCTGGGATTCCCGCAACTGCCCCCAGAGCGAGTCGGTGAAGAAATTTTCTTTGTTGCCGTAACCGGCCAACTGAACCATGATGAAAGGCATTTGCGGATTGCGGAAATTGCGCCGCCAGTCATCGATCATGTTTTGCAGGATATTTTGGTATTCACGGGATTTTTTCAGTGATTTGGCATTGGATTCGCCCTGATACCAGATCGTACCGCGCAATGCATAAGGCAGCAGCGGGCGGATCATGCTGTCAAAGAGAATGGCGGGGGTATTGGGATTATTCGGTCCGAAAATGGTTTCGGGAAAGCCCATTTCTACAATGCCCCAATCGTATTCCGCTTTGGCCTGCCACGGCCCATTCAATTCGATGAATTCAGTGGTATCGTTGTTGACCAACCGCCATTTGCCGGTGATCGCTCCATCGTGGGCGAAGGAAAAGGCACGGATGGTGATGACGGCTTTTCCGGCTGTGACCAGCGCCGGATCGATATCGTAAACCCGTTTTTTATTGTAAACGGTCACATCAAATTTTTCTCCGGTACGGCCGATCTCCTGACCGTTGAAGTAGGTTATATCATGCTTATCGACTGCGCCGCCGGTAAGCGAAATATTTTTACCGGCCCATGATTCCGGGATATCGACACTTTTGCGAACCCAGACGGCCCCGTTTCCGGCGATGTGTTGATTGATCCAACTGCCGGGGATTTTCATGGTTTGCCATGATGAATCATCAAAATCGATTCCGGCATATCCCGAATCAAAACCGGTATTGCCGGGATCCGGTTTGACCGCCGGATTTTTCTCGTAAATTGCCCCGCTGGCAACGCCGGAACCGATTTCCCAGATATTATTGACCCAGTGGTTGCGGCGGATCATTTTGGCGAGCATGGCAGTTTCTTTGCCGGAAGCCAGAGCTTCATAACTCATCCACGCTTCAGCGATCGTGCCGCCCCACGCTGATACGATGATGCCGACGGGGATATCGAGGTGCATTTGCAACCCCAGAGCGAACCATGCGGCGACGGCAGAAGCATCTGCGGAATTTACGGTATTCATCTTTCGCCATGAACCGTGGCAATGCTCCTCCATGGCGCAAGAGGCTTTCTTTTCCACGGTAAAAAAGCGGAAGTTGTCGGGATCGATGACCATGTCGTTGAATTGCTGTTCCTGAATTCTGCCTAAAACTTCACCTTCCGGCAAGTCGCCGTTCTCATCGGCGATCCTCCAGTCGGAACCGAGCAGATACTCCATGTTGGATTGTCCGGAAGCCAGCCAGACTTCGCCGACAAGGATATCTTTCAAGGTGATGGATTTACCGGTTGCCGGAGCGGAAACGGTCAATTCATAAGGGCCTCCGGCGGCGTGGGAGTGCAAGTAGGCGATGAACTTGCCGTCGGCGGAACTTCTGGTCATGGAAGTTTCACCGTCGAGGGTGACTTTGACCAGTGTTTCCGGGTCGGTTTTGCCCCAGACGGGGATATCCATATCACGTTGCAGAATTGCACCATCCTGAAAAAGTG
The DNA here is from genome assembly GCA_015061625.1 of Lentisphaerota bacterium. GTDB lineage: Bacteria > Verrucomicrobiota > Lentisphaeria > Victivallales > Victivallaceae > UBA1784. The sequence continues at coordinate 35,234 of SUWG01000018.1, read as the reverse complement.
ACGCTAAAATCATAACAGTTGTTCCTTAAACAGATTTATTTGATCAGAGGTAAAATATGCAGACAATCATTGGTTAAAATGGTATCGATGCCGGCGGCGAAATATTTTCCGGCGGCGATCGGATCATCGGAGAAAAAGAGGTTGCATTTCAATCCCATTTGGTGTGCTTTTTCGATTTGCCCGTCTTTCAATTCTGTGGCGAAAAACTGGACTTTGCTGCACTGATATTTTACTGCGCGTTCCAATATTTTTCCCGGTTCGGGGAAACAGGCCATACAGCGGGGAATTTGCGGAGCGATTTTCAAGGCGCAGGCCATCACATCGGCAGAACCCATGAAGTAGACGTGTTCCAGTTGGTCATATCTGGTCAGCAGATCGACGATTTTCTGCATCTGCTCTTCCGGATAAGTGCCATTTTCATCGACCGATTTCAAGTGCAGATTGATGATGGCATGGCGGGCAAATTTGGCGAGGACTTCTTCAAAAGTTGCGATTTTCACTCCGGCAAATTGAGAGCCGTGTTTTATACCGAAATCCAAAGCACGCAACTGTTCCAGCGTGTGATTTTCCACCAGACCGCAGCCGTCGGAAACTCTTTCCAGCACCGGGTCATGGCTGACCACCGGAATACCATCGGCGGTAAACCGGATATCCATTTCGATCTCCTGTGCGCCCAGAGCGATCGCTGCACCGAATGAGGGCAGGGTATTTTCCGGCATGGCATACGGCCAACCCCGGTGAGCGCAGATGCGGGGGTAGGGCATCTCTTTTTCCGCTAACACGGTCATACTGCCGGTCGGCCGGTAACTCCAGGTGGTACGACCCTGGGTGACAAATTGGTAATTGGAAATTTTTGCGCCGCCAAAACTGTTGGTACGCATATATTTGTAGTGGATGTCGCCCACTTCCTGTATCATGCGGCCGGTTTTATTGCCGTATTTGGTGAGGATACGGCCTTCCGGATCGACCACCATGCTCATACCGCCGACGTCGGCATCTGCTCCCATGGAAACCGAGGCGCGCAGCACAAAGGCGTTGCAGTTGAAAGCCAGAGAGGTATTAAGCATTTCCAGAATATCCTGTCTTTCGCCGCGCTGGAAACTGGAAACGAGGATCAAGTCCGGTTTGCAGTAGCCCAGATGGGCGATGTATTCTGTGAAGTAGGTATCGTAACAGATGAGGAAACCGAGGCGGATGCCGTCAACTTCCACGATCGTGGGCGGCGCAAAGGTTTTGGTATATTCGTAATCCGGCTGAACGCCGCGTTTTTCAGAATTGGGCAGATGTTGTTTGTAGAAGTCCCCGGCGATATTGCCCTGCCGGTCAAAAACTCTGGTGGTATTGCGGAAACAGCCGGGGGCAATCTCACAGAGATAATTCACCGCGACCACGGCATTGCACCGTCTGGCGGCGGCAATGGCGGCATCGATCAGAGACGGTGTGTGGAGCCGGACGAATTCTCTGCCTTCTTCAAGCGGGAAAGCCGCCGGTAAATTGGAGTATTCCGGAGTGAGGATAAGGTCACAGGAATCATCACATGCATTGAGTTCCCGGATAAGAAAATTTACCGAATCAGCCGCATCGGCTGTCGAGTGGGCATAAGGAATTTGTATGGCACAAAGTTTCATAGTAAACCTCAACATTACTTGACTTGAATAGTAACACTCTTAAAATACATCCCCCGGAGAGAAAAAACAAATTTTTTTCAGGCAGACTCTTGCAATTTCAGTAAAAATATAGTATATTTCCACTGCATACGGATCATCCTCTAAAAGGGTGTAATGGAGCATGAATCTCAAGGGATGGGTGATCGCACCGGCGGTTGCCCGCTTATCAGAGGAGGTGTCTATGGCTGTTTTAACGATTGCCAGAGAGTTGGGCGCGATTGTCCGCGGCGAAGAATTGACTTTGTGCAACACATTGAAACTGCACTGTGTCAGCAAAGCCACTTTGGAAAAACGCTTTGCCGAATTGGGGATCGAGCGTGATTTTCTTGCCAAATTTGATGAGTGTAAACCGGGAATCGTCAGCAGTATGACCAATTCTGCGGAGTATTACTGGGAAACATTGCGGACGGCGATTTTACAGGAACTTTTGCAGGATGATATCGCCGTGATCGGCAGAGGAGGAAATTTTCTGCTCTCCGGCATGGTCGAGTGCTTGCGGGTGCGGTTGATCGCTCCGGAAGATTTCCGTATCGGTCAGGTGGCAAAAGAGTACAGTATTTCCGATCATGAAGCGGCAAAGATGGTTCGTCAGAGCGACTCTGCCAGAGAGAAATTCTGTGATTATTATTACGGAAAAAGCTGGCGTGATCCGCAAAATTATGATTTGGTGATCAATATGGAAACAATTTCCATGGAAGAACTTGCCGAATTGCTCTATCCGTTGCTGCCCTCCACGCACAGTGATACCCGCAAGGCGGAATTGCAGTTGGTTCTCCAGTCACAGATCATCAAGCATACGTTGTTTGCGGTAAAGGAGTTGCAGTTGCATTTTCCAGAAGTTGTCTGCGATGAGAGCGGCACAGTCACCTTGCGTGGTACTGTGCCGAGTGCGGCGGCCAGCCGCCATGCTGAAGAGATCGTCAGCAAACTGCCGGGGGTAAATGCGGTGAATAACGAGTTGACGGTTGTTTTGCGTGATGTCGCCAACCGGATCCCGCCATTCATGCATTGATTTTGGAACTGCGGTAAAAGTTTTTGGAAGATGGGGGACGAAAGAAGATAACCTTTTTTCCAAAAGGCATCTTCTTTCGCAAAAACGATTTTGCAACAGCTTGGTGATTGCTATCGCATTTCAGGCGTTTTCCAGCATTTGTTTATGCAAACGCTTCAGGGCCTGATTCTGGATCTGCCGCACTCTTTCACTGGTACATTGGAGCATTTTGCCGACATCTTCCAAAGTCATCAAAGGGGAGCCATCCATGCCGAAACGCAGTTTTAAAACCTGTTTTTCTTTGGGCGGCAGACCATCAAGCAACTGGAGCAACTGTTCAATATCCTCCAGTTGGATCAGGCTTTGATCGGGGGGATCGGTGCCTTCGTCGGCAAAAAAATCCAACAGTTCCACGCCGTCAGATTCTTCATTGCCGACCAATTCATTGAGCGACTGCATATCCACCTGACGGGTGTTGCGCAATCTTTCCACAGTGGCCATTGATACTTGCGCATCGGCGGCTACTTCTTCATTGGTCGGCTCCCGTTGCAATTCGAGAGTCAGTTTGCGCACGGAACGTTTTATCCGGCGCGAATTGAGTTGTGTTCCGACCGGAACACGGATCGTTTGGGTTTGTTCAGCTAAAGCCTGACGGATCGCCTGTTTGATCCACCACGCGCTGTAAGTGCTGAATTTTGCTCCCAAATCCGGGTTGAAGCGGTGGGCGGCAATAACCAGACCCCGGTTTCCTTCGGAAACGAGGTCATCCCATGGCAGTCCCCGGCCGAGGAAATCATTGGCGATCTTCAAGACCAGCCTCATGTTATCCCGGATCAGGGCCTCCGCTTCAAGGTTGCGACGATTCTCCTCTTGTGCCATCGTCACTCTCCTCTGTCTGTCAGAAGCCAACCGGAACCATTCTGAAAAGTCGGATTTTCAGTTGAAATAACTGCAATCTGCTTTTTCTCCGATTCCGGTTGCTGCTTCTGTGGTTTGCCGGAAATCCCCCCATCCTCCTCTGAATGGGGAATCGGTTATTTCCGGTTATACGCGATCGAGCGTTTTCTTATAGTTGCTCAACAGCGTATCCAACTCAAGTTTGCAACCGGCTCCTCTTTCGGTTACCTTGAGATACTTATCGGCTGTGACCGTACCGATGGCGGCGCAGGGGACGCCATCGAAAATTGCTTCAAATGCTGCCCGGTTTTTCTCCGGAACCGTGGCGATAAAACGACTGTTGGATTCGGAGAACCACGCCTCCAGAGCCGAACAGTTTTCACAGGGGATCTTATCCAGATCGATATCCATACCCAGCCGGCCGGCCATGGCACTTTTCACCAGCGCGATACCGATACCGCCGAGGGCAGGGGTGATCAGAGAATTGACCAATTCCGCTTTGGTGGCTTTGCTCACCCGGTTGCAGATATCAATGGAGTAATCGGCATCGACTTTCGGCACATTGTTGCCGGTAAAGCCGAGCATATTGAAATACTCCGAACCGCCGAGTTCCGGTTTGGTCATACCGATAACATAGACGGTATCACCGGCCTGTTTGGTGTCAAAGGAAACGGCACGGGAAACATCATCCAGCCGGGAGATCACGCTGAAAAGCAGTGACGGGGGGATGGAGATCTTTCTGCCGCCTCTGGTGGAATCGTTTTTCATGGAGTCCTTACCGGAAATACAGGGAACAAGATACTTTCTGGTGTAATCGTAGATCGCCTGATTGGCACGGACGAGCTGGGCGAGTTTGTATTCGCCATCGGGAGTTTTTTCGCTCTTGACCGGGTCGGGCCAGCAGAAGTTATCCAGACCGGCGATCATCTTGAGATCACCGCCGACGGCGATGACCCGGCGCACCGCCAGATCGATACAGCTTGCCGCCATGTGGTAGGTGTCGATATCGCTGTAACGCGGCAGGATCGCTGATGCGAGGATGACGCCGTCTTTGCTCAAAGGTTCGACCATGGTGACAGTGGCATCGGCGGCCACATCGCGGCCTTTGCCGCCGAAAGGTTTCAGCACGCTCAAACCTTTGACCTCGTGATCGTACTGACGGGCTTTGTATTCGTCAGAACAGATATTGAGTGCGCCGATCAGAGCTTCGGTATCGGCGGCAAGGTCGCGGTTTGCCAGTTCCGGTTCGGGGAAACTGGGGGTTTTCCAAGTGGCTTTGAGGTGCATTTTGGGCAGGCCGTCATGCATGAATTCGATATCGATATAAGCGACGGTTTTGCCGTTGTAGAGCATATGGAACTTGCCGTTGTCGGTAAATTCACCGAGGACGGAGACTTCCACATCGCGTTCTTCGGCGAGTTTTTTGAATTCGTCGATTTTTTCCGGCGGCACGGCGAAACTCATACGTTCCTGTGCTTCGGAAACGAGGATCTCCCACGGCTGCATACCGGCATATTTCAGCGGGGCTTTGGCCAGATCCATCCGGCAGCCGTTGCATTCATCGGCCATTTCGCCGACACTGGAAGAGAGACCTCCGGCACCGTTGTCGGTGATGAAGCGGTAAAGTCCGCGGTCACGGGCTTCCATGATGAAGTCGGAAAGTTTTTTCTGGGTGATCGGGTCGCCGATCTGAACAGCCTGAACCGGTGAATCTTTGTGCAATTCTTCACTGGAAAAGGTCGCGCCGTGGATACCGTCTTTACCGATCCTGCCGCCGCCCATGACGATCAGGTCGCCCGGTTCGATGCGTTTGGAACTGCCGGGTACACCGTTGACGGTTTTGGGCAGTTTGCCGACTGTGCCGCAGTAGACCAGCGGTTTGCCGATGTAGCGGTCATCAAAATATTCCCAGCCGTTGCCGTAGGGGATACCGCTCTGGTTGCCGCCGTCGATAACACCTTTGTGGACACCGTCACGCAGACGGCGGGGGTGGAGCAGACCTTCGGGTACGTTGCTTTCATCGGTGAAAGGCGAACCGAGGCAGTAACCCCAGACGTTGATGAGCAATTCTGCGCCCTGACCGGTTCCCATGGGGTCGCGGTTCACGCCGACGATACCGGTCATGGCACCGCCGTAAGGGTCGAGGGCAGAGGGGCTGTTGTGAGTTTCTACTTTGTAGGCGATATCGCATTTGTCGTTGAAGTCGATCACGCCGGCGTTATCTTTGAAAACGGAAACCAGCCAGTCTACTTTACCGGCGATCTCTTTGGTGCTGTCTTTGATAAAGGTTTTGTAGCAGGAGTCGATATTCTGCTTTTCGCCGGTTTCGCTGTTTTCGTAATCGATCTGTGCGCTGAAAATTTTGTGTTTGCAGTGTTCGCTCCAGGTTTGGGCGAGGACTTCCATTTCCACGTCAGTCGGGTTGGCATCCAGACCGAATTCTTCCCGGCCTTTGGCGTTGCGGAAGTAGTTCTGGATGGATTTCATCTCTTCCAGACTCAATGCGAGGATGCCTTTTTTGCTGATTTCGATGAGTTCTTCGTCGGAGACTTCGAGGTTGTATTTATTGACCTGAACTTTGTCGGAAGCATTCATGTAGGGCAGGTTGTCCGGCACATTTTCGCTCTCTTTGCCGTCGAGGACGAGGGAACTCTGGATCAACTCATTGGCGAGCAGTTTAGTACCGATGGTTTCGGCATCGCTTTTGGCGATCTTACCGGAAATGAGATATTCCGTGGAAGAGAAAACGTATTCATCTTCGCGCAGTTTGCGGCCGAGAATATCGGCGGCGGCGGTGCGGAAAGTCCGGCTGACGTTATCGGTCACACCCGGTTTGAATCCGATGCGGATGAGGTAGTCGCAATTTTTGGCGGTGGTGAAATTTTCTGATTTATCGTTGCCGCATCTCCACATCTGCAGCACCGGGTTGTAGAGCAGAGCAGCGATTTTTGCCGCTTCGGCATCGGTGCAGTCGGCGACGAGAGTAAAGACATCGCGGGTGTAGACATCATCAAGTTTGATTCCGCAGACGGCATCCGCCTGCCGTACCAGAGCTTCGCCGCGGGGGTCGCGCCACACCGGCAGCGGAGCGAGTTCAATCCGGTAGTTTTTCATCGGGAATAGACCTCGTGTTATTGGTTGGTATTTGAATTGAAAATTGGACAAAAGCCTCATCGCACCTTTCGATCACTGAATTGTACGATTTCTGATAACGCTCAAGGAGTTCTTTGCTGAAGTTTTTGACCGCATATTGACGGTAACGGGCGATTCTCGCCTGCACCCGGCCGAAATATTCACAAAGTTGATCGAGCAGATTTTTTTCGATATCGGATAATCTCCGGTTGAATCTGGCGGTACATTCATCGTCAAATTCGTTTCCCGGATCATTGGCATAGAATGCTGCTGCGGTGTGCATCCGGTCTTCGAGGATGCGGAATTCATCCAGCGAAGCGGATAATTTGGCCAGAATACCGATATGCAGAGCCAGCCGCTGTTCGCGGGCGATGGTATCCTGATTATTGAACATCCCGCTCAATCTGCCGGTATTCATATCGGCGGCGGCAAATAGTTCATTGAGGTAATTAAAGAGGGTGCGCCGTTTGGCATCCGGAATATTTCCGGCGGCATTGATCAACGTTTCGGCGGCATCCAGCACGGCATCGCGTCTGCCCATCAGAGGCGCAAGGTTGCTTCTGACCAGCGCACCGGCGCGGTGCTTGCGGACAGTATCTGTTGCCGGGGTTTGCCGGTTGCGGCAATCCGGTGATGCTTGAGTTGTACCTTGCTGGTTATTCAACGATCCGAAACTCCTTCTTTTGAAAAAGGTAATTCCCGCCCCGTTGTTTTCCGGGGCGGGATGAATTATTTATGTAATGAATCAGCCTTCAAAAGAGAAACTGAATGCTTTGCTGGCGTTGACCGCTTCGCTGATTTTGTTGACCAGCATTTCCGGAACTTCGACATTGGTGGTGATCACGCTCAGAGAACGACCGGTTTTGAGGTTCTGCGGGGCGCGGATATCCACGATGTTGATATTTTTCTCACCGAGGATACCGGCGATGCGGCCGATAACGCCGGGTTCATCGGCATATTCGACGAAAAGGTGGAAACCTGCCGGGTTGAAATAAAGCTTATCAAAGTCATCCAAGCGGGAGATCATCGGATTATTTTCGGTGATGGTACCGCGGGCACCGGCTTTGAAAATGCTGTTGCCGTTACCGGCAAAGAGGTCGATGGTCATCGCTTCGCCGTAGTGTTTGTTGTTATCGACCATGCGGTTGATGACTTCCACACCGGCATCTGCGAGGAATTGTTCGGCTTCTTTGGGGCCCTGTTCCACAGCAAAATCTTTGGCGATGGCGGCGACGATGGGGGGCAGCAGCCATTTGGCGTATTCGGCAAGTTTGCCGTAGAAACTGGTTTCGATACGGGTGGGGTTGGCATCGCCCAGATAGGCACGGGTCAGAGAAGCCAGCACATAGGCAAGTTTCTGGAAACCGGCATCCAGACCGTCGGGCAGAGCTTTATTGACGACGCAGTTGGTGATACCCTGATCGAAATAGGCGATGGTCTGCTCGGCGGCGCGTTTGGCGGCGTTGAAGTTGGCTTCAAAGGTGTTGGCACCGAGGTGGGGCATCATGATGTCAGCGACATCGGCGATACTTTTTTCACCGGCGGCATCTTTGGGATAAACGTCATTGCAGTAGATGATTTTCTTTTCGGCTTTGACGGCGCGCAGATCATCTTCATTGATGATGCCGGCGCGGGCGCAGTTGACGAGCATGGCACCGGGTTTCATCATTTCGAAAAGGCGGCGGTTGATCATGCCGCGGGTCTCTTCATTTTCGGGGATGTGCAAAGTGATGCAGTCGGCTTCGGCGAAAATGCGGTCAACGGAGCATGACTCAACGCCGATTTCTTCCGCTTTGGCGGGGGAGATCATCGGGTCATAGCCGAGGAATTTGATATCGAAACCGCTCAAGCGTTTGACGACCAGCTGACCGATGTGGCCCAGACCGAGGATACCGACGGTTTTGCCGGTAAGTTCGTGGCCCATGAATTTGCTTTTTTCCCAGAGACCGGCTCTGGTGGAAGCATCGGCGGGCAGCAGATGGCGGTAGGCGGCGAGCATGAGAGAAACCACTTCTTCGGCGACGGCGTTGCTGTTGGCGCCGGGGGTATTCATCACGTCAACGTTGCGTTTGCGGGCATATTTGATATCGATGGTATTGTAACCGGCACCGGCGCGGACAACGAGTTTGAGTTTCGGCAGAGCGTCGATGATCTCTTTGGTAACTTTTTCACTGCGGACGATCAACACTTCCGCATCGGAATTTTTGGCGACCTGTTCTTCGATGGGGCTTGAAGCATCCAGGATCACTTCATAACCTTTTTGGGTGAGCATATCAGCGGCGAATTTATCCAGTTTGGTCGGAATAAGTACCTTGTGCATTCTTGTCGTCCTCCAGTTTTATCCAAGGTGATGCTATTTGCATAATATACTATGCATAGTTGATTTTTGCAAGTGCTGCAACTTGATTTCCCGGCGGATGATGTCTATATTATAGACAAGAACTCATATTTTCAAGGAGATTGAGCGATGTTGACACGCGATGAACTGGTAAAATTTTTGAATGAAACGTTGAAATTGACGGAATTTGCCGGAGATTATTCCAACAACGGTTTGCAGATCGAGGGCAAAGATGAAGTAAAAAAGGTGCTGTTTGCGGTGGATGGCTGTCAGGAAGTTTTCGACATTGCCGCACAGGAGAAGTGCGACTTTATTTTTGTGCATCACGGCATAAGTTGGGGCGGCGGTTTGAAACGGTGGATCGGTATGGATGCCAAAAGATTTCAGACGCTTTTTGCCAACGGCATTTCGCTTTATGCGGCGCATTTGCCGCTGGATGCCCATCCGGTTTACGGCAACAATGCGGTTTTGGCGGATCTGACCGGCTTGAGTGACCGGCAGGGATTTTTTGAATATTGCGGCGTGGATATCGGTTTTTCCGGCAGTTTGAGCGGGGAAATGAGCCTCGGCGACATTGCGGCACAGTTGGGCGAAACGCTGGAAGTTGAGCCGCTGTTGCGTGGTGATGCCAACCGGAGCATCCGCAAAGCGGCGATCGTTTCCGGCGGGGGCGGAGTGGATTCGATTTATGCCGCCAAAGCGGCCGGATGCGATCTGCTGATCACCGGAGAAATGGAACACATCATGCACCACCCGGCACAGGAACTGGATATTGCCATTATCGCTCTGGGCCATTATGCCAGCGAAACGGTCGGTCCTTTGGCGATGCAGAAACTCGTGGCGGAAAAATTCGGCGTGGAAACGCTCTTTGCCGAAGTGCCTACCGGATTGTGAGGTAACGGTATGGCAGGAAATACTTATTCATGCAAGATCACCGGTCAGGAAGCCGCCGCGCTCAAGGAACTGCTTGAGGCGAGGGGGTGGGAATTTTCCACTCTGCCCTATGCCCGTTATAAAGCGGTGGGCAATCAGGTCAATGTGGTGGCCTATGAAAGCGGCAAACTGGTGGTGCAGGGCAAAGGAACGGAGGAATTTGTACTCTTTACCCTTGAACCGGAAATTTTGCATACATTCACCTATGCCGGAGCGCAGGAAACGGCGGTCGATCCGGCGGAATTGACCATCCACGGCGGCATCGACGAAAGCGGCAAAGGCGATTTTTTCGGCCCGCTGGTCATTGCCGGGGTGGTGGTCACTCCGGAATCCGCCCCGAAACTGCGGGAGTTGGGAGTGTGCGACTCCAAAAAGATCACTTCAAGTGAAAAAATCATCCGTCTGGCAACGGAAATCAGAAAAATCGCCGCCGGGAATTACAGTACGGTGACATTGATGCCGGAAACCTATAACCGGCTTTATAACTCCATCGGCAATCTGAATCGGCTTCTGGCATGGGGACACGCCAGAGTTATCGAAAATCTTTTGGAGTTGAATCCGGAATGTCCCCGGATGCTCTCGGATAAATTCGGCGATGAGCGGCTCATCCGCAATGCCCTCATGGAACGGGGCAGAAAGATAAAAATGGAACAGATGGTCAGGGCCGAAAGCGACGTGGCTGTTGCCGCCGCCAGTATTCTGGCACGGGATGGCTTTTTGCACGGCATGAAAAAACTTGCAGAAATTTCCGGTGTCGAATTGCCCAAAGGAGCAAGTTCTCTGGTGAAAAGCACCGCACAGGAGTTGTTTTTCTCTCAAGGCGGAGAAATTTTCAATAAAATCGCCAAACTCCACTTCAAAACCTGGACCGAAATCAGCAGTTGATATGGAATATGGATTCCGGGGGAAGGGAAAAACTTTTTTTCACGTGAAAAAAAGTTTTTCCCTTCCCCCAACCCCCATCCTTTTTCAAAAAAAGCGAAACTCTTTAATTTTATAAAATCAACACAACCTTACTCGCGTAAGCGAGCGCTTCACTTTCGCCACAGGCGAAAAGCTTCACATTGCGAAGCAATGCTTCACGCCGGGAAGTATTCCCGGCGCTTCACGTTGGTTTGCAACACGCAAACCAACACCCCAAGCCCTCTCCTTTTTCAAGAAAAGCGGGACTCTTTAATTTTATAAAATCAACACGACCTTACTCGCGCAAGCGAGCGCTTCACTTTCGCCGCAAGGCGAAAAGCTTCACATTGCGAAGCAATGCTTCACGCCGGGAAGTATTCCCGGTGCTTCACGTTGGTTTGCAACACGCAAACCAACACCCCAAGCCCCCATCCTTTTTCAAAAAAAGCGGGGTAGTTTTGCTCCCGTTGGTCGCAAAACGGATCATTTTCTATAAATCAACACAACCTTACTCGCGCAAGCGAGCGCTTCACTTTCGCCACAGGCGAAAAGCTTCACATTGCGAAGCAATGCTTCACGCCGGGAAGTATTCCCGGCGCTTCACGTTGGTTTGCAACACGCAAACCAACACCCCAAGCCCCCCAACCTTTTTCAAAAAAAGCGGGGTGGTTTTGCTCCCGTTGGTCGCAAAACGGATCATTTTCTATAAATCAACACAACCTTACTCGCGCAAGCGAGCGCTTCACTTTCGCCGCAAGGCGAAAAGCTTCACATTGCGGAGCAATGCTTCACGCCGAGAAGTATTCCCGGCGCTTCACGTTGGTTTGCAACACGCAAACCAACACCCCAAGCCCCATCCTTTTTCAAAAAAAGCGGGGTAGTTTTGCTCCCGTTGGTCGCAAAACGGATCATTTTCTATAAATCAACACAACCTTACTCGCGCAAGCGAGCGCTTCACTTTCGCCACAGGCGAAAAGCTTCACATTGCGGAGCAATGCTTCACGCCGGGAAGTATTCCCGGCGCTTCACGTTGGTTTGCAACACGCAAACCAACACCCCAAGCCCCCAACCTTTTTCAAAAAAAGCGGAAATCTTTAATTTTATAGAGTCAACACATATTATTGCAGACCGAGTTGACGCAAAGCTTCTATCGCTTCTGCATGACCTTGTTCTGCGGCAAGCCGATAATATTTTACTGCCTCGGCATAGTTTTGAATTACGCCTTCACCATTTTCGTAACAAACGCCTAAATTATATTGAGCATCCACATCCCCTTGTTCTGCGGCGAGCCGGTAGTATTTTACTGCTTCAGCATAATTTTGTGTAACGCCTCGACCGATTTTGTAACAAACGCCTAAATTATATTGAGCATCCACATTCCCTTGTTCTGCGGCGAGTCGGAAATATCTGACTGCCTCAGCATAGTTTTGAATTACGCCTTCACCATTTTCGTAACAAACGCCTAAATTATATTGTGCACTGGCCAATCCTTGATCTGCAGCGAGCCGGTAGTATCTGACTGCCTCGGCATAGTTTTGAATTACGCCTTCACCATTTTCGTAACAAACGCCTAAATTATATTGTGCACTGGCCAATCCTTGATCTGCAGCGAGCCGGTAGTATCTGACTGCCTCGGCATAGTTTTGAATTACGCCTTCACCATTTTTGTAACAAACGCCTAAATTAGATTGTGCTCCAGCATGACCTTGTTCTGCGGCGAGCCGGTAGCATCTGACTGCCTCGGCATAGTTTTGTGTAACGCCTTCACCATTTTCGTAACAAAAGCCTAAATTATATTGAGCATCCACATCCCCTTGTTCCGCGGCCAGTCGGAAATATCTTACTGCTTCGTTGTAGTTTTGTGCGACACCTTGTCCAAAGTAGTAACATACGCCTAAATTATATTGCGCTCTGGCCAGCCCTTGTGCGGCGGCGAGCCTGAAGTATCTTACTGCTTCGTTGTAGTTTTGTGCGACACCTTGTCCAAAGTAGTAACATACGCCTAAATTATATTGTGCACTGGCCAATCCTTGATCTGCGGCCAGTCGGAAATATCTTGCTGCCTCGTTGTAGTTTTGTGTTACGCCATACCCATTGGAGTAACAAACGCCTAAACTATATTGCGCTTTGGTATGACCTTGTTCTGCGGCGAGCCTGAAGTATCTGACCGCTTCAGCATAATTTTGTGTAATGCCTCGACCATCGTAGTAAGAAAGGCCTAAATTATATTGTGCCTCGGCCAGCCCTTGTTCTGCGGCGAGTCGGTAGTATCTTACTGCTTCAGCATAATTTTGTGTAATGCCTCGACCATTGTCGTAACAAAAGCCTAAATTATATTGCGCTTCGGCCAATCCTTGTTCAGCGGCCAACCGGAAATATCTTACTGCTTCGTTGTAGTTTTGTGCGACACCTTGCCCATAGTAGTAACAAACGCCTAAATTATATTGCGCTCTGGTATGACCTTGTTCGGCGGCCAACCGGAAATATTTAACCGCTTCGGTGAAATTTCCCCTTTGAGCATAGTTAACTCCGGTATTAAAGTTTGTTTCGGCATTGTTTGTTGCAGGAGCGGCTGATGCCGCTGTTAAAATCATAGTACAAAAAAATATCGAAATCGCTGACAGTATCTTTTTCATTTTGTTTCCTTTATTGTTACAATATTTTACTGTTTGATTGTGTGATATACCATTTTCCCTCCTTTACTGTGGTATATGTTGATTTTTTCGTAAAACTTTGGAAACACCGCAAAAAAGAGGTGCATCCCTGATTTGTATCACATCGCACGCCTACCACAGCGTCACAGAGAAATACAAATACAGAAAAGCACCGTGTATCTTGGAAACACGGCACAATTCTCCTGTGCTTTCTCTGTGGTGGCTTTTCTCAAAGTGGTAGTTTGCGATGTGAGCCTGAAAATTATGCTGTAAAAATGTTTAACTTAAGATGTTGAATGTTATTGAAAACCTCCTTTCGTTTGTTGGCAGACAATAAACGTTACAATATAACACCGTTTTGTGTGATTTGCAACTGTTAAAACGATTGAAAAGTTGTATATGGCAACGGATACTAACGGACGATATAAAAACGCAACTGTCCGTATAGTCCGTATAGTCCGTATAGTCCGTATAAAGTTTCGCTTTTCTTGAAAAAGGAGAGGGCTTGGGGTGTTGGTTTGCGTGTTGCAAACCAACGTGAAGCACCGGGAATACTTCCCGGCGTGAAGCATTGCTTCGCAATGTGAAGCTTTTCGCCTGTGGCGAAAGTGAAGCGCTCGCTTACGCGAGTAAGGTTGTGTTGATTTTATAGAAAATGATCCGTTTTGCGACCAACGGGAGCAAATAATCCCGCTTTGTTATTTTGCGACCAACGGGAGCAAAACTACCCCGCTTTTTTTGAAAAAGGATGGGGGTTCGGGGGAAGGGAAAAACTTTTTTTCACGTGAAAAAAAGTTTTTCCCTTCCCCCGATATCTCACATAAGTTTTGCTAAAAGGGCGGCGGTGGCGAATTCGGTGCGCAGGATGCGGTTGCCGAGGGTGACGCCGGTGGCACCGGCGAGGGTGAGTTTTTCGACTTCATAGTCGGAAAAACCGCCTTCCGGGCCGATGAGCAGGGCGACTTTTTTGCCGTTGAATGATTCGGGGCGCATTTCGGAGCGGGGGTGTCCGAAAATGGCGGCATCGTGAGTTGCGATGATACCGGGCAATTCATCTTCGACAAAGGGTTTGAACCGCTGGCGGTATTGGATGGCGGGGTAGACGGTATCTCCGCACTGTTCGAGGGCGAGCCGGATCTCTTTATCGACGGCCTCATCCTGAAGAACAGATGCCTGCCAGTAACTTTTTTCAACCTTGCGGGAGTGGATGAACCAGAGATTTTTCACGCCCATGGTGATGGCGCAGTGAAGCACTTTATGGAAAGTTTGGGGGCGGGGCAGGGCGCAGATCAGCGTTACGTTACCGGGGGGCGGCGGGCAAGCGGTCAATTCCACCGAGAGGGTGACACTGTTGCCGGTGAAATTTTCCACGGTGGCGATGCCGGTATTACCGTTGACGATTCCGGTGCGGAAAGTTTTGCCGTTTTCCAGTTTGATGATATCGCGCAACTGCAAAAAACGCCGGTCGGATATTTCCACCCGACCCGGCGCGATAAAATCTTTTTCGTCCAGAAGTAAGAGATTCACTTTACCGTATAGACCCAGTTTTTGCCATTGAATTCACGGGAAACCGCACCGTTATTGAGGGCGGCTTTATCCAGTAGAGCGGCGACTTCCACGGCTTTTTCCGGAACGCCGGCAATTTCAGCGAAAGCGTTGCTGTCACCGGAAAAACCGCTTTTACCGGTCAGGGAAGATAGCACTTTGCCGCGCAGAGCGAGAATATCTTTGGCGGCAAGTTTGTAGGCCTGCACTCCGGGCTGGTGGAAAGCATTGATATTGATGAATTCCGCATAGATCGCCACGGCTCTTTCGTAAAGGGCGATGATCTGACCGAGTTCATAGACGGTCAGTTGCGGGATGCGGATGGTGATGGTCTGGCGGCCTTTGCTGCGCAGAGCGGCACTCAAACCTTCAAAGAATCCATGCAGATAATCGCCCATGGTCACGCCGTCATTGATTTCCAGAGATTTGGCATCCTGCAATACTTCGATGAATGTGGCGAAGAAATCGTCACGGCCGTCATTGAGCTGCTGGATGAATGCGTGGGCATCGGTGCCGCCTTTGTTGCCGAAAACGTTGAGTCCCTGATGGGCGATGTTGCCGTCGAGGTCGAGTTCCTTGCCCAGACTTTCCATAACGAGCTGCTGCAAATAGCGTGAGAGCAGCACCAGTCGGTCGCTGTAAGGCACGATGACCATGTTGCGGTCGCCTTTGCCGTTTCCGGCGAGGAACCACATGGCGGCGAGGAACATGGCCGGATTATTCCGGTAATCGCTCTGCCGGGTCCAGGCATCCATATCGCAGGCACCGGCGAGGAATTTGCCGAAATCGATCCCGGTCAATGCGGCGGGCAGGTGGCCGACGATGGCGGTTTCGCTGGTGCGTCCGCCGATGGATTCGGCCATTTCAAAAATTTCCAGCCAGTTATTGGCTTTGGCGTGCTGATAGAGGGAACTATTCAGCATGGTCACGGCGACGGCACATTCGGCGAAATCCAAACCGCATGAAGCATAGAATTTTTCCATGGCGATCATGTTGTTTTTGGTTTCCTGCGTGCCGCCGGATTTGGAAATGACCAGATGCAGAGTCTTTGCCGGCTCCATTACTTCCAGCAAATCGGCAAAACCGGAACTGTCGGTGTTGTCGAGGAAATAGATTTTAAGCCCGTGGCGTTTGCTTTTGGGCAATTCATTCCAGTAAGGGCCGTTGACGGCGAATTGCATCAACTGCGGGCCCAGAGCCGATCCGCCGATACCATTGACCACGACAGCATCGAATTTTCCTTCGGAGATGACTTTGGCGGCGAATGATTCAACGGCGGCAAATTCCGGAGAGGCCGGATAGGATATCCGGTCGGTGAAGTGGGTTACTTTGCGCTGTTCGTCGGGGTTTTTGATCTTTCCGGCTTCGATGTCGGCGATCCCGGCGGAAGCCTTGGCGAATGCCCCTGAAAGTGTTGACAATAGTGCTTCATCAAATTTCATTCCGGCAAAATTGATGGAAAAACCGCTTTTGCCGTCAGTCAGCGTATAGTCACTGCTGCGTTTCACCCAATCCATTTTTTCTGTACTCCCGGAAGTAGATTATTCCTCGATCTGGTCGGCGATGGAATCGTCGATCACATAGTTGGCGGTGACCTGCTGCACGTCGTCGATATCTTCCATACGGTCGATCAGGCGGAGGATCTGGCTGGCGACTTTGGCATCGGTGACATTGACGGTCATTTCCGGTTTGCGGGTGACTTCGGCAACATCCGTGGCGATACCTTTTTCGGTCAGGGCATTGGTGATCGGTTCAAAGAATTCGGGATCGGCCCAGATCTCGGCTTCGCCGTCTTCGACGATGATATCATCGGCACCGGCATCGAGAACCACATCCATAAGTTTTTCTTCATCGGCCCATTCGCCGGTGATTACGAAGTGCGCCTGACGTTTGAAAAGACGGGCGACCGCACCGGAACCGGCCATATTGCCGTTGTTGCGTTCAAAAGCCATGCGGACATCGCTGATGGAGCGGTTGCGGTTGTCGGTCAGGCAGTCAACGATAACGGCGACACCGCCGGCGGCGTAGCCTTCATAGACGATTTCTTCAAAGACGACATCGCCAAGTTCACCGATACCTTTTTTGATGGCGCGCTCAATGTTGGCGTTGGGCATATTGACCGCTTTGGCGGCGGCCAGGGCGGAACGCAGAGCGGGGTTGCTGTTGGGATCGGCACCGCCGTTTTTGGCAGCGACCATGATTTCTTTACCGACGCGGGAGAACATCTTGCCTTTCGCTTTATCAGCGGCTTCTTTTTTGTGCTTGATGTTGGCCCATTTACTGTGTCCGGACATAATAAAATCTCCTGTTTTGTTGTTCATGTACTAAAGAAACGTTCATATAATTTAACTCCTTTAGGCCATTAAATCAACCCCTTTAGTAATTTTTTGTGTTTGATTTTACAGATTTTCCGGGGTATATTATAAAAAATCAACATATTCTGTGCTTTTTTACAGGGGAAATTATGATGAAAAAGATTCTGGTTGCCGGCGGAGCCGGATACATCGGCAGTGCCTGCAGTGAATATCTGCTGGATATGGGGTACGAAGTGACGGTGCTTGATGCGCTTTTTACCGGTCACCGTGACGCCGTCGATCCGCGGGCGCAATTTGTGTACGCCGATCTTGCCGACCGGGAAAATCTGCTGGATATCTGCCGCAAAGGTGAATTTGATGCGATCATGCATTTTGCCGCCTTTTCACTGGTCGGTGAATCGATGAAAGATCCATCCAAATATTTCCGCAACAATCTGGCCAACGCCATCAATCTGGCCGATGCCGCCGTGGAAACCGGAGTGAAAGCATTTGTTTTTTCCAGTACGGCGGCGACCTTCGGTATTCCCGATGAAGTGCCGATCAGCGAAACGGCAGCGCAGAAGCCGATCAATGCTTACGGGGAATCCAAACTCTGTTTTGAGAAAGTTCTGCACTGGTACAGTCAGATCCACGGTTTGAAGTATGCGGCATTGCGTTACTTCAACGCCGCCGGAGCCACGGAGATCCACGGAGAGGATCACCGGCCGGAAAGCCACCTGATACCGATCATTTTGCAGACGGTGCGCGGCAAGCGGGATAAATTGATGCTTTTCGGTGATGATTATGATACTCCGGATGGCAGCTGCATCCGGGATTATATCCACATCCTTGATCTGGCGCAGGCGCATGAAAAGGCGTTATACGCTCCGGAGAGCGGCCACTACAATCTGGGAACCGGTAACGGTCTGTCGGTCAGAGAGATCATTGCCGCCGCAGAGGAAGTGACCGGCAAAAAGGTCAATTTTGAAGTTGCGCCCCGCCGGGCGGGGGATCCGCCGAAATTGATCGCCTGCAGTGACCGGGCAAGGAAAATGCTTAACTGGCAGCCGCAGCATGAATCGGCTCTGGAGATCATCGAGTCGGCGTGGAAGTGGCAGTTGAAATTCCCGGATGGATATGCTAAATGAAATATTTTGAGTTGGGGCCGTTTACAGTTTTTGACGTGGAAACTACCGGAATGAGTCCGAGCCGTGACCGGATAATCCAGATCGGTGCGGTGCGGATCGACAAAGATGGTTATATTTCCCGTTTCAACAGTTTCGTCAATCCGGGCAGAAAAATTCCGGATTCGCTGGTTTGTGTGCATCATATCAGCGACGAAATGGTGGCATCTGCTCCCAATTTTTCGCAGGTCGGCAGGGAATTTCTCACCTTTGCCAATGGTTCGACACTGGTGGCGCACAATGCCAGATTCGATCTGGGTTTTTTGCAGGAAAGTCTGGCGAGAACCGGTTTGCCGCTCTGGAAAGGGCGCACACTGGATACCTTGCGGCTGATCAAGACCACTCATCCGGGATTGCCCTCATATAAATTGCAAAGTTTGCGGGCGATATTTCAGCTGGATTCATCCGATGATATGCAGGCGCACCGGGCGGATGCCGACGTGGAATGGACATTGCAAATTCTGGAAATCGCCCTGAATGCCGCGATCAAGTCATCTGCCAACTGACATTGTTGTGAACGTAATAAAAACCCCGTTGACGGAATAAAGTTTCTGTCAACGGGGTTTTGTCATGCTGTGCCGGGGAGGAGATCAATCATCCCATGCGGTATTGCCGAGGATTCCGTCATTACCGAAAACCGGTTTGCAGCCGTATTCGGTCAACACTCTTGCCGCACACTCCAGACGCTCCATGTGGTCGGGCAGATAGTTGGAGTAGTAGGGGAAAGTATACTGTTCATGGCTGGCAGACATGAGTGCTTCTGCACCACAGGCTTCCGCTTTTCTGAAAATTTCCGCATAACGGCCGGGGATATCGGCGAGGGGAACCAGGTTGCAGGTTACTCCGGTGGAAGCGAAAAAGAGCATTTTCAGCAACGGATCATAGTAGGATTGATGACTCATGATGTAGTTGCGTTCTTCGGTGAATCCGTAGTGCAGATCCAGACCGATGGTCTGGGGCATCCGGTCGATGCCGGAAGCGGAACGCTGTTCGACCTGATCCATATTGCCGCCTTTCTGCCGGTCTGCGAGACTGGGGCCGCCCATTACCCGCAGACGGCAGGTGGTGCTGTAAGCATTGACTCCGCGGCGGACACACTCCTGCGCACAGGCAGGGTGGATGTTGGCCCAGTGGATTACTGACGGCGGGATATATGCTTCTTCACCGGCGAACCGGATGATCTCATTCTGCACCAGATCCCAATCTCTGCCGAATTCCTCTGCCGAGGCTTCGGCGTAGGGGCGGTCGGGAAATTCGCTGTAAGCGTGGAACGAGAATTTCAACCAGTCGGCATTATCCATAAACTCCTGTTTCCAGGTGTCGGGCATATCTTTGAGGAGAAATTCATCGTGGGCGTTGTGGTAAAAGGTGTTGAGGACAAATTTGGTACCGTATTTGTCGTGGATATTTTTCAAACCTTTCAAATAGAAGTGGTCAAAGGCTTTGGCGGGCCGCTGTCTGGCCAGATCGGTGAAAACAAAAATGTGATCATCGATATAAAAGTGGTAGCGTTTGAAAGATTTTTTATCCCAGAGGGCAGTCAATTCCTGTGAATAGTTGCCGTAAGGCGTGACGGTGGCGGCGGTGATGATATTGACCTTTTGGGTAAGATCGACATCAGCGATAAAGCGGCGGCCATCCATAACCGCGGGAACGCCGTTGACGGTTACGGGGCATCCCTGACTGCTCAACCCCTCGACGCGGATACGCAGAGCCTTGTCGCTTTCGACCCCGTGGTTGTGATTGAGAACTGCGCCCTGACGCAAGTTGGTGATTTCTACCATGATATTTTTCCTTGAATTGTTTTGGTTGAATTATTTATCCCATGCGGTATTGCCGAGGATCCCCTCGGTGAAAAACACCGGTTTGCAGCCGTATTCAGTATAGACCTGAACCATTTTTTCCAAACGTTGCAGATGATCCGGAATATAGTTCGGATAATAGGGGAAGGTATACTGCTCGTGAGTGGCGATATTGAATGCTTCAAAATGGTATTTTTTAGCCAGTTCAAATATGGCGGCGGCTTTGGGTTCGATCGCTTCCATCGGGGTCAGGTTGCCGCACATACCGCCGAGGAAGAAATTGAGTTTGAGCAACGGGTCGTAGACATGGCGGTGATTGGTCAGATAACTGCGCTCTTCACCGAAACCGTAATGCAGATCCAGACCGATGGTTTGCGGTTCACGGTCGATACCGGAAGCGGAACGCTGTTCGACCTGATTCATATTGCCGCCTTTCTGCCGGTCGGCGAGGCTGGGGCCGCCCATCACCCGCAGACGGGTGGTGCTGGGGTAGCAGGTCGTGCCGCGGCGCACCATTTCCATCGTGCAGGCGGGGTGGATATTGGCCCAGTGGATGACCACGGGGGCGATATAGCACTCTTCACCGGCGAAGCGGTAAATTTCATTTTGCACCAGATCCCAGTCTCTGCCCATTTCTTCGGCGGAAGCCTCGGCGTAGGGGCGGTCGGGAAATTCGCTGTAACTGTGGAAGGAAAATTTCAACCAGTCGGCATTATCCTGAAACTCGCTTTTCCAGATATCGGGCATATCTTTGAGGAGAAATTCATCATGGGCATTGTGGTAAAAACAATTCATCGAGAATTTCGTGCCGTATTTGGTGTGGATATCTTTGAGACCTTTCAAATAGAAGTGGTCAAAGGCACTTTTGGGCCGCTGTCTGGATAAATCGGTGAAAACAAAGATATTGTCATCGATGTAAAAATTGTAGCGTTTGAATGATTTTTTATCCCAGACCAGA
Organism: Lentisphaerota bacterium; assembly: GCA_015061625.1. Taxonomy (GTDB): domain Bacteria; phylum Verrucomicrobiota; class Lentisphaeria; order Victivallales; family Victivallaceae; genus UBA1784. The sequence goes on along the minus strand of SUWG01000018.1, from coordinate 13,936 downwards.
GTCAGTTCCTGTGAATAATTTCCGTAGGGCGTGATGGTGGCGGCGGTCACGGTATTGATTTTTTCCGTCAATTCCACATTGGCGGAGAAGTGTCTGCCATCCATGTCGGCGGCAATGCCGTTGACCGTTACCGGGCAGCCGTGTTCAGAAATTCCTTCAATCCTGACGAGCAGAGATTTTTCGGTTTCGATGCCGTGGTCGTGATTGAGTATGGCACCCTGACGGAAATTGGTGATTTCGATCATGATTCACAATGTCCTGTTTTTTTGTGTGGGAAATTACGTTTTTTGTAATTGCTTTTAATGTATCATGCGAACCATAAAATACAACCTTGAAATGGTGGTTTTTTACATAAAATATGTTGATTTTTATAAAAAACGGTGGTATTGTATAAGACATTACGATAAGCATGGATGTTTTATCATACCGGAGAAAAATTATGCAACTTGACTTCCGCATCGACTGGGGGTATCAATACCTTTATTCCCGCCGTCATTATCACCCGTTTTATCAGTGGGATGGCTCGCTTGAGTGCGATAATGGCAGGATAACCGGCACTTACAAACTGGATTATCCGGTCATCTGGTTCGGTCCGGGGCAGTGCGCCATTGAAACGCCTTTGCCGGAGGCCCGCTGGGAAAGCACCACCCGGCGCGGATTATCCGGAGTGCGTTTCACTGCGGAAGTGGAAAAAAATGCGGTTTTTCATCTGAAAACGTTATCCGGCAACTTTGATTTTTCTGCTGCGGATATCGTGGAAAAAGGGCGTATCGAATTTCCGGTCGGCCCCAAATATCTGGGGTGTCATGTCATTGTCACGCGCACCGGATATTACTGGTTCCAGCCGCGGATCAAAGCCGGTCAGCAGGTGTTGGAGGCGGATGATTTGAGCAATTCGGTGTCGGTGCGCAACTGGGCGCGGATGCGTACTGCGTGGGTCGCACCGGGGCAGAGGGTCTCATTTGAGTTTGAAGTGCCGGAATCCAAAGCGGATTTCTGTGAGGAATTGCTCCATGTGGTTTGTATGGCGGCTCCGGAATACACTCCCGGTGCGGAAAAGCCCTGCGCCGATTATTTTCCCATCCGGCTTTATTGTGACGGGGAACCGGTGGTGGAAAACACCAGATTTTACCGTTACCATGATGCGGTGATGCAGTTGCTTGAAGATCTCTGGTTGAGATTCAAAGTTGCTCCGGGCAGACACACATTTGAATTGGAAAACGGCAATGAAAAATATAATTTTCTGGTCAACCGTCTGATTTTGCAGCAAAGTGAATATGCCCATTTGCAATTTTCCCTGCCGCAGTGGGCATTGACCGGTGAAAAACAGATCGGCAGGATCTTTGCCGTCAAAGCAGATGACGTGACGGTGAAGTTCCCCGGCGGTTCGGTCGGTTTGCAACTGGTTCCGGGGTGGAACGAATTTGAATTCACCCTTGCCGAAGCCGGTTTGGATGTTCCTTTTACCGCCGGAAGTTCTCAAGGTGTCATCCCGGAAGTTTACGCCTTGCCCAATGAAACACCGGAAGTCACGGTCGGCTTTGATATGACCACGGTGCCGCATGATGCCAGCGGCACGATGGATTGGATTTTGGACTATACCTGGCGCACACAGCTGGGTAATCTGGTGGTTTTCCGTTCATTCCTGTATGAGGAGAACGAAAACTCGCAGAAACTGGTCGATAATGGATTGCTCGGCAAATGGGGGGAATTCTGCCGCACGCATAAGATATGGGTGGAAGCCGCCACTGACTTTGACCGTCAGACCGGGTGCGGTCTGCTCGGCGATCAGCCGCCGGCGGTTTCCGAAACCAGTGATCTGGTGAAAAGTGCCGGGGAAAGGCTGCACAGTGTCGGCCGTCATGAGTGGCCCGGAGCAGTTTACGCTTTTGACCCGCATCCGGCGTGGGAATCGACCGATATGAAAATGGCGATGGAAAAGTGTATCAAACGGTTGAAGTTTGAAGTTGACCGGGCGCACCGCACGGGGGCGAGAGCCGCATTCGGTGATGCTTCCGGCGGACACCGCTACTGTTATATGGCGGGGGCGGACTTCATCCGCAGTGAAACGATGGTGCCGCATACCCAGCATCTTTGCAGTCAGGCCCGTCCGGCGGCGGAAATATTCCGTGATGGTGAATGGGGGGTGCATATCGCCATCCAGCATCCTTTCCAGCCTTATTTTGAGAACCATCTGGGGCAGTATTTCCTCTCGCTTTTCCAGCCGTGGATGATGGGGGCGAATATGATTTATGAGGAAGATTGCCTTTTCAACTTATTCAAAGAGGAGCGGCAGGCGTGGGATGATGCGCTGACCAAAGGCAAACGGGATATGACCAGAGAATTTTTCAAATTCGTCAAGACCCATCCGCGCAAAGGAAAAGTTATCCGCAAGATCGCTTTTGTCGAGGGGCGTTATGCCGCGCCATTCAATGGATTCATCTGCGATGTGGAGCAGACTCCGGAGTATTCCGTCTGGGGACTTTTCGGTAACAAAGCTCCGGAATGGGGCCACAATCAGGTGGAAAAATGCCGTCAGGTGCTGGATGTGCTGATGCCTGGGGCAAGCACTTTGCCTTTGCGGCAGGATTTCAATAAACGCCGCTTCTTTTTCTCCGGCACGCCCTATGGCGACTTTGACGAAGTGCCGACCGAAGCAACGGCGGAATACCTTTCGCAGTATTCGCTTTTGTTGCACATGGGCTGGAATACCATGATTCAGGAAGATTACGACAAACTGCGTGAATTTGTCGGCAATGGCGGCTCACTGCTGATCGGTCTGCCGCAATTCAGCACCCATGTCAAGCGGGATTTTCTGCGGGATATGAAAGATCTGGCATTGTGGAACAATGGGGATTTGAGCGAATTTTGCGGTGTGAAAGTAAAAGGTCAGGGGGAACTTTTCAGCGGCAGTTGGAATGGTGCCGACCGGGAAACTTATCCGGAAGTTGATCTTTCTGCCATCCCCAGCAACAAAATCACCGAAGACGGCGAGTGCCGTCTGGCGGATGTGGAGTTGACCGGTGCCGAACCATTCATCTGGGATGCGGTTACCAATAAACCGCTGGTGGTCAGATATTCTTACGGCAAAGGGGTTGTCTATCTGCTTACCGCTTACGCCTATTTCGGCCATGAGGAACTGCAAAAGGTCATGGGGCAGTTGGTCGCCAAACTTGCCGGAGAGAATCAACCGGAATGCCGGGTCATCGACGATTCCGGTGAAGTTTTCTGGAATATGTGGGAGGAATCATCTGCCGTCAAACGTCTGATGTTGCTCAATACCGATTGGAGCTGCGCCGGGAACCGCAAAAAAGTTACGGTCGTGGTGCCGAAAATGAGTTTTGAAACGGAAGTTGTCGAGCGCATTCCCAAAATGTTTACCGTTATGGATAAGGCCGTGATCGAAGCACCGGCGGATATCCATATCGAGGTGGTCGATGCTGAACGCATCCGGGTCTACGGCAGCGGCAGTGCAGAAATCACCGTGCGGCACAAATGCGGCACGATCGAGGCGTATTTGGTGACATTCAAAGATAAAACCGATCTGGAATTGGCAATTTGATATTATAACTCTTTGCCGCCGGAAAGTCGCATGAAACTGTTGAAAAGTTTCCGGCGGCAGTTTGTATTTATCTGAAATAAAGGTTTATGTGTATCTGATCAAAAGCAGAAAGGAAATTCAGTTATGATTGAGAATCTTGATCGTTTTCGTCCAGTACCTTTTTATTTTCTTACGACTTCCGATCCGGCGGAGTATTCGGATGAAGCGATCGAAAAGGCGATGGATGAAGTCAAGCAAGCCGGATTCGGCGGCATAGTTTTTTTCAATAAGCCGCCCTATGGCTTTACGGAAGAGGAGTATTTATCCGACTACTGGTTTGACATCAGTGAAAAATTTATTCTGGCGTGTAAGAAACGGGGATTGAAATTCTGGGTCAATGACGGATTCAATTATCCTCCGGGTGATGCCGCCGGCCGGATCGCCAGGGTCGCTCCGGAACTCAAACAGTACCGTCTGCGCCCCAATGCCGGTGGTAAATTCATTGCCGAAGAGACCGATTGGGGATTTCCGGCATTTGAGGAAAAACGCAGTTCGGAATTGTTCCATAAATTTGTTTATGAAGCTTATTATGAGCGTTTGGGCAAATATTTCGGCAACGGTCTGGATGGGTTCTTTTCCGATGCGGACAACCGCCGGATCAATGCACATATCATGAAACAGCTCAATGGTGAGCGTTATTATCCGTGGAGCATAAATTTCCAAACGCTTTTCATGGAACGTTACGGTTACGATATCACGCTGAAACTCAAGGAACTTTTCAGTGAATCCGATCCGCAGGTTTGTCAGGATTACTGGCGGATGTGCGGTGAATTGTATCAGCAGTGGTTCGCCAACAATCACCGGTGGTGCAAAGCGCACAACGTTGAATATACTTTCCACACTTCAGATACCGGGCCGTTGACGGTGGATTTTTCCGCCCGCAGTTCTGCATTCAGCGAGGGGGATCCGCTGACGCTGCTTTCTCATTCGGACTACCCCGGCACCGATCATGAAATACAGGTGCTTGACGGCGGCACGCATTATGATAAACGGCTTTTCAATCCGCAAGTTACGCTTGGGGGAAATGAGGAAAAACTGGTTCATCCGCGATTCAACGACACTTTTTGGGATATCCGGGCAAAACTGGCGGGCAGTGCCGCTTATCTCAATAATTGTGCCGGGGCGATGTGCGAGATGTTTGCGGCGACCAACTGGGGAACGAATTATAACAATTTGAGCCGTATTGCGGCGTGGCAGATCATTCAGGGGATCACCTTTATCGTGCCTCATGCGGTGCATTACCGCTTTACCAACTGGTCAAAATATTTTGCTCCGCCGGAATTTATTCAAGGCACGATGGGTGCGGGAGTGAAACTTCTCAATGACCGTCTGGCGAAATATTGTCAGGCGGCGGCAAGCGGCCGTTATCTGGCAGATGTGGCCGTTATCGAACCGACGCCCGCAGTCTGGGAAGGTAAAGAATCCGAAAACTTTTTTGCCGTATGTGACCAACTCAACCGCAAGGCATTGGGTTATGTGATCATTCCGGCGGCAAGGGCAGGGGAATTTCCGGTAGTGATCGACCCGTTATCCGGCGGAATGCCGTCACTTCCGGCGGAAAGAGCGCATTTTACCGGCGGTGAATTGGCATATATGCCCCGTGAGATCGCCGGAGAGCAGTATTTGCTGGCGGCGAATATCTGGAGCAGTGAAATGCTTTCCGGCACATTGAGTTTCAACGGCAGAGATTATGCAGTGGAGATCGCTCCGGGGGAAATCGCCATTGTCGGCGGGCCGTTTGAGTCTTACCGTGAACCGCTGAAAAAGACGGTGGTCAGGAAATTTACCGGCAAGTTCCCGGTGAAATTTGCCGGAGAGAATCTGATTTCTTTTGAAAGGGCACTGGAATTTTCCGCCACTGCTGATTTGCCGTTGACTCTGTTTCTGCCGGATGAAGCGGAAGCATCTGTGATGCTGGATGGTGAAAAAGTTGACGGCGGCAAAGCGGTCAAAGTTTTCGATGACAGATATACGGCATTTGAGTTGAAAATTTCTGCCGGGACTCATCAGATAACTCTGGATAAGGCGGCGGAATTTGATACTCCGGTATTGTTGTCAGGGGCGTTTGATCTGGATTTGCAGACCTTTGGCGATTATGCAAAATTGGCAAAAACGACCTATCATTTGCGAATTTATAATCCGGAAAAAGCGGTTTATACCTTGTCACCGCGGCGCAGTGAATTAAGTGTGGAGTGCGGCTGGGAAAAACAGGGACAACTCTTTTATTCCGGCATGACGGCTTATGAACTTGGCAAAGTGCAGTGTGCCGGGAATGAAATTCTGGAATTGCCCGGTTTTACCGGCACGGCTGAATTGCTGGTCAATGGTCAGAGCATCGGCAAAGCGGCATTTGCGCCGTACCGTTTCGCCCTGCCGGCCGGTGAGAACGATCTTGAATTGCGTTGCTGGAACTCCATGGGCAACCGTTTTGAGCGTTACGCTGTGCCATCGGGTCTGACTGCGGAACCGGTCATCATGGCTTGAGTTTTTTCATGGGAGAATTTCGCTGATCCGGCGGGATTCTCCCTGAAAATATTCTGCCGGTGTGAAAAAAAGATGAGGGGATGTTTTTATATGTTGACCGATGCACAACAGCGTAATGCCGCTAAAAAGTTTGCCGCTGAATGGCAGGGCAGGGGATATGAAAAAGGCGAAACTCACGCTTTCTGGATCAATTTGCTCCGGGCGGTGCTGGGAGTAGCCGAGCCGGAATCATTCATTTCGTTTGAAACGCAAGTGTTGTTGGGGCATACCTCATTTATTGATGCCTGTATTCCCGAAACACGGGTGATGATCGAGCAGAAAAGTTTGGATGTTGACCTTAACAAACCGGCGAAACAGTCGGATGGCTCCATGCTCACCCCTTATCAACAGGCGAAACGTTACTCCGATGAACTGGAACTCTCCAAGAAGCCCCGTTATATCGTGGTTTGCAACTTTCAGGAGTTCCACATCCACGATATGGAGCATCCTCACGATGCACCTGAAGTGCTGAAACTGTCTGACTTGCCCAAAGAATATTACCGGTTGAATTTCCTGACTGACACGCACAAGGCCCGCATTGACCGGGAAAAAGATTTATCTATTGAAGCCGGAAAAATCGTGGGCGAGATTTACGATGCGATTCAGAAACATTACCACGACCCATCTGCTGAAAATACGCTTAAATCGCTGAATATGCTCTGTGTGCGTCTGGTATTCTGTTTGTACGCCGAGGATGCCGGTATTTTCGGTTTGAAAAATTTATTTTCTGATTATCTGACCCGGTTTGAAGCAAGAGATATCCGGCGGGCATTGATAGATTTATTCAAAGTTTTGGATACTCCGGAAAATAACCGTAAATCGTTGTATCTGGATGATGACTTGGCGGCATTCCCGTATGTCAATGGCGGACTTTTTGCCGAAACGGATATCGAAATCCCGCAATTTGATGATGAAATCAAAGATTTGTTGTTAGGCGAAGCCAGCCGCTTTGACTGGCGTGAAATCAGTCCGACTGTTTTCGGAGCGGTTTTTGAAAGCACTCTCAACCCTGAAACCCGCCGTTCCGGGGGGATGCATTACACCAGTATCGAAAATATCCACAAAGTGATCGACCCGCTGTTTCTGGACGGGTTGAAAGCAGAACTGGAAGAAATTTTGAGTATCAAAACCGTTGCCAATCGCAATAAAAAACTTTTTGCTTTTCAGGATAAAATCGCAGGATTGACATTCCTTGACCCGGCTTGCGGTTCCGGTAATTTTCTTACCGAAACGTATCTCTCTTTGCGGAAGTTGGAAAACAAGTGTATCGAAGTTCTGCACGGTGTCGGACAACAATTTTTGCTTGATCCTATCAAAGTCAGTATCGGTCAATTTTACGGTATTGAAATCAACGACTTTGCTGTAACTGTTGCCAAAACCGCGTTATGGATCGCCGAAAGCCAGATGATGAAGCAGACCGAAGACATCGTCCACATGGATTTGGACTTCCTGCCGCTGAAATCTTACGCCAATATCGTCGAAGCCAACGCTCTCCGGATAGACTGGAACGATGTAGTTCCCAAAGAAAAACTCCACTACATCATGGGCAATCCTCCGTTTGTTGGATATTCTCTGCAATCAGCGGAACAGAAAGCGGATATGCTCAATATCTATGTTGATGAAAAAGGTAGACCATACAAAACCGCCGGTAAGATCGACTATGTGTCAGCGTGGTATTTCAAGGCAGCTGAAATGATGCAAGACAATTCTATCCGCACCGCGTTGGTTTCCACCAACAGCATTACGCAAGGCGAACAGGTGGCTGGAGTGTGGAAACCATTGTATGAGCGTTTCGGAGTACATATAGATTTTGCCCATCGCACTTTCCGTTGGGATAGTGAAGCAAATATCAAGGCTCATGTGCATTGTGTGATCATTGGTTTTTCAACGGCAACAAACGATAAGCCCAAACTGATTTTTGAAACGGTAACTGACGGAAATCAACGGAGTGTAACACAATCCGTTTCTTACCGTTCTTTACCGTTAGTTGCCGTTAATATCAACGCCTATCTTGCCGATGCTCCCGATGTCTTTATTGAAAGCCGCAATAAACCGTTGAGTGATGTGCCGGAAATGACGACCGGTAATCGTCCCGCAGATGGTGGAAATTTAATTATCGAAGCAGAAGACTACGATGATTTTATTGCAAAAGAACCTGGAGCATTACCCTATATTAAAAAATTGGTCGGAGCGGCAGAGTTTATCAATAACAAGAAGCGTTACTGCTTGTGGTTAAAAGGAGTATCTCCTGCTGAGTGGCGAAAATTGCCGCTTGTCGTTGAACGGGTTGAAGCCTGTAAGGCAGACCGTCTTGCTGCACCTGATCCCGGCAGAAGAAAATTAGCCGATACGCCGATGCTGTTTCGGGAAACAAAAAATCCTGAATCATTCATTATAGTTCCGCGTCATTCTTCCGAAAATAGAAAGTATATCCCTCTCGGATTTTTGAAAAGTGATTTTATTCCAGCAGATTCCGCAGTAATTATTCTTAATGCAAGTTTTTTTAATTTCAGTGTACTCGTATCCTCTGTTCACATGGCATGGGTTCGCACAATTTGCGGTAGAATAAAATCTGACTACCGCTATTCCAAAGACATCGTCTACAACAACTTCCCGTGGTGTGAGCCATCAGATGCACAAAAAGCCGCCATCGAAAAGACCGCACAGGCGATTCTTGATGCCAGAGCGTTGTACCCCGATTGCAGTTTAGCCGATCTTTACGATGAAGCAACCATGCCCCCGGAACTCCGCAAGGCACATCAAGCCAATGATAAGGCTGTAATGAAAGCCTATGGCTACGCACCGAATATGACCGAGCCGGAAATCGTCGCCGACCTGATGAAACGTTATCAGGAGTTGACCCATGAACAGTGAAAACGGTGAAAAACGGAAACTTACGGAAAAAGAACGGATGTTACTGCCCTCCGGTGGATATGAGAGGTTGAAAGTTTATCAACTTGCCACGCTTGTCCATGATATTACTTCCCGCTTTGTTGAATTGTATATTCCTGCCGGTTCCCGTACTCGTGATCAAATGGAGCAAGCCGCCCGCAGTGGCAAACAAAATATCGCCGAGGGGTCTGTCGATGCCGCTACATCAACTAAATTGGAAATAAATCTTTACAATGTCGCCAGAGGATCTTTGGAAGAACTCAAAATAGATTATCTTGACTATTTGCGCCAGCATGATGCGATTATTTGGGATAAAAATCATTTTGCCTGTAAAAAATTTATTTCCATGCAAATATCTACCAAAACGCAGTTCAAAGAATTTGTGTCATGGGCTGAAAGTTTGATGCAAAATTCCGTTCATTACCGTTCGTTACCGTTGAAATCTGTTATTGTTGCCAATGCGGTGGTATTGCTTATCAATGTTATTTCGTTCTGGTTGAAAAAATTGATCGTCAAAAAACTTGAGCAATTTGTGGATAACGGCGGTTTTTCTGAACACCTTTACCATATCCGCAGTGAAAAACGCAAATCCGGAAAAAACGGCAATACGAATTGATTGTTTTCCGTTTTTTTGACCAAAACAACTTGAAAAAAAGGCAAAAGACAGTACATTATTTTCTGTATTTGAGTGTAGTGTATTCAGGGTGTTTTTTTATGTATCAGATGGATTCCGAATTGTCGTTCACCAAATGCGGTGCCGATGGCAAACTGAAAATCCATGAAGCTGTGGCAATGATGATGGATTGCTGTCAGTTTCAGGAGTATCAGGAAGCCGGTTTATGTGCCTATCTGCGGGAAAATCAGATCGCAGTGTTTCTTTCCAGTATTCAGATCGATATTCTGCGGATGCCGGAATTCCGGGAAAAAGTCAATACTGCGGTGAAAATTTACGGTTGCAAATCGATCTATGGTTTGCGGCGGATAACCATGCGGGATAATGCCGGCAATTTGTGTCTGATTTCCAACGCCACCGGGGCGTTTTTTGATCTCAATGCGAAAAAAGCACTGAAAGTCGATCCGGAAGTTTTCAATGTGAAATTCGATGAAGCCGAGGAAATGGAGTGCCTGCCGCGGAAAATACCGGTTCCGGCCGGGGTGAGCGGCAAAACGGTTCCGGCATTTGTGGTTAGATCGTCGGATCTTGACCCCAATGGACATCTGACCAGTCCGGTATATTTCGCCATTGCCGCCAATGCTCTGGAGCCGGATTTTGCTTACAACCGGGTGCGCATTGAATATAAACAGCAGGCAAAAAACGGCAATTTTGTTTTGCCGGTGGTCTATTATGATAACAATAAAGTGGTGGTGGATATGAAATCCGGTTCCGGCATAAGTTATGCCGTGGCGGAATTTTCCACGATACCGTCAATTACAGAATAAAAAAAGGGAGGATAAACATGAAAAAGTTTCTGGCAGTGTCGGTGATTTTTATGGCATTTTGTTGTTTCGCTGATACCAATATCCGGGCCGCATTGAATAATGCCGGTATCGAATATGAGGTGATGAAAAACGGCGATCTGGTTATCCGGGACAGTGGAATTACTGTATTTATTGACAAGGAGGCCAAGGAATATAATGGTTTGCGTATGCGCTGTATTTATGCTGTACCGGCTTATGATGGTAAAATCACTGACGATATGAGGATTCGTATGTTCAACAGTATCGGCGATCTCAAATTCGGTTGCTGGGTGATGCTGACAGAGAGATATTGTGCTTACCGGGTGCAGATACCGGCTGATAGTTCTCACGAGGAATTTATGGCCGGAGTGTTGTTTGCATTTGAAGCATCGAAAAATTTTTCAAGAGATATTTTGGGACGGTAAGGTGATATAAAATGAATATTGATGGATTGATGGAAAAATTCGGCGGCAACGGGATCAGTTTCGAGGATTATCACGGTTTTCCGGCGGTGCGTATGGAAAATGAATTTTCCAGTACGCTGGTGTCAGTTTACGGCGGCCATGTGATCGAATTCAAATTGCCGGAGTGCGAAGATATTTTGTGGATGAGCGGCAAAAGTCTGTTTGCCAATGGTTCCCCCATGCGTGGCGGAGTGCCGGTTTGTTTTCCGTGGTTCGGTGCGGCTCCGGAGGGTAAAAGCGGCAGTCACGGCTGTGTCCGCAATGCGATGTGGGAAGTTTCCGCCGCCGGTATCGCTCCGGAAGGCGGCAATTTCGTCACCTTGTATTTCAAGGGGGAAGATTTTGAGTTGTATTACACGGTGACGGCGAATTATACCCTTACGCTTTCATTGGAAGTGAATAATCTTGGGGTGGCGGATTTCCATTTCGGCGGAGCGTTGCATACCTACTTCAACGTCAGTGATGCGGAAAAAATTGCCATTGAGGGTCTGCATGGAGTATCTTTCCTTGATACGGTGATCAATGAGAATGGTATACAGGATGGTGCGTTGAAAATCGACCGTGAGATCGACCGTATGTTCCGCAGTTGCGGCAGTGTAAGGATCGTGGATCCGGGATATAAGCGGGTGATCCACATCGACAAATACGGCAGTGATTCCACGGTGGTTTGGAATCCGTGGATCGATAAGTCGAAACGGATGCCGGATTTTGGCGATGATGAATATCATACTATGGTCTGTGTTGAAGCGGGCAAAGTGCCGCGGATCGGTGACGGCGGGGTGGTTCATTCCGGAGTGCCGTTTGAATTACGTCAGGTTATCCGGGTTGAATTGCTTGATTGAGCCGGATTTCATAAAAAAGTTGAATAAATTTTGCTATTCAACTTGAAAAAACGTCTTGAAGGTATATATTAAAAGCATTGACAATTTAATAAGGGGCAGTAGCTCAGTTGGCTAGAGCGATACGTTCGCATCGTATAGGTCGTGGGTTCGACTCCCATCTGCTCCACCATCCTTCGCTAAAGCTACGGATGGCAAGCCGTAAGGATTGCTATCCGTAGATTTTTTTTGCTTGCAAAAACAAGCGGAGTGAAACGGAGCGTGCGAAGGATGCCCTCCATAGCTCGCAGAGCGACGGAGGGCTATACGGCATTGAACGGGAGAAAACCATGTTCTACACATACATTTTACGCAGTCTGTCTCATCCGGATCAACGTTATATCGGCAGTACATCCGACTTAAAATCCCGCCTTATCAAACATAATTCCGGAGAAGTTCCACACACCTCAAAATTCAAACCGTGGAAAATAGAAGCCTATTTTGCGTTTGAAACCAACGAAAAAGCTATCGCATTTGAAGCTTATCTCAAAACCGGCTCCGGACACGCTTTCGCCAAACGGCATTTTTGATCACCCTCAATTTCTCTCAAAAATCCTCTCTCTTTCTCTCCGGGTGGAGGATGACGTCCTTTACCCGATTTGAGCTCAAAATCGCCGTTTTTAACGTAAAAGACGGATTTTAATGATGCGGTTTCGGAGGGAATACAATCACCTTGTCTTATATCAACAAAAAGTAACAAAACCCCGAAATTCCCTAAAAAAATGTTGTTTTCACCTTACCGGAAGTGTCCGAACAGTAAATTATCCTACTTAACAAATTCAAAATACCTGCTATATTTTAACTTGTTCTCTTGACAAAAATATATTATTATGCTACAGTATCAAGCAATTGGTAGAATTTATAAAAAAGTAAATGTCAACACGGAGGCTATTGTGGCAAATTTAATTAAATGTCCAACTTGTGGAAAACAAATTTCCAGCAATGCGATTTCCTGTCCAAACTGTGGTGAAGTAATCAATTCTAAAATGTCAAAACCAGCGGGGGCAATCAATATGAAAGACCCTGTTCATTTTGTGGGAGTTGCGATTTCTATTTTGGTGATATTGGGGGTTATTGCTGGTTGCGTCGGGGCTTGCACAAACAGTTTGTAAAAAGCTGGCGTCAATCTTCGGTAAAAAGTCCCCGTACATCGAAAAATCCGTAATTTCTAAGTTTATGACTTTTTCGGAATTTGAACGGGTGTTGAACCATTGTCCCCATTTTACGAACTTTTGGCTGTTTTTGAGGGTGGGAGAATTTTGACTTTTTGTTTTGTTAACCTCCACCATCCTTCGCTAAAGCTACGGATGGCAAGACTGGCTTGCTATCCGTAGATTTTTTTTGCTTGCAAAAACAAGCGGAGTGAAACGGAGCGTGCGAAGGATGCCCTCCATAGCTCGCAGAGCGACGGAGGGCTATACAGCATTGAGCGGGAGAAAACCATGTTCTACACTTACATTTTACGCAGTCTGTCTCATCCGGATCAACGTTATATCGGCAGTACATCCGACTAAAAATCCCGCCTTATCAAACATAATTCCGGAGAAGTTCCACACACCTCAAAATTCAAACCGTGGAAAATAGAAGCCTATTTTGCGTTTGAAACCAACGAAAAAGCTATCGCATTTGAAGCTTATCTCAAAACCGGCTCCAGACACGCTTTTGCCAAACGCCATTTTTAATGTGGCGCAGACCGGAGCGGAAATTGGCGAAGCCAAAGTAAAGTCCTTGTTTCGGCGTTTTGCAAAAAATTGCCATTCAGCAGTTGCAAGCGCCAGCGGAATGAGGTATATTACGCAGCTGTAAAACGAAGGTGTTGATTATGGAAAAGACAAACAATATTGAAGTCATTGCTCAAAATAATCTTGAAAAGGCTGCGCTGGTCATTGAAAAAAGCGGTGTCCTTGAGGCATGGGGATCTATTGGAGCGACCGTCAATCAGGTCGGTTCTATGGCAATGGGATTATTGATGAAGCATCGGGATATCGATTTTCATATCTATACTGATAAATTGGATATTGCTGAAAGTTTCAAAGCTGTTCAAAAGATTTGTGCAAATCCGGCAGTTACCCGTATGGAATACCGCAATCTTGCTGATACGGAAGAAGCGTGTCTGGAAT
>SUWG01000017.1 GCA_015061625.1 Lentisphaerota bacterium | reverse complement strand
TTACAGAACGCGAATAGGAGCAAGACAAAAGCAGCTTTTTAGAATCATCTTTCGCTGATTATCAACTTTTTTACGATTTTTTCGCAAATAAAACTTGACAAATAGTCTCTCATAGGAGAGAAGCCTTGCGGCTTCGTTCACCATTTTTGCCGCAGGCAAAAATGGTGGGCGATGAGGGACTCGAACCCCCGACATTTTGCGTGTAAAGCAAACGCTCTAACCAACTGAGCTAATCGCCCGTAATTCAAGACAATATCTTAATATAACCCACATTCGGCAGAATATCAAGTGCAGTTGTAATAAAATAATTTTCCCTGCGGGTCGCAAACTGCAGAAAATTTCAAGGTTATCAGGTGTTCGCCCGTAAATCCCGGCGCAAATTCCCACACCGGCAACAATTTGCAGGCGGGAAAAATCAAGGTCAAAGGCGGATTGCCGGAATCATTCTGCAACTTCAGCACCATATTTTCTGCCGGTGGTGCATCCAGCATCGCCAATGCTCTTGGCAGACACTTGAGTTTCAGCGTGATTTGTGCATGGATCTCCGCATTGCCTTCCAGAGTCCGGCTCGGTAATACCAGATCGTGGATCACAAAATTTTCCGCCCGGTAACCGGCTTTGATCTCCGGCGGCAACGCCAATTCGCCCAGATCATTTTCATTGCAAAACGCCCGGAATTTTCCCCGGCTGACTTCCAGAACATCTTTCAAACTGCCCATAAAATATCTCCTTGTGGTTCAGAATATCATATCTTTCCATATATGCCCATCTTTGTCAACACCATTTACGGTTGATAAAATCCGGCACCGGGTGTATATTATATACAGGGTGATCGGCCGGAAGATGGTTCAGATCACCCTTAACTGTATTTTTTTGAGGTGGTATGAATGAATAAAAAATTGAATCTCGGCCGTTATGATTATGCCGGATATATGGCTTTTATAATGTACTCCATTTGTTCGCTGATCATTCCGCTGTTGATCGTGGCGATCGGCAGAACATTGAATTTCCCCATTGATGACGGCGGCATGGCCGCCGGCGGGGTACTGCACATGACCCGAAGTACTTCCATGGTGATAACCTTGCTTTTCTGCGGCTGGATATCGGCTTTTCTCGGCAAACGGATCACGATGGGTTTGAGTATCATCCTGATCGGTCTGGGCATAAGCTGCTGTGCCATTGCCCCGGCGTACTGGGTATTGATCCCCTGTCTGCTGATCGCCGGATTGGGCGAAGGGGTCTGCGAAGGGATCGCCACGCCGTTTGTTCAGGATATGCATCCGGAAGCTCCGGAGCGTTATGTGAATATCGCTCACGCATTCTGGTCGGTCGGCATCGTGGTAACGGTTTTAGTGGCCGGAGGACTGCTTACTTTGGGGGTGAATTGGCGGATAATTCTCGGCATTGCCGGAGTTTGCACGCTGCTGTGCAGTTTGTGTTTTCTGTGGAAGGAAAATCCGGCGCATCCCTATCCGGAAGCGAAGGAGAAGATCAATTTTCAGAAATTGTTTGCCGACAGCCGCAAAATCGTGAAAGTTCCCCGTTTCTGGATCTGCTGTCTGGCGATGTTTTTCGGAGCCGGGGCGGAATTCGGTCTGACCTTCTGGTCGGCGGCATATATTCAACTGACTTTCCGGACCGGGGCATGGGTCGCCGGATTGGGAACGGGGATGATCGCGCTGGGGATGTTTGTCGGCCGGACGGCTTTCGGCTACTTTGCCAAAATAGATTATCTGCGCCGGATCCTGCTCGGCTGTGCCGGTTTGACGATCCCGGTAACGTTGCTTATGGCGGTACTCCGGCGGGGGATGATGCCGGATAGTCTCCTGTTTATTCTGTTGTTTTTCCTGCTTTTCCTTGCGGGGATCGGCATTGCCCCCTATTGGCCGACCACCCAGGTACTCGGAGTAAGCACCATGCCGGAATTGGATTCCACGCTGCTTTACATCTACTTTTCCGCCATGGGCGTACCCGGATGCGGATTTTTCACCTGGCTGATGGGGGCGATCGGCGACCGTTACGGTCTGACCGGCACTTTACTGGTCGTGCCCTGCTGTCTGGTGATCTTTATTCTCATCATCCTTGCGCTGGGCTTCACGGCGAAAGAGCGGAAAAGAGCAACAAACATACAATAAACGGACAATAACAGAGAGTGGTTATTGTCCGTCGGGATACCGGCGGCAGAGCCGCCCGCAATGCAATAAAGTGCTTACTTTTCAGTTACCTTGTCCATTGCCCGTTTGAATGAATCGGCACTGTTGGCGATGATTTTTTCGGAAACGCAGAATGCCAGCCGGAAGTAGCCGGGCAGACCGAATCCGCGGCCGGGGACGGCGAGGATCCTTTCAGCAAGCAGGGCATCGATAAAGATCCTTTCATCGGCGGTCGGGGATTTCGGGAAGAAGTAGAATGCGCCGCCGGGCATTACAAAATCGATTCCGGCGTCGGTAAGGATTTGTGCCATCAGGTCACGGCGGCGGCGGTAGATATCCAGATCGATTCTGGCGTTACTGCATTTGGCGATCAGTTTCTGGGCGACGACGGGAGCGTTGACGAAGCCGAGAGTGCGGTTGGTCAGGGTCAGACCGCCGAGCAATTCGGCGGCATTTTCCAAAGCGGGATTAACGGCGATATAACCGATACGTTCACCGGGCAGTGAGAGGGTTTTGGAAAAGGAGCCGATCACGACTGTTCCGTCGTAAACATTGAACATGGAAGGCACTTCATCGCCATCGTAATTGAGGAAACGGTAAGGTTCATCGGAAACGATATAGATCATGCGGCCGTATTTTTCTCTGGCACTTTTGAGCAAAGCGGCCACGGCGAGCAATTCTTGCCGGTTGTAGATTTTTCCGGTGGGGTTGTTGGGGGAATTGATAATGATGGCGCGGGTTTTTTCCGTAATGGCGGCGGCGATATTATCGATATTGAGGGAAAAATCTTCATTGGCCATGACCGGTTTGAGGATGCCGCCGAAGTTTCCGGCATAGAAGCCGTATTCAACGAAGTAGGGGGCAATGCAGAGAACTTCATCGCCGGGAGTCAAAGTGGCGCGGAAAAAGGCATTGATACCGCCGGCGGCACCGCAGGTGACGATGATATTTTCCGGCGGTACGGCAGTGGATTGTTCGGATGAAACGAGTTGAGAAAGCGCACTGCGGGCGGCATTTTCACCGGCATTGGGCATATATCCGAATGCGAAAGGCTGATCGCTGTTTGCGGCGATTTCCAGCATGGCCTGTTTGATTTCCGGCGGCGGGGGCAGATCGGGGTTGCCGAGGCTGAAATCGTAAACGTTATCTTCGCCGTAAGTTTTTTTCAATTCGATACCGGCTTCGAACATTCTCCGGATCATGGAAGAATTGCCGAGAAAACCTTTGACTTCATCAGAGAGCAGCTGCATGATATTTTCCTTTTGTGAAAATTATTTTGTGATGCATAGAATATACCACTGTGGTTATGATTTGTCAACAGCAGAAAATGGCGGACGTGGTCTCAATTACGGAAAAATGCCCGGATCAGTTGTTGAAATCCCGGCGGACAATTTCGCACCATTCGGGGAAGGCATCCCGATGTATCCTTGCCTGACGGCAGATGTATGCTTTGGTCAGCTTTTTTTCATAACATCCTCTGCCGAATGCCCCTTCGCAGATCACTGCCGGGCCGCGGACGATCACGCGTTCCAGTTTGGAACACCCCAGGAACGCGTATTTTTCGATACGTCTCACTCCGGCGGGGATATCCACTCTTTCCAGATTTTCGCAAGCGTAAAACGCCGAATTGCCGATGATCCGCACACTGGCGGGGATGGTGATCCTTTTCAAACCGGCGCAGAATGCAAACGCAAGGTCGTCGATCACCTGGATATTTTCCGGAATGGTGCAACGATCCCTTCCCGGCGGGCAGTAGATGAAGCGTTTCCGGCCCGGTTCGATCAATGAGCCTTCTGAAGTCAACCGGAAATGCCGGTTTTGTGCGGATAAAGCGATGCGGGGTACGTTGAAAAATGCCGCACTGCCGATGGTTTTCACGCTGGCCGGGATAACGATATTACGCAAATTTTCACACCCGGCAAATGCCCACTCGCCGATGACTTCCAAACCGTTTACCAGCGTTATTCTTTCCAGGCCGGAACAGTTTTGAAATGCGTATTCACCGATACTTTTCACTTCCGCAGTGAAGATCACGGCAGTCAGCAAGGAGCAATTATAAAATGCGTATTTGCCGATCCGTCTGATGTTGCGGGGGATGCGGAATACTCCGGTAACTTCCGGCGGCACATAGAGCAGTTTTCCGCTTTGACGGTCGATCACGGCACCTTGGGCAGTGGCGGTATAGCGGGGGTGATCCGGAGCGATATTGACCCGTTGCACATCCTGAAAAGCCCCTTCTTCGATTTCGGTGACTGTGACCGGGATATCCAGAGTCAAACTGGAACATTTCTGAAATGCCTGATTTCCTATATGTCTGACACTTGCCGGGATGGTTATCTGCACAAGATATTCACAGCCGTAAAATGCGGAGGTGGCAATCGTTTCCACCCCGTCGGGAATGACGGCCGTGGTGATGCTCCGGTCACTGCACTTATTCAAAGTTTTGCCGTTACCGGTCAGAACCATTTCCGCAAAAACCGGCACAATGAGAAACATGAGTAAGGTGAAAACAGTTTATTTCATGTTAATGTCTCAAATCTTGTGAATGTAATGTTACGGTATTTAATATAGCACATATTCAACTGTTTGCAACTGCATCCGCCTTACCTGCGTTGTTGCGTAATTTATCAACCGGTTTTGCCGGGGATGCTTTATTTTTTCAGTAAGCGGAAAGCATTTTTTGCAACACCGCTTTGAATTCCGCTTTAAGTCCGGCCGGTTCAAGCAGTTTTGCATTACCTTCCTGCGAAAGGATAAAGGGAAAAAGCACCTCTTTGGCCACCGCCGGAATTTCCACTGTGCCGTCATCATGGATGATCTGATGAGTGTGAAGCGGGGAAGATTTTAGGCGGTCAAGTGTGTAATTGCAAGCGTGAAGTTTGACGTTTTCGACCTTTTCAAAGCCGAGAAAATCATCGGGATTGACCGATGAAATGATTTGTTTATCCGGTTCAAAATCATCGTGTTCCAGCAGTTTTGCCTGTTTGATGCGCCGCAGGGCAAAGGTGCGCGGCTGATGTTTCAGATGGCAGAAAGCCTTGGTGTACCACGAGTTGTTGTAGAAAACCAGCGTGTGCGGTTCGATGATGCGCTCGGTAAGTTCGCCCTGCCAGTCGGCGTAGGAGATTTTTACACAATGATTGCTCTGCCAGCCTTGAAAGATGGTCATGAAGATCTTTGGTTCCAAATCGGCATACAGCCCGGAAAGAATACTTAAACTTTCCATATTGGCGGCATCAAGAAAATCCGGATTATTGTGCTGTAAAAGATAATCCACGGCGTTGCGGATCTTGTTTTTCAAAGGAGAGGGGAAAATTTCCTCGGCAATGCGGGCGCCGATGACGGCGGCGAGCATCTCATTTTCATCGAGCAGTGCCGGAGCGATGAAATCCCAGCCGTGGTGCTTGAGATAGTAACCGTTTCTCACCCGGTCGAATGCCAGCGGACAATGGAATTCATTTTCAAGCAGTTTCATATCCCGGAGAATGGTCTTTTTGCCGCAGTCGATTTCCAACTCTTCCTCAAGTGCAATGCGGCGGAATTCTCTGACAAGGGTTTCAGAATTGGGATAACGATTCTCTTTGAGCAATGCGGCGATCCGCATCAGGCGGTGCATCTGGGCTTTCTGGATGGGCATGATGAAACCTCTCAAAAAAATAAAAAAATTTATAGCGGTGACCCGAAAGGACATAAAATGTCCACTTGGATATAATATATTATGCGGTGTAACAGAAATCAATCGCCAAATAGAAAGGATTGAAAAAAATGTGGAAAAAAATCATTGCCCTGTTCCGCCGCCCGGTTGCCAAAAAACCGTACACCCCGCCCCGGCCGGTAAGATGTATACAACTGACCTTGCCGTTTGACCGGTAAGGCTGATTCTCCAAAAAATCTCCCGTCCGGCTTCGTTATACTACGCCGTGACAAGGCGGCGGCTGCAGTCGATTTTCCGGAACTTCCGTCACTGCGTCGGCTTGTCAACGACCGGTGCTTCATCCGCAAGTTATATTTTTCACAAAAAATGAGATAGTAGCGAAAAAATTTTTGCCGCTCTATTGACATCGGGGAAGACGGCGGTTATATTAAGTGCATTATATAGCACTTTGACTTGCCGGGCGGGGTAAAAATATGGAAATTATTGATCCGGAAAATTCTAAAGCGAAATACCGCATCGTCTACGATGAGGTCATCCGTTGTCTGAAAAACGGCACTTACAAAGTCGGTGACCGTCTGCCGTCGGAAAGGATGCTGGCCACCCGGCTCAATGTCAATATTGCCACGGTGCGCCGGGGGTACCGGGAACTGACCCTGGCAGGCATTGTGGAAAAAAAGGTCGGTTCCGGTGCTTATCTCAAACAGGCTCTGGATGCCAATGCCGAGGAAAAGCCGATAACTTTTGTGCTGGATTATCCGGTATGGTTGACCATTGACCGTTTTTTGAAACAGATTCCGCTGGTGATGCAGGAGTTTGAACGTTCCTACCGTTATGCACTGGTCAGTGATCCGGGGTTTTACGATCAGTTGATCTCCAATATCCGGCATGAGATGCCGATGGTATTTCTGTGTTCGATTTCTCCGAAATATATTCCGGTTTTGCAACAGGCTCCGCATTTGGCGATATGTATGTCTGCTTATATGGAAAAATCCGGTATTCCTTCGGTCAGGGGCGAAGATAATCAGGGAATCAAGATGCTGGTCGATCATTTGCACGCTCTGGGCCACCGGCGCATTGCGTTGCTGGCCAACGACCATGATACCGAAAGAGTTCAGATCGAAGCGTGGAAAAAGGCGATCGGCGCAGATTATTGCCGGGAACTTTTTATAGTGCCGAAAAATCCGCTTTGCGGGTTGGAAGAATCCATGGATATCGCCCGGCAGACGATCGCCGACCGTTGGCGCAGAAGCGGATTTTCCGCCCTGATCTGCCTCAATAACGAACAGGCGGTCGGAGCCGTCGCCGGATTATCGGAAGCCGGAATAAATATTCCGCATGATGTGGCAGTTTCTTCCGTGGGCAATTCCCGTTTCAGCCGCAACACAGTTCCGCCTTTGACGGTTTATGATCCGGATATCCGGGGGCATTTGCATCAGGCATTGGAGTTGCTCAATTACAATATGGCTCATCCGGAAAAAATAGAGTTGCTCCGTCTGGTACAGCCGGAATTGATCGTCCGCAGCAGTACCGCCAGAGTAAAAGCAGAAGTTGGAAAAAAAATTGATATCACCAGTAAATAAAGTTATATCCAAATTATTCAACAAGGAGTATTACTATGAAATCTGAATCATTATCCGGTGCCTGTCATGCTTCGCAGAATGGTAAAAATGTTTCATTCGTATCTGCATTGAAACATAATTCAAGTACTTCGCTTTTCTTTGAAAGCGAAAGGGGGCGCGGGGGAAAGGGAAAACTCTCTTTTCCCGTGAAAAGAAAGTTTTCCTTGTCCCCCGCACACTCATTTACTTTAATAGAATTGCTGGTGGTCATTGCCATTATCGCGATTCTGGCGGCGATCCTGCTTCCGGCACTCAATTCTGCCCGTGAGCGGGGGCGGACTGCCAGTTGTGTCAACAACCTCAAGCAGATCGGCATGGCTCACGAGTTTTATTGTGAAGCCAATGATGACTGGATGGTGATCATCTGGGGTAAAAATCCGATGGATGGCAAACCGGCATCGGCTTACAACTGGCATCACTGGTTGCGTTATCATGTTACCGGCTGGGATGTTTCCGATGGCGGCATTTACGGTTGTCCGTCGGCAGCACTGCCCAACGGTCACGAGGAAACGACACCCTCCGGCACGACTTATATTTTTGCTTATTCGATGAATTATGAATTGGGATTCACCTTGAATTCCCATGCTGATCCGGCCAATATTTTCAAGCGCGGCTACTGGCAGAAACCTTCCAAAATGCTGACCAATTTTGATGATGTGCAGACCGGTTACAATGCGGTCGGCAATCCGGGCGATCTGCGGGCGGCGACAGTTCGCGGCCTTGCCGGAATGCGTCACAACAAAGCCCGCAACTATCTCTTGCTTGACGGCCATGTGGAAAGCAACAGCAATCCGGATCCCCGAACAGATTACAACTACAATTATGATGGAGACAGACGATGAAAAAAATTCTTTTTGCGGTGTTGTGCTGGAGTTTGTTTCTTCAGGCCGGAGATTTTTCCTGGCAGTTGATCGGCAATCCATCGGCGAAATATTCCCGGAATATTGCGACTGCGTTGTTTGATAATGAAGCGCATTACAGCAAAGATTGTGTGTTGTGGGATTCATCGGTGGCGTTGAATGGTTGCGGTTTGATCATCCGTTTCAATAAAACGGTGCAGATCTCCAAGGTGGAAGTGGTCACTTGCAAGCCCAACAACAATCCATATATTCCGGAAAGAACTGAATTTTACAGTTGGAATGGCGACAGACTGCTCTGGAATGAACCGGTGACCGTCAGTGATGTGACCGGACGGGCTACGGATAACAAATTTGTCGCCCCGCTGGTCACGACCACCTGGGAAGTTGCCGGCGGTGTGACGACCGATGCGTTGAAAATTCTGATGTATGCCCGCGGCATCTGGCTGACGGAAGTGCGTATTTACGATATGGAAGGCAAACTTTTGAGTGCCAATAATGTTACTGCTCCGGCAGTTGCCGCCACCCGCACCCTTGCCCCGGCGGCGGTCGGCGGCGGAGCAAGTGCCAATATCCGTTACTACAATCAAAGGCAGAATTACATCGGCAATCCCAATGGCGGCAATCGTCGTGACCGGGTGCTGCTCCGTTTCGATGTCAGCAGTTTTCTGGCGAAAAATCAGGTGCGCTATGCGGAACTTTCCCTTGCATTGGAACCGATGGGCGATATGAGTGTCTGTCTGCTGGCAGTGGAAGCATTCACCGTGGAACGCACCACGCTGGCGGCGATGGATCTGATTTCCGGTGAGGTCAGGCCGGTGGCACTTATTGTGATCGACCGGAAAAGTTCGCGCGATCACCGGGTCGATGTTACGGCGGTGGTCAATGGGATGCTGGCCGCCGGTAATGGTTCAGTGGCGTTCCGGATCCGCAATCTGACCGTGGAGCGCAACGGCAATCAGCGCAACAAAGCCGAAGGGGTCTATATCCGTTATCAGCATACCGGACTCGGAGTTTGGGAATGAAAATCAAATATTTTCTGCTGTGGGTGATAGTTTTATTTGCGGCGGCAGGTGGATATGGTGCATTGATCGCTCCGGATGGAAAAGTGTATCAGCAGATCGTGATTTCTGAATCAGCCCCTGCCAGTGTCCGTCTGGCGGCAGGTGAATTTCAGACCTTCATGCGCCGCAGTTGTCAGGCGGAATTGCCCATCGTGCATGAAGCAACGGCATTTCCGGTGATTTATATCGGTGATTCTCCAGCCATGCGTCAGGCGGCGGGTATCGATCCGGCGCAACTGCCGCAGGAGGGATTCGTCATCCGCACCGGGCGGGATCATCTGGCGATCGTCGGTCGGGATTATGATGGTGAACCATTGACCGGTTACCGGAATCCGTGGCGGGCGGTGGAGGTTTACAATGCCGAATTGCGACTCGGTGCATTCGGTGAAGCCGGTACATTGACCGGCGTGTATGAATTTCTGCGTACCCAGGCGGGCATCCGCTTTTATATGCCGGGCGAATTGGGCATGGTCATTCCGGAGAAAACGGAATTGAAGTTATCCGCATTGGACATCACCGGTCAACCGCGGACAAATTACCGTTATCCGTGGTTCGCCAACTATTCGGTAAGCAAAAATGACGTTTTGTGGGCGCGGCGGATCGGTTTCGGCGGCAAGGCTCCGGTGATGATCATCCATTCATTTGATCTGTTTTTGCGTTACAAGGAGAGCAATCCGGAATATTTTGCTCTGGTTGACGGCAAACGGGCCACCGGCGGAGAATGTGTCGCAGACGGCAAGGGACATCTGTGTTTGAATAATCCGGCGGTGATCCGCCGCTGGGCGGATGATATCATCCAATATTTTCAACAGCATCCGGAAGTAGAAGTGTTTCCGCTGGCCCCCAATGACGGTTTGACCCGGATCTGTCAGTGTCCGGCCTGTCAGGCCGATTTGCGGCCGGATGCTCCGGAAAACGGCAAATTTTCTTTCCATATCTGGAACTTCGTGGCCAAAGTCGCCAAACTGGTCGCCGAAAGGTATCCGGATAAATATGTCGGCTGTCTGGCGTATGAAAAATACCGCACGCCGCCGCCGGAGATCGGCAGGATGGATAATGTGGCAGTGATGTTCTGCAACCGCAGAAGTGATATGGTTTCACCGGCGACGGCGGCAGCACTCCATGCGGAGATCGCTTCATGGTCGCAGAAAGCCGGTCGCATTTATCTGTGGAGCTGGTATCTGGATCACCGGTTGCCGTGGAATGGTTTGCCGGTGATCTACACTCAAACGGTGGTGCGGGAATTGGATTATATGTTCAGCAATCCGCTGTATTGCGGGGAATTTATCGAATCGGAAAATGAGCGTGGCCAACAACCCGGCGATATGTCGATCAGCATGATGACCACCTGCGGTCTGCAGCATATCAATCTCTATTTCACCGCCCGTAAATATTGGCAGCGTGATTTCAACTGGGAACGGGAATTCAATGAGTATTGTGAATTGTTTTACGGCCCGGCGGCGCAATTTATGAAGGCATTTTTTCTGGAGTCGGAAACGCGCCGGGCGGAGTGTTTTGCCCGCGGAGTGACGTCGCCGGATCTGGTATTCACGTCGGAATTCATCATTCATCTGAAAGATCTGCTGACCCGGGCCGCTCAAAGTGTACCGGCAGATTCGCTTTACGCCCGCCGTATCGCCTTGATCCGCCGGGAGTTTGAGATCGGAGCCGGGCGTTTGCTCCGTTTGGAAGCCTCCGGTTCCCGCCGTCTGGTTCTGCCGGTGGTGCAGAATGAAACACTGGATCCGGCAAGTGCGGCAAATAACCGTTTTGTCGGTCGTGAAGGTGAGGCGATGACTCCGGCGACATGGATATTTGCCGGTTATGACCGCCGTTATCTGTATTTGAAGTTTCTCTGTTACGAGCCGGATATGAGCAGTATCGTCACCCGGATCAGGGATAATGACAACGGGGCGATATGGGAAGATGATACGATCGAATTGTTTTTGTGTCCGGATGAGAGTGACCGGAGCAAATGTTTCCATATCATCATCAGTGCCGCCGGGGTGATTTGTGACGGCAGGATCGTGCCGGGGGCAAAGGATGATCTATCCTGGCAGAGTCAGGCACAGGTGCGTTGTGTGAAAGAGAACAACCGCTGGGTGCTGGATATCCGGCTGCCATTCAATGCGATCGGGATCAGCGATCCGTTTTTTGCCGGTGATCTGGCGGTCAATTTTTACCGTAACCGCAACCGCAGCGGTGACCGTTACAAGGCAAGTTGCTGGAATCCTACCGGAGTGTGGCAGTATTATTGTCCGGATAAGTTCGGCATACTGGAACTGAAAAAATAGATATTCAGTTTTTGGTACAGAAAAGTTCAAAGGAGTTGCCGTTTTTGCGGTAGATATAGGCATTGCCCCACGGGTCGGCGGGGATGGTGTCGGTATAGGGGCCATTCCAGTTGGGTATGCCGGGGTCGTGCAGCAATCCGTCAAGCGTTTCCGGATAAGTGCCGGTATCCAGTTGGAATTGGCGCAAAGAATCTTCCAACAGCAGAATATCCCGTCGGGCCTGCCGGTTGCGCCGGATATCTGCGGCTTGGGGGGAATCATTTTCCGCAAGGAAAATCTTTTCATCAGCCAGGTCGGTGAAAGTACACCGCACTGCCTGCGGGCCGTAACTGTATTCATATTCCACGGTGATCCTGGTGCCGGGGAGCAGGGCCTGATGACCGGAAAAAGCGAGGTTGAATTTTTCAGAAATGAAATTTTCCACTGAATCCAGATGGTCACCATCTCCCGGCACTTGCGGTATTATCAGGTCGATGCGCCACACCAGACGGGTGACCGGGGAAATGTGGATTTGCAGTACGTCATCATCGGTCATGAATTTCTCGTTGACGATCAGGGTTTCCGTATCCGGCGGATTGGGATAAGGGCCGAATGACCGGGAGCCGACGGCGGAGATCCTTTCCGGCGCGGCGGGGGCATCCGGAGTAACTTCCGGATCGTTACAGGCGGTAAGCAGAAGCAGGGATAAAAGCAGGAGTGCGGCAGATAATATTTTCATAGTTGTTTTTTCCTTTTTCCGCCCGCAGGGTGAAAAGAGGGGTGATATCCCGGATTTTGTGAAATTCAAATGTATTTTGACCAACGTTACAGAAGATATCACACAAGTTATGATTTGTCAAGCGGTAAACCGGCTTTACGTTTAACCGGAAACGGATTATCCCGGATGAATCGCCTCCGGCGGCAGTTGCGCCGGAATTTCCCGGAATGTTTTATCATTGGTCTGATTTACTTTCCCGGAATTCAGGCAAAAAAAAATGGTGCGCCCGCACGGACTCGACCAGGAGCATTGCTCCGCAGAGCCAGTGGCGAATGCCACTGGCAACCGTAGGAGAGAGTCCGCAACGCTTTCAGCGTTGAGATTAAGCTTTGCTTAATCAGCAAAAGCACCTTTATTTTTTTGTCAAATCCGGAATTCAGACAAAAAAATGGTGCGCCCGCACGGACTCGACCAGGAGCATTGCTCCGCAGAGCCAGTGGCGAATGCCACTGGCAACCGTAGGAGAGAGTCCGCAACGCTTTCAGCGTTGAGATTAAGCTTTGCTTAATCAGCAAAAGCACCTTTATTTTTTTGTCAAATCCGGAATTCAGACAAAAAAATGGTGCGCCCGCACGGACTCGACCAGGAGCATTGCTCCGCAGAGCCAGTGGCGAATGCCACTGGCAACCGTAGGAGAGAGTCCGCAACGCTTTCAGCGTTGAGATTAAGCTTCGCTTAATCGGCATAAGCACCTTTATTTTTTTGTCAAATCCGGAATTTAGACAAAAAAATGGTGCGCCCGCACGGACTCGACCAGGAGCATTGCTCCGCAGAGCCAGTGGCGAATGCCACTGGCAACCGTAGGTGAGAGTCCGCAACGCTTCCAGCGTTGAGATTAAGCTTTGCTTAATCGGCAAAAGCACCTTTATTTTTTTTGTCAAATCCGGAATTTAGACAAAAAAATGGTGCGCCCGCACGGACTCGAACCGTGGACCCAGTGATTAAGAGTCACTTGCTCTACCGACTGAGCTACGGGCGCACTTAATTGCAAACCTTTATAATATAATTGTCGTTTACGGATAATTCAAGTGCCGCAGGGCAGATTTTTACTATAAACACAAAAAAAGCCGTATCATTGCTGATACGGCTTTGTCAGTAATGCAATTACAGAAATTACATTTCGACCGGTTTGGTCTTGGGCAGACCGTAAACTTTGTCTTCGGGGATGCGGCCATCGGCACGCAGCACATTCAGACGCTCGAAACGTTTCATGACATTACGGATCTTGCGGATTTTACCGCCGACGCGCAGACTCGGATGCTGGGACATGATATCACCTCATATTTTTAATGTTAGATTACAAAACCGTTTTCACAGATTACCTAATATAGCACAAAAGCAGAGTTTGTCAAGTTCCCAATTTATAAAATCTTCCAAAATCTGCGAAAGATCTCTCTGTCTCCCTGTATTTACTGATTGTTGTTATCGGCCGTCGGAGCGGGAACAACCGGAACAGGGGCAACCGGAGCGGGAGCAACCGGAACGGGAGCAACCGGAGGCACGAAAGCCGCAGGAGCGGGAGCAACCGGAGCAGGGGCAACCGGAGCGGGAGCAACCGGAGGCACGAAAGCCGCAGGAGCAGCAGCAGCGGCAGCTGCCATTTGAGGTATCGGGGCAGCGGCACCGTTTTTATGGGAGCGGATGATCAGGGTATTGATCAGATTGACGATCATTTGGGCCTCTGCTTCGGAAATGTTCTTATTTTCTATAATGGAGCGTTTGAAACTTATTCCTTTGCCGACTGAACTGTTCGGAATGACGCCGATATAGGTGGTCTTTCTCAGGAAATACATCAGAATACAGAATGCGGCAACGCAAAGACCGATGATCAGGCCAAGGCCGACGTTGTTGATTTCGTTTCCGAATCCTACGCAGGCGCAAAAGCCGACGATGGCACCGATGAACCAGAGAACCGGTTTGAGAAATCCTGTGGTCATGTTGCTGATGTTGCTTATCGGAAGCACCGTTGTGATATTTCCGGAAAGCGATCCGGCAGAATATGAAATATAATCTTCATAAACTTCCAGAACTCTGTGGGTATTTATGCCGAGAATTGTCAGCAGAAAATCGACCAGACCAGCCTGACGGCCGACCAGACGGACATAAAGCGGACCATTGGGATTGATTACTTTTTCGCTCAATACCAGAGATTGTTCTCCGAGGGCAACAGCTAATTCATGCATTTTCTTTCTCCTTTTTGATTTTTTGCTGTCGTTTAACACCAAACGTTGATGTTGTTCTGCAAGTTTAGTGCCGGAAAGTCAATATTTCTGACAGCCGAATTAAAAAAATCTTGTTTTTTTCCGGTGGTCAGAAACCCCACGCCTATAAAGATAATACTCGAAAATCAAAAAGTCAAATATTTATTTGTGAAATTTGTGAATAAAGTCAACTATCGGGGCGGGATCGCTCAAACAGTGGGGGTGGTGTTTCGCTCCGGGTTTCCAGATGACTTCGATATGCCCGCCCAAAGCCCGGTAACGTTTTTCCAGAATGGCGGTATTTTCCGCCGCCGGAACCAATTCGTCGGCATCGGCGCACAGATGGAGGATCGGGATATGATTATCCGCCAGTGTTTGCAGATCGTCAACGGGATTTCCGGCAAATTTCATGGCATCTTCTTCGGTGAAGTGCCACGCATTCAGACAATTTTGCCACTCCTGAACTCCGCCGGGGCCGATACCTTTGCCGCCGGGCCAGCTTTTGATGTCGCATACCGGGTTATCCAGATAGAGACAGGAAACTTTTTCCGGGTTGAGCGATGCCCAGCGGTAGACATCCAGACCGCCGCGGCTGTAACCGACCGGCACGCACTTCTTATTGAAACCGAGGGAAATCATAAAGTTGTAAAGCAGATCCATGCGGCGCATACATTCGTTATTGCCGTAAAGTTCGTGGACTTCGATATGCACAACGTGCCAGCCGAGTTTCAGCATGGCGAAATCAGCATCGGGAAAGGCCCCGAAAAAATGCACCCGCCAATACCAGTTTCTGTCGGCATTGGCACCTGACGGCGGCTTGACCATATAACAGCGCAGACCGTCAAGGGTGAATTCCAGACATTCAAAGCCGTGCCATTGCACGCTTTTGCCCGGATAGTCTGTGGTGAAATTTTCCATGAACGATTCCTTTTTATTCACTTATGCCCGGTGAAATTTAAATGGCCGGGAAGCATTGCTGATCCCGTAAAGGCAAATCGGCAGGGCGATCAGAAAACAAAGTGCGGCAACGTAGAAAACTCCGGAAACGCTGATACAGGTCATCACGATTCCGCTTAATACGGCAGAAGTCATGCCGCCGCAACTCTGACATGAGGAGGCAAAGCCGAAAACCGCCCCGCGTTTCCTTGCCGCCGTGACTGATGACAAAACCTTTTGCAGAACCGGCTGCAATCCCCCGGCGGCGATATAGAGCAGCACTCTGCCGGCGGCAAAACACCAGAGATTATCCGCCCAGCCCTGTAACACCAGAGCCACGGCGGAAATCAGCATGACCGGGATGAGGATATTTCCGGCGGGCAGGCGATCGACCAGATAACCGGAAACCACTCCGGAAATGATCGCCGCCGCACAGACTGCCGCACTGGTGATACCGGTCCAGAGGGCGGCGGTTTCCGCCGAGGTGAGTTCCTCGACTTTCAGCGCGATATATGCTACTTCAAAGGTGCGGATGATGCCGAGCAGGAAAAAGAGTCCCAGCATGATCCATACGGCGTGACTGAATTTGGGTATCAGGAAAGATAATCCGTTACTGTCATGATGTTTTTTGACCGGAGCGGCATGGATCTCGCCGTCTCTGGTAAAGAGAATGGATATGCCGCCGAGCAGATAAAGCGCACCGCAGACCCAGAATGCCATAGTGTAATCAAAGTAGTGGATGAGCAGACCGCCGATAACATAGCCGAGCATGGCTCCGCCCCAGATGGCGGTGGTCAGCACGCCGAGGGCAAAGCCCTGATGTTCATCGGGGGTGTTGCGCACGATCATCATCTGGCTGGCGGCGGTGGTTCCGGCACAGGCGGCGGAAATGAAGCGCAGAACAACCAGCAGGAATACCGTATTGGAATATGCCATCAGCGGAAAGAATATACCGGTGAGAAAAGTTCCGCGCAGGAGCATCGGTTTCACCCCGAAACGGTCGGCAAGCACGCCCCAGATCGGGTTGAATATCGCGTAGGCCATCGTGCCGAAAAAGTTGAATGCGGAAACGGCAAAAGCCAGTTCGGCCTCATCGACGATCCCCAGTTCATTTTTGATGAATAGCGGCACGAAGGGGATGAGTGCCTGAAATCCGGCGAGGATCACCAACTGGGAAAACCACAACATTGCCAGGTTGAGTTTCCAGGAGACCGGGCGTGACATTTTTTTTGTTTCCTTTATACTTTTATGGAAAATGCATCTTATATAATGTAGTCGCCGGAAGGATTTTTTCAAGAGCGGCAATGATAAAAGCAGCGGGGAAATATGAGAAATTGAATGGGCCGTGTTGAAAATATGCAATTTCAACTTTTGTTACATTATTTTGGAATATTATTTGAATAAAATTGAAAAATGAGGTTGACAAAGAAAGTTCCGGATGATATATTGATTTTGTTGCCGGAAGTTGAATGGTTTTTCTTCCGGAAAAAATATCATAAAGGGGATAATAAAAATGTCCAAAAAAATCACTTTTCTCGCCGTGGCGATGTTCGCCGTAATGCTCTTTACCGGTTGCAAATCAGTCTACACCAGTGACGGTGCTTCCGGTGTGCCGCAGGTTTCTTCCGATCATCCCGGTTATGCTGCTGATTTCACGGTCGGCGAAGCGCGGGTCGGCGGTAGTGCTACTGTGAAGGTGCTTTTCGGTATTTTCGCCTGGGGTACCGAGGGTTTTGCTGAAAACAACAATCTCTCATTTTTCAGCCTGCTTCCTTCTCCGGCAAATTATGCCAAGAGTGCGGCGGTTTACGATGCCTGCCAGAAAAACAAAGCTGACGTGCTGGTCGGCACCCGTTACACGGTGACGGTCATGGATTACTGGATTTTCAAAACTGTGACTTGCGAAGTCGCCGGATTCCCCGCCACGATGACCGGTGTGTCACAGAAACATCCGTACGTTATCGGCGATCAGCTGGTCTGGCTGGCTGAAAAACCGACTGCGGTGCGCTGAACCATCTGCTGTAATGGTGTTAAGATTCAGACCTCCGGTGACCGCCGGAGGTTTTTTTGTGGCAGAAAAGAGAAAATTTACGGAAAATTAATATTAAGGATGTCAGAAATATCAAATTGGCGACACTAAAATAGCAGAACGACATCAAAAATGATGTAAAAACAACACGCCTGACCAAAAAAAAGAAAGGGAAAAGAAAATGTTGAAAAAAGTCATGTTGTCATTGCTGTTGGCTGTCTGTGCCGGAAGTACCATCCTGTTGACCGGATGCAAAGAAAAGGAGAAAACAGAAGAGCGCGCCCAGGTGCCGACCTTTGATACGAAAGAGGCTTTGGCGGAATATGCACTCAATGCCATGGTCAACCGGGATGCTGACGCACTTCTGGCAACTTTAAGTCCGGAAGCACTTCAGCAGGGAATTGAAATTTTCGGCAATCGCAGAGCGATGAAAAGTGCGGTGCAGGAGTCCTTGAATTTCTACCCGGATTCGGTGATCAATCAAATGCGTACCGACTTGAATGATCCGGAAGTCAAAGCCCGGATGATTGCCGACCTGGTCTCTGATAATGCCGATGACTTGGTTCAGGTCGATGGTAAGTGGTATATGAATAACGGTGATTGGGATAAATTTGCTCCGCTTTATACGGTTGCCCGGTTTGCGGATGCTGCGATCGACCGTGATGTCGATGCCGCCTGGGAATTGCTCCTGCCGGAAAGTCAGCAGAATTTGATCAACCGGCATGGTTCTTTGGCCAACGCCAAAAATGCATTGCGCCGTATGATGCTGCAAATTACTCCGGATGCCAATGCCGCCCGTAATAACAGAAGTGGTTTGATCCGCCGTTTGATGCAGGAATTTACCCGCCGCAACCCCCGCGGAGGCCAAGTCCTGACCGAAGTTGACGGCAAATACTTCCTCAACTTCAACTTCTGAAAAATCCCCCCATCCCGGTTGCCGGAAGTTTCCGGCGACCGGGATCTCTCTATGAAAGGAGTAAAAAATGAAAAAAATTACCTTGTCACTGTTATCGCTTTTCAGCGCATTTGTACTTTTTGCCGGTTCACCGGCGCAAAGCTCTATTCATGATTCCAAAGAGGCTCTGGCGGAACACGCGCTCAGAGCGATCATCAATAATGATATAGATGCTTTTTTTGAAGTTCTTCCGCCGGATGTTATCCGCATCATGGTTGCACGCTCCGGTAGTATAGAGCAGGCCAAAGCCGAAATTATGGGGGATTTGGATCAGGTTAAGACACAAGCATTTCTCAATGATCCGGAACAACGGGCAAGAGATGTCCGCAGGTTTATTGAGAGTGGAAAAATTAACTTTATCCGTCTTGATGGTAAATGGTATCTGTTCTCCGGTTCCATGTATGATATTCATTCTTCGCGGGAAACTTTGGTGGAATATTTTTATATGGGACTTGCCGGCAATGACGCTGAAGTTTTTCTGCAGTGCCTTGCTCCGGAAAAAATCCGGCAGGGAATTGCTTTATACGGCAGTGAAGCCGGTCTTAAAGTCGTAATGATGCTCGCATTCAGGGATAAACGGGCTGAATTCGGTGACCTTCTTCAGATAACGCTTCAGGCTCCGCTGATAAGAACTAATTTTATTCAGGCGATGGTTGATGATTTTTCGGAAAAAAATGAATTGATCCAAATTGATGGCAAATGGTATATTAATATGCCTGTGACAGATTCGGATTTTGGGGAATCAAAAGAAAATGTGGCGGAATTTGCATCATGGGCTGCGATCAACCGGGATGCCAAAGCGGCACTGACAGTAATGTCTCCGCACTCTTTACAGCAGGGGATCGAGCTTTTCGGCAGCCGTGAAGCATTGGAAACTGCCATGCAGGAATTTTTTGATGTTACCCCCGCGGAATCGCTTGAACGGATGCGTGTTGTGTTGAATGATCCGGAAGCCAAACGCCGGTTTATCACTTCTATGACCGAAGAAGATGATGACTGGGTGCAAATTGATGGCAAATGGTATATTAATGACAATTTTACGGTTGTCATGAAAATCAGAATTATTGCCCGGCTGGTGGATGCCGCCGCCGCCCGCAATGTCAATGCCGCCTGGGAATTGCTTTCCGGCGGATGCAAAGACCGTATGCTCCGTAAATACGGCAGCGAAGCCAAGGCCAAAAATGCGTTGCGCAGTTATTTGCGCAGAATTGTTTCCGAAACCCGGCTTTCTGTTGCTCAACGGCGCAATTATATCGTCTCACTTGAGGAGCAATTTGACCGTGCGGATGATAAGGGTCAAAAGGTTTTGACGAAAGTCGGCGACAAATATTATCTCGATATCAACTTTTGAAAAATCCCCCCATCCCGGTTGCCGGAAGTTTCCGGCGACCGGGATCTCTCTATGAAAGGAATGAAAAATGAAAAAAATTACCTTTTTACTGTTGCTTGCCGGCAGTGTCATATTCATCGCCGGGTGTTCCGGTGAGGCGGATGAATCTGGCACTTCTCCCGCTGAAACAACTGCCGGAGTTTCACACTCCGGATTTGATACGAAAGAGGCTTTGATCGAACATCTGCTCAATGCCTTTGACCGGCGTGACGGCAATGCGGTGTTGGAAGTTTTTTCTCCGGAAACACTCCAACACGGGATCGAAATTTGCGGCAGTCGTGAAAATCTGGCTGCAATATGGCAGAATTTTTCAGAGCAGTTTCCGGAGAGTGATCCGCAGACCAAAGCGGAAGAGGTCGCTTCCACGCTTGAGTTGCTTGATGATATTATGGTTCAAATCGATGGCAAATGGTATTTGACCAGATATGAAGAAGTGTTTGAAGAACTTTTCATCAAGTATACAGCTGGCCGTTTTCTGGAAGCGGCCCGGTCGCATAACAGCGATATTATCTGGGGGATGCTTTCGCCGGAATGCAGAAACCGGGCGATTGACCGGTACCAGTTTGAAGCCAATGCGATTGCCGCTTTGCGCTATTGGCTGGAGCGTGAATTCACTGCATCTGAATCCGGATCAGGGAATGATGATCCCGATACCTTTCTCGCCGGTAAAGGCGTGAGATTCCGGGTCGCTGACGGTAAATGTGAGGCTGAAATCGCTTTTCTTATGGATTCTGTCTGAAAAGGCGGGCAAATGCCTGACATATCTCCCGTACCGGTTCATTGGAAGTCACGGGCAGAACTTCACTCTGGATGACCTGCAGGGCCGGTGCAGTTTTCAGCAATCCGGCGATGTGATCCCAGTTGATATTGCCGTGACCGATGTTGCGGTGCTGATCGTTGATGCCGTTGTTGTCGTGCAAATGGCAGTTGACCACATAAGGGAGCATCTTTTCCAGTATGCGGTCGTCGAATGAGGGCGGCACCTCGCCCCACGCTTTGAAGGCATTGGAATCCGGGCAGTGCCGCCCGTTATCCATCAGATTGGCGTGACCGGCATCGTAGCAAAAGCCAAGTGCATCAGTGGGAAATGCCGCCTTGATCGCCAGCAGTCTTTCCGGGGTATTGATTTGGAACCAGATATTTTCGATACAGATGACGATGCCGAGTTTTTCCGCCAGCGGGAGCAACTCATCCAGCGAATGTTTGACACAGTCGAATTGGGTTTCCAGCGGATACTCCGGGAATGCCGGTTCGTTGCCGGTATGGATGGTGATGGTTTTCACCCCCATTGAAGCGATCATCTGCAAAGTAAGTTTGTGGCGGGCGATCATTTCGCCGCGGGCCTCCGGGAGCGGACAATTCAAATCGAGATATTTGCCGAATGGTGCGTGC
This sequence comes from Lentisphaerota bacterium, assembly GCA_015061625.1. Classification (GTDB taxonomy): domain Bacteria; phylum Verrucomicrobiota; class Lentisphaeria; order Victivallales; family Victivallaceae; genus UBA1784. The sequence goes on along the minus strand of SUWG01000017.1, from coordinate 32,530 downwards.
GAATCCATAAAGGTCAGACCGTTTTGCGCCATCTCTTTTTGCAAGGTTGCCGCCAGATTGCGGTCGGCCATCATTTTCAGAATGAGGGCATCGGTCAGCACGAGATGTTTGGCGCCGTTGGCGGCAAATTCATGCATGACATGGTTGCGGGCGCAATCGCTGATACAGTCAAAATTGTAGAAAAAAGTTACGGGAATCTGATTCATTTTTACCTCATTTGATGTATTTTTTCTTCAGGTGGCACCGGATGATTTTTATCTGTCTGCATTTCAGGTGCTTCAGTGGTGTATAGTTCAATACCGTCACTGGTGGATATCCCGAAGTAGACGGTTTTGGTCACTCTGCCATCCGGATATTCCGTGTACCGGGAGCAGAAACATCCGGTCAGAAGCAGTAAAATCGCAATGGCGGAAAAGTATTTCATAACTGATTGCTCCCAAACTTATGAAAAGAGCGGAAGGTCGTTGAATTCATTGTTTTCCGCCGGGATTTCTGCCGGAGCGGCGGTCAATGGCGGCATGGCGAGAAATTCATCCAAAGATACGATCTGCACCCCCAGTTTGCGGGCGTTTTTCAATTTGGAACTTGTATCATTCACATCGGCGGCGACCAGCAATTTGAGTTTGGCGGTCACTGAATCCATCGGGGTATAGCCCCTTTGTGTGGCAAGTTTCTCATAAAATGAGCGTTTTTCCGGCATTTTTCCGGTGAAACAGATCCCCGGCGCATCGGAGGAGGCAGTTTTGGTGCGGATGGTCACGGCATTGAGCAATTCATCAAGTTCTTCACTGCGTTCACGCAAGGTGTCGTACACCGCCTTTGCCCGTTCCGGGCCGATGCCGGAAATTTCCGCCAGTTGATCTTCAGTGGCCTCTTTCAAGGCGGCGAGGGGGAATTTTTCCAGAATGATTTTGGCGATATTCGGGCCGATGCCGGGGATATTCAAGGCGGCAATGATCTGGAAATCATCGACCGTTCTGGCTTTCTGTATCTCGTTGAATAAGTTGGCGGCACTTTTGCCGGCGAAACCTTCCAGTAAGAGGAAATCTCCGGCGGAAAGATCGAAAAGTTCCCGCAGGTGCAAAACGCCGAATTTTTTCATGATCTTGGCCACGGTCGGTTCGCCGAGCCGCTCGATCCCCAGATTGCGGATGGCGGCGCAGAGCAGCTGCAAACGGGAACCGGGACACTCCTTATTCGGGCAGCACAGTTCCGGGCCCCGGCGGATAAGTTCAGTTTTGCACTCCGGACAGTTGGAAATCAGCGGCGATTCCCGTAAAAGTCCCGGCTCGGAAGCGGCGATAAACGGGATCACATCACCGGCGCGCTCGACCGTCACCGTGTCGCCGATCATCAGATCCATATCGATAATATTCTGCACATTATGCAAGGTGGCACGTTTGATGGTGATCCCGGAAAGTTCCACCGGGGCAAGTTCCGCCACCGGGGTCAGGCAGTTCTTGCCGAAACTCCACTCCACGCCGAGCAAAGTGGTCTGGCAGCTCAAATTGGTGAATTTGTAGGCGATCTCCCCTCTGGGGTGATGGGCGGTGCTGCCCAGCGACTCCCGGAATGCGGTATCGGCGAATTTCAGCACGATGCCATCCATCGGGTAGGGCAAGGCGGCGAAACCGGCTTTGAGTTCCTCCCATCTGGCGGCCAACTCATTGAGTTTTACTTTGTGGGAGATCAGCGAATAATCCACTAAAGTAAGTTTGGCCCCCTGCATTTGCATCGGCACGATATCTTTCAGAGTCATGATCCCGGCCACGGCATTGCGGGAATTTTTGTAAGTGCCGCCATCTTTTTTGCGGATGCGGGAATAGATGTTTTTGAAGTCATCATCCCGGATGACGATTTCTCCTCTGGCGGGGCGGTCAACTTTGCCGCAGTAGCCGGGGGCTTCCAATTCGATCAGGGGCAGTTTGCCGGAAATATCCTCCCCGACTTCGCCGTCGCCTCTGGTGGCGAGGATCTTTCCGTCAAAGTTGGCGGAAATGCCGTCATATTTCGGCTCGACCAGCAGCAGTTCATCGTCACTGCGGGCATATTTTTTTGCCCATTGGAGCAAAGCATCAAGCGAATAGGCTTTATCCAGTGAAAGCATCGCTTCATGGTGGCGCACCTTGCCGCCGGAAGATACCAGCGGCGTGTTGATGCGGTGCAGCAGGGGGTGATCCGGGGATAAGGAACGCAGTTTTTCCACGATACGGTCATAATCGGCATCGGAGATCACCGGTTCGCCCGCCTGCCAGTAAAGGCGGTCATGATAGGCCAGAAGTTCGGCGACCGCAGTCACATCCATCGAATCAAGATCAAAATTCACATAGTCCATATAACACCACCGGAAAATTATTCAAAAAAACACTATATAAGATAATATGCCGCATTGCATTTTTCAAATTGTCCGTTATATTATATTGATTGATTGTGAAAAAATGCCGGGATATTCCGGATAAATTCAGATAGTTAAAGAAAGAAAAAAGAAAACTATGGCAAAAGAATTCAATGTCGCAGTCGCCGGTGCCACTGGTGCAGTCGGTGTCGAAATGATCAAAACTCTGGAAAAACGCAATTTTCCGGTGAAAAATCTTAAATTGCTCGCTTCCGCCCGTTCCGCAGGCAAGACTTTGGAATACAAAGGCGAAAAGATCGTCATCGAGGAGATGACTTACGATTCATTCAAGGGCGTGGATATCGCTCTTTTCAGTGCCGGCGGGTCGATTTCCAAAGAGTACCGCAAATATGTGGTCGATGCCGGTGCGGTGATGATCGACAATTCCAGTGCGTTCCGCATGGATGACGATGTGCCGCTGGTCGTGCCGGAGGTCAACGCTGAAGATGTGAAAAATCATCACGGCGTGATCGCCAACCCCAACTGCACCACGGCGATCATGCTCGTTGCCGTGGCACCTTTGCACCGGGCGAAAAAGTTGCGCCGTCTGGTCGCTTCCACCTATCAGGCCGCTTCCGGAGCGGGGGCAAAAGGCATGGCGGAATTGATCGAGCAGACCCGTCAGATCCTCAACGGCGAAGCGATCGAGCCCAAGGCTTTCGCCCACCGGATCGCATTCAATCTGATCCCGCATATCGACAGTTTCACCGATAACGGCTATACCAAAGAAGAGTTGAAAATGCTCAACGAATCGCGCAAGATGCTCCATCTGCCGGATCTGCCGGTCAGTTGCACCTGTGTGCGTATTCCGGCTTTGAGAGCGCACTCGGAATCTTTGAATCTGGAATTTGAAGAGGAGATCACTCCGGCCGAGGCCCGTGCCATTCTGGCGGCGGCTCCCGGTGTGACGGTGGCGGATGATCCGGATGCCAAACTCTATCCGATGCCGATCGATGCCACGGAAAAATATGATGTGCTTGCCGGACGTATCCGCCAGGATATTTCCCGCAATGACAAGCGCGGTCTGGAAATGTTCGTTTCCGGCGACCAGTTGCTTAAAGGTGCCGCACTCAACGCGGTGCAGATCGCTGAATTGCTTTAATGAATAAAAAAACTTACCGGAGGTAATGTATCATGCGTTTTCTGACTGTTGTGGTGTTGATGTTGTCGGTTTTGACCTGCAATCTGCTTTACGGCGGTCAGAATATCAGCAGGCATCTGGAGCAGGATAATGCTTTGGAGTATTCCATTATCACCGGCGGCAGCTGGCGCATCCTTTCCAACCGTATCGATGCGGCGATGGATGCGCTGGTCTGGCAGGATGATCTGAATGCCGCCCAGCGGCGTGAATTGCTGGGGATGGTGGCATGGTTCCGTTTGTTGCGGGATCTTTCCGGTCTGGAAAATGCCGCCGGGATCGGTTGCAGTTCGACGGAGTTGGGCAATGGTTTGATCCATAACCGGCTGTTTCTGTCGCTGGATCCGTCTGCGCCGGGGCTGGTGAATAGTTTCCCTGCCGCGGAGAACAATCTTTATCCGGCGGAAATAATCCGCAATCTGCCTGCCGGTACGGCTCTGGCGGTTTCGATGGATATCCGTCCGGAAGCGTTGCTTGAGGCTCTGGCGCAGAGCGGTTCTCTGCGTGACCGGATCGTCAGCGAATTTCCGGATGATTTCCCGATGCAGGAAATTTTACAGCGCACCGCCGGAGTATGGCATTTCATTCTTCTGCAGGATGGGGCGATGAAACTGGATGTCCCTGATCCGGATGGCCACCTTTTCAATGCGGCTAAAATCTTTTTCTCACCGGATGAGGGTGAAGATGAGGACGAAGATACGGAGATCACCGATGAGCGGATCTCTACCGGATTTTTCACCATCGTGCGCGGCGATAACCGGCTGGCGATCTATCTGGGGCAGGATGAAGCGGTTTTTGCTTCTGATGTGAAAATCACGCTCGATCCGGCACAGGAAGCCGTATTGGGCAAATTGCCGGAAAAGTGTTTCGCTCTGGTGGTATTGTTGAGTGCCAAAGATGACGTTACAACCGGCGGTTTGCCGGTGTTTACCGGAAATGTGCCGGAGATCGTGACGTTTTCCAGAGAAAATGACGGTATGCTGATGACTTATAACGGCACCAATACCATGACCGGGCTGGAACTTTTTATCAGCCAGTTTGTCCTTGATATCTTTGAAGAATATTCCACTGTGCCGGCGGCAGAAAGTGAAGATGAAGATTTTGACGGTGACAGCGACGATGCCGATGCAGAAGATGCTGATGAGGAAGAAGGTGCTGACGATGATATCGAAGATAAAAGCATGACTTCATCCGGCGGCGCAGATGATGACTCCGACGATGACAGTGACGGTGATCCCGGTGAACACTCCGGCGAAAAAAATGTGATCGACGGAGATTCCGGTGAAGATAAAGAAGATGGTAACAGCGGTTTGATCCCGGTGGTGCGTGACCGGGATAGTGACCGTGGGCGGGGTGAGGGTTTGAATAGAATGGATTCCGGCAGTGAGCGCGGCCGCGAAATGGATTCCGGCAAAGGAAAAGGCAATGGACTTGAATCCGGCAGAAAGGATGAGTTAGAGGATGATGATTCTGACGGTGACGATTCCGGTGATGCGCCGGAAACTCCGTGTCAGTGCGAAAGTATGCTCAATGCCGCCAAAGCCGCATTGGCAGAGAATCCTGATCTTGCCGCCGGATTTTATGTGGTGCGTGACGGCCGGTTGGTTGCCGCAGGTGATACGGATAACAAGATCGCCTATTTCGGTCAGATCGAGTCGGAAATTCCGGTGCCGCTGTTTATTGCCATGCCGCATGATCAGCGCAGTTTCTGCGTGATTTTTTCCGATGGCACGGTGATGCGGATGCGTCTGGATAAGGCGGATAGTTTCCGGCGGATCATCGGATTTATCCATACTCAAAAGATGTATGATGAACGGGTTTTTCAGGCGTTGATGGAAAAGGCCGCCGGATTTGACGATTGAGGATAAAACGGAGAATATCCATGGCAGATAAAAGCGAAAAAAATTTCAATAAAGAATTGATTGATATTATTGAAAAGTGTTCCGATAACCTTTCATTTGAGGATATTTCCCGGCTCAACGGCATCCGGCTGGAGTTGTTGCGCCGCTATATCGACCGTCAGGCGAAAAATATCCGTAATGAAACATGGGATAAGATCTATCCGCTGTTGAAGCCTTACCTTGAGGGGCCGGAGCCGATCAAAGAACCGCCGCCGCGTCTGGGAGCATCCTACCGCCGCCATGCGGAATTGGTCGAGATGATCAGCGAACAGAAAGTTCTGCTGGATGAATTTGCCATTTTCGGTGAAAAAGAGAAACGGCAGATCATCAGAAAGTTCGCCGATGCATTGGAAACTCCGGCGAAACCGACGGAATATACCAGCCTTTCCGCGCAGGAAAATGAGTTGATGGGTCACTTTATGGCGATGAGCAAGGAGTTGCGCGATAAGATGCTCGACGAATTGACCGCCGAGGCGGTGGCCGAGGCGCGCCGCCAGCGGACGTTGCTTTTCTGATGAGCGGAAAAAATCTGCTTTATCCGGAAAATGCGCTGATAATGGCTCCTTTATCCGGCTTTACCGATCTGGCATACCGCCGCGCGGCGTATCGTTGCGGTTGCCGCTATGCCTTTACCGAAATGGTCGATGCCGCCAGTCTGGCTTATGCCAATGGCAACGGCGAAGTGTTGCTCAAGCGGGGTGATGAGGAAGATTTTCTGGCGGTGCAGCTGGTCGGGGCCGATGAGGCGTTGCTGACCAAAGCGGCATTGAAACTCAATGAAAGGGATTTTTCATTGCTGGACTTCAACCTCGGTTGTCCGGTTCCCAAAGTGGTGAAAAAGGGGGCTGGGGCGGCATTGGGGCAGAATATCGACCATGCGTTGCGTTGTTTTGCGGCGATCGCCAAAGTCAGCAAATATACATTGACCGCCAAAATGCGTATTCTGGATGAGGATGATCCGGAACCAACCTTGAAATTGTGTGCCGGTCTGGTCGATGCCGGAGCGCAGGCATTGACCATCCACGGGCGTACCAGAGCGCATTTTTACACCGGCGGAGTCAAATTTCCCATTATCCGGGCGGTGCAAGAGAGTTTTCCGGCAATTCCGGTGATCGCCAACGGGGGAGTCAATTCGCCAGCGACGTATGATGAAATGCGCCGGGAAACGGGTTGTTCGCGGGTGATGCTGGCGCAGGGGATCATGGGCAATCCGTGGCTGTTCGGTGAATTAACTGACCATTTGCCGCCGCCGACTCTGGATGAGTGGCGGGAAGTGGTTCATTATCATGTTTCAGAAATGATCGCATTGTATGGCGAAAATTCTGCGATGCGGCAAGCGAGGAAAATCGTCCACGACTATCTTAAAGGGCGGGGATTTCCGTCGGCGTTGCGGGCGGAAGCATCGACCTTATCCACGATGAGTGAGTTGGAAAAGCTGCTTGACCGGGCCGAACCGGTGCAGAGCAGCGGCACTGCCCGTTGCATACGGTGAATCAGATAGTCTGCCGCCGCAATTTGTATTTTTTCCGAAAATCAGGATGATCTATTTCTGAAAATAAGCCTCCCGTATCTCCGGCGGGAAAGCGGCATCATCCATTTCCGGGGTGAAATCGCGTTGGATATCCTGCGGATCGAGGTTGCGCATTTGACAAAGTTCCAGAAAGTGCTGATCGGCGGCTTGGATAACGGTGCTGTCCATCCCGGCGGTCCGGACCAGAAAACATTGGAAGTGGGCATTGATCACACTGTATGGGGCGTTGAGCATCTCCTTTTCCCATGCGGCGATCGCCAGAGCCGGATTTCCGGTCTGCAAAGCGGCGATGGCCTGAAACCTCTGGGTGTGGCGGTAGTTGCTGATATGCAGATCTTTTTCCATTTTGGCGATCATATCCATAGTGCATTGCGGCTGTTGTTTGAGCAGATAAATTTCCGCACTCTGATAGAGGGCGTGGCGGGTGACTTTCTTTCGCATGGAACTGGCGTATTTCTGCAGTGCGCCATTGATATCGCCCCGCAGAAGCATCATATCCCCCTGACGGATAAACCTGGTGGCCCGCCAGTTGATCTCCGCCATATTGAAAGCACATAAAAACAGCACGATCCCGGCGAATGTTTGAAGAGCCGTGTAACTTCCGGCCGGGAGCGGCGGCGGAGCGAAGCGTTTGGCCGGGATCAGCAGTATTCCGGCGGCAAGAGCCGTAAAGGAAGCTCCCGGCACGGTGATATTGTGTTGATCGAAACAACCGCAAACCAGCATGACGGCGAAGATCCATTTGGCAAGTTTATCGTGATCGTTTTTCGTGCGTACCGGCAGAAGCGTGAGCAGGGCGGCAAAGTAGAATATTGCACCGAAAATACCGCATTCTGTGAAGATATTGAGCAGATCATTGTGGGCGTGGTCGATGTGTCCGGCGGCGAATTCCGTAAAGTAGAAACTTTCATAAAGATTGGCCCGGATGATCTCGCTGAAGTGTCCGCTCCCGGCTCCGGTCAGCGGTTCATGGAGCAGAGAATCCAATGCCCCGCGCCAGATTTGGAAACGGGTATCCGGCAGATCATACGAGGAGATGAAAATGAAAAATATTCCGGTGACTGCCGCTGTAACGGCGATCAGGGCTTTGGAAAATTTCCTTTCCGGCATCTTTTCCCGCAGAAAAATGATCCCGGTTGCCACTGCGGCGGCGAGCAGGGCCGAGCGGGGGAATCTTTCCGGAGAGATGCAGAAACTTGCCGCAAAAAATACGGTCAGGGCGATCAGCGACCAGCGTTGCCAATGCTGATATTTTCCGGCGAGAAAGATGGCGGGGATCAAGGCGGTAAGCAAGCCGCAACTCCAGTTCCAGTTGCCCAGCAGGCCGGTGAAGTTTTCCGAAGTGCATCCGCTCCAGTAGATCAGCAATGCTCCGGTTGCGGCAAAAAATGGCAGGATACGGCGCAATTCCCGGTTCAACGCTGCCGCCGCCAGCGGCATGACAACGAAAAACATCCCGCCGAGGAATTCTTCACCGGTGATGCGGGCAATGAGCAGTTGCCAGCATAAGACCAAGGTGTATGCTCCGGCAGACAACAGCAGAAATTTCAGTTTGCGATTGTGCCACAGCGGCAGCAATTCTTCCGGAAAGGCGGCGATAACTGCCATGGCAAGCAGAGTCATGACCGGCATAGTGACACATTGAACCAGACCGAAAAGCGGCACCGGCAGACCGCCGAGTCGGCCGAATGCCAGCGGCATCGCCATAAATGGAGCGGTCAGCAAAAGGATGGCGGCAAGGTAACGGAAAAATTTCCGGAGGTCGGCAAAAATCATTTCCATTGACAAATCTCATCTACCGGGAGTTTGGGAACGTGCAGAATATCCTGATCGTCCAGATAATAGGCGACATTACCGGCCACGGCTTCTTCGGTCACGGGGGATTCTGCGGGGAAGCCGACCGCCACTAAATAGAGAACTTTGCGGGAATCTGTCAGATTTACCGCTTCTTTGACCACCGCCGGATCGAAAGAGGCGAACCAGCAGCAGCCCAAACCCCTTTCCCAGGCGGCAAATTCGATACTCTGGATCGCCGCCCCGGCATCGGCAATGACGATCGGTGCGGCATCGGCCGGCACCGTTACGGCGATGAATGACAAAGGAGCATCTGCGCCCCAGACCGGAGTGCGGCGGGGGGCGACCATTCCGGCCCAGCGGGTGCAGTCGAAAACTTTTTTGACGGTTGCGCTTTCCCGGATGATGATGTAGCGCAAAAGTTGTTTATTGGAACCGCAGGAAGCGAAACGCGCCATTGCGACCAGATGTTTCAATTCCGCATCCGGCACGGGCCGTTGCTGAAAGCGGCGGATGGTGCGCCGGGTGGAGGCAAGTTGTTCAAAATCCATTGTTGTTTTCTCCGTTTGAAGTATATGCTGATAATTAACATACACGGTAAAAGCAAAAAAATCAACCTGATATTGACAAAAAGCCGTTTTTGTGCTATCTTATAGAGTAAGTAGTTTGCAGTAATTACGGTTATATACAAGGTTGAAAAAATGGGTGAAGTGCGGGAAAAGTTTGCTTCAAGGATCGGATTTATTTTTATGACGGCCGGTTGTGCGATCGGTTTGGGCAATGTGTGGCGTTTCCCATTCATCACCGGTCAGTATGGCGGCGGACTTTTTGTGCTGCTTTATTTTGTCTGTCTGCTGGCATTCGGCACTCCGCTGCTGCTTATGGAATTGGCAGTCGGCCGTGCCGGACAAAGCACATTGCCCGGAGCATTGCGCAAATTGCAGCATCCGGCGGGCCGTTTTGCATGGCACAAACCCTCCTATGTATTCTTTGCCGGTAATATGATTTTGCTGATGTTTTATGTGGTAGTCACCGGGTGGCTGTTGGATTATGCGGTCAATTTTATCTGCGGCAATGAGAAAGTTTTTGCGGATGAGAGTTTCGGAAAAATGCTTGCTTCGCCGGGCAGACAGATCGTCACATCTTTTGTTTCACTGGCGTTGACCGTGGCGGTATGCTTCGGCGGGGTGCAGAAAACGGTGGAAAAAAGCATAAAATATATGATGGGCGGACTTTTTGTACTGCTGATCGTATTGATCATACAGGCACTTTCCCTGCCCGGTGCATCGGCGGGGGTGAAGTTCTTTCTGTCGCCGGATTTTTCCAATTTTGCCGGAAAGAGTTTCATAGAGACCTTTCACGCCGCTATGGGGCAGGCATTTTTCACCTTGAGTGTCGGCATCGGCAGTATTGCGGTTTGCGGCAGTTACTTCGGCCGGGAAAGATCACTGTTTCAGGAAGGGGTGGTGATCGTGGTGCTGGATACCTGTGTGGCGATCGCATCGGGCTTGATCATTTTCCCCAGTTGCATGGCATTCGGGATCGATGCGGGCAGCGGGCCGGAATTGATTTTTGTCACGTTGCCGAAGGTGTTTGAAAGCATGAAATTCGGCTTTTTCTGGGGGGTATTGTTCTTTGTATTCCTGATGGTGGCGGCGTTATCCACATTGATTGCGGTTTTTGAAAATCTGGTGGCATTCGGCATGGATGAATTCAAATGGGACCGCAAGATATCCTGCGCTGTTTTCGGCGGGGCGTTGATGGTATTGGCACTGCCTTGCATATTCGGCTTCAATATCTGGAGCGGATTTCATCCGTTGGGCGGCAGCAGTACGGTGCTGGATCTGGAAGATTTCATAGTCAGTTCCAATTTGTTGCCGTTAGGCGGGGTTTATCTGCTGATATTCTGTTTCAGCCGTTACGGCTGGGGAGTGGAAAAACTTTATGACGAATTGAATGCCGGTAAGGGTTGGAAGTTCCCGTTGTGGATGAAAAATTATATCAAATTTGTTATCCCGGTGCTGATTTTGTTGCTGTGGGGAACGGGTATCTGGAAAGTTTTTAAATAATTGTTATTGTCCTGATTTTTGACGTCAGTAAAGATTTTGCAAAAACAAGTCAACTTTTTAATATGGGATGAAGTGTGATGGAAAAGTATTTTTCCGAAATGGTGGAGCGTTACCCTGTTTTGAAAGATGTTGCTCCGTCGGTCAGAGATCTGGCGGTGGAACTTACAGAACTTTTCAAGCGGGGCAACACCCTGTTTCTGGCCGGCAACGGCGGCAGTGCCGCCGATGCGGAACATATTTGCGGTGAATTGCTCAAGGGCTTCAAATCCCGCCGGGAACTTTCGGCGGAGGATAAGCAGATTTTTGAAAATGCCGCTGGCAGTGACGGGGCGGCTGTTGCCGGGGCGTTGCAATATGGTTTGCGGGCGGTTTCGCTGCTTTCCCATCCGGCATTGACCAGTGCATTCGGCAATGATGTCGATCCGGAACTGGCATTCGCCCAGCAGTTGTGGGCCCTCGGCCGTCAGGGCGATGCGGTGATCGGCATATCCACCGGCGGCAATGCGGGCAATATCCGCAAACTTTTCATTGCCGCCAGAGCGAAAAATATCCGGACGATCCTGCTGACCGGGAGCAAAAACGGCAGTTGCCGGGATTTTGCCGATGTGGTGATCGCCGTGCCGGAAAAAGAGACGTATAAGATCCAGGAGTTGCATTTGCCGGTGTATCATACCCTGTGTCTGGCGTTGGAATCACAATTTTTCAAAATGATGGAGTAGTTTCAGTTATGTTCAAATTCCGGATTATCGGTTTTGTGTTGTTGATGGCCTTGCTCGGCGGAATATTTTTCTGGGAAGCCGGGGGGGTATGGCTGTTTGCCGCTGCGGCTCCGGCGTTGGTGGGTGCCGCCATCGGTGAATGTTGTTCCATGCTGAACCGTTCCGGCCGGCAGACCTTTGTATTGCCGGCGGCGTTGATCGTATGGATCATTGCGCTGGGCGTGGTGGCGGGATTCACCGCGCCGGTGGCGTTTTATACGGTTCTGATGCTGTCGGTGCTGTTGATCATTGCCGGATGCGGGGCATTGCTGACGATGAAAAGTGAAACGGTCGAGGGGGTATTCAATACTGCCGGGGTGATCGTATTGTTTGCGCCGTCACTGGTTTTGCTGTTGTGTTCGTATTTTATCCAGCCATTTGGTTACTGGCTGCTGTATCTCTGTCTGGTGACCAAGGCGACTGATACCGGCGGGTATATCGTCGGCACACTTACGGCCAAACTGCCCGGCGGCAACCACAAGATCGCACCCAAAGTCAGTCCGAAAAAATCTTATGAAGGTCTGCTGGGCGGCTTGATCCTTTCGCTGGCGGTATCGTGGGCATTTTACCGTTTCGGCGGAGCGGGAACGGCTTTGGTGTGGCACATTGTTTCGGCGGTGGTGCTGTCATTCGGCAGTTTTTTCGGAGATTTGACTGAATCGGCGGTCAAACGGGTGTGCAATATCAAGGATTCCGGTTCGTTTGTTCCCGGCATGGGCGGGGCATTTGATGTATTGGATAGTTTCATTTATAACGGCTTGCTTTTCTGGCCGCTGTATTTTATGAAGGACTTATTATGAAAGATAAAATTATTTCCCTTTTGCGGAGCAATGCCCGGCTGTCGGCGGCGGAAATCGCCCGGCAGATCAATGTTTCTGAATCTGAAGTGGCCGCCGAAATCAGCGGCATGGAAAAATCCGGAGTCATCCGCGGCTATACGGCGATCGTTACCGATGAGGCTCCCGGCAGTGAAAGCCGGGTCAAAGCCCTGATCGAAGTGAAAGTCACCCCCAACCGGGATGGCGGGTTTGACCGGGTCGCCCGGCGGATCGCCAAATTTCCGGAAGTTACCGATCTGTGTCTGCTGTCGGGGAATTATGATTTGCAGTTGACCGTGGAAGGCAGTTCCTTACAGCAGGTCGCCAACTTTGTTTCCGGCAAACTGGCGACGATCGACGGAGTGATTTCGACTTCGACGGCGTTTCAACTCAAACGTTATAAAGAATCCGGTATGATAATGCAAAGTGATGAAGAATATGAACGACTCAAAATCTGTTTCTGAAAAATTCATTGCGCCGCATATCGCCAATTTGCCGCCCAGCGGGATAAGAAAGTTTTTTGATCTGGTCAATGCGATGGATGATGTGATCTCTCTGGGCGTGGGCGAACCGGATTTCACTACCCCGTGGACGATCCGGGAAAGCGGCATTTATTCGCTGGAGCGTGGACATACATCCTATACCTCCAACCTCGGTACCCCGGCGTTGCGCCGGGCGATCTGCGACTATGTGGAAAAGAATTACCATGTGCAGTATGACTTCAAAAGCGAATGTCTGGTGACCATCGGGGTAAGTGAGGCATTGGATCTGGCTTTCCGTATGCTGCTTTCTCCCGGCGATGAGGTGATCTATACGGAGCCGTGTTACGTTTCCTATCCGGCGGAGATCTGCATGGCGCACGGCGTGCCGGTGCCGGTGACGACCAGAGTGGAAAATGAGTTTGCCGTCGAGCCGGAAGATATCGAAAAAGCGATCACTCCGAAAACGAAAGCGATATTGCTGAATTTTCCCTGCAATCCGACCGGAGCGATCATGCCGGAAAACAAGTTGCGTGCCGTGGCGGAAATCGCCAAAAAGTATGATTTGTGTGTGCTGACCGATGAAATTTATTCAGAATTGAATTACGACGGGGATCATGTTTCCATTGCCAGTTTGCCGGGGATGAAAGAAAGAACGATCTTTTTGCATGGATTTTCCAAAGCATTTGCCATGACCGGCTGGCGGGTCGGTTATGTTTGCGCTCCGGCGGCATTGATTTCGGCGATGATGCGTATTCACCAGTATTCGATCATGTGTGCGCCGACGGTGGCCCAGGAAGCGGCATTGGAAGCGATCAAAAACGGTGGTCAGGCGATGAATGAAATGCGGGAAAGTTACCGCAGCCGCCGGGATTTTTTCGTCAAAGGTTTGAATGATGCCGGTCTGCCGTGTCTGATGCCGCATGGGGCATTTTACGCCTTTGCCTCGGTGAAAAATACCGGGATGAGTTCGGCTGAATTTGCGGAAAAACTGCTCAAAGCGGAACACGTCGCCGTTGTTCCCGGTGAAGCATTCGGGCCGGGAGGCAACGGATTTATCCGCTGTTGTTATGCGACCGGTGCGGATGAATTGCGTGAAGCATTGGTCAGGATCAAACGTTTTCTCGCCGCAAACGGCAATTAACGGACAATACGGACAGCCGAACCACACTGCGGCTCGCTTGCGCTCGATATGCGCCCGGTACGGATAGGTACGGAGGGGTACGGATGAGTACGGAGCAACGCTAGCCGGGATAATGCCCCTGCCGGCTATCCGTTAATTACCGTTAATTACCGTTAGTTACCGTTGAGCCGAAACAAACAAAAACCCGGCAGACTGCAAAAATCTGCCGGGGGTACGGGGGGCAACGCCCCCTGTAAAGGGCGGCTCTGCCGCCCGCCGAGCCGTTCCACCCGACGGCCGATTCGTTTTTGTATGCGGCAAGGTCGCCGCCAAGTCAAGGCAGCGGCGAGGGAGCATACTGCCGTATGTGACCGAGCCGTTGCCTCTGTTTGACATCGACCTTGCCTCGCACTGCTTCGCAAAAAAAATCGATCAAGGCACGACAACGGAGTGCCGCGACTTTCCGTTTTTCTTTTGCTGACTTTTCTTTTTCCGTAAAAAGAAAAGTCAGTCGTCGTTTTGGACGCCGTTGTTGGAGTACCCGGCTTCGTCCATGAGCAGTTGTTTGAGTTTGGCGAGGGCCTGATTCTGGATTTGGCGTACACGTTCACGGGTACGGCCGATCTGTTGACTGACTTCTTCGAGGGTCAGGGTACGTCCGCCGCGGAGACCGAAGCGCATTTCGAGGATTTTGCGTTCTCTTTCATCGAGTTTATCGAGCAGATCCATGAGGCGGAAAACTGATTCGATATCGCCGATGATCTGATCGGGGGTCATGGCGTGGCGGTCGGGGATGATGTCCTGAAATTCGCCTTCTTCGCCCTGTTGGATGGGGTCATGGAGACTGATGGTGCGCAGATCGGCGAGGCGCAGCCCGGAAACGGTGCGTTCACTGAAGTCGAGATGTTCGGCGATTTCGGCATCGGAAGGTTCTCTGCCGAGTTCTTCCGCCAGACGCATCCGGACGGTTTTGATTTTGTTGATTTTACCGGCGGACTGCACGGGGATACGGATGGTGCGGCTCTGATTGGCCAGAGCGCGGCGCATGGATTGTTTGATCCACCAGGCGGCGTAACTGGAAAATTTGGCCCCTTTTGCCGGGTCAAATTTTTCCACGGCGCGCATCAGACCGATATTACCTTCACTGATGAGGTCGAGCAGAGGCAGACCGAGGCCTTTGAAGTCGTGAGCGATTTTGACGACAAGCCGCAAGTTGGCTTTGATCAAAGTGGTGCGTGCGGCTTCGTGTCTTTCGGGGTCGGTGCTGTGGATCTCCTCGGCCAGATCGGCCTCTTCTTTTTTGTTGACGAGAGGGATTTGAGCGATTTCGCCCATATAAACTTTCATGGTATCGTTTTTGTTACCGACGAGCAGTTTGGATTCCAGCGCATTTTTTCTGGCGGCATCGACCTCTTTCTGGGTACGGAGTTTGGGGGTGACAGAGGATGATGCGGCATCGGTTTCGTTTTTCACGACCGGTTTGGCGGTGATTTTGGTGCCGGCTCTGGGGGCGAACTTGGTAGGAGCGGCGGAAACTTTTTTGATCACGAGTTTGCTTTTGCGCGGTTCGGGATCGGCGGAAATGGTTTCATCGGCGTCGCGGGGTTCGGTATCGGCGGGCGGATCGATTTTGAATTTCGGGGTGAGTTTCACACCGGCGCGGCGGATTTTTTTCACTTCGTTAGAGTCAGGCATTGGCATCCTCCATGGTTAAATTATACAAAAAAACATTATTTTATCAATTTGCTGCTGTAAAAAATACATTTGAGCGATTATACTATAATACTGGCAAAAAGCGTGGATTTATCGCACAAACGTTAATACTTTAGAATCATTATAAGCGAATGGTCAAATTTTTCAAGACCTGATTTTATGAAAATTGTAAAAAAAATTGAAAAATTTATTTTTGAAGCGGAAAAGGTTTCAAAAAAGAGCAGTGGTTACACGTTATCGACGGTGGGATTGCCGGGTTTGAAAGTATTGAAATCCGGGCATGGACCGTTGTGTGTCACGCTGCCGGATGCGCAGAGTGCGGATAGATTTCTCCGTGATACTGAAGCATTTTTGCGCCTTGCCAATTGGGAGTTGAAAATTTTGATGATCCCGGAGTGCGGCCGGGGAAAATTGCTGTTCCCCGGCGGGGAATCCCGGCGGGCCAGAGCGTTGAACCGGATGCTGACGGAAAAATTTGATCTGATCATCGGCAGTGTGCATTCGTGGCTCGGCCCGGCACCGGAACCGCAGGAGAGTGCTGACGGACAGTTGGAGTTGCGTTGCGGCATGACATTGCCGATGAGCGTGATTGTGGAAAAACTGGTGCAGTTGGATTACGATGATGAAGCGATGGTATCGGTTTCCGGTGAATTTTCCCGGCGTGGCGGGATATTGGATATATTCAGTCCGGCGCATGATGAGCCGTGCCGGATCGAATTTTTTGACGATGAGATCGAGTCGATCCGCTTTTTTTCACCGGAAACGCAAAGGTCTACCGGTGTGGCGGAGTGTTGCCGGATCATCAACCGGGCGGGGATAACTGCCGGAGGAGCGGCGGCATCGGATGCATTTGCGTATATGGAGCGCGGCGGGGAGTTCCGGATATTGAATATTTTTCCGGATGCCGGTCGTGATCTGCTGGGCAAATACAGTGTGCCGGGAGCGTTGGAAAGATGGGACGGTTTGAATTCGGTGCATGATTGCACGGAGTTTTATGAAGTGGCGGCGGATGGGATGCCGCTTACGCCCATTCAGTTACCGGTGGCGGTGGAAAATATCCGACTGCCGGCGGCGGTTCAGGCGGCGGGGGAGGCGTTGCAGATAAAATTGCTGGCGAAGCTGCTGTCTGATGTGGTGGCAAACGGGGCGCAGGTGGTGTTTTCACTGCCGGATGCCGAAGATTTGCCGGTATTGAAAAAGTGGAGCAGCCGGACGGGGCTGGAAAGGTTTGAGCCGGAATATATTTCCAGTGCCTTGCCGGGTGGATTTTACTGGGAAAAAGAGTTGCTTTTGCTCACGGAAAGTGAGTTGTCACCGGCCGGATTCCGGTTGATTTCCGGCGAGGATGGCGGAGCGGAAGAGACGTTGCCTGCGGAATTGGAAACTCCGGTGGTCGATGGCGGAGAATTTTCGCTGACGGATTTCGATGAGGGCGATCATGTGGTTCATGTCGATTACGGCATAGCGATCTACCGGGGAGTGAAGTTGCAGACGGGCAACGGCGAGAGCCGGGAGGTGCTGGTGCTGGAGTTCCGGGATGGTCAACTGCTTTATGTATCGGTATTGCAGGCGGCGAAGATCAGCCGTTATCTGGGGGCGGCCGGGAGAGTGAAATTGCACGCATTGAATTCAAACCGCTGGCGCAATGAAAAGGAGAATGCGCGGTTGGGGGTGCGTTCTTATGCGGCGGATATGTTGAGATTTCAGGCGGTTCGTCAGGCGGTGCCGGGGATAAGTTTCCGGGCGGATAACAAGGCGATGTCAGCGTTTTTGCGGGCGTTTCCATTCAAAGACACCCGGTGTCAGATGCGTTCGACATTGGAAATCAAACGGGATATGGTGGCGGATAAGCCGATGGATAGATTGCTGTGCGGCGATGTCGGTTACGGGAAAACGGAGATCGCCATGCGGGCGGCATTCCGGGCGGTTTCCGCCGGATATCAGGTGGCGGTGATCGCGCCGACGACGGTGCTGGCGCATCAGCATTTCCGCAGTTTCTGTGAAAGATTCAGGGAATTTCCTTATACGATCGAGGTGGTGAGCCGATTCCGCACGGCCGCTGAACAGCAGAAGATTTCCGAAAGGTTGTTATCCGGCGGGATAGATATTCTTATCGGCACGCACCGGTTGTGCGGCAAGACATTTGCGTTCCGCAATCTGGGATTGGTGGTGATCGATGAGGAACAGCGTTTCGGGGTGGAGCAGAAAGAGCGGTTGCGCAGATTCCGGGTGGAGTCGGATGTTTTGAGTATGTCGGCGACCCCGATCCCCCGGACACTTTATATGGCGATGGCTGGAGCGAGAGATTTGAGTACACTGGTGACCCCGCCGAAGTTGCGTCTGCCGGTGAAAACGGTGATTGCCCCGCAGGAAGATGAGTTGATAAGTGCGGCGGTCAAGGCGGAATTGGCACGCGGCGGTCAGGTGTATTATTTGCATAACCGGGTGCAGACGATCGATGAATGTGCATCGCATTTGCGGGCGATCGTGCCGGATGCCCGGATCGCAGTGGCTCACGGACAGATGGCGGAAAGCGAACTTGAGGAGATCATGACCCGTTTTCTGGAAGGTCACATAGATTGTCTGGTTTGCAGTACGATCATCGAATCGGGGCTGGATGTGCCGAATGCGAATACGATAATTATTGAACGTGCCGACCGGTTCGGTTTGGCGCAGTTGTATCAGTTGCGCGGCCGGGTGGGGCGTTGGAAACATCAGGCGTATGCGTATATGCTGCTGCCGAAAAATCAGTTGGTCGGCACGAATGCGAAAAAGCGTTTGGCGGCGATCCGGCGTTGTTCGACGCTGGGTTCCGGATTTCAGCTGGCGTTGCGGGATCTGGAGATCCGGGGAGCGGGCAATTTGCTGGGTTCGGAACAGTCGGGGCATTTGTGCATGATCGGTTTTGATCTGTATTGCCGGTTGCTGAAACAGGAGATCGCCAGATTGAAATCCAGCAGCAAAGAGGAGTTGCAGCAGTTGTGCGATGAGGATATGCTCAACGATACGGAGTTGAATATCGAATTTTTGCGGCCGGTATTGTCCAGTGCGGATAAGGCGGTGTTTCCGGCGGCGATACCGCCGGGATTTATTGAGAATGAACGGCTGCGGATATCGGCTTACCGGCGGCTGGCGGATATCCGTTCGGTGGAGATGCTGGAAGATTTTGCCGATGAGTTGCGCGACCGTTACGGCAAATTGCCGGTGGAAGTGGAAAATTTGTTGATGTTGAATAAGATCCGGATATTGGCGGTGTTGGGGGGTATCCGTAAGGTTTCCGTGGTCAACGGGGTGGTTTCACTGCATGGCAAGGGTGGTTCACTTTACCGGGAGAATGGTAAATTGCCCCGGCTGGATGCCAGAGATTCGTTGCGGTTGCGCTGCCGGAAATTACTTGACTTGCTTGGGCGGTTTGGGGAATAATTTTACCAGAGCGGCGAAAAAGTTGCCGCCGATGGAGTTGCCCAGAGTCATAAGCAGGATCAGCAGGAACGTATCTTTGCTCCAGACACCGGCGACGGAGAAATAGTACATATTGGCGATACAGTGTTCAAATCCGCTTAAAATAAAGACCATGACACAGAGAAAGACCATGACGGGGCGGCATGGAGCGGGGAGTTTTTCATTTTTAAAAGCATCGACGGCAGTGAACATGAGCATACCGCAGAAAATGGCGAGAATGAGGATGCTGACCGGATCGTCAAGGATTTTGGTGTTGACAATAGAGAGAACTTTTTCGTCAATGAGATCATACATACGGGTATGGCGGATGGCGTAACCGACGGTGAAACATCCGGCGAGGTTGCCCAGCCAGATCCAGAAAAGGTCGCCGAGATAGGAGTAGAATTTGTTACCTTTTTCGACCAGATAACCGATGGCGCCGGTGTAGAGTTTCAGTTGGAAACAGACGATGGTGAGCAGGCCGAAACCGAAGAGGAATGAACCGATTACCGGATTGGCGGTGCAGAGATAGACGGTACCGGCAAGGCCGATGAAAATACCGGCGAAAAAGGCTTCCGGCAGAATTCTTAATGCTTTGGCTAACATGATTTTCTCCTTTTACTGTTATCTTAATTTGACGTCATTATTTGTACCGGGCGTAAGCGAGGCAGCCTGATCTGCGCCGCAGGGTGGCTCTGCACTACGGACACTACGGACACTGCGGTCTGCGCGGTTTCCCGTGACAAATACGACCTTGTGCGGCTCGCTTGCGCTCGATATGCGCCCGGTACGGATAGGTACGGAGGGGTACGGATGAGTACGGAGCAACGCCAGCCGCGACATCCCGCTTTTTTTATCCAACTTTCGTGGTCAATCTTCCCAAAATTTTCTTTGCCTACTTTCTTTTTCAAAAAGAAAGTAGGGTATTCCGCTTTTCTTTGTCCAACTTTCTGGGTCAGTCTTCCCAAAATTTTCTTTGCCTACTTTCTTTTCCAAAAAGAAAGTAGGGAATCCCGCTTTTCTTTGTCCAACTTTCTTTTCCCGTGAAAAGAAAGTTGGTGCGCGACGCGGGACTTGAACCCGCACGCCGAGGGCAAAGGAACCTAAATCCTTCGTGTCTGCCAATTCCACCAGCCGCGCGTGAGTGGTTAAATATACACCGTGAGGGGTAAAAAATCAAGATTCGAAGTCGAGACAGCACCGGGTTTTGGTGAAAGGGATGACGGCGGAGTTGGCGACGGCGACGTGTTCGGGGTGGTTGGCGTAGGTTTTGAGGGCATCGGCATCGGTGAAAGAGGAATCGAGCATGAGGTCGGCGTTGGAAGAGGGCAGGCCGTTGGTGTAAACTTTGATATCGAGCAGGCCGGGGATTTTACCGGCGAGTGATTCGAGACCGGTTTTGATGTTGGCTTTGATGCGGGATTTTTCGTCGTCGGAGAATTCGTCTTTGAGTTGCCAGAGAATGATATGTTTGACCATGGTGAAACCTCGTTGAGTTGGTTTGATGTGTTGGTAAATATAGTGCCGGAATGGTGATTTTGCAAGTAAATGGTGGGTGAAAAAGGGTTTTCTGTGGTGAAAAGCGCATATATTTAAGTGGTGCCGGATTGAAAAGTGTGATCAGAGGTGTTATATTATAGCGATTATGTTCTGCAACAGATAACAACATAAGGTGAAAAGATTATGTACCGTACTCATACTTGCGGGGAATTGCGCAAAGCAGATGCCGGAAAAGAGGTCAGAGTTTCCGGTTGGATCCACAGTGTCCGTGACCATGGCGGGGTTATTTTTATTGACTTGCGTGACAATTATGGTTTGACGCAGATCGTTATTGATCCGGAGCGTGATTTTTATCAGGCGTTGGATAAGTGGCGTGTGGAAAGTGTGGTGCAGTTTGACGGCAAAGTGGTGGAGCGTTCGGCGGAGACGGTGAATCCGAAACTGGCGACCGGTGAGATCGAAGTTGCCGCTACCGGTATGGAAATGCTGGGAGAAGCGGAAGTGTTGCCGTTTCAGGTGGCGAAAGATGACAATGCACCGGAAGCGATGCGGTTGAAATACCGTTTCCTGGACTTGCGCAAAGAGAAGTTGCATAATAATATCATTTTGCGCAGTAAAGTTATTGCGGCGATCCGTTCTTATATGACGGGGGTTGGATTTACGGAATTCCAGACTCCGATCTTGACGGCGAGCAGTCCGGAAGGTGCGCGTGACTATCTGGTTCCTTCCCGTCTGCATCCGGGTAAATTCTATGCATTGCCGCAGGCGCCGCAGCAATTCAAACAGTTGTTGATGGTTTCCGGCTTTGACCGTTATTTCCAGATTGCGCCGTGTTTCCGGGATGAGGATGCGCGTGCCGACCGCAGTCCCGGAGAATTCTATCAGTTGGATATTGAGATGAGTTTTGTGGAACAGGATCAGATTTTTGCGGTGGTCGAGGGCTTGCTGCAGGATATTCTGGCGAAATTTTCCACGAAAAAGTATTCCAAAGAAGCGTTTGTGCGTATTCCTTACCGTGAAGCGATCAGCCGTTTCGGTTCGGATAAGCCGGATTTGCGCAACCCGTTGGAAATGATCGATGTTTCTGAATTTTTCAAAGACAGCGAATTCAAAGCGTTTGCTTCTACCGTGGCCAATGGCGGAGTGGTGCGTGCCATCCGTGCGCCGCAGGTTGCCGGCAAGCCGCGTAAATTCTTTGATGATATGATCGCTTTTGCCCAGGAGAATGGAGCCAAAGGTATGGCTTACATCATCTGGAATGAGGAAGGCGAAAAGAGTCCGATCGTGAAATTCCTTTCCAGAGAGGTCATTGACGGTCTCAAGGCCGCGGGCAAGGTGGAAACGGGTGATGCGTTGTTCTTTATTGCGGACAAAGAGAAAGTTGCCTGTAAGATCGGCGGAGCGGTCATTCCGGAACTGGGCCGCAAGCTGGATCTGATCGATCAGAATGAATTCAAGTTCTGCTGGATCGTGGACTTCCCGATGTTTGAGGAAGACGAGGAGACCGGAGAGATCATTTTCTCCCACAATCCTTTCAGTATGCCGCAGGGTGGCATGGAAGCACTCAACACCAAAGATCCGCTGGATATTCTGGCGTGGCAGTATGATATCGTCTGCAATGGTGTGGAACTTTCCAGCGGTGCGATCCGCAACCACCGCCCGGAAATCATGTACCGTGCGTTTGAGATCGCCGGTTACGGCCCGGAAACGGTCGATCAGAAATTCGGCGGCATGATCAGTGCTTTCAAACTCGGTGCGCCTCCGCACGGCGGTATTGCTCCGGGAGTTGACCGTCTGGTGATGCTGTTGGCGGATGAACCGAATATTCGTGAGGTTATTGCGTTCCCCTTCAACCAGCAGGCCGAAGACCTGATGATGAATGCGCCGAGCGAAGTTACGCTCAAGCAGTTGCGTGAATTGCACATCGAGGTCAAACTGCCCAAAAAACAGGAGAAGGCCGAGAACTGACTTCTATGAATATCATCCGTAACAGTTGCAGGAAGATCATCGCCGCCGTCTTGTTGGTAACGGCGGTATGTTTCACTGCAACTGCATCGGATCTGGTTCAACTTTTGCCCCGGCAGACCGCAACGGTGATCGGGGTGGATTTTGCTGCGCTTTGCAATCACCGGCAGGGCGCAGTTCTTTTTGACCGGTATTTTGCTGCGTTGACCGATGCGCCGCTGGAAAGGATCGCCGAAGCGTGTTACGGTTGCGATGCCGCGGGCAAGTGCCGGGTGGCATTGATCCGTTTTGATCTGCCGGAAACCCTGACGGCTCTGACGGCAAGATTGGCGGATAAGCGGGAGCAGGATAAGGAAAATCCGGCGTATATCCTGCGGACATCCCCGGAAAGCCGCCGTTTTTACCGCCTTTATCCTCTGACGGCAGATACGCTGGGGATTTATTGGAAGTTTCCGGAAAATCCGCCGTTTGAAGTTGACCGCCGCGGGGTGGCGGTGCAGTTGCGCCGTCAGGTGCCGGTACGCAGCGGCGTGATGCTCTGGGCGGTGGGATATCCCCGGTCGGAAAATCAATATTTAAAGCAGATAAGTGCATTTGATTTCGTCCTGGAAAGCGGCGTTGACGGCCGGTTGCTCATCCACGGCAAAGTGGTTTGCCGTTCTGCGATGGGTGCGGGGATGGTGGTATTGTTTCTCAATACGATCGCACCGGGATTGCTGCAGAATAAATATCAAGTTCCAGCCGATGTGACTTCGGCGGCGGTGAATGCCCTGAAGATCCGGCGTGACGGTAAATATTTGTTTTTTTCCAGCAGCGATGTGGAACCGGTGATCGCATTGCTTTCTTTTGTTGTCAAAGATATGATCCCTGATTACCGGGCGGTGATGAATTGAAAAAAAAACGCAAATCATGGGGAATGATTCTGCTGGTAACGGCGTTCCTGCTTTTGTTTGCCGCATCTGCAGTCTGGTACTGGCAAATGCGGCTGGGCGGCCGGGAACAGATCGAAAGCATCTTATGCGATGATACGCTTTATGCCGCCGAGATACAGGAAGCGGCAAACAAACATGGTTTGCCGCCGGAATTGGTTCGGGCCGTGGTGAAAAGAGAGAGCCGTTTCAATGTCAGAGCAACCGGCAAAGCCGGTGAGATCGGTCTGATGCAAATATTACCTCAAGGTGCCGTCGCCGAATGGGCAAGGGTCAACAAATGCGCCGCACCATCCCGTGAAGAACTTTTCAATGTGCGCACCAATCTGGATATCGGCTGCTGGTATCTGGCGCGCGCCATGCGCAAATGGGCAAACTACCGTTACGCCATGCATCTGGCACTGGCCGAATACAATGCCGGAGCCAGAAATACCGCCCGCTGGAAACCGGATGATCCCAGAGATGACGTTCTGCGGCGCATCGATTATCCCGGCACCAGAGAGTATGTGCAGGAAATTATGGAAAGTTATTATGAATATGTGACCGCAAAGCCGTAAAATATGCTTGCAATGCGGAAAAAAATATGCTACATTAAAAAAATAAATGTTATTATCCGGATATTCAGGAAAATGGAGAGAAAATGAGCTGTAAAAATTATGACAGTTGTTGTGCCGCCGACTTCATGCCGGTCGGAGATCTGCGCAGTATCCAGTTGAGCCGCCTGCAGAATATCGTGGCTCACGCTTACAAAAATGTGGAATTTTTCCGCAAGCGTATGGATGATTCGGGCATCAAACCGGCTGATATCAAAGATTTGAAAGATATCCAAAAGTTGCCGTTTTCCAAAAAAATCGATTTGCGTGACACCTATCCATTCGGCTTGTGCGCTGTGCCGATGAGCGAAGTCGTGCGCCTTCACGCTTCCAGCGGCACAACCGGCAAACCGATCGTCGTTGCCTACACCAAAGAAGATCTGGATGTCTGGGCCGAAGTTATGAAACGCGGTCTGGCCGGTGCCGGTTTATCCAGAAATGATATCATCCAGATCGCTTACGGTTACGGTCTTTTTACCGGCGGTCTGGGCGCACATTGCGGCAGCGAAGCTTTGGGCGCAACCGTGGTGCCGGCTTCCGTCGGCAATACCCAGCGTCAGGTGATGCTGATGCGCGATTTCGGCGTCAACGGCATCTGCTGTACCCCCAGTTACTTCCTCCATCTGATCGAACAGGCCAACCTCGCCGGTATCGATATGCGGGAACTGCCGATCCGGGTGGGTATTTTCGGCGCCGAACCGTGGTCACAGGGTATGCGTGAACAACTCGAAAAAGGTGCCGGTATCGAGGCTTTCGATATCTACGGACTTTCCGAAATCATCGGCCCCGGCGTGGCGATCGAATGTACCGAACATCAGGGTATGCACGTCTTTGAAGATCACTTCTACCCCGAAATCATCGATCCGGATACCGGTGAAGTCCTGCCCGATGGCGAAATGGGCGAATTGGTGCTGACCACCTTGAGCAAATACGCTATGCCCATGATCCGTTACCGCACCAGAGATTTGACCCGCATCATCGCCGAACCTTGCAAATGCGGACGTACCATCCGCCGGATCGACCGCATTTCCGCCCGCAGTGATGATATGTTTATCATCCGCGGCGTGAATGTCTTCCCGTCACAGATCGAATCCGCTCTGCTCACCGTGCCGGGCGTGACCGCTAACTATCTGATCATCCTTACCACCGAAAAAGGTATGGATAGTATCGAAGTTCAGGTGGAAATCAGCCCCGAAGCATTCTCCGATCAGGTCAAAGATCTGGAAGCCCTGCAGAAAAATATTTCCAAAGCGGTCGAATCCGTCATCGGTCTGCGCATCCGGGTCAAACTGGTCGCCCCGCAAACCATCGCCCGCAGCGAAGGCAAAGCCAAACGCGTCCTCGATCAGCGGATCAAAAACTGAAACACCATTGGTTTTGTTGGATCATCTTAAGAAATTTTACCCGGATGATTTGAAATTTATCTATTCCGGGGTTATCTTAATAAAAGAATGCATCAGGAGTGGCATCAAATGGATGCCTGTCAACCGAGGTCGGATACCCACGGTGAATCGCTTGAAAAATGTTTTTTCAGGCGGATGCGGATCGGAAACGGTCAAAAAAATTATCCGGATGGCTTAAAAGATCCAAATCCGGATGACCTGACTGTGCGGAGTTTTATCTGCGGTCAGGTTATCCGTTTTTTTATCGCAGCCATCACCGCCTCTTGGTGTGTCAGCCTTTAAATTAAAAAGAAAGGAAGGCACAAAATGGTTATCACCCCCAATCTCCCCCAAAATGTCGTTAATTGGCTGATTTGCCGTAACAGGGTGCGTTGTGCAATCACCCGTTTGGAAGAACTTAATAAGGGATATCCATCGAGTTATGCAGAGGCTCTCCGGTTGAAATTTGAGAAGCGTAAAGCTTTTACTCCGGAAGAAACGCTGCCGGCAAGGAAATGGCAGTTACGCCGGTTGCGTCATTTCAATTATCTTAAAGACCGGCTTTCTCTGACTTTGAATTGTGATCCGGATGCGTATTTGTTGAGCCAGGATGAAATGATCTCCCTGATCGGTAAAACTTTGAAATTTAAATCAAGAGAATATCCGGTATTGAAAAAAACATGGCATTTTGAAACTGTCAGCGGCATTTCCAGTGACGGAAAAAATGTTTACAGCGGCTCGGAATGGGATTGTCTGGAGTATTCTGCTTCAGATTTGCTGGAATTGGGATTCGGCAAAGGTTGCGTATGATTTTTTATCATACGATGTTAAATTATCCGCCCGGTTGATGCCGGGCGTTTTTTCATTGGCGAAAGGTGCTTTTTGTCAGTAAAAAACTTGAAAAATCAGGTTATACAGACTATCTTATATATAAGTATATAAACTGCATTTATTACAGGGAGAATTGCCATGTATTACGATATGGAGTACCGTGTGCCTTATGCGGATACCGACCAGATGGGCGTGGTCTATTATGCCAACTATCTGGAATATTTTGAACGCAGCCGCACAGAGATGTTCCGGGCGATCGGTATGCCCTACTCGCTGATGGAGGAAAAGGGGATCATCCTGCCGGTATCCGAAGCGCATTGCAAATATTACAGCAGTGCGAAGTATGACGATCTTTTGACCTTCCGCTCCTATGTTGATGAATATTCAAGAGTAAAAGTCAAACTCAATACCGAAGTTCGGCGGGGCGAAGAATTGCTGGCCAAAGGTTATGTGGTGCTGGCGTGTGTCAATAGAGAATTCAAAATCACCCGTTTGCCGGAGTGGATGGCGGAATATTGTGAAAAGTGTCTTTATCCCGGAAAGGAGTTGGAAAAGTGAAGTTCATCGAATATGAAAAATTGTATCCATTGAAGTTTCATCCGATCTACATGGAGCGGGTCTGGGGCGGTACAATGATGAGCGAAGTGCTTGACCGGCAACTGCCCCCTCACGATGCCCCCATCGGCGAATCGTGGGAATTGGTCGATCGGGATGAGGTCAAAAGTGTCGTCGCCAACGGCGAATTATCCGGAGCAACTTTGAATCAGTTGATGGCATTTTACGGTTCCCGTCTGGTCGGGGTCAAGGCTATCGGCAAAAAGAATTTCCCTTTGATGGTGAAATTAATTGATGCCGGTGAAAGATTGAGTTTGCAAGTCCACCCCGACGAAAAGGCGTGCGAATTGCTGGGCAACGGGGCCGAACCGAAAACGGAAATGTGGTATGTCATCTCCTCCCGGCCCGGAGCCAAAATTTTTGCCGGTTTGAGCGGGCGCGCCACCAAGATAGAATTGATGGATATGCTTGATTCTCCGGATGTTGAACGTCTGATGCAAACTTATCCATCCCAATCCGGTGATGCCTATTTTATTACTTCCGGCACTCTGCACGCCATCGGGGCCGGCAATCTGATCCTGGAGATCCAGCAGAATAGCGACACCACCTACCGCGTCAATGACTGGGGCCGACTGGGAACTGACGGCAAGCCGCGTACCTTGCATAAAGAGCAGGGGTTGAAGTCGATCAACTTCACCAACCGCACCAGTCCGAGGGTGGCGGGAGCGGTCGGCACCAAAAATTTCAACCGCAAATTCGATGTGGTCAAACTCTGTCCGTTTTTCAAGGTTTCCGATCTGCGTCTGTGCAGTGCCTGGGGAGATGATACCGGTTCCGGTGAATCTTTCCATCTGCTTACGGCGGTCAAGGGCAAATTCCGTATCGGCCGGGAGGAACTTACCGCCGAAATCATTCCGGGGGAAACGGTGTTGATCCCCGCCTGTTTCGGCCGCTACTCCATCGAACCGCTGGATACTGATGAGGCCGTTATTGTCAAAACCACGCTTTAACATATATATTATATAATAGGATATAAGATATGAATTTCTTGCTCGATCTTGAAGCGCATCTGCGCCGGAATTTCCCCAACTATCCGGCGGTAAGCACCCTTTCTCTGGAAGCCTGTCCTGCCGGTCAGCAGGGCGACTTTACCTTGAATTGTTTCCGCATCGGTAAATTTTGCGGCAATCCCATGGCGGCGGCCAACACCATCGTGGAATTTCTCAATTCCCATCAGGATGTGGAAAGTGTCACCGCAGTCAAGGCATTCGTCAATATTACTTTGAAACCTGCCGCTCTCCATCAGGGCGGTGCCGCCGATCCGCAGGCTCTGCTTGACCGGGGGATTTTGCCGGAAAGTGAACGCAAAAGAGTCCTGATCGAATTTTCCGCCCCCAATACCAACAAGCCCCAGCATCTCGGTCATGTGCGCAACAACACTCTGGGTATGGCTCTGGGTGCATTGCTCAAAAGAGTCGGTCATGATGTCATCGAAATCAATCTGGTCAATGACCGCGGCATCCATATTTGCAAATCCATGCTCTGCTATCAGCGGACAGGCAATGGCCGCGATCCGGAAAATACCGGTATCAAGGGCGATCATCTGGTCGGCGATTTCTATGTTGAATACAACAAAATGCTTTCCGATGAGATCAAAAAATTGCGGGCGGAAAAACCGGAATTGGCTGATAAAGATTCCGAAGATCTCTTTCTGGAAACCGAAATCGGTCAGGCCACCCAGAAAATGCTGCAGGATTGGGAAGCCGGTGTGCCGGAAGTGCGTGAGTTGTGGCAGATGATGAATAACTGGGTTTTTGCCGGTTTCGCCGAAACCTACAAACGCATGGGGATCAACTTCGATCACACCTATCTGGAAAGCGAAACCTATCTTTTGGGTAAAGATATCATCGCTTCCGGTCTGGAAAAGGGCGTTTTCACCCATCGGGAAGATGGTGCGGTGATCTGTGATCTGGGTAAAATGGGCAAAAAAGTGGTTCTGCGCTCCGATGGCACGAGCGTTTACATCACACAGGATATCGGTACGACCAGGAAAAAATATGATGATTATCAGCCGGAAAGCATGATCTGGGTGGTCGGTGACGAGCAGAATCTTCACTTCCAGATGCTTTTTGAAATCATGAAACGCCTCGGTTTTGAGTGGGCAAAAGATCTTTATCACCTCTCTTACGGCATGGTCAATCTGCCCAACGGCAGAATGAAAAGCCGGGAAGGTACGGTGGTCGATGCCGACGACCTTTTCGATGAAATGTCGCAGTTGGCGCGCAATGCCTGTGCCGAGCGCAGCGGTGAAGAGGTTTCCGCTGAATCTCTGACTGAACGCGGAGAAATCATCGGTCTGGGTGCATTGAAATTCATGTTGCTTAAATTCAATCCCAAAACCACCATCACCTTTGATCCGGCGGCTTCCGTGCGTTTTGAGGGTGACACCGGGCCTTATGTCCAGTATGTCGCCACCCGTATCGCTTCCATCGAGCGCAAAGCGGCGGAAAAAGGTTTTGTGCCGGTCAAAAATGCCGACTGGAGTCTGCTCGGCACTCCGGCGGAGCGGGATATTGCAGTAAAACTTTTCTTCTATCCCCAGGTTTTGCAGACTGCCGCAAGCAAGCGGGATTGTTCCGGTCTGGTGGAGTATCTGCTGGAATTGGCCAAAGCATTCAACCGTTTCTACCGGGATTGTCCGGTGTTGAGTGCCGGTGACGATGCTCTGGTCACCGCCCGTCTGTCGCTGGCCGATGCGGTCAAAACGGTGATTGCCGACGGATTGCATACTCTGACCATCGGTATTCCGGAGGCTATGTAAGATGAGTCGCCCGGCACTGTTGATCGTCGATGACGAATTCAATACCAGAGAAACGCTGGTGGAGTTCCTCGGCCGGAAATTTGATGTTTCCGGTGCGGGCAACGGTGCCGAAGCGATAAAGTTGTTGCAGACCAAAGATTTCGATCTTATTCTGACCGATTTGCGTATGCCGGAAGCCGACGGTATGAGTGTACTCGATGCCGCCGCCGGCAAAGCGAAAAGGCCCAAATGTATCATGATGACCGCTTACGGTTCGATCGACGGAGCGGTGGCGGCGATGAAACACGGGGCATTTGACTTCATCACCAAGCCGATCAAACTGGCGAAACTTGAAGAGGTCATTGCCGCCGCACTGGCCGCCGGAAAAACTCCGGAAAATGAAAATACCCCCGGCTCTCCGGTCATGAATAAAACGGATAATGAGCGGATGATCCGCCCCGGCAGCAAAAGCGGGGCGATGAAAAAGGTTTATGAAACGGCTCTGGCGGTGGCTCCGGGCAAATCCAATGTTCTGCTTCTGGGGGAAAGCGGCACCGGGAAAGAGGTGATCGCCCGTTACATCCACGATCACAGCAACCGCACCGGACTTTTTGTGGCGGTGCATTGTGCGGCATTGACGGCAACTTTGCTTGAGGATGAACTTTTCGGCCATGAACGCGGCGCATTCACCAATGCAGTCGCCATGCGCCGCGGCCGTTTTGAATTGGCCGATCACGGCACGATTTTTCTCGATGAGATCGGTGAAATCGATGCCGCGACCCAGGTGAAACTGCTCCGGGTGCTGGAAACCCGCAGTTTTGAGCGGCTCGGCGGCAGTGAGACGATCACCAGCGATTTCCGGTTGATCGCCGCGACCAACCGGGATTTGAAAGCGATGGTGGAAAAGGGCGAATTCCGTGAAGATCTCTTTTACCGTTTGAGTGTGGTGGATCTGCATCTGCCGCCGTTGCGGGAAAGAAAAGATGAGATACCGGAATTGGTCAATGCTTTCATCAAAGAATTCGCCGCTGAAAATATGAAAGATATTTCCGGGATCACTCCGGAAGCGTTGGCGATGTTGAGTGCCAATGAGTGGCAGGGCAACATCCGGGAGTTGCGCAACTGCATTGAAAAAATGGTGGTGCTGGCGACCGGAAATGTGTTGGATACGGCGGATGTGCCGGAGTTCCAGACGCCTCCGGCAGTAAAAAAAGCCCCGGAAGATCCGCTGAATCTGGAAAATTCCGAAAAAGAATTGATCCGCAAGGCCCTTGCCGAGTGCGGCAACAACCGGGCCGCCGCCGCCAGAAAACTGGGCATCAGCCGCAGAACTCTTTACCGTAAGCTGGAAAGCATGGATGCTGAAAATGATTGAAAGAAGAACGCTTGAGCAAATTCTGCCGGAAATCAATTACGATGAAGCCAAGGTGCCGTTGCGCGAAGTACCATCCGCATTGATCATGAATAATGGTCAAAGGGTGGATAATGCCTGGCAGTGGATGAATTTGCGCCGTCCGGAGATCATGGATTTTTACCGCCGTGAGGTATTCGGTGAAACTCCGGCGATGCCGGAAATGATGAAACACGAAGTTTTGAGCGAGAAAGATGATGCGCTCGACGGCAGGGCGATCCGCAAAGAGATCAAAATGACCTTTTCCCACCGGGGCAATTCCCGCAGCTGGACTATGCTGTTATATATTCCGAAAAATGCCAAAGGCAAAGTGCCGGTGACGCTCGGTTTGAATTTCCGGGGCAACCATGCCGCTTCTCCGGAAAATGATGTGATCATGACCGGCAGAAAATGCGATGGCAGTTGGGTGGAAGAGCAGCGGGGCATCCAGAGTGACCGTTGGGAATTTGCCAACGTCATCGGGCGCGGATTTGCCTCGGCAACGGTCTGCTACCATGATATATTCCCGGATTTTGCCGCCGGAGAAGCGTGGAAACAGAGTATATATGGTCTGCTGTATCCGGAAAAATCCCCCGCCGAACTCAATGCGAAGTATTCGGCGATCGGGGCATGGGCATGGGGATTGAGCCGGATGCTGGATGTGTTGAGCAGTGAAGAAAAGATCGATTGCAGCAGGGCGATGGTCACGGGGCACTCCCGGTTGGGCAAGACGGCACTGTGGGCAGGGGCGAATGATGCGAGATTTTCCGTGGTGGTTTCCAATGATTCCGGCCACGGCGGGGCGGCACTTTTCCGGCGGTGTCTGGGGGAGAATATCGAAGTGCTGGTGACCAATTTCCCGCATTGGTTTGTTTCCGGTTTTGATAAATATGTCGGCAAGGATGCGGATTTGTCCTTTGATCAGCATTTTCTGCTGTCATTGATTGCGCCGCGTTCCCTTTGCATCGGCAGTGCCACGGAAGATCTGTGGGCCGATCCCAAGGGGGAATTTCTGGCGGGATTGCACGCATCAGAAGTTTACCGGCTTTTTGGAGCGACAGGAATGCCGGTAACTGAACATCCGGCACCGGATGTGAATGTGACCGGAGAAGTCAGTTATCATCTGCGCACGGGCGCACATAATATATTGTGGCAGGATTGGGATCATTATTTGACGGTGGCAGAGACGGTTTTGGGTTGTAAGTTGTTGAAAAAATAAAAAACAGCAGAAAAAGTTTATTTTTAAGCTTGCAAAGTTGTCGAAACGTGGTATATTATGCCTCCGTTGCGCTGAAAATGGTGTAACGGAGGCTGTTTAATAACCGGTTGGGAAAAAAGTTCAAAAAACTTTGATTCTCTGCTTGCAAAAGTAAAAACCGGTGATATATTAAGAATCCGTTGCGTGTTAAGTGCGCGGGATGCTTG
>SUWG01000016.1 GCA_015061625.1 Lentisphaerota bacterium | reverse complement strand
CGGTCACGGTCGTTTCCAGATACACTTCCACCCCGGCATCACGCAAAAGCCTTTCCAGTGTGAGCGTATACCCCGCCGGAGAAAAACAGCAGCAGTAACGCTCCGGATCATTACCGTTATCCCCTCCGGCCACCCCGTTGTACTTCTCCGGCAGATCAAACGGACCGTAATCCGGCGAATAACGCAGAAGTTCCTCGGCGATACCCGCCGTTACCACTTTGCCATCCTGTCCACTTATCGGCAGATAAATGTAAATCAATCCGGAAGTTGCCAAACCTCCAATAATGGATTGTTTTTCAATAAGCAATACTTTTCTGCCTCTGCGTGCGGCGGCCAATGCAGATGCAACACCTGCGATACCTCCACCGCAAACCGCAATATCAAAATGATTCATTTTTTAACTCTCCACTTTTTGAGTTTCTGTTTTTAAGATATCATCAGAAAACGGTTCTTACAATGTCAAAAGATATCAATAAGAGTGTTAAAGCGTATCACCGGCAACTGAAAAAATCATTTCAGATTTGACAAAAACAAGAAGGTGCATTATATTTGGTTTTCAGGTTAAAAATCTTGTATTTCAGGTGATTTCAATGGAATGGATGAATACAGAAATCGGTCAGGCACTCAGACAGAACAAATTCCCCTTGAATGTATCAAAAGTGTATTTTTGTAATAATGCTAAATTTCCGGCGGACGACAATTCTTATGTTATGAAAAACTTTGAAGTAAGTTTACGCTTACAGTCCGCATCTGGCATTTGTGAAGATCGTATTGACGGACAAAAAATCAATCTTCCATTTCCGCATACTGTATTCAAACACCCCGGTATGAAGTGTTCATTGGCCGGAGACTGCCCCCGAGATACGATATCTTTCAGTTACAATCATATAGGGTATCAAACATTGAAAGATTGGGGATTGATTCCGCAGGAATTTTTTTGGGAGATCGACTTTTCGGAAGTTCTGCAGAAACTGGTGGAAAAATTCAGGCAATGTTGCCTGACATTGACCATTGCCGGAGGAAGTGATCAACTGGACTGGGTTTGTTTTCAAATTTTGCGGGAATTACTCTTTGCACGCACAAAAAAAGACTCTGTTTCCATAAATGCCGAAAACCGTATCCGTAAAGCCGCCATCTATTTTCAGCATCACTGCAACCGCTCGCTCACCGTGGAAGAGGTCGCCCGCCGTTTCGGTTTTTCCCGTGCCGTATTTTTCCGGGAATGGAAACGCATTTTCCACGAATCGCCCAAAGAGCATATCCTCAAATCCCGTCTGGAAATGGCCGCTTTGCGGCTGATAAGAAGCAATCTTTCCGTAGCGGATATCGTCGATGAGGTCAATTTTTCCGGAGTTACCGCCTTTTACGCCAAATTTCAGGAACACTTCGGCGTTTCCCCCGGAGAATTCAGAAAAAACAGAAAGTTGTGGAATAAGATCATTCCGGATATCACCCCGGAAATCATGGAAGGTTGAGGATAATAATGAAAGAGTTTACCATCGGTACAATGTACTGGATCAATCCGAAAAAATCGGAAGCTGAATTGTTTGACGATCTCTGTCTGATCCGCGAAAACGGCATCTCTCTGGTGCGTACTTTCATCTGCTGGGAGTATGTGGAGATCCGCAAAGATGTTTGGGAATACACCATGTTTGACCGTTTTTTCCGTGCCGCCGCCCGTGCCGGGGTCAAAGTCATGGCTACTTTAGTCTTTTATCTGCCTTATTTCCGGGTGAAAGAGTTGCTCGCCGACGGCATTGATGACCGTTTCCGCCGCATTCCCTGTCTTGACCGCCCGGAAGTTAAAGCCGGATTGGAACTTTTCTTTACTGAAACTGTCAAGCGCTACTGCGACAATCCGGCTCTGCATATCTGGAATGTCTGGAATGAACCGACCGATCTGCGTTGCGACTGCCCCCACTCGCTCCGGGAATTTGCCGCTTATCTGCGCTGTCGTTACAAGGATATCGGTTCATTGCAGGCGGCATGGGCAAATGAATACTACATTTTCAATCCAATTCTGCCGGGATCCATCGAAGAGATCGATGAACATTTTCTCAAATCAGTCCTTGAGTGCGGCACCCGCAGCCGGGATAACGGTCTGCGCTGTGACTGGGATGAGTTTCAATTGAGCCACTCCGCCGGACATTTGCGTTATCTCATTTCTTTAGTACGCCGGTTTGATAAGGTGCATGAGTGTCACACCAATCCCTGTGTCGGTTGTGAAAATCCGGTATTCATCGGCATCGACCCCTTTGTTTTCAGCAAAATCCAGGACAGTATCAGCATTTCCGTACACCCTGCCATGCACTTTTGCTCTTTGCAGAAAAATCTGGATCACTCCAGTGAATTGCCCATGTTTTCCCAGATCGACCTTGCCCGTTCATGGGGACAGGGCAAAGATGCCTACATCGGCGAATATCAGGCCGGCAGTACCATTTCCAAGCCCTTTGCCCTTACTCCGGGCGGCAAAGATATTTTCGCCACCTTGTTCCATTCGCTTGCCCGCGGTCTGCGCGGCGTGATCTTCTGGCAATGGCAGGCGTGGCGGCACAGTGCCTTTGAAGTCGGAGAATTCAGTTTGCGCAACCCCTCTGACGGCGGAGAAACTGAACGCTCCAGAGCCGTTGCCGCCTTTGCCTCGCTCTACCATGACCACCGGGAATTTTTCGACCGGGCGGTTATGCCGCCGGTCAAAGCGGCAATATTCATCTCTCTGGAACAGGCCTCGCTCGATCACCTGACCGGATTTGAGGAAAAAATGCACTACCATATCCGCTCGGCTCTGCTCTGTCACCGCGCTCTGGCACAGGCGGGGATCACGGCGGATTTCGTTTCTGAAAGCGTCATGGACGAAAAAACTTTATCCGCATATAAAGTGCTGTATCTGCCGTATGTGCGGGCGGTTTCTCAAAATACTGCCGCCAAACTGCGTAAATTTGTTGCTGACGGCGGAGCGGTCTGGGCTGACGGCAGATGCGGATTTCTGGATAAATACATCGCTTTGCATGACCGGATACCGGGGCATGGTCTGGATGAACTTTTCGGCGGTTTTGAGTGCGATGAGATCGCCCCCCGGAAAACGACGGTCATTGAAAGTGATGATTTCGGCAGCGTCATCCCCTACCGGGAACTTCAGCGTTTCCAAACTCTGCCCGGCACACAGGTCATTGCCGCCTGTGACGGTTATCCGGCGGCTCTGCGTAACGATTCGGGTAAAGGCTCTGCCGAATTATGGGGAACGCCGCTGCTGCTCGGCGATATGATCAACGGCACTGCTCAAAGCGACCGGATCATCGTGGATTTCGCCGTCAGAAACGGCGTGAAACCGCTCTATGCTCCGCAGTCGGCCCCCATGCCGGTTTCCGTTTTGCAAGCCGGAAATCAGACGGCGGTGATCGTCACCAACTGCGGTGATGCGGCAAACACTTTTGCTGTGGATGAGTTGAAAGAGTTTGAGCAGTGGTGCGGTTCATCTGCCATGTATGAAGAAAACGGCAAAAACTGCTGGCTGATCCCGTCGGGTGAAACTTTGTGCATCGTCTTTCCCGTTGCCTGACGGGAGGATCCGGATAAAAAAGATATTATGAGAGACACAAGAGGTCTCTCATTTTTTTCTGTCTTAAAACGAAAAGTGGTTTGCCTCTTGATAAAAACTATGTTAATCCAAGAACACCGAAGGTCATAAGGTTTGCATCGTGATAAAGTATATTCGCACAGATTTCGCGAACGAAAGGATTCAGAATGCCCATACTGATAACTCCATATTTGGCTTGTTCAAAGATGCCCCGGAGGCGATTTGCCAGCAGCTTACATCTGAAACGGGCTGTTTCCAAATCCAGTCCTTTGATTGAATAGGAAATCTCAGATGGCAGATACGGATGCAGTTCTTTAGGAACCCGCATCCGGAAATACCAATGCCCTTTTCGTTCTTTACAATAACTCTTCATTTTTGCACCTCTGACATG
Organism: Lentisphaerota bacterium; assembly: GCA_015061625.1. GTDB lineage: Bacteria > Verrucomicrobiota > Lentisphaeria > Victivallales > Victivallaceae > UBA1784. The sequence continues at coordinate 49,909 of SUWG01000016.1, read as the reverse complement.
GTAGAGGGGCTTTTCCCGCAAATGTGGGCAAATTGTGGGATATTTGTGGAGCAAAGCCAATCCTTCCACCGTTTTTCTGCAAGGTGGAAAAATTGTTGTAAAAGAGGTAATTTGAGCACAAAAAAACCGTCTTTACAGACGGTTGAATAGGTAAATGGCACTGGGAGATGGTAACTCCGGCAGTGTGAAACCTCGCTGAAAAATTGTTGTAACTTGCAATTTTTTCTGCTGAAAAATGTCTCACACGACTCGAAATCCCATAATCCGCATAAGCTCTCTTAAATGGCAAAAAACGGTAATCCAAGTCCCCAATATGGTAAAAAATGGTAATGCCTTTGTAAAAAATCCGGCAAACTTTTTTTAACCGGTTCCATTTTCCGGAGAATAACCATTTTTTATGGTTTTCGTTACCATCCGTTACCATATATTACCATAACGGCTCTTCAATTCTCAAAACAACCTGCAATTAATATACCGCATAATTATCATTTTTCAAATGCAAACGACACAAAATAAATTTACCGCAAAAAAAGTTGACAAGAGTTGATTTTTTGCTTGACAAATCAAAAAAACAAGTTATATTAAATTTTGGAAAGAGAGGTGCCAAATGGATATTGATGAAATGAAAGCTGAATTTCTTTCTTTCGCCATTGAAGCGTACAAAACCAAACTTGGTGTTTCCGGGGCGAAAGTTGCTGAATATTTTGAAGAAACCGGCACTCTTGATTTTTTATTGGAAAATTACGACTTGCTGCATACTCTTGGTAAAGAACAGCTACTTTCCGAAATTGAACGGTTTTTGAAAAAAAGAGATAACAAATGAAACTCTATCACGGCAGCCATCTTGAAGTGAAAAATCCGAAAATCATCACTTCTTCCAGAGTCGGTGATTTCGGGCGTGGTTTTTATACCACCAGCAGTTTGGAACAAGCCCGCCGCTGGGCACAAATCCGGGCAAAACAGGAAGAACTTTCTGCCGGTATCGTAACTGCATTTGAGGTTCCGGATAATCTTTTTGAACATCCGGAACTGCGTATAAAAACTTTTGAAACTGCCGATGAAGAGTGGTTGGATTTTGTTTTGACGAACCGGAAAGATGTTGACTTTGAACACGAATTTGATCTGGTTCGCGGACTGGTTGCCGATGACCGGGTGTACGTCTGCTTGAATATGTTGGAAGATGGTCTGGCTGATCGGGAAACGGTTATCAAAAAACTTAAAACCTATGTACTGGCAGATCAGATATTGTTCCATACCGCCAAGTCGCTGTTGTTTCTGGAATACGCGGCAACAGAGGAAGTGTTATGCAAGTAACGCAGAAAAATCTTTATAATTTGATTCCCCCCAAAGCAGCAAAAATAACCACCATGTTGCGGTCGAGCCGCAACATGGCAGTAAAACAAGCGTTGTTGACTTTTTACACTTCAAGAGCCTACCGGCTTTTAGAACGGGAAGAAACCAAATTATGGCACGCCAGCCCGGAGCAGATTTTTGCAGAACATTTGTCAGTACCAAAACGAATCCGCAAAAGTTATCAGAATGGTCCCGGCCGCAGCAAACTTGCTCCTTACGCAGAACAAATCAAAGCGTGGCAAGTTAAAGGAATGACCTTGAGGGAAATCGCAGCCGAATTGCAAAAATACGGCTGTGTCACCACCGCCCAGAACCTCTCCCGTTTCCTGAAGAAAAAGTAATCACCGCAATCGTGACATTCCGAAAGTGCGTTGATGCCAGTTGGCTGTAACCGTCTGGTTCAATCCGGGAGAATAGAGAAACTGCCTTAACCGACTCTTGCCGTATTCCTGATTATCCGCAGAAAGCGGTATTTCAAGATTCCATTGTAAAATTTTTGCCTGTCAACTGTCAAAATGTCAATATTGAATAGTTAAGATAACAGTAAAAAGCTTCTTCCATTGCAGTAAAATTATCCCCGTAACTCAAACTCATGTGATGCGGAAATCCGTAACGCAGCAACTGTCTTAATTTATATTGAAAATTATAAAAATGAGCCACTCCGCCGCAGCCGAAAAATTCAGGCGGCAATTTTTGTGTGCTGAATTCACCTTTATCCAATACAAAAATCAATTCACCTTCACGGGTCATCCCTGTCGCCCAGGTGAATTTACCAGCTTTCATGCGACCTTGATTACAACCCAAACCATTGCCGCATCCGAGAACTCTGGCAAACATCGGATGATCGACAATTTGCTGATCTTTTTCCATAAGTGATGCCGCCGTAGGTCCGCAGTGAAAGAGAATACATGCATCAGGATCGTCGCCGTAGTTATTATTCCAGTCCAGACATGCTCCAGGGGCATCGGCGGCAAGTGACAATGCATACATCGCAATTGCATTGACAGTATCAACTTCGCAATTTGCACATATTTTCCTGTCATTGAGCATGGAAAGAACTACGCAGGGAGAAAGTTTCAACTCTTCTTCCAATTCTGTCCAGCAACGTAAAGTTACAAGATCAAGGCGATAGCGTTCTATCATCTGATCGATGGCGACAGCAAGTTTTGCCATCCGTAATTGTACATTTTCTGTATTTGCCGGCCAACAACTGTATTTATTGATAAACTCAGCTTTTTCTCTTACGGCAAAATCGCTATCTTTCATATTTCTTATTATTGAAAAAAGTTCAGAAAGATCAAATGCTTCATTGGAAATGCCGTATTTTTCAAAAGCGACTTCATCAAATCTCACCGTCTTGAATGGCGTACATCTGGCACCGATTGAGCCGGTACGTAAACGCTTCATACCATTAACCACACGGCAAATTGCAGAAAAAGTTTTCAAGTTTTCCTGAAAAGTTTCTGAAGTTATTTCAACAACATGCGGTTCCAGTACTGTACAGGGGATATTGCATTGACGGAAGAGGTTGACTGCACTTATTTTGCCGCAGAAAGCATCTCGCCTGACCGCAGGCCCCAATTGATCCAGACGATCTGCATAAGCCACAAACAAAATTGGTTTTCCCGCATCACGCAAAGCTGTCAGACAAGAACTTTCATCTCCGAAATTCGGAAACACTGCCAATATTCCGTCACATGGATTTTCCTTCAGAAAATTCGCGTAACGGAGGGCTTGCGCATCGTCAGCAACTCCGCCTTCGGGAATAATCGGCGTATTTCCGCTTTCACGAATTGCCTGAGCAACTTCTGAAATCGCAGCAGTGACCAATTGCTGGGGGAATGTAGTACGATTGGAAATAAAAATAGCAAATTTCATCATCCGGCTCCTTGAAAATATTTACAATATTAAACTGAAAACTACTGTCACAAGGTTAATATAACATAAAAACTGGATAAAAACTTAACATAAAAGAAAAAAATCTTCACAAAACAGACAAATGAATTATTTGTTATCTTTCCTGCTTGAAAATTTTTTATCTGATGCTACATTAATGACATTATGAAAAGTCAGCAAATATCATTGAAATTATTTCTTAAACATCCGGATTTTCCAGTTGCTGTTGTGCCGGTAAAAACAAATGAGCCTTCGATACCGGATTTTACCTCAATCCCGCATTATCATGATTTTCTGGAGTTGGTTATTGTCACCGGCGGGTCCGGAATCCAATGGATAAACGGGAACGAATATCCTGTTTCTGCCGGAGATGTTTTTGTGTTGCAGGGAAATGACAAACACTATTTTTCAAAAATCGGAAAAAATTTAACTCTTTTCAATATATTATACGATCAGGAAAAATTGCCGCTTCCTTTGAAGTTTTTTAAAAAACTAAATAATTACAATATGATTTTCCGCGTGGAACCGGCATTACGCAAAAATCAGGATTTTATCAGCCGTATCCATTTGGAAGCTGTTGAGCTTGCAGTATTGGAAAAACAAGTACGGTCACTGGAGCAAATTATAAATTGCGCAGAAGAAGGATTTGAAGTTGAAACAGTAACTTTACTGACCACTTTGATATTGAACCTTTGCCGTCGCTGCAAAAATCATTCAGGGGATAATGCCCAGCTCATTCTCACGGAAAGAATGAATAAAGTTATTTCTCTGATGGAAAGAAATTTTACGGTCTCCTACACTGTCGCAGAATTGGCTCATCGCATGCATACCTCTCCAAGAAATTTTACAAGATTATTCAATAAAGTTATCGGCCGCAGTCCTATCGAATATCTTTGTGAGATCCGGTTGCGTCATGCGGCTGAACTTTTGATAACCACAGATTTATCCTGCGGAGATATTGCATGGCAATCCGGCTTTAATGATTCAAACTATTTTTCCCGTAAATTTTCATCACGGTATGGATTGTCTCCGCGGGAATACAGGAAATTAAAATAATGAAAATAATCCATGGCAATTTCCTGATGAAACGGGCTGTTTCCAAATCCAGTCCTTTGATTGAATAGGAAATCTCTGATGGCAGATACGGATGCAGTTCTTCAGGAACCCGCATCCGGAAATACCAATGCCCTTTTCGTTCCTGACAATAACAATTCATTTTTGCACCTCTGACATGGTAGAGGGGCTTTTCCCGCAAATGTGGGCAAATTGTGGGATATTTGTGGAGCAAAGCCAATCCTTCCACCGTTTTTCTGCAAGGTGGAAAAATTGTTGTAAAAGAGGTAATTTGAGCACAAAAAAACCGTCTTTACAGACGGTTGAACAGGTGAATGGCACTGGGAGATGGATTGCCATCGCTGCGCTCACGCACATCGCAAGCGATGTCGAACCAGATGTTTCGTCTCCACGGCATAAATGCCGTTCACGGCTTACGCCGTGATCTCCTCCACATCTCAAAATAAAAAAAGCACCTCGTTTGAGGTGCGTTATTTTTGAAATGGTGGTGGGAGATGGATTCGACGGAGGGCGCAGCCCGACGTGCGTGAGCATCACAGCCCGCAGGGCGAGAAGCGCAAGGCAACCACCAACCAAGAATCCACTCCCGGATGCGAAAGCAGACGGAAAGCGAAGCGACGGATAAATGAAAAAACGCAGTCAAAACTTTGTTTTGAAACTGCGTGTTTTTCTATTTAGCCGGAAGAGTGGATTTCCGGATATTTACAAATGGTGGTGGGAGATGGATTGCCATCGCTGCGCTCACGCACATCGCAAGCGATGTCGAACCAGATGTTTCGTCTCCGTGTCACTTCGTGCCACCACTCCTTTCAGTCGTGATCTCCCCCCCCATTGCAAAAAAAAAAGCACCTCGTTTGAGGTGCGTTATTTTTGAAATGGTGGTGGGAGATGGATTCGAACCATCGAACTCGGAGAGAGCAGATTTACAGTCTGCCGCCTTTGACCGCTCGGCAATCCCACCATTTAAGTTTTGGAGCGGGTAAGGGGGGTCGAACCCCTATAACCAGCTTGGAAGGCTGGTGCACAGCCGTTATGCCATACCCGCATAATGGTACCGACGAAGGGAGTCGAACCCTTAAGCCTTGCGGCACACGGACCTGAACCGTGCGCGTCTGCCAATTCCGCCACGTCGGCAACAATCAACCCGGATCAGTTTTATCTGATCGTGTCATTTAATATAGCCCCGTTTTGAAATTTTTCAAGCCGGGAAAATATTTTTTTTGACTTTTTTTATCGATCTGACCCGGTTCGTGCCTTTTTTATTTATCCCAACTCTCGTTGCCCAGCAGGCCGCGCGAGAACCAGCACGGTTCAAATCCCTTCTCCGTGGCCAAACGGCACGCCTCTTCGATCCGCTCAAGGTGGTTCGGGATATAGTTGAAATACTCCGGAAAACTGTACTGCTCATGCGTCATCAACGACAGCGTGTCCCGGTCTTCCTCGATCTCCGCAAACTTTTTCTGCAATACATCAATATCATCATAGTTGCAGCAGCAAATATTATTCAACAGGAAAATATCAAAGAAACGGTCATAGAAAAGATGTTTACTGCGAATATAATACGCCACATCTTTCTCATAATGATAACCGATATCCGTCACTTCATGGGCGTGTTTTTCGCCGATACGGGCAATACTGCCGATATATCCGCCGGCAAGACACTTCGTGCCGCGCTCCTGAAGCACATGGAAGTTTTCCTGATTGGTGATCGCCCAGTGAAACACCATCGGCGGCATGAAACTTTCCGCTCCGGCAAAACGGCAGACTTCACGATAGATCTCATCATAATCCGCCGCCATTTTGGTTCCGTTATCATGCTGATAGGGGCGGTCGGGAAATTCGCCATCGGCATGGAACGACATTTTCAACCAGTCGCTGTTCGCCTGAAATTCCGCCTTGTAATCTTCCGGCATATCATGCAAAGTAAAGTCCTTATGGTGATCGTCACGGCAAAAGAGGTTCAACAGAAATTTAGTGCCGTATTTATCATGGATATCTTTCAATCTGCCGAGAAAACACCGTTCATCAAAGATCGACTGCGGCCGCTCCATGGCGATCCAGCGCAGGAAAAACACACAATCATCGATGAAAAAACTGTAACGACGGGTGGATTTTTTATCCCAGCCGACCGTGAGAACCAGACTCCGGTCACCGAAATAGTCACTGGCTTCCACCTTGATCTTATTGATCTTTTCCGTAAGTCTCACCGCCGCGGAAAAATGACGGTCACACTTTTGAACGATTTCCCCATTGACCTTTACCTCCGCCTGGGATGACGCCATACCCTCAAGCGTGATCTCCAGATAACCATCCGTTTCCACGCCGTGATGATGATTCAACACCGCTCCGTCACGCAAATTGGTAATTTCCAACATGATTTTTCTCCTTTGTTATTGGATTTTTTACCGTATATGCTATATTATATCACCGCTTGATTCAAAAATAAATATGCAAAAAAGGACATCTTGCGGCACTTTTGGACATCAAGGAGAAAATTTATGGGTTACTTCGACGATTTTCAGTTGCTCAATGTCATCAATGTCCGGATGTACGGCAATGCGGAACCTGCCACCATATTCACCCGCTGTCACTATATCGGACTTATCCGCGGCACTCTGCTGCTCAATGGTCAGCCAGAATCCCGGCCATTGATCTACCTCACGCCCAAACACATCCACACCTATTCCGGCTGGCGATCCCCCGCCGGAAAATACCGGGACAACTTTTACCTTGAATGTACCGGCAAACGGGCCGACCGACTCTTTGCCGCCTTTGATGCCACCGCCCGAAGCCGTCTGATATTCGTCCGCGACCATGCCCCTTTTCTGGATAAACTCAACGAGTTGCAGCAACTTTTTGCCGCCGGGGAAATTCTGCACCGCCCCCGCATCATTCTTTGCATAGAGGAATTCGCCGCCTTGCTCGAAGAAAATCTGCAAGCCGAAAAAAATCCCGCCGCCCGCTCCTGTCATCTGGATGAACTGCTTTTCGCCATCAATAAAGAACCGGAAAAAAAATGGGATTTTGCCTTTTATGCCAAAGCCGCCGGGATCACCTCGCGCCACTGGAACCGCATTTTCACCGCCGCAACCGGGATGCCGCCCCACCGTTTCGTAAATTTATGCCGGATGAAAAAAGCCCGGAATCTGCTCTGCTCCACCAATCTATCCATCAAAGAAATTGCGGAAAAATGCGGCTTTGAATCCCCGTCGGATTTTTCCCGCTTTTTCCGCAAACACTCCTCGATCACTCCGGGCGAGTGCCGCCGCAACGCTTTAAGGTAAAGCTGTTACCCAACTTATTCGGCATCCACACCGGCGGCACGCTGTTTCACGATCTTCCACCTGCCGTCACTGCCTTTGACCAATTCGGCAGTGATCCGCTCGATCGTCTCATCGCTCTGTCGGATCGTGTAGACCAACTGTGCCTTATTGCCATCTACCGCCACCGAAACGACCCGGTAACTGCGGATTTTTTCATCCATTTGATTCTGATATTCGGTAAGCATATCGCTCAAGGTGCGGCGGGATTCATCGGCCAGTTTTCTGCCGCCATCGGTATCCGCCACTTCCGAAATCAACGCTCTGGTTTCGCTATCCAACTCATCGGAATTCATGGCAAATACGGCGGCGACCAGTTCCAGAAGTGTCGCTTCGCTTCTGGCAGTGATGCTCAAAACCCTGCCCATATCCGCCAGTTGCGCCATATCCTCCTGCAACTCTTCTGCTCCGGTTTTGCTGCCGTCGGCATCAGTATACTCATAATCCGGAATCTGAATGAATGCCATTGCTCCGGCGATATCAAATTCCCGCAGACAGCGGTGAATCTGCAACACCACCTCTTTTACCGCCGTTTCATCAGCAGACTCCGCCGGAGTGTTTTCTCCGGCACAAAGGAACAATGCGGCACAGCACACCGCAAGTGACATCCACAATTTTTTTATCATCGCCCCGCTCCCAAATGTTCATTTCTGACGACCAGCCATTTGCCGTCAACTTTTTTCATCTTGTATTTTGTCCGGTAAACTGAACCGCCGGAAGTCGCCGGCACACTCAAAACGGCTTCGGCTTCATCGCCGTTGAGTGTCACCGTCACGCTCCAGTTATCCCGGCCGTAGGCCGCCCGGGCATAAGAGGCTTTGACCGCAATGATCGCGCCTTTATATTCAGCGGCCAGATTTCTGCCGAATTCAGTATCTTTTGCCTGCCGGATAAGTTCCCGCTGTTCATCATTCAGAGTGCGGCCGCTGATCGCCCAGTAATTTTCAACGATCACTTCCAGATCGTCACTACCCTCAATATTGGCCATCGCCTGTGCCATGCGCTGTAAATCGGCGTAACTTCTTTGGGAACCATCGACATTAACCTGCACATACTCCGGAGAACACAACTGCAGAAGTTTATTGAAGTCAAAGGTCAACTGCGCCACTCTGAAATCTTTCACCGCCTCTGCAACGACCGTTTCATCGTTGGCGGCCAGCATCAGCACTCCGCAAAAAATCAGAAAACAAACCAGAAACTTTTTCATGCCGGAGTCTCCTGCCGCAATTCGCAAATCAGCCAGCGGCCATTCACTTTGCGCAATTTGTAGTAAGTTATATATTTTTTCCCGGTTCCCGGTTCAATAAATTCCTGGGTGGCAGTCGCTTCACTGCCATTGATCCGGACATCGCGGATCTTCAACATATTGATCAACACGCTTCTCATATTGACCATCTGCGTGCGCAATGCCGACAACTGCTGTTTGATCGCCGCCAGAGCCTGTGCTTCGCGGGAAGTACCTTTGACAGCACGGATCTGCTGACGCTGGGCATCGGTCATGACCGTGCCTTGCAATTTCAAGGCACACTCCAGCACGACTTCCAGATCGTTACTGCTTTCCATGGTACGGTAGGCTTGCATCATCTGCCGGAGATCGGCAATGGTCCTGTGTTTGCCATCCGGAGAAAACTCCACATAATCCGCAGTACAGTAAGTTATGGCCTTTTCAAAATCAAATGCCAATACCGACAAGCGGAATTCGGTGATCGTTTGAATAATCTCGTCATTATCTGCGGCCCGGAGCGTGAATGCGGCAGTCAGCACCGCAAGAAAGATCATCAACTTTTTCATGGTTTCACCACTCCTTTGGCTTCCGCCTTGACGACCAGCCATTTATTGCCGCTTTTGACCAGTTGATAGTCGGTGCGGTAGGTGTTGCGGGAGATCGGGTCGGTCAGATAAAGCGTTGCTTCCGCCCGATTGCCATTGACCCGCACGGCGGAAACCCGGATATTGGCGGCCAATTCCCTGCCCTGTGCGGCAATACGCTCATAATTGGTGCGGAGCATGGTCAATATTTCCCGTCCCCGGTCAGTGCCTTTCAACAACCGCACCTGCTGCCGCTGATAATCGCTCATCGCTTTTTCCTGAAGCAACAGAGCATTTTCCATGACGACTTCCAAATCATCTGAAGTGCGCATCAAATGGAAATATCCGGCCAGTTTGACCAGATCGGCATAGGTGCGGCTTACGCCATTGCCATCATTTTCCCGGTAAGACGGGGCGCAGAAGGTGAGTAATTCATTCAAGTCAAACCCCAGTAACGCCCGGCGGTGACCGGCAACTGCGGCAGTTACCGCCCTTTCGGCGGCGGCTTTTTCCGCCGCCAACCTTTCAGCGGCGGCCCTTTCAGCGGCGGCTCTTTCGGCGGCGGCACGTTCAGCGGCGGCACGTTCAGCGGCGGCACGTTCAGCGGCGGCCCGTTCAGCGGCGGCCCGTTCGGCGGCGGCTCGTTCGGCGGCGGCTCGTTCAGCGGCGGCAGAATCCGGTGCGGCCGGCGGCACTCCGGATGCCCCCGGTTCAGCGGCGAAACTGCTTCCAAGCACAAATGCCGACAAGATGATCGGATATATGAAACGCTTCATTTGATAAAAACTTCCTCTCTGTCAGATAGAACGTTATACAATACCACTTTATTCTATACATTTCAAATGTTTTCTGCTGAAAACTCCTTAAAATTTTTTGCCGGGTCATTGACTAATCCACCCCGCACAATTATATTAACCGTGAATAACACGAGGAAAACATGACCACTGTTGAAAAAGTAAAAGAAATCGCTCACGCCATCGCCCGTGCCGGCGGCAGAACCATGCTGGCAGGCGGCTGTGTACGCGACAGTATCCTGAATATCCCGGTCAAAGATTTCGATCTGGAAGTCTACCGCATGGATAGCAGAAGTTTGCTTGACACCCTGAAAAATATTTGCGAAGTCGATGCCGTCGGCATGAGTTTCGGCGTGCTGAAAGTCAAGCACTTTGACATCGATATCGCCCTGCCGCGCAAAGAAAACAAAAGCGGTGCCGGTCACCGGGGATTCATCGTGGAAGTCTCCCCGGAAATGGATTTTGCCGATGCCGCCAGCCGCCGGGATTTCACCATCAACGCCATCATGCAGGATGCGATTACCGGAGAGATCATCGACCCGTGGCATGGGCAGAAAGATTTGCAAAACCGGGTCCTGCGCCACGTTTCCCCCGCCTTTACCGAAGACCCGTTGCGGGTACTGCGGGGGATGCAATTCATCGCCCGGTTTGACCTGACCGCCGATAACGAAACGGTGCAGTTGTGTTCGACACTCTCCCAGGATGAGCTGCCCATCGAAAGATTATCCGCCGAATGGGAAAAATTATTGCTCAAAGGCATCAATATTTCCGCCGGATTGAATTTTTTGCGCGATTGCCGCTGGATAAGATATTATCCGGCTCTGGAAGCATTGACCGCCTGCCCGCAGGATCCCCGGTGGCACCCGGAAGGCTCGGTGTGGAACCACACCCTTAAAGTCACTGACGCCGCCGCCGCCATGCGTGACGGTTCGCCGGATGACCTGATCCTGATGCTTGCCGCCCTCTGTCACGACTTCGGCAAACCGGCTTGCACGGTGATCCAAAGCGATGGCAGAATAACCAGTTGCGGCCATGACACCTTTCTGGAACCGGCAGAAAAATTCATATCTTCCATCTGGCGCAGAAAAGATCTGCCGGAAAAGGTTTTGCCGTTGATCGCCCATCATATGCATCCGTGGCAACTGGTGGAAAACGATGCTTCCGACAAGGCTTTCCGCAAACTGGCTCTGCAAACCGGCAATACCGGATTGCTGGCCAAAATCGCCCGTGCCGATGTCATGGGGATCGACGGAAGCAAAGAAAATCTGGCCCGGCAACTGCATAATATCGAATTGTTTTCCCAACGCTGTCACGCGCTGGCGATCGCCGATGCCGCCCCGAAACCGCTGATCCTCGGCCGCCATCTGCTGCAATACGGCATGAAGCCGGGAAAAGATTTCAAACCGTTGCTCGATGCCTGTTTTGAGGCGCAACTATCCGGGGAATTCGCCGATCTGCCCGGAGCATTGAACTATCTGGATAAGTTGTTATGCGGAAAATAATTCATATCGACATGGATGCATTTTTTGCTTCCGTCGAACAGCGTGACCGCCCGGAATTGCAGGGCAAACCGGTGATCGTCGGCGGCGCACCGCAACGGCGGGGAGTGGTTTCGACCTGTTCCTACGAGGCAAGGAAGTACGGAGTTCATTCAGCGATGCCCAGTTCCACCGCGTTGCGCCTCTGCCCGCAGGCGGTATTCATCAACCCCGACCACCGCCGTTACCAGCGGGTATCCCACCTCATAAGGCAGGAATTTCTCAAAATCACCCCGCAGATCGAACCGATGTCCATCGATGAAGCGTATCTGGATGTTTCCCATGTTTGCGCAACCCTCGAAGAGGCAAAAATCCTGGCGGAAAATCTGCAAAAAAATATTCTGGAACGCACCGGATTGACCGCCTCGGCGGGGGTGTCGTTCAATAAATTTCTGGCGAAAACCGCTTCGGATTACCGGAAACCGGCGGGGTTGACCTTGATCACCCCCGCCGAGGCTCCGGCATTTCTCGATGAGTTGCCGATCGAAAAATTCCACGGTATCGGCAAAATCGGAATGAAAAAACTGCATACGATCAATGTGCGCTGCGGCAGAGATCTGAAAAAACTTTCACCCTCGATATTGAAAAGTATGTTCGGCAAGGCGGGAGCATTTTATTACGGTATCGTCCGGGGAGTGGATGAAAGAGCCGTGGAGTTGGAGGGCGACCCCAAATCCATCAGCAAAGAGATAACCTTGCCCTACGATTGCAATAATATGCGGGAATTACGCATATTATTGCGTAATCTGGCGAGCAAAGTTTCCCGGCGGGCAATCAATAAAGGCTTTGTCGGTCATGCGGTTACGATCAAATTGAAATTTTCAGACTTCCAGACCGTCACCCGGTCGGCAACGCTTGATACGCCCACTAATGATGCAGTGGTGATCGGCAGATATGCCGTGGAATTGCTCAACAAAGCCGCTATCGGCGACCGGTCGATCCGGCTGGCAGGCACGGGGATCACCCAGTTGGCCCCCGCCGGAGAATTATCCGCAATCCAACTGCTTTTGCCGCTGAATAAATGAGTTTCAATTTTCCGGCAACACAAAGTCCCAGATCATCATCCCCCGGCGCACGCCGTTTTCCCGGAAAAAGTTATAGAAATACTCCACCCAGTTTCCCGCCTGAAGTGCCGCTTCCCCGTTGGCAAAAGGATTGACCGCAAAATATATAACTTTACCCTTGCCGACCTGACGGCGGTAAGCGGCACACCGGCCATTGGCCCAGACCGCTTCGACTTGTGCATCTGCAAGTACCTGTGTCTTAATTTTATAAAAAAATCCGGGAGCATTGCTGCATAATACAGAAATACTCCCGGAAAATATCAGCGGAATCTGCGTCAGAACTTGAGCAATGAGGGGAATTGATCAAGTTTTTCCGCCAGAGTGCCGGAGTCACAGGCCGCCATGAATTCCGGATTCAAAGGCAGTTGGGCGATCAACGGCAGATTGTAACTGGTCGCCAGAGATTTGCCGCCGTCAGCGGAAAAGAGTTGATGGGCCTTGCCGCAATCCGGGCAGACAAAGTAACTCATATTTTCCACGATACCGGCCACTTTGAGTTCCAGTTTGTTGCAGAAATCCAGACATTTGCGGCAGTCGGCAAGCGAAACTTCCTGCGGAGTGGTGACCACGATGGCGTTTTTCTCACCGGGGATCAACTGACAGGCCGAGAGGATCTCATCACCGGTTCCCGGCGGGAAATCCAGCACCAGATCGTCAAGTTCGCCCCAGCAGGTATCTTCCAGAAGCTGTTTGATCACGCCCATTTTGGCCGGTCCGCGCCAGACGATCGCCTGATCGGGATCGTCGATCAACAGACCGACAGAAAGAAACTTCAAATTGCCCAGCGGCAACGGAATGATACCGTCAGTTTCAGAATAATCCAGTTTTTTGTGGGTCACACCGAGAATGGTCGGCAGACTCGGCCCGTGAAAGTCACAATCGAGCAAACCGACTTTGCGGCCGCTGGCGGCCAACTGCAAAGCGATGGTGGCGGCTACTGAACTTTTCCCCACCCCGCCCTTGCCGGAAAGCACAAAGATCTTTCTGGAGACCAGAGCCATTTTTTTTGCGAGTTTATCCTCACCGCATCCACCGCAGGAAGAACAGCTTCCGCAGGAACCGCTGCATGAACTGCTGCATGATTCAGACATTTTTGATTATCCTTATATTACTTGTTATTTCAAAAGTTCCAGAGCCGATTTGACGATGGTCTGACCTACGGTACGGTCGGCCAGAGTGCGGGCCGGACTGGTTTCATAACCGCCGTTGCCATAGTGCTGCGGCATACCGACGTAACCGATTTCCCCCATGCCCAGAGCCGCCAGAACGGTCAACGGATATTTGGAGTTTTCCCGGATGGCTTCGCCCAGTTCGATAAATGGTTCGCAGGGCAGAGAGATCAGGGCAACTTCCTCACCGAAAGCGATCATCAACTGACGCTCGATGCGCTTTTCCGTGATGGGATTTTCCCGGCAGCCGATCGCCATTTCAGCGAAAAGTTTTTTCACCGCCGGCACGCCTTTGGCGATATCTTCACTGGTGAAGTCCCGACCGGCTTCCATAACGGCATCTTTGTTTTCTTCATAAATCTGTTTGGCTTCCGCATATTCCTCATCGGTCAACTGCAGATAGGGGGCTTCAAATTCACAGGTTTTGGTCACGATGGCGGTATTTTCCTGCTTTTTCAACTGATAGAGCGAGGAAAGAATGACTCCGGCATAAGCCTTGCCGATACGGCAGGCTTCATCGAAACCGGTCTGATTGCCGGGAGTATTGACGTTGAAGTGGTTGATATTGCCCTGCGGAGCGATGATGGTCATCACCGGCAGATCGAAGCCGAGTTCCTGCTGGATGGCTTTTTCCATGCGTCCGGGCCAGTCCGCGGAAACGATATCGCCGCCGATGGTGTCGGTGTGGTTGGAAATGTTGGCGATCAACAGTGCCGGACGGTCAAACTGCCGGACTTCCAGAAGAATGATTTTGGGATCGATGCCGCCTTCCGGACGGACGATATCAGGATTGAATTTGCCGGGATTGGTGACGGTTTTGCCGTTTTTCATGATGTAACGGCGGTTGAAAGCCAGAGTGGTACACTCCGTTTCAGCGGTATACAATTCGGCCGGAGCGAGAGATACAAAGGCTTGAGTAATGGCAGTAAGGGATTGCTTTTCCAGAAATTCCATATAAGCCGGATCGGCAGTGTCATCAAAAATTTTGCCGGAATACGGGCCGGTATGGGTGTGAGTGGCACAATAGAGGACCTTATTGGCCAGCGGAGAAGACATTTCACTCAATTTGGCATCGAGGTCACGGAGGAATTTGGCATCGAGCAGACACAGATCGTAAGAGACCACGGCGGCAACTTCATTACCGGTACGGAAGACGGCGGCCTTGACTGAAAGGCGGTCGAATGCACCTTTGTTGGGCCGGGGATTGAAGTAACCGCAAAGCGGAAGACCGATCGCCGGGGTGATGTCACACCGGGCGTAACCGAATTCAAAATTACTCATCAGAAAACTCCTTATACTTTTGGTTTGAGATACCGCTATAATATACCACTGTGAGCAGGTTTTGTCAACCGGAAGAACGGCAGAGAACGGTAATTAACGGATAGTTGCAACCGCGATTGGCAGAGTGCTGACTTGCGGGGTATCAGGTTTCTTTGCCTACTTTCTTTCCAAAGAAAGTAGGGAATCCCGCTTTTCTATTGGTTACTTTCGGGGGCAGTCTCCCCAAAATTTTCTTTGCCTACTTTCTTTTTCAAAAAGAAAGTAGGGAATCCCGCAATTCTATCGGTTACTTTCTTTTCCCGTGAAAAACAGGTTTCTTTGCCTACTTTCTTTCCAAAGAAAGTAGGGAAGCCCGCTTTTCTTTGGTTACTTTCTTTTCCCGTGAAAAGAAAGTAACTGTATTGAGTTCCAGAGGTTGTGAAAAAGAACGTAAAAAATCGTGGATAAAGCGGCGATGCCGGTGGAGTATTCCAAAGCCAGATAGAGGGCGAAAGTGGTGTTTTTCTGACCGAGAATCTGGGAGGTATCGCGGCGGAATTCAGATTTGGTCAGGAAATAACCGATGGTAAAATTCAAAGCACAGAGAACTCCGGAAATCAAAGCCAGAATACACAGCACCCCCAGCGAAGCACCGGCATTCTGATCGAAATATTGCCGGGCGACGGCGGCGATGATAAAGAGGGAAGCCGACCAGATCAGAAGGGTAAAGTTTTTCAGTTTGGCGGTATGATCGAGAATGGCGGGGAAAAAGTGTCGGGTGATCCGGGCGCAGAGCATGGGAATAAGGATGGCGATAACGATGGAATAAAGCACATTGAGCAGAAAGGCGGCAGTGAAGTTGCCGGAAATGAGGGGTATGAGAAAGAGGAGAACGAAAGATATTCCGATATTGGTGATAAGAAAACCGGTGATAGCGAAAGCGACGTTACCATTGAGCAGGGAAACGATCACAGCGGTAGCGGTGGCAGTCGGAGCGATACCGGTGAAAAAGGCGGCGTGGGAGTAAACGGGATCAGCGGGGCAGAGAAAACGGAGCAGATAAAAGGGGATGATGCCCATAAGGATATTGAGCAGGAGTACGGTAAAGTGTTCTTTGCGGGGTTTGAGATCGGAAAAGTTGATTTGCAGTACGTTGCAGAAGATCATTGCGCCGAGGGCCCAGCGGATGAAGTTATATGGTGCCTGGGCGAGAATGGCGGCTTGGGGAAAAAATATTCCGGCACCCAAAGGGAGAATGAGCATTGCCGGACGAATCAACTTTTTCATCATGAGTTGTCCTTATATA
The DNA here is from genome assembly GCA_015061625.1 of Lentisphaerota bacterium. Taxonomy (GTDB): domain Bacteria; phylum Verrucomicrobiota; class Lentisphaeria; order Victivallales; family Victivallaceae; genus UBA1784. The sequence continues at coordinate 33,326 of SUWG01000016.1, read as the reverse complement.
AAGAGTGCCGCCGGGGGGTAATTCCGGCGGCACTGCAGATGAAAACAGTTATTTGATAAATGAAGTCAAATCCTGAATTCCGCCGTCTTTAATGGAGTTGTAAACGGCATCACCGATGGCGATGGCGCGGAGTCCGTCAACAGATTTAGCGAGGATATCATATTTGCGGTTGGGATCTTCACCGAGGAAGATATCTTCCAGGATGAGCGGATCGCCGCCGCCGTGACCGCCGGCACCGGCAGAAATGTCGATACGTTCCCGGCTTTCAAAGATGGGGAAGTAGTCGATGAATTGTCCGCCCTCGTGGAATTTGGGCAGCTGGGAAGCACCGGCACCGATAAATTCCATAGATTCGAGGCGGCCGCGGGTACCGTTGATGGCGAGGCGGTAGCCTTCGTATGGGGTGGAGAAGTTGGCGGAGTAGTTGAGCAGCACGCCGTTACGGTATTTGACGTTGGCGATAAAGGTGTCGTAGATGTTGATTTTGGAATCGAACATACACATTTTGGGGCTGTAATTGGTGTACTGGGTGACTTTGCTCTCAAAGGAGTTGATATGATCATCCGGCACAAAAAGGTTGGAATTGCGGGTGGCCCAGCGGCGTTTGTAGGCGCAATTCATAAATTCGTCACAGGTATCGCAGTTGCGGTCATCTTTTTTGGAGGGGTTGAATTCGCCATCCGGCCCGTAGTGATTGAGGGCACCGAAAGCGTGAACCTGTTCGGGGATGCCATCGACCCACCAGTTGACCAGATCGAAGTGGTGACTGGATTTATGGATGGAAAGACTGCCGGAATTCTCCCGCATCCGGTTCCAGCGGTGGAAATAACTTGAACCGTGTTTGATATCGATATACCAGTTGAGATCGACATGAGTGACCCGGCCGACTTTTCCGGCGAGAACCAATTCACGCAGTTTGCGGTGGACGGGGTTGTAACGGTAGTTGAATGTACAGATGACTTTGCCTTTGGATTTCTCTTCCGCGGCCAGCACCCGGAGAGAATCGGCGGTGTTGGTGGTCATCGGTTTTTCGCAGATAACATCCAGATCGTGTTCCAGACCGCCGATGATATAATCGACATGAGTGCAATCCATGCTGACGACCAGCAGGGCATCAGGTTTGGTTTCCGCGAGCATTTTTTCAAAATCAGCAGCCATGTAAGTCGGTACATTTTTGGCTTCCGGAACGATGTCGGTACACGCTTTGAAACGGAGCGGATCGATATCCAGCATACCGACCAATTCAGCACAATGACTGAAATTTTTCATCATCGGCCCGATATACATACCGATCGCACGGGTGGATACACCGCAAACGGCATAACGTTTCTTTTTCATTTTAACCTCCTGAAAAGTAACGATAGTTAAACTGCTTTACAAACAGATGTAAATAATATACATCCTCAACTGCGGTTTTCAATACCTTTATTATAAAATATTCTGAATAAAATCACCGGTCACTGCCCCGCCGGATGCGGCAGATAATGAACTTGCTGTCATCGGCAAATTCATCGTTGTAAAAATTTATTGCTCCGGCCTCGACAGCGAGCGGTTTGCGGTGTTCCATGCTCCAACCGGCATTATCCAGTGCGGCAGAAACGGCCTCAATATCGGCACGTTTGATCATGAGCAGAGCCTCGCCGGAATGTATCTGCGGCAGAATGGCGGCCAATTCACCGGGATCGGAAACTATCGGACAGGGGGTGGGCAATTCCAGATAGTAAAGTTGTTTGGCATCGGGAAATGAACCGAAATAGATGACCTCATGCGCGGGCAGATGGCGAACCAGCACACCGCAATGTTTCCAAAACGGCCTCCCGGAACGGTAACGGTCAAGAGAGGAAACTCCGACCACGAAACAGGCTGTCATCAGGCATACTCCGGAAAGGATATATCCGCTCCACGGACCATTCATGCCGCTGACCCTTTCCACGGCACTGCCGCCGCCGGTATCAAAGACGAGAAAGGCAAGAGAGGCCAGCCCCAGAACCGGCATCCCGAACATGATCCACAACGGCGGAGAAAATCCGAAAATCATCTGCCAGAGCGGCCAGGTCACGATCACGGCGACGGCCAGCGATCCCAGCACGCAGAAACTCCACCACATGATCCGGTCAGCGAGGCGGCTCCATGAATCCACGCCGACACATTCAGCGGTGACTCCGGCACAGATCATGATAAAAAACGGCAGCAAACTCAACTGATACTGCCAGCGGCGGCCGGGAAATATCCCGGTGCAGATCAACATGAATAATGTTCCGGCGAGCAACCGGCGGTGATCGTAAGACAATTCTTTCCATTTACGGATCATACCGGCGGCGGCGGCGAGTGCGGGCAAAGTCCACGGGAGCAAAAGGCGCAGAAAATTGACCGGCGAGCGGTAAAAGTTCCCGGCTCCGCCGGTTCCCGGCCAGATGGCGATGTGACATGATTCAAGGAACGATGCTTTGAACTGACGGAAAAATCTTGCCGGATATTCCGCCCACGGTACCCCGGCAAATCCGACCAGCCAGCATCCGGCGGCGATGGCGATCACTGCGGCAGCGATCACCGCAAAAAACCACTGTTTACGCAACAAAACCCCGTAGCCGTCAGACCAGGTGATTAGCCAAATGCCCGGCAGAAACAGCAGATAATTCATGCCCCACCACATCGTGCCGGAAAAGATCAGGGTAAAAATCACCGTGCGCCACCAGAAGCGGTCACAGGCGTTGCGCAGACAAAGCGTGGTGAATAACACCCAAAAGGCCAGAGTCATAAAATTTCCGGCAAATCTGCCCCAGTAAATAAACCCGTAAGACCCGATCAGCATCCATGCGGCACACGCTCCGGAACGGCGGTTGAAAAAATCTCCGGTCAGCGACATGGTACACCACAGAACTCCGATGGAGGCAAGGATGGAAAACAGACGGCAAATCAATTCACTGCTGCCGAAAATCAGTGCCGGAAGCATCCGCAACCGGCAGAACCAGAGCAGTGACCGGTCATCCGGCTGCCACCAGCATTGAGGGGAAAATATATCTATTCCGCCACTGGTCAAACGGATACCTTCAGCCATAATGCCCTCATCGCCATTCAAGGCGTTATCACCGACAAATGCCAGCAGAATAACGTAGGCACTCAAGTATATGAACCAGGTCGTCCGGCGCATGGGAACCGATTCGGGAGCGAAATCAATAACCGTGGAATTTTTATTCATGATCGCCACCAGTGTCAGAGGTTGCGGGAATCGGCCTTGACCTTTTCCCAAAGCTGATCCATTCTGGCGGCAGTTGCGCCGGAAATATCCTCATTGAGTGCGGCGAACTCCTTTTCCAGTTGGCGGAAACGGTTTTCAAATTTCAAATTGGCCCGGCGCAACAATTCTGAAGCGTGAGTTTTGCCCCGGAAACGGATCAGATTGACGACGGCAAAGAGCAGATCGCCAAGTTCTTCGTCGATGTGTTCATCATCATTTTCCGCCATTGCTTCACGGACTTCGGCCGTTTCTTCAGCGATCTTATCCAGCACCTGACCGGCGTTATTCCAGTCGAATCCGGTTTTGGCGGCGGTTTTCTGCAATTTTTCCGCCCGGTCAAGCACTGACAAACAGGGTTTGACCTCATCCATCAGAGATTGTTTTTCCATCCGGTGACCGGCTTCGGCGGCCTTGATCTTCTGCCACAATTTGGCCACATCATCGGCAGTAGCGGCCTTTTCCCCGCCGAAAACGTGGGCGTGACGGCGGATCATTTTGTCGATGATGCCCCGCCAGACATCCGCCAGCGTGAAATCACCCTTTTCCTCGGCGATCGTCACCTGAAAAAGCAGATTCATCAACACATCACCCAATTCTTCACAGATATTGGGGACATCATCACGGTCGATGGCATAGATCAATTCGGCACATTCGCCGTCGAGGTGGCGCACCAGACTCTGCCGGGTCTGTTCCCGATCCCACGGACAACCATCCGGAGCGCGGAGTTTCCGGAGAATGGCCATCAGCGAATCGGCGTTGGGAGGATAATCGGTCATCAGAAGGAAAATCCAACGTTGAAGTGGATGCGGAATTTGCGTTTCAGATTATCCTGACCTCTGACCACCGGATAAGCGACATCCAACTGCAGCGGCGCCTGGATCATCGGCAGTTTCAACCGCAGACCGTAACCGACACCGACATTGATGGTGTCCCAATCCATGCTGTAAGCGTTGCTCCACGCATCACCGGCATCGATGAATGCCGCACCGCGCAACGGCCCCCAGATCGGATGGGAAATTTCCGCTGACAACACCATCATCGTCTGACCGCCGATGGTACGGTCATTGACCACTTTGCCGATGGAGCGGTGTTCAAAACCGCGCACCGAACCGCTGCCGCCGAGGAAGTACCTTTCAAAAACCGGCACATCATTCTGATAGTCGAAGCCGGAAACCACACCGATCTTACCGGCCAGCGAAACCACGATGGCTTTATCAAAGAAACTGTAATGGTAACTGCCTCTGGCTTCCAGACGGTAGTAATTGGAACTGGAACCCAGCACTTCCGGCGTGATCGAGCCGAAAAGATTGATGTAATATCCCTCGGTCGGATCAACGACACTGTCACGGGTGTCACGGGTCAGATTCAAAGAGAACTGACTGACTCTGGCAGTGCCATCCAGATGATTTTCTTTGAAATACCGTTTCAGCGAATGAGCGATATTATGCACCCGCACCGTTTCAAATTTGTAACCCAATGCTATGCGGGTAAAGTCATCAAATATCTTGCGCTGCAATGAAGTGCGCACGCCGATACGGGTTTCATCCCAGTCATCATATTCGGAAGTGGTCAAAAATGCGGATAATTCGTAACGCAACGGCAGATCAAAGAGCCACGGTTCAATGAAATCGATGTTGAATCCGGCATCATCCACACCGTAAATCCCCTGAATACGCAACCGCTGGCCGCCGCCGTAGAACCAGTTGCGCGGATTGGTGATATCAAAGTTGTTGGTGGAAATTTCCGCCATACCGAAAAAACTGCTCACATCAGATGCACCGGCACCGATACGGAAGTTGTATCTGGCAGGATTTTCCTCCACCGTGATCCGGATATCCTTTTCGTTGAGCGCATCAGCATTGACCGCTTCCGCCTCGACACTGGTGAAGTATCCCATACCCATCAACCGCTGACGGCTGATCTGGATACGTCTCTGCGTCACCGGATCGCCCGGCTGGATCGCCAGTTCCCGGCGCAACACCTTTTCCCTAGTGGAAGTGTTGCCGACGATCACGATATCCCGCACAAAATATTTGCGTCCCTCGGTGATCTGAAACACCACCGACACCCGGTGATTGGGATAATCCGCCGTGCGCACCGGACGCACCGTAAGATCGCTGTAACCTTCAGCATCATAAATGGCGGAAATCGCCTGGATCGTGGCTGTTTCAGCCGCCTGCGAAAAAGTTTCCCCGGCCGTCAGACGGATCAATGGAGCAATAATTTCAGTAGCGACTTGGGAATTGCCCTCGATGGAAACTTTTTCGACTACATAAGGTTCACCCTCTTCAATGATGAAGTGCAGATCGACAAATTCCGGATCATCCGCCGTCGGCGTGATCTTGATATCGACCACTTTGAAGTCCAGATAACCTTTGTTGTAATACAATTCACGCAATCTGGCGCAATCGGTTTCCAACTCCTGCCGATCCAGCAGACCGTGGTTGAGAAAATCGTTGATAAACGGCAGTAAGTTCCAGTAGCTGTAACGGTTATACATTACGGAACGCAATTCGCTTTCGGAAAACGCCGTAACGCCCTCAAAGGTCACATCATTGACCTTGAGCCGCAAATTTTCTTCGATCGTGACCGTGACGATCACGCCGCCATTGCCATCGGGCAGGATCGCCGGCAGACCGATCTGCACATCGGTATAACCGCGGTCGATATAATATTTACGCAGATTTTCCACCGATTTGCTCAAAGCCTTGCTGCTCAAGCGGTCGCCGTCAGCGATCTCCAGACACTCCTGCAGATCACGGGTGGAAAACTTTTTGTTGCCCTCAAGTTTGAACATGGAGATCACCGGCGACGGTTTGATCTTGAAGACCACTTCCACCGTGCCATCGGGCAACTCCCTAAATTCGGCAACCGCATCGGAAATTTTACCGGTATCAAAGAGACTTTTCAAATCCGCATCCATGTGCGCGGCACTGAATTCCATTCCCGGCCGCAAACGCAAAACCACCGAAAGCAGCTCTTCGGGGATCGGATTATCCCCCTCCTGTTCAAATTTTATTGAACTGATCTTCGCCGCTTGCAACGCCGTTGCCGAAAAAATCACCGGCAACAGCAAAAACTTCATAAATCTTCTGAACATGGCACGTTCTCCCCTGTGTATTATCCCTCATCGCCCCCCGGAGCATATTCACGGCCGACCGGCGGGGCGACTTCGAACAGCATTTTGGAGGGGAAGAAATTCATTTTCACCGTACCGATCTTACCGTTACGGTTCTTTTCCACGATCAATTCCGCTTCGGTGGATGCGCCGTCAGCGATATTTTTGGCATCATCACGGTTGCGGTGCAGAAATGTCACGATATCGGCATCTTGCTCAATGGCACCTGATTCACGCAAATGCGCCAGTTTCGGCCGGGCATTGGGACTGGCATTTTTGTCGATCTCACGGTTGAGCTGTGCCAGCACCAGCACCGGCACATTGAGATCTTTGGCCAGTTTTTTGATGCCGCCGGAAATCTCGGCGACCTCCTGCTGACGGCCGTCAACTCTGGAATCAGCGTGCATAAGCTGCAAATAGTCAATAACTATCAACTGGATATCATGTTCATTTTTCAACCGTCTGGCCTTGGCCCGCAATTCCGAGATCGTCAGACCGCCGGTGGGGTCGATAAACAACCGGGCATCCCGGATATTGGCGGCAGCGGCAGTAAGTTTATGCATATCGCTGTCGTTGAATGTGCCATTCCAGAATACACTTTCCGGAATTCCCGCCTCGGTACACAAGAGACGGCGGGCGATCTGATTGTCGGTCATTTCCAAACTGAAAAATGCCACCGGACGGCGGATCTCGCCTTTCATCGCCACATTGGCAATGATGTTCAACCCCAGCGTGGTCTTACCGATGGAAGGACGGGCGGCAAGAACGAACATTTCACCGCGTTTCAAGCCTCCGGTAAACTCATCCAGCGGCGTGTAGCCTGTGGGGATACCCACTTCGATCTTCTTATTCCGGATGTCGATCAAAGTCTGGAATTCCTGGGCGACCAGAGTCCGCAGATCACGGATCGTTTCCGTCGCTCCGGAAGTGCGGATGTTGTAAATATCGGTTTCGATCTCCTCGACCAGTTTATTCGGGTCGGCATCGGAATCGAAACACTTCATCAACGCTCCGGAACAGGCATCGATCATCCTGCGGAGCATTGCCAGATTGCGTAAAATTTCACACCACGACTCCACGTTGACGGTCGTGGCAATAGCGGAATACACTTCCGCCAGATAGAGTTCGCCGCCGGCGGCTTCCAGTTTGTCTGAAGCCTTGAGTTTCTGGGCGACACTCAAAAGATCCGGCACCGTGCCGGTTTTATTCAATTCGACGGCCGCCAGAAAGATACTGCGGTTGGCGGCACTGTAAAAAGCATCGCCGGAAATGCCGAGTTTTTCCACGACAGTATCGACGCAACTTTTCGGTTCGCGGAGCATGGCGGCCAATACGGCTTGCTCCACTTTTAAATTATGCGGCTGCGCCCGGTCGGGTAAAATACCCGCCGGGCGTGCAGACACAGAAGTTTTTCCGGCAATTTCAGCCATGAAGATCACCTGCGGAAATCAACCGCGGACAACCCAGATTTTGACTGCGGCGGAAACTTCGCTGTGCAGTTTGACCTGCGCTTCAAAACTGCCGAGCATTTTGATCGGGGGATCGATCAGAATGCGGCTGTGTTCGATGGCAAAGCCTTGAGCATTCAGTTCTTCAGCGACCATGCGCGGAGTGACGGAACCGAAGAGCTGATCGTCTTCAGTGGCCTGCATCGCGATAGAAATTTCCACAGTCGCAAGTTTCTCGGCCAGAGCTTTGGCATTGGCCAGATCGGCGGCGCGGCGGGCAGCGATAGCAGCCTTGCGGGATTCGATCAGACGCAAAGTACCGGGAGTGGCTTTGGCGGCGAGTTTGTTGGGGATAAGATAGTTTCTGGCATAACCGGGGGCGACACGCACCTCATCACCGGCCAGACCGAGATGTTCGACATCATCCAAAAGAATAAGACTGACGTTAGCCATGTAAATACCTCCGTTTATCAGTAGACCAGCGAGAGCATCCGCGCACGTTTAACGGCGATGGAAAGCATTTTCTGGTGATCGAGGCAATTGCCGGTAATGCGGCGCGGCATGATTTTGCCTTTTTCGGTCTGGAACTTCATCAGAGTTTCAGCATCTTTGAAATCGATATAGCGGACTTTTGCCTCACAGAAGCGGCAAACCTTGGGTTTCGCAGCCGCGCGACGACGGCCGCCTTGTCTTTTCTGACCCTGCATGGGAATCCTCTCTTTTCTTTATACTATACTTGGTATTGTTTCAACTTTTTTGCAGAACTGCGATCAAAACGGGATATCATCTTCCGGTGCGCCGGATGAATTGCCCCCGAAATCAGGTTCCGGCATCGGCGGCAGATTGGCCGGCATCGCCGGGGCACCACCCATCGCCGGAGCGGAATAACCGCTGTTGCTCTGGGGGTAACCGCTCTGCTGATAGCCGTTATTGCCATAGTTACCGCCATTGGAATAACCGTTGCCGCTGCCGTATCCGCCCTGATTGCCGCCGCCGTTTTCATCTTTGCGGCGGTTCATGAATTGGACATTTTCGGCAACGACCCGCAATTTGGAGCGGCGTCCGCCGCCATTGCGGTCCTCCCAGGTATCCAACTGCAGCCGTCCCTCGACCATCACCTGTGAACCTTTGGAAAGATACTGGCGGCAATTCTGGGCGGCTTTGCCCCAGACGACCACATCGACGAAACAAGTTTCTTCCTGCTCCTGACCATTGCTGATAAACCGGCGGCTGATCGCCAGCCCCAGATCGCAAACACTCTGACCATTGGGGAATCCGCGCAAATCCGGATCACGGGTCAAATTGCCCAACAGAAAAACTTTATTCAACGAAGCCATGATACTTTCTCCAGTGTTTCAGGTGATTGTTCTGCACTTGATATCGCCAACTTACTCGAACCGGAGCGGCTCGGCATTATCCGCACCTTCCGGACGATCATAGATCAGCGTCATGTTGCGGAGAACCTGCTGGTCAAGATGATATTTCTCGCGGATGGCGACCAGTTTGGCCGGATCCAGCGTGAAAATGAAATCGAAATAGAGACCTGCACGGCGTTTGTCGATTTCATAGGTGAATTGTTTACGGCCCATTTCAACGGTCTTCTCGATTTCGCCGCCGAGAGATTTGATCAGCTCCGCGAAACCATTGCAGAAAGCAGCACCGTTGTCATCCGTCTTGCGGATGTCCAAAATGAATACAGATTCGTATTTTTTCAAAATAAACCTCTTTTCTTTGATGGCTTTTTTTACTTGTTTTCAGTTTCGGTCTTCTCCGCGGCATTGAATTTATTCATCGCCGCCGTCATACCGGCTCCGAGGATGGTCAAAACCGCCTCGGCCGCCCGGTCGATCGCCATTGCAAAATTCTTTTCTTCTTCGCCTTCAAAACCGCTCAATACATAATCGGCGGTCTTGCCCTTTTCCGGACGGCCGATCCCGATGCGCACCCGTTTGAAATTACTGCTTCCCAATTCGGCAATGATCGATTTCAAACCATTGTGTCCGCCGTCAGAACCGCCCTGACGCAACCGCAGTCTGCCCGGCGCAAGATCAAGATCATCGGAAATAACGATTATCTCCTGCGGCTCGATCCCCAGCCGGCGGCTCAAAGGAGCCACTGCGGCACCGCTCACATTCATATAAGTCAGCGGCATTTGCAGTATCAGCGGTTTTCCCCGGTAACGCCCGGTAAAAACCCGGCTTTCCGCCAGGTGGCTTTCGGTGAAACGCCCTTCCGGAAAACCGGCAAGGAGTTTTTCGATCACCATGAATCCCGCATTATGCCGGCTGTTGGCATATTCCGATCCGGGATTTCCCAATCCCACGATCAATTTTATGCTGCTTCCGGCACCTGCCATAAGAAAATCCTTTTGTCAATCAGCTTTATTACGGAGAAGATACTCCGGTTACGGAACTTACTTTTTAGCCTTTTCCGCAGCGCGGGCTTCGGCTTTTTTCTCGTTGATGGCTTCCGGTTCAGCGGAACCTTCTTCTGAAACGGTATCTTCGGTCGGCAGAACGACGTGGAAGACGATTTCAGTTGCATCCAGACCGCGGACTTTGACGCCGGCGGGCAGAACCAGATCAGCCACAGTCAGAGCATCACCGACTTTCAAATTGGTGACATCGACTTTGATCATGTCGGGCAGAGCATCCGGAGTGCAGGAAACCGGCAGCTCGTGAACTTCCTGCTCCAGCACGCCGCCATGGGAAGCACCATAGCAGTCGCCGAAAGCGTGCAGTTTGACGTTGGCGTGGATCTCCGCGCTCATGTCAACAGCCTGGAAGTCGACGTGGTAGACATAGTTTTTCAGATGGTTGAACTGAACTTCCTTGACGATGGCGGGGATCTCTTTACCCTCAAGAGTGATGGTGTAGAGACTGGCTTTCTTGGCGTAAGCGACCTGCCATTCTTCGGTTTTCAGCGCAACCGCTACGGATTCCTGACCGCGGCTGTAAATGACAGCCGGGATGAATCCCGATTTCCGGAGACGCCGGGAGGCATTATCTCCGAATTCGCTCCGCGGCTGTGCCGCGATCACATTCTCTGCTTTGCTCATGGATTTCCTTTCGCTTTATTTTTGGAGAATTGTTGATTTCTTTTTTTGCTTATTTAATAATCAGTGTCCCAGATAGAACAACGGGGAAACCGACTTACCTTCATGGATACGGCGGATCGCTTCACCGATCAGCGGCGCAACGCTGACCACCCGGATCTTGCCGTTGAGCGTGTCGATATTCGGCACGGCATCTGTGGTGATCAACTGCTCGATTTCCGGAGTATTGAGCAGTTTTTCTTTGCCGATACCGCTCAAGAGACAGTGGGAAACAGCAGCATAAACTTTGGCCGCACCATTGGCCTTGAGGATCTTGGCGGCGGCGCAGAGCGTGCCGGCGGTGCTGGTCATATCGTCAGTGATGACGCAAATACGGTCTTTCACATCACCGACCAGATGGCTGGAAGCCACGGTCGTGGCATTGATGCGGCGTTTGCAGACCACGGCGAATCCGGCGGAAAGCATATCGCCGTAAGCCATCGCCATTTTGGTACTGCCGGAATCCGGCGCGACCACCACGCCATTGTCGCCGATAAGTTCTTTGATATACGGCACCAGCACCGGGCGGGCGTAGAGGTGATCCACCGGGATATCGAAAAATCCCTGGATCTGCTGGGCGTGCAAGTCCATCGTCAGAATACGGTCGGCACCGGCACAGGTGAGCAGATTGGCGACCAGTTTGGCGGTGATGGGGACTCTGGGTTTATCCTTGCGATCCTGACGGGCGTAGCCGAAATACGGCAGAACCGCGGTGATCCGGGCCGCACTGGCACGTTTGGCGGCATCGATCATGATGAGCATTTCCATCAGATTTTCATTGGAAGGAGTACAGGTCGGCTGGATCAGGAACGCATCCGCGCGGCGCACATTTTCCTCAAACTGCACAAATATCTCGCTGTCAGGAAAATGAGTGATATGAACCTTGCCGAGTCCAACGCCGAGATAATTTGCGATGTTCTGCGAGAGTTCCGGATGTCCGCAACCGGAGTACAGACAAATGTGTGTAGCTTCTGCCAATTTCATTTTTTACCCTGTCAATTTTTATTTGCATACTGCTGAACCGACAAGGGAACGAAACCGGCCTTTCAAAGAATAGCAACCCCTTACCCGTAAGGAGGTTGAGAATACTCTTTCTCACAACCAGATTCCGGAAACTTGCGGTTCGGCAGAACGGAAAACCCTTTGCCGAGATCTGCATCTGTTACAGATCAAGATCCCAAAACTGTTTCTACAAACATCTTAATATAGCACCGAAAGTGCTGTTTGTCAAACTTTTCTGCAAATATATATCTGAAAAAGTCCGCCGCTTTTCAACAGTAAAGTTTCCTGACTGCTTCACCGACGACGACTTTACCATTGACCGCACAGGCCGCCTTATCACCGGCTTTTATGCCGCAATCCGCATCCATCCGGCAGATCGCCTGTGCGCAACCGGCAACCGGACAAAATGCACTCGATGTGACCACTCCGGCGGCAATATTTCCCGGCAATTCCACCACCGTGCCGGGCGATGCCGGATGACGGTCAAGTTTCACCAGACAAAGTTGAAAACGTTTCTCCATCCCCGCCAATGCCGTTTTACCGGTGAATTCCCGGCTCATATCCACCCACTCATCCAAACCGCAATCCCACGGTGAATGATCGCCATCCACCTCTCCGGGCGGTGACAGGATGCCGCTTTCAATACGCAAACTTTCCCACGCTCCGATCCCCGCCGGAAGTGCCCCGGCACTGTATAACGCACCGTAAACTTCCAACGCAAATTGGGCATTGCAACAAATATGAAAGGATGTTTCCCCGGCAAATTCACCGTGAATGGCGATACAGCGGAATTCATCCCCCTCATCATCCTTGAGTGTAACGATCTGCCGCATCCCCTTTTCCGGAATATCCGCCACCCCGGCGGCACCGAGGATATCCGCACTCTTACTGCCGGTCAACGCCAACTGCGCCAGTGCAGTTCCCAACTCCCGCACGGTCAGTGCTTCCGGCACTGCTTTACGCAAATACTCCCACTGCTTATCCGCAATACCGCTTTCCCCGATCAGCATGAAATCCTCATCCTGCATCCGGCACAAGGTGAAAATCAATACCACGGAAGCATTTTCATCCAGCAACGCGTTTTTCCGGCATTCGCCGAGTGCCATATCCTTTACAGAACGCAAAAAGATCCGGTCAAGTATACCGGCACAATCTTTACCGGTGATCTGGAAACACCCCGTCATACTGCGGTCAAAAAGCGATGCTCCGCTGCGGGTGTTGCGGTGTTCAGCCACACTGCCGCCGGGATAAAACAACGGCAGATTCCATTTGCCGCAGGGAACCATTTTGGCATCCAGTTCCTTATGGATGTCACTGAAAAAGGTATTTTGCGCCATAAGTTCCCCTCACCGGTTGCCGCGGCGGTCAAATTGACGGCAAAAGGCAAATATCACCGTCAGGATACCACCGGCCAGCAGCATGGTGGTCGCCTTGCTCCCCCATTCACTGCGCATCACTCCGGCATAGATCAGAATGATCCCGGCACAGAACGCCGCCAGATTGCAGAGCGTGCTGATGAAACGGTCAAAAACTCCCGCTTTTTTATCCGGTATTTTATCCGCCACGACCACCGGCACGTCACCGGAGCGTTTCATGGCACAATAGACCATCAGTGCGCACATCCTTTCCATGGAAACTCCCGCATGGCGCGCCGCTTTGGGAACCAGACTGTGATCGGTATTGCCGGGCAGGTTGTTGCCCTCAAGTATCCGCGGCACTCCGTCGCTGTCGATGATGAAATCCACCCGCAGGATATCCCGGCATCCGGAGGCATGATAAAATTTCAACGCATACTCCTTGGCCAGACGGATCACATTTTCCGGCAATGACTTCGGCGGGATGATATATTGCGTTTCACCATTGTTGTAAACATATTTGGCATCCCAGTCGTAAAACCCCGTGGGACTGACTATCTCGATGGCTTCCAATACTCCGGCATTGATCACCGGCACCGTGATCTCCACGCCCTTGACGAACTCCTCGACCAGCAATTCATCGGAATATTTGAATTCCTCATCCAATGCGCTTTCCCAATTTTCCATGGCATCGACTTTGACGATACCCACGGTCGATCCCTCAAACGGGGCTTTGATCATCACCGGGAACTTCAGATTTTCCGGAAATTTCCGGTTCTGCCGGGTGACTACCGCCCACGGTGCAGTCGGCAGCGCGATGCGGTCAAGCAGTTTTTTAGTGGCGATCTTATCCATCACCAGACGGCTCGCCGCCGAACCGGAACCGACAAAACGGATCCGGGCATCTTCCAGCATCCGCTGTAAGGTGCCGTCTTCGCCGAATCCGCCGTGCAACACCGGATATACCACGTCACACGCCTGCATTTCCGGAGTAAGTTCACAACTGCGGATGTCACTGTTTTCCACTTTGAATCCGGCATTGCGCAACGCCTTGGCCACCGCACTGCCGCTTTTCAGTGAAACTTCCCGCTCACTGCTCACCCCGCCGCACAACAGATTGACCTTCGGTGCCGGAGTATCTTCGCTGATCAGCCGGGCCAGATCTTCATTTACCGGAATGATCTCCGGGATCAGATAAAAGCCATGTTTTCCGGCTACTGCCCGGCGTAAAATACGCACTAAATCCAGATAATCTTTTTCGGAAGCACTGCCCAGATTCATAATATAGTTGGCGTGTTTCTCACTGACGATCAGATCCCCGACCCGCAAACCGCGCAAACCGCACATATCGATCAATTTGCCCGCCGGATCAAGATCGGAAACATTGCGGAACGCACATCCGGCAGTTCTGCCGGCCGGTTCCCGTTTGCGCCGTCTTTCAGTTTCCAGACAGATCTCCTCTTCTTCCAGCACCACATTGCTTTCAGTCAGAGTCAGCACCGCTTCAGTGATTATCACCTCTTTGGGGATCGTATTGCCCCGGTAGAACCATTGGATATCATCTTTTCCGGCCTGATATTTCCTGCCGTCAGGATAAAAACCTCTGATCTCACTTACAAACCGGCCGATCTCCACGCCGTTGGCTCCGGCATTCATCCGCAACGCTCCGCCGATCGAACCGGGGATGCCCGACAACGGAGCCAGACCGCCCAGACCGGCTTTACCGCAGAGTGAAGCCAGCAGCGGCAGACGGGCATAAGCACCGACCCGGACATTCAAACCATCGATCGCCACTCTGGAAAAATGTTTTCCGGAAAGGCGCAACCCGACCAAATCTCCCGGTTCATCACAACCGACCAGATTGGTTCCGGCACCGAAAAGGAAAGTTCTGATCTCTTTTTTGTGCAATATTTTCAGCACATCGACCAACTGTTCCTCACTTTCCGGCTCGACAAGCAGCGGCAGCAGACCGTTGCCCACGCCCAGCGAGGTCAATTCCCTGAATGAAACGTCGTTGAATATTTTCAACTCCGGACATTCACTGCGCAAAATATTGGCGACCGGATTCATTTTTTCACCTGATAAACCTTTTCTGCATCAAAAACCGGTTTTTCCACTTCCCGCAAAGTTTCTCCATCGACTTCCCGGTAAAAACAACTGCGGTGCCCGGTGTGACAGGCCCCCGGCCCGGCCTGTTCCACTTTGAATATCACCGTATCCAGATCGCAATCGACCAGAATCGCATGGATCTTCTGCAAATGTCCGCTGGATTCGCCCTTTTTCCACAACTTATTCCGGCTGCGGGAAAAATATGTGGCATACCCCGATTTGAGCGTTTCCGCCCACGATTCGGGGGAAATATATGCGAGCATCAAAACTTCACCGCTCTGATGGTCCTGCGCGATGGCAGGGATCAGACCGCCGCTTTTCTGAAAATCCAATTCCAGCATGATCCATTCTCCGCCGATATTTTACAGTGCGCTGTCAAATTTATCCTGCGCATCATGCAGAACTTTTACTCCGGCGGCCATGCCGGAAGGATGACGGAAAACAGACGTGCCGGCGACCAGCACATTGGCACCGTTGGCAACGACCAGATCCACATTCTTTTCACCGATGCCGCCATCGACTTCGATGTGACATTTCAAACCGCGTTTGATGATCTCTTTGCGGAATGCCGCGATTTTCGGCAATTGATCGGCCATGAAACTCTGACCGCCGAAACCGGGTTCAACAGTCATGACCAGCACCATTTCCAACTGATCGAGGTACGGGAAAAGTGCTTCCGCCGGAGTTCCGGGACGCAACGACATCCCCGCAGAACAACCGTGGCTGTGGATGCACTCGATCGTCTTGAGCGGATCATCGGAACTTTCCACATGAAACGTAATATGATCCGCTCCGGCTTTCACAAATGCCGGAGTGTAGAAAAGCGGCCGGTCGATCATCAGATGCACATCAAAAAGAGCATCATTCTTTTTGCGCAATGAGGTGATCACCGGTACTCCGAAAGAGATATTCGGCACCATTTTACCATCCATCACATCCAGATGGAGCATCTCTGCCCCCGCTTTGACCACCTCGTCACACTCCCGGCCCAATTCACAAAAATCAGCGGCGAGAATGGAGGGGGAAACCAATATTTTATCCTGTGAAAATTTGGTGATATCCTGTGGCATATTTTATTCCTTTCCAACAATTAATTTTGTAAAAAAACAAATCACAGCAGTTTGCGCCGTTTCACATGAAATTCCCACGCCTGACGGCGGCGCACTTTGCGGACAAACAATACGGCATTTTTCCATGTCAGCGTATCGCCGACCTTGACATTCTTGCCCAGTTCCCTGCCGAACCACGCTGAAACCGATTCCGTCCGGCGGGGCAGATCCAACTGCGTATCTCTGGCCAGCTGGGTCAGCGGCACTCCGCCGCCAACCACCCAGAGATTGTCGCCCGGAGCATAAAATGTGCGGGGCAGCGGATCAAATTCATCATCCAGATCACCGATCAACTCTTCCACGATATCTTCCAGAGTGACCAGACCGCAAGTTTTACCGGAAGCCACATCCCGCACGATCGTCATGTGACAATGCTGGGCGGCGAACATTTCCAGCAGTTTCGATGCACTGTCATCCGAATCGGCAAAGGCGATCGGCCGCATAATATCCGATACTTTCATATCGCCCTTGCCATGCTGCACTGCCAGAATGATCTCTTTGATATTCACATATCCCGGCACCCGGCTGCGATCGCCGTCGATGCACAGCGGATAACGGGTGTGAAAATCATCTCCGGTGGCGTTGATCGCATCATCCAGCGACATATCGGTATCCAGAAATGAGACATCTTCCAAAGCGATCATCACTTCCGCCGCACTCTTTTCCGACAGCGACGGAACCATGCGGATTATCCGCTCCTGACGGCTGGAGATCGCTTGCGTACTGCGCGCCATGGCGGCCAATGCAGAGATCTCTTCCGCCGGAGTCGGCCGAACCGGAGCGCGCCCCTCAAACGGACGGTTGATAAATTTCGTCAGTTTGATCAGCGGTGACAGCAGGATCGTTGCCAGATACAACGGTCTGACAACTATGCGCAAGATCGAAACATTGAAGCGTACCCCCAATGTTTTCGGCAGTAATTCGGTATATTGCACCATCACCAGCGTAAACACCAGCGAAAAAATGCCCATATATCTGCCGAAGCCCAGTTCGGAAAAACTGGCACCGGCCAACGCCGCACCGATCGTGTGGGCGGCGGTATTCAAAATCAGAATAACCGCTAACGGCTTGTCGATATCACGTTTGAGATTCTGCGCCAGATCACCGGTTGCCGGATGCTTCTGCCGCAACTCGGCCAACTGGCTCGGTGTCACACTCAACACCGCCGCTTCCATCAGTGAACATATATGTGAAATGAAAAATGCGCAAAACAAACTCACGCACAGGATCAACCATTCGCCTGCCGCACCGTCAAGTGCGCCGATAAATAAATACTCCTCCACTGTTTTCCCCGATACTTAATGTACGCTCCTGCAATATTTTTCTGCGTACAACTTATTTGCTGAAAAGAACTTTTCTGCCGGAGCAACGCTTCAGCTCCTTTGCTCCGGCAGTTGACAAGACAACGAACCGATTTAATGATAAATCACATTTCAGTTGTCTCCGGACTCTTCTCTGCCGGCAGCCTCTGCCTGCTGGGCCCGGATCTCTTCGATCAGACGCCGCTGGGCAGCTTCAGGCAGGTTGCGAAGCATATTGTTGATCACATAATATTTGATTTGATCGTATTCCGGCAACTGATTGCGGCGCACGTCACGATTTCTCTGCGTATACAACTGATGGATGCTTCTTGCCATGCTTTCGTTGTAAACCGCCACTTCCCGGTTGCCCAACAGCAACTCCCACAACGCACGCTGAATAAGTCCGCTGACCACCGATGTCGCTTTTTCCACATCGGCATCACGCACATCTTCGATAAAGTGGTTGCGCACGAATTCATCCAGAGTCCGCTGTCTTTGCGGCCCGTCGATCTCCTGCAGTTTCTCGAAAAATTCCTGTGCCTTTGACCGGTTGCCGTAAATGTAGATCAGAGGAATGGCATCTTTGAGATAGTTGATTTTGGCACTGCGGAAACTTTCCCCGGCACCGGAAGCGACAAACTCCTCTTCCGCCGCCTCAAATGCCGCATAAGCGGAATCTGCCAGATTCAAGTTGGGAACCGCCTGGAAAGTTCTGGCATCATTGTCGATCATCAACACCCGGCCGCTGCGGAATGCCGCCTGCAAACCATGGGTGACGATACGCATACAATTCACATCCACCCGGCCGTTGGCGGCACTTTTTTCCACGCCGATCTCCGCCCAGTAGATCGCCTGTGATTCCGGCACGCGCCAATCCATGCGGCCGTACTTTTCATCCAAAGCGACCATCCGTTTGGGATCAAGTTTGAAGCGTTCCCGGAGCAATTCCGCACGGAAGTGGGCATCCAGAGCCTGATAATATTCACTGCGGATCTTGAGATTTTCCGGCAAAGCGACCTGCACCGGTTCGCGGAACAACGCCGCCAACTGGTCATAATCTTTGTAACCGGCCTCTCTGACCGCCTGCCAGAGCGGGTGATCTTCCGGATAGAGCCGCATGAATTCCTCTTTACCCACCGGAGCATCTGCCAGCGGTTTCAAATCATACAAACTGCGGCCGAGGACGTTGGTCATCTGGGTCGCCATCTGATTTTTGTAATACAAATGGGCATCATCCATCAGATTGCCGAGTTTATGCAGATAGATCCATGACAATTCCCGGTAGAGCATCGGGTCATCCGGATTGTAGACCATCGCCTTATCCCGGATGAGTTTGATACCTTCATTGACCCAGTACCAGCGGTCTTCCCAATCGGAACTGGTGACGGAAATATTGTACGCCAGATTCCACGCCAGATAGACCGTGCCGCCGGAATAGTTGGGCTGCAAATCGGTGATCCAGCGGGCAAGCTGAACCATTTCAAAGTAGTTTTTCTGTCCTTTGAGCGATTCGGAACGCAGCCAGAGGATATCCGCCAGCAATCCGCGGAAACTGCCCAGAGCCACCGTGGTAAAAACCATCGCCGGGGGCGCATCGGTCACTGTGCCGGTGAAGCGCAGACGTTCCTCTTCAATAGTGCGGTCAAGTGAATACTGCATCTGACGCACCCCGAAAAGTGCGCCGAGGGTGATCATTATCAGCACCAGAATCAAAGTTATATTGCGGAATCTATTCATTTTCTCACCGCCGATCCCATTTCACGCCGCCGGTAGAGCCAGATACCCAACAGGAACAACGGCACACCGCGCAACAGGAAATATTCAAAAAAGAGTTTTCCAATGAACGAAAATTCGATCAATTCTCCGCCCGAAAGCATATCGGTCACATCAAAATTCTGCAACGGTATGACCACCGTCAGCAAACATCTGGCCAGAAAATTGCCGATCTTATCCCACGCCGTGGAAATGAAAAATGATGTGTCGGTCAAAATCATGGATAATGAACCGAAAAGCAAGTAACTTACCACCATGAATATCGCCGTCGGCATCGTCAGACAACCGCCGAATGCACACGCCAGACCGGAAAGCAGCAGCAACTGGATCGTCATCACCAGCATCGCCCGCAAATAGTTCTCCTCAAAACTGCATACCGGGATGAGCAACTGCGGGCCGTCAGCAATCTGATAATAGTGTTTGCCGCCCTGTGTATCGGTATTCAACACCTGAATTTTCACCGTGCCATCCGGAGCGATCACCCCGGAAGGCAGATAATGCTCGTGAAACTCTCCGGTAAAATAAGATCCCGGATTAGGCGTAACGGCCACAAATGAACCGCTTTCACCGGCACTTTCCACTCTTGCCGGATCCAATACCGCCCACCACATACGGCTTTCACGCTGATCTTCAGAAGCGATCTTATCCAGATAAGGCCGGAAACGCAAAATCAACTGCGCTTCATTCAAGTCGGTCGGCAGATCCCGGAAAGTCCAGGTGTAAGCCGTTGCAGTCGTCTGCGGCATACCCGCTTCATTCAACTGCGCAGGCAGTACCTCGATCGGCCGGGTGCTGATGTCCCGTTTGACTTCCTCACGCAATGCGGCGATCTCGGTATCGCTGAATTGGCGGCCCTCCTGGGCCAATTCCTGAAGACGCTGATTGATTGCGGCTTCCGCCACCCGTTCCGGGTCGGGCAATTCCGGCATGAATACCCGGCGGCCGACCAATATCTGTGAACGGATACGCGCTCTTTCCGCTTCCGCATTCTGCCGGGCCACTTCACGGTCGGCGAAACGCTCGGCTTCTCCCGCCTCGCTGTAACGCAACATGACTATACCGTAGACCACCAGACCGGCCAACAGCAGCAGCACCACATTGATCAGATTTATGCCGACCCACTTGCCCAGCCAGATCGACCAGCGGGGGATCGGCTTGGAAACCACCATGTGGATCTGGTAACTGTCGATATCATGCGACATGACATAACACCCCAACCACAACGAGGAAAGGGTCAAAACGATACTGACTGACCACAAACTGTAAAGCAATGATACCCGGATCAGATCATCGATCTTGCCGGTCGATATCGAAAACGGGATCAAAGTCACACAGAGCAGCAGCAACACCAGCAACAGCTGAAAGATATGCGACCGCACCGCATTGCGGAAAGTCAAAGCTACGATGGCACGAAACGCTTTCATCATTCACCTGATTTGTCGCCGAGCAGAGAATCCAGTTTACTGTTGGCACGGCGCATATTTTCCGCCTTTTTGCCACTCTCCTCTGCCGGAGTATTCTCTTTTTCCACTTTGGCGGTGACCTCTTTAAGAGCGGAAGCGATCCTGTCATCCGCAGAAACTTCCACAGCTTTTTCCGCCACATCCTGCTCAACGGCCTCACTCTTTTTGAATTCCGGAGTTACCGGTTCTTTCATCAGGGTATTGAGCAAAGCACTCTTCTCATCATCTTCATCCTCACCGGCAAGATATTCCGCAATGCCGCCGCTGCCGGCCACACCGGCAGTTTCCACGCTCTCACGGCGGGCCTGGGCGATGACATCGAGGAAGAATTCTTCCAGAGTGCGGCGGGGATGATCGATTTTGAATTCCTCGCCATCCAGATTGGCCCGGAGCAATTCCAGAAGTTTATCCATCACCGCTTTGGGCAGCTGCGGAGTGAGGATACGGGTCTGATCGCTGACAGTAAGCAGTTTATCCAACGCACCTTCCGCCCGCACCTGACCGCCGTAAAGAATGATCACCCGGTCGCAGATATCTTCCACATCGCTCAATAAATGGCTGGTGATCAACACCGTTTTTCCACGTTTTTTCAACGCCAGGATCAGATCTTTCACCTCCCGGCAGCCCAACGGGTCAAGACCGCTGGTCGGTTCATCCAGAATCAGAAATGCCGGGTCATTGATCATCGCCTGCGCCAAACCGATACGCCGCGCCATACCTTTGGAAAATTCCCCGACCCGGCGGTAACGGGCATGGGAAAGACCGACCATTTCCAACAACTGATCGATGCGGCGTTTGCGGTCTTCGGCGGAAATGTTGAAAAGTGAACCGAAAAAGTTCAACGTCTCTTCCGCAGTCAGAAACTTATACAGATAAGACTCTTCCGGCAGATAACCGATCTCTTTTTTCGTTTCCACCGCCCGCGGCGATTTGCCGAAAACCGTGATTTTGCCGCCCGTGGGATAAAGCAGCCCCAAAAGCATTTTTACCGTAGTGGATTTGCCCGAACCGTTGGGGCCGAGCAGACCGACCACTTCACCGGGCTTGATCTCAAAATCGATACCGTTCACCGCCCGTGCTTTGGGGCGGTGCCAGAAATCCCGGAACATTTTGGTCAGGCCGACTGCCTGTACCACCGGTTCATAATTGCGTTCCATGAAAAATACCTCTTACGACACTTGTTTTTCTGAATCAGGTTTATCCGCCAAAGTCAGTTCCTCACCGGTACGCACCAGACGCGCACTGTTGAAAACGATCACCAGCGTACTGCCGGCATGGATGACCGCCGCCCAGATCGGGGTCATCAGACCGACGATCGACAGGATCATACCGCCAAAGACAAAGAGCATACCGAAAACCAAATTCTGATTGATGACCACCTGCGATTTTTTCGCCAGGAAAATCAACATGGCGATACGACGCAAATCGTTGGTCATCAAAGCCACAGATGCACTGTTGATCGCGATGTCACTGCCGATCGCACCCATAGCGATACCCAGATCACCGGCGGCCAGAGCCGGGGCGTCATTCACACCGTCACCGACCACGGCGACCGTATGATCACGTTTGACATTCTCCACGAATTCAACTTTGGTTTCCGGCAGACAGCCGCTTTTGAATTCATCGATATTGAGTTGTCCGGCGACCTCTTCGGCCACCGACTGACGGTCACCGGTGACCATCGCACAGTAACGCACGCCCAAACGGCGCAAGTCAGAGAGCAACACCTGGGATTCTTTACGGATCTTATCCCGGAAACCGATCCAGCCGAGCAATTTATCATCTTTGCTGACGTAAACCACACTCATACCGGCGGCTTCTTCCGGATCGCTCTCCGGCACATTCAAGCCGTTTTCACGCATCCAGTTGGCCCGGCCGACCCGGCAGATCGAACCATTGGCAGTACCGCTGACACCCCGGCCGTGAACCTCGGCAAATCCGGTAACTTCATCGAGTTCCAACTCGGCTTCTTCAGCCAGTTTGATGATCGCCAATGCTGTCGGGTGGTTACTGAAACGCTCCACCGACGCGGCACAACTCAACAATTCCGCCGGTGAGACACCTTCGGTGCCCTGCAATTTGACCACGGAAAGCAATCCATCGGTCAATGTACCGGTTTTATCGAATACAAATGCGGAGATCCGGCTCGCCAATTCCAGATGGCTGATGTTCTTGATAAAAATACCCAGACGGGCCGCCGCCGCCACCGCCGCCACCACCGCCGTCGGCGTGGCCAGCACCACCGCACACGGACAGGCGATCACCAGAAATGCGATCACGGAATTCATATCCCGGCTGAACCACCAGGTGATCCAGGCGATCATCAGCACCGTCGGCGTATAATATCCGGCATAACGGTCGATGATCCGCACCACCGGGGTACGGCTGGCTTCGGCTTGCATGATCATCTCTTTGACCTTGCCCAGCGTGGTATCGCCGCCGACTTTGGTCACGATGACTTCCACGGCACCGGTCAAGTTCTGCGTACCGGCAAAAACATCTTCCCCGGCAACCTTTTCCACCGGGACAGATTCACCGGTGATCGACGCCTGATTGACCGTACTTTCACCGGAAGCGATCCGGCCGTCAACCGGGAAGTTTTCACCCGGACGGATCCGGATGCGGTCACCGACTTTCAAATCCTGCGCGGCAACTTCACGCTCATTGCCTTTTTCGTCGATCAGATTGGCCGTATTCGGCGTAAGTTTGATCAACTCCTCAATGGAACGCTGCGCACCGCTGGCGGTACGGGTTTCAATAATGATCGTGACCAGCAGGAAAAAGGCGATGATACCGGCAGTCTGGAAATCCGCTTTGACCAATGCCGCCAGAATCGCCAGAGCCACCAATTCATTCATGTAGACTTTGCCGCGCACCAGATCCTTGACCGCCGTGATGATGATCGGCAGCGCAAGGATGAATGCACCGAAAAGGGCGGACATATTGGCCGCAAACTCCTGTTCCGGCAGCCATGCATTGAGAATGAATGAGTTGGCAGTCAGAATACCGCCGACCAGCGCAAAGAAAACCCTGCCCATACTGCGGTCGTGACCGACACCGCCCTCGGCTTTGTGATCGTGACCGCAGATGCAAGTGCTGTCTTCTTTACCGTGTTCATGACCGCAGTTGCAGTGATCGTGGTCATGTTTGTGACCGTGATCGTGACCGCAGCAGCAATCGCCGCTATGATTATGGATATGTTCGCTCATGATTATCTGCCCTCCTGGGACGCACCTTGCCCGGCAGTCGAACCGGAGCCTTCGTTGCCGGAGTCAGATGATGATCTTCTGCGTTCCGGATTGATTTTCAGCCACAACGCTCTGCCGGCACCGTCAAGCAGGAATTTATCTCCCTGGATCGCCGCCGCCACTTCGCGGAGCATATCTGTATAAAGAGCCATGGTCAGCGTCCCCGGATTGAGAATGTGCTGCTCATAGATCTTATTGAAGTAAGCACTCTGGGCGCCGAGCTGGGCGATGATACGCTGTTTATACGCTTCGGCTTCCGCCCGGATCGCCGCACTTCTGGAAACGGCTTCATTTTCCTGCGCCACCCGGTAGGCCAGAGCCTCGTTGCGCATTGCCGAACTGGCGTTGATCGCCGAAGTCACCTCTTCAAATGCCGCTTTGGTTTTGATCGGCGGATAAATGCGGTTGAGACCGACATTTTCGATGACGATACCGCAATCACTCTCCTCGATCAGACGGGCAAATTCCCGGCGGACGGCTTCACTGTAAGTGCTTTGACCGGCATAGAGAATGTCATTCACCCTGGATTCCGCCGTCACCTTGATCACCGCCTGGCGGAAAAGATTGCGCAGGAACGTGATCGGACCGCGGGTACCGACCATGCCGTCGGCATCAGTGAATTCATCATCCGGCATCACCCGGCCGTTTTGCACGGGAAATTGCGGGGTGAGCAGGCGCAGATAATATTTTTCCGGATTATCCACCCGGTAGGCAATGGTCCATGAACTGTGGACGATATTGGCATCACCGGTGATGATATAGTTGTCCCGGCCGGGCTGCAAAGAACCGTTTTCCGCCGTCTGACTGCTTTCAACCGCCGCAAAATCGATCTCCAGCAACTGCTGGCTGGTCTTGATGCGGATGAATTGATTCACCGGATAGGGCAAAAACCAGTGTCCGCCGGAAGTGTAAGTGCCGACGATACGGCCGAAACGGGTCACGATGACCGCTTCCTGCGGTTCGACGGAAAAGTAACCGGCACCGCTGACAAAGTAGATCAACGTGGCAATAATGCCGATCAGCAGCAGCAAAAATGCCACCCGCAAACTTTTAGCCAATGACTTCAGACCGGCGTCATAACGGCCGCTGCGGTCGAATTCATTAGTTGTTATCACGCTTTTATTTTCTGCCATGATTTTGCCTCATCAGTTTGCTGCGGCCGGGGCGGGAGTTTCAGCCGGGGCATCTGCCGCCGGAGCATCACCGGCAGCCGGAGCTGCACCGCGACCGGGGATCACCGTTCCGGGGCTGAGGATATCAAACGGCGGCATACTCGGATCGAGGATCAGCGTCGTGCGTTCACGGAGCATCAGACGCAATGCTTCGATCTTGCGGAGGAATTCCGCCAGTTCCGGATCTTTGGCAAATTCACGGTAGAATTGGGCAGCGGCGGCGTCACCTTCGGCGCGCAATCTCAAAGCCTCGGCCTGTGCTTCCGCGATCTGTTTGTCACGATTCAAATTGGCTTCGACCCGGATCTTTTCCGCTTCACTGCGGCCGCGGGCAAGATTCTGCTCCACGAAACGGCGGCGTTCTGCGATCATACGCTCAAAGACCTTTTCCGTAACCGTTTCCGGCACGCCGAGACTGCTGATACCGACATCGATGATCTCGATACCGAAATCTCTGGTATCCGCCACCAGCGTCGCTTTGATATCAGCGGCGATCTCGTTGAGATCGGTGGTTTCACTCTGCGGAGCATTGCCATCGGTTCCGCCCTCACCGGCGGCGGCATCACGGATGCCCTGTTCAGTTTCCTGACCGGCATAGACGATGATCTGACGGAAATCCCGTTTGCCGAATGCGGCATTTTTGGCACTGCGCATCAGGGTATTGAGTACCTCCTCGGCACCGGCAATATCCTGAAGTTTGCTGAAGAACAACGCCACATCGCTGATGCGGTAGTTGACATAGATACCGACGATGATGTTGTGACCGTCTTTGGTCACGGTCTCTTCCAGACGGCCGCTGCTGCCTTCATAACAGCGGATGCGTTTGTCGAAACGGTAGACCTTCTGGAAAGGATAGGGCCAGCGGAAGTGCAATCCCGGTTCCTCGACGACTTCCGGTCTGCCGAAAGTTGTAACCACTGCGACTTCCGTCTGATTGAGCTGGAACGAAAATACTGCCGTAAGCAGGATCAACGCCACGATCAGACCGAGCAACATTGTCGGCCAATGTTTGAAAAAGTTCCCGTTTGCCATAATTTTATTCAGCCTCCAGTAAATAATGTTTTATTTGTTATTGATTATCACTAAAATCA
Source organism: Lentisphaerota bacterium (assembly GCA_015061625.1). Classification (GTDB taxonomy): domain Bacteria; phylum Verrucomicrobiota; class Lentisphaeria; order Victivallales; family Victivallaceae; genus UBA1784. Next base: position 6,805 of record SUWG01000016.1, on the reverse strand, counting down.
GACACATCGATATCGCCCAGATCCAATCTTTCGTTTTCCTCGAAATTCATCTGGTAGACGAGATCTCTCAAACCGGCGGGAACGATGAATTTGCGCGCGGCAAGTCCTTCAGTTTCCCAAACTTCCATACGGGCATTGAGCATGAACATCGAACGCATGGTGCGGAATGCCGCCAACTGCTGTTCAAAGCGTTCACTTTCAGCCTGCGCGACCACTGCCGCATTTTCCCGGCGGCTTCTCGCCTCGGTACGGATGCGGAATGCTTCGGCTTCTGCGGCCAGCACCACCGTTTTCCAATAGGCCAGAGCCCGGAGGATCTCGGTATCTTTCTGCTCGATGGAAGCGACATACTCCTGATAAGCCGGAGCGACCTGTTCCACCGGCGGGTGGGCATCCATCACTGCGATACGGATGATTTCCACGCCCAACTCATTCTGGTCGGCCAGCAGCTGCAATCTCTCTCTCAACACACTTTCAGCGTGACCGCGGCCCTCGCCCATGAATTCTTCCATGGTGACTCCGGCGAGATATTCCACGACGACCTGTTCGCCGAGTTTTCTCAACACATCTTCCGGAGAAGCGTTGCCGTACGCGTACTGGATAACTCCATCTTCACGGATGCGGTATTCGATGGGGATCGCCATATTGATGAATGAGACACTGGCACTTTCCTGACTCTCGGCAGAAGCACTGCCGCCATCTTCCTCACGCACGGCCACCAGGAACGGCTCTTTTGCACCGCCGTGAGCGTTGGTCCACAACACCACCGGTGAAGCGGCACGCTCCTCGGCACTTTCCGGAGTTTCACCGATGATCAGCGTTTTGACCTCGGTGCAACTGAATTGACGCACCGTACCAAAGGGATACGGCAAGGTGAAATATATTCCGGGCGGCAGAATCTCTTCCGTCATCGCCCGGCCGAATTGTTCACGGATACCCACATTGTTGGGCCCCACTTCGTGAACTGCGGAAAATCCCCACAGCAGCACCGCCCACAACAACAACACCGGGAAAAACGATCTTTCAATAAAGCCGTAGATCCAGGTGCCGGAAACCTTGAAGCCGAACTGATAGTCCAGCGCAGAAGCGATATTGCGCAACACACCGCCCGGCTCGGTGAAAAGAGCGAGCAACTGGCTCTCAAAGACCGGACGGCTCTCACCGAGAGTGCGGGGACGGTAAAATTCGATCACAAAATTGACGATGAATTCAGCACCCAGCACCACAAAGATCCAGAAACACACCTTGGAGATCAGCGGATCGACTTCAACGATGTTGTTGCTGAAAAAAAGCGCGGAAACCGCCGCCGCACAGAGCGTCAGAAAGCCCATCAACAACCATGCACCCACCGGACGGAGCCAGCGGAAACCTGGCATCCGGGACTGACCGACCATGAACGCCCCCGCCAAAGCACTGACCATCATCAGCACCACGGCGATCAATGCGGTGTGAACCGGTGAACCTTCCATGGTCACGCCGACGCCTTCACGCAGATTCCAGATACTCACATTGCGCCACAGCATCAAACCGATGATGACCACCGCCGCCACCGAAATCACAAACGGGGCGAATTTGGTGTAGTTGGCAAAACTTCTGCCGGCAGTAAAACGCACATCTTCATCCACATTGAGCGCGCGGCTCTCCATCCGTTTGGCCAGCAGACGTTTTTCCTCATCTTCCCGCTGAACCGCCCCGAACAAAATGCCGTAAACCAGTGACATACCGGCAAACAGCACCGCCAGAGCATAAGGAATCGCCGCCAACCCCAGCACGTCTCCGCCGCGGTTAGCCGCCAATATCAGCACTGATATCAGCAACAACAATGCCCCGACGCCGCCGATGGCTGACAACTTGGTCAGCAGACGCGCCCGGTCATCCGTACGTTTGTAGTCTTCTCTGTTTTCCAATTTTTTACCTTTCCTTACGGTGTTATATTGAATACAAACCACATACCATATATATACTATTACACCGTCAGCAGTATTTTTTCAACCCGTTGACGGTAAAAATAATCTTTATTCTGACTTATAATTCAGCAATGCTGTCAACTTTGATGATGATCACGCCGTTATTGCCGAATCGCCCGGCATTGGTGCCGGTAACTTTGACCCTCTTGCCCTCCAGCGCGGCCAGCTGCGAAACATCATCGCTGAAAATAAAGGCCAGATTGAAGCCGTTGGGTTCGGAAAGCAGCGTGTAATCACACTCTCTGGCTGTGCTGTATTTCCATTTGCAGACATAACCGCTCAACTCAACTTTATCCGCGGCAGGTGCCGGAGTTTCCGCCGGAGCGGCCGGAGTTTCTGCCGGGGTTTCTGCCGGAGCGGCCGGGGCGGCCGGAGCAGGTGCCGGGGTTTCTGCCGGAGCGGCCGGAGCAGATGCCGGAGTTTCAGCCGGAGCGGCAGGAGCAGGAGTTTCCGCCGGGGCGGCACCGATAATATTACCGTCGGCATCAAATTTCGCCGGATCATAAGTCACCAGGAATGAAGCGGCATAAACTTTTATTTCAATATTTTCCGGCAATTCGATACGCACCCAGCCGTTGCGTGACTCACCGACTTTGGTAACTTTTGTACCTTTGGGCAGCGTACCCAGACACGGAGCAGTGGAACTCATCGCCGTACGCATATTCAATTCACCGGTCAGCACTCCATCCCGGCCGATACGCGCTTCGGAAACATAGATCGCCAGTGTCGCCGGGGCTTTGATCTCCAGCCAGTTACCGACCACCCGCACGATTTCCACTTCCGTTTTATCCACGACCCGGCCGACCACCGGCTGCTGCAATCCCGGACCGAGCCGCAAATTCAGCACGTCAGCATTCACCACACCCTTGACCGTCGGTCCGGCAATCAACGCAACGAAACTGAATAACGCCAGAAAAACGCCGCAAATCACTTTATTCATAATAAATCTTTCTCCTTTCTTATTGCATTTTCACAATTATACAGTATTTTAATATACTTGACAAATATGCGTGGTGCAAATGAAAATTGAAAAAAAATCTATCAAAACCGGAATTTTACTCAACAGATACATCAAACATCTGCAAAATGAGAAAAATTCATCGGTTAATACTGTCAATGCTTACTTTTCCGGAATCGTCGAATTTGCCGTAAAAGTCCGCAATTCCGATGCCTCATTCAATGATTGGGCCTCCGTCGATCGGGATCAGGCCCGTTCATTCGTCATGGCTCTGCATGAATCCGGTAACTCCAAACGCTCCATCCAGCGGAAACTTTCCTCTCTGCGATCATTTTTCCGCTACCTGATGATCACCGGCAACGCCGGAATGAACCCATTCGCCGATCTGCCGCAGATCAAGGCGGATAAACCACTGCCCAAAGTCATGAGCATCAATCAGATCGACTTGCTCATATCCGCAGTTTCCACCTGTTGGGAAACTGCCCTTGCCGCCGGTACTGTCCGCACGGAAGGCGGCGCACTTTTTTCCTCATCCCGCGACCGCGCCATCATCGAAGCCATCTACTCCGGCGGTCTGCGTATCAGCGAAGCACTCAACCTCAATTACGCCGATGCCGATATTTCCAGCGGCATCATCAAAGTCCGGGGCAAAGGCAAAAAAGAACGACTCGCCGTACTCGGTTCCCCCGCCCGGAAAGCGTTGCGGGAATATCTGCGTTTCCGCAACGCCGCCGGCGGCAACCGCCAGCCCGATGCCCCGCTGTTTCTCAATCAGCAAGGTTCCCGCCTCACCCCGCGATCTTTCCAGCGCAATTTGAAAAACTACCTTGCCACCGCCGGTTTGCCGCCCGATTTCACCCCGCATAAACTGCGCCACTCATTCGCCACCCATCTGCTCGATGCCGGGGCGGACTTGCGCAGTGTGCAGGAAATGCTCGGCCATGAAAACCTTTCCACCACCCAGATTTACACCCATGTCAGCGCAGAACGGCTCAAACAGGTCTATTCTGACGCCCACCCTTTGGCTTCCGGTAAAAAACACTCATGAAAAATTTCCCGCAACTTCCGGTCTACCATAAACTTGATGAAATCACTTCCGCTCTGGATTCCAGCCATTCGGCACTCATTTCCGCCGAACCCGGTGCCGGAAAAACCATGCTCGTACCCGTTCTCGTCAACGAATACTCCCCCGGCGGCATGACCATCCTCGTCGAACCGCGCCGCATTGCCGCCCGTTCCGCCGCTTACGGCATCGCCAACCTCCACGACCTCGAAGTCGGTAAAGAAACCGGTTTCGCCGTCCGGGGCGAATCCTGCCGCTGCCACCGCTCCGGCATCCTCGCCGTCACCCCCGGCATCATGCTGCAAATGCTTCAGCATGATCCAACTCTGGATGGTGTCAATGCCATCATCTTTGACGAATTCCATGAACGATCCGCCGATGTCGATCTCGCCTTGACCCTCGTGCTGGATATCCGCGATTCCCTGCGGGAAGATCTGCTTTTGCTCATCATGTCCGCCACTTTGGATTCCCAACGCACCGCCGATTTCATCCACGCCCCGATGATCACCATCCCCGGACGCAACTTCCCCGTGGATATCTCCTACCGTGACACCCCCAACGACCTCCGCGAAATCCCCCGGCAAACCGCCCGCGCCGTACTGGAAAATTTACACTCTTCATCCGGAAATATCCTCGTTTTCCTCCCCGGCGCAGAAGAGATACGTCAGTGTCAACTCATTCTGGATAATGCCCTTGAGAAAAATTTTCACACCCATATCCTCCACGGTTCCCTATCCCTTGCCGAACAACGCTCCGCCATGGCCGCCCCACCGCCCGGCATCCGCAATATCATCCTCGCCACCAATGTCGCCGAAAGCAGTCTGACCCTCGATAATGTCACCTGTGTCGTCGATTCCGGCTGGGAAAAACGCGCAGTTTATCACCCCGGAGCAAAAATGACCTTCCTCGAAACCCGGCGCATTACCAAAGCTTCCGCCATTCAACGCTCCGGCAGAGCAGGAAGAACCGCACCCGGCAAAGCCGTAAGATGTTACAACCGATTCACTTTTGAACAATTTACCGACTTCCCGTCTCCGGAAATTCTCGTTTCTGAATTGTCCTCTTTATTCCTCACCATCCGGGTCTGGGGGGCCGATGTCGATTCCCTGCGCTGGCTCGATACCCCGCCTCAAGCCGCCATCGACAGCGCCGCCCAACTCCTCCGGAAACTTTCTCTGCTTACCGCCGATCTGCACCCCACCGCCGCCGGAAAACAGGCCGCTGAATTGCCCATTTCCCCCCGGCTCGCCGCTATGATGATCTTTTCCCCACCCTCACTGCGCCGCACCGCCGCCCGACTCGCCGCAATTTTGGAGGAAAAAGATGACTTCATGCGCTTCAATACCGCCGATCTGCGCGAAAGACTTGCCAAACTCGATGCCAACCGTCACAATGACCATATCCGCCAATCCGTCATCGCCCGGCTGCTTAAAGAATTCCCCCCCGCTCCACCGCAAAACGACGACGATCCCGGCCTGCCCATCGCTATCGCCTTCCCCGAATGGATCGCCCGGAACCGCTCCAACTGCAGCACCACTTTTCAACTGGCCAACGGCAGTGCCGCCACTCTCCGGGATGATGACTTTTTACGCAAAGAAGAATTTCTCGCCGTCGCCCGTATCGATGGTTCCAACTCCGTAAATCCCCCCATCCGGCTCGCCATCCCCATCGACCGGAATACCATCGAAAAATTCTTCGCCGGTCAAATTTCCGAACGCCAGATCACCACATTTGACTCCAATGCCGGAAAACCCGTCGCCTTTACCGAAAAATGCCTCGGCGATCTCCCCCTCTCACGTCATTCATCCGCCGTACCACGCGCCGATATCATCCCCGCTTTGCTCAAAGAAGCCGCCCGGCGCACCATCCCCCTGCCGCCCGCTGACCAAAAACGCGCCGTCTCCCTTTTACAACGGCTCCGCTTCGCCAAATCATGCGGCATGGATCAACTGCCCAATATGACCGATGAATACGGTTTCTTTATTTCCATTTCCGATTTTTTCCCGGATAATATCAACACCCTCAACGATTTGAGAAAAACTGACTGGTTCAACATCCTCAATTCCGCCATCGATTACCCCACCATGACCGAATTGAACCGCCTCTGCCCTGAATTCTTTATCGCCCCATCCGGACACAAATTCCCTATCGACTATTCCGCCTCTCAACCCACCGCCGGTATCATCATTCAGGAACTCTACACCGTCAATACCCACCCCACCGTCGGCAAAAACCGCATCCCCCTGCGCATCGAATTACTCTCCCCCGCCCGACGCCCCGTACAAGTCACCAGCGACCTCCCCGGCTTCTGGGCCGGCTCCTGGGAACTCGTCCGCGCCGAAATGCGCTCCCGCTACCCCAAACACTCCTGGCCGTTACTTTCTTTTCACGAGAAAAGAAAGTAACCAAAGAAAAGCGGGGTGTCGCGCCGCTCCGTTGTCGCGGCTTGGTCGGGCGGGCGGTTGACACCGCCCTTGACAGGGGGCGTTGCCCCCCGTACCCCCGGTAGACAGCAGTCTGCCGGGATTTTGTTTGTTTCGGCTCAACGGTAACAAACGGTATGGCGGGGCATTATCCCGGCTTGCGTTGCTCCGTACTTATCCGTACCCCTCCGTACCTATCCGTACCGGGCGCATATCGAGCGCAAGCCAGCCACATAAGGTCGTATTTTTCACGGGAAACCGCGCAGACCGTAGTCGAATGCACTTTTACTTTGCATTGTGAGGCAAGGTCGAAGCCAAGTCAAGGCGGCAACGAGGGAGTGTACGACCGTACTCGACCGAGTTGACGACCGCTGACTTGGCAAGAGATTGCCCA
>SUWG01000041.1 GCA_015061625.1 Lentisphaerota bacterium | reverse complement strand
ACTAAAGTAACGCCGTCGATTCCGTGGGGCGGCCGCCAGACCGGCTTTGCCGGTCGTCAAGCGGCTTCGCCTTACGGCTCGCCTGGGCGGCCTTTCCACTGCACATGCCGGCTATTGCTCGCCCGCTGGCTCATCCTCGCAACTGTTGTTGCGTCGGCTTTTACTTTACCTTGTGGTCAATCTCTTGCCAAGTCAGCGGTCGTCAACTCGGTCGAGTACGGTCGTACACTCCCTCATTGCCGCCTTGACTTGGCTTCGACCTTGCCCACAAGTAAAGTAAAAGTGCATTCGACTGCGGGCTGCGCGGTTTCCCGTGAGAAATACGACCTTATGCGGCTGGCAGATAACGTCCGTATTGTCTGTATTGTCCGTAATGTCCGTACTGGGGGGTACGGGGGGCGCAGCCCCCTGTAAAGGGCGGTGTCAACCGCCCGCCGAGCCGAAACAAACAAAACCCCGGCAGACTGCTGTCTACCGGGGGGTACGGGGGGCAACGCCCCCTGTTAAGGGCGACAGCCCGCCCGATCAAGGCACGACAACGGAGTGCCGCGACTTTCCGTTTTTCTTTTGATTACTTTTCTTTTTCCGTTAAAAAGAAAAGTAATCGCTGACGAGATAGCGGTATGGTTCTTCGTCTTCGATGATGGTGGGGAAGCGTTGCTGTTCGCCGTAAAAGATGTTATCGTTGTGGTCATCGTTGACGGCGGAAACTTCACCGATCATTACATCGCTGCCTTCTTCGGCGTAGAAGCGGTGGAAAACGTTGCGTTCCAAAAGAATGCTTTCGCCGGGTTCGAGGATGAGTTTTTCGCCGGGTTTGAGGATGAGTTCTTCGCCGTCGCGTGAAACTTTGACGGGGGTATCATCCAATTCGACCAAATTGCCTTTACGGTTGAAAAGTTCAAAGACGAGTCTGCCGCCGCCGCGGTTGATGATATCCTCACGTTTGAATTCGTGACAATGGGTAAGGGTGAGTTGGTTGGATCGTGAGATCATGATTTTTTCGGCGTAGGGCTTGGGATAGGCGGCACTGCCGGTGATACCGTTGCGGATGGTAAAGAGGAAGAGGCCTTCTTTGGCGAAGTTGCCTTTACCGAAGTCGGTGAGATCCCAGCCGAGGTTGCAATCAAAGATTTCACGGAATTTGGGATCGTGACGTCTGGCGCGCATTTCTTCGGGAGTCCAATAGGCGAACTTGGGGAGTTTGAATTGGAAAGAGGCGAAAAACTCTTCAGCTTTACGGATCTCGTTATTGATTTCGGAGCGTTTCATGCTGTATTTCCCTTATATTACCTGACTTCGCTGAAAAGTTTGATCATTTCCACGGTTTTGTCAAAGAGGGCTTTGCTGGGGGGTATGTAGAAGTTGCCCGGCACGGAAGGAGTGAGAGTGGCTCTGGCTTCTTCGATGCCCCGGAGGAAAGCTTTGTGGATATCGGTACAGATGTTGATTTTGGCGATACCGAGTTTGATGGCGGCGTGGAGTTGATCGATGGGAGTTCCGGAACCGCCGTGAAGCACCAGGGGGATATCGACGAGCGAAGCGATTTCAGCGAGCAGGTCGAGATGGAGTTTGGGTTCGCCGCGGTAGTCACCGTGGACGGTACCGATGGAAACGGCGAGGCAGTCAACGCCGGTGATTTTGACGAATTCGACAACTTCGGCGGGAACGGTGAGGGCGGAATCAGCGTTACTGCCGGAATCTCCGCCGGTGACGTGGCCGAGTTCGGCTTCAAAAGAGCAGTCGGCGGCGTGGGCGATTTTGGCGGCTTCGGCGGAAATGGCGGCATTTTCGGCAAAGACGAGGGTGGAAGCATCGAGCATGACGGAAGTAAAACCGCTTTTCACACATTCTTCGACATTTTCGATGGTGCTGCCGTGGTCGAGGTGCAGAGCGGCATCGATGCCGTATTTATTGACGTAAAATTTGACCATATTGGCCAGAGCGTCGGCACCGCCCATGGTGTTGTATTCGGCGGGACTGGCCTGAAAGATCACCGGCACGCCGGTAAATTGCGAGGCTTTGGCGATATTCTGGATGTTCAAACTTTCCCAACACTCAAAAGCACCGAGAGCGATTCCCTTGCTGCGGGCTTGCCGCATCAGCGTATCCATTCTGTAAAGACCCATGATATACTCCTTTATGTTAATGGGTTGAACATATTATCTTATCATTTTTCCGGCGAGTTGTGCCGCACCGCAGGCGGCCTCCTCGGATAGTTGTTTTACGATCAACTCCGCATTGGTACGGCGGCAGATCTCCTGCCGTACAGCGGCACAGAAACGCACACAATTTCCGCTGCCCAGCACCCTCTTTCTTGAAGCGATCAATGATGAGGGGAAGAACTCAAAAAGTTCACCGGTCATGCCCTTTACCAGAGCGGAAGCCAGAAACTCCAGCCGGAAATTTTCCAGAGTAAGTCCGGAAATTTCCCCGGTCAGATCCGGTTCATTGCGCCGCCCAAGAAACAACGGGTTAAAAGTAACCCCATTTGCGGTATTTGTCAAGGCGATTTCATCAAGTTTATCCAGAAGTTCTCTTTTCGGCAAAGGCGGAAGCCCCAGTGCGGTAAAACAGGAGTTGACCATATTCCCCAGAGCGGCCCATGCTTTGCCGCCGCATAACGGGGCATAAACGGCCAACATTCTGCCATCGGTAAAAGGGCGCAACTCCACCGGAGAATTTTCCGGCAGAGTCAATTCTCCCGGAGCGACGACGGCCGATAATTGGGCGCCGGTACCCAAAGTGAGATAAAGTTCTTCACCGGTATTCCCGGCCGTAGCCAGTACCGAGGCCTGATTATCCCCGACCGGGGCGGCAACCGGAATACCATCGGGCAATCCGGGTACGCCGCAGGTGCGGCCGATGCAACTGCCGACCGGAGTTACCGGAGCCAGAATCGACGGGGGGATCTGCAAACTCCTTACCGCATCCATATCCCAGGAATTTTTGGCCATATCCCAAATACCCCATGAAGCACCGAAAGTAGCTTCCATGAAAACCTTATTGCGATCACCGCAAAGCATGGCCCCAATCAGGGAAACCGGCGAAGCGGCATGGGTATATCCGGCCAAAGAACCGTCAAGATTCATTGCGGCAAGTGAAACTGCACCGAAGCCGTCGGCCAGTTTGCGATTGCTCCGCCGGATGAATGTATCAAGAATTCCGGTGGCGGAGGCGCGCTTATCCTGCCAGGTGATGACGGGGGAAATTTCAGCATCGTTCCAACAGACCACGGAGTGCATCTGCCCGGTAAGTCCGACGGCCCGCACTTGAGCAAGTTTTTCCGCCGGGAGCCGGGATATAAGTTCCAAAACTGATCGCCATACCTTATTGAAGTCCTGTTCGGCCCGGAATTCCGGCGTTTCAACGGCGGCATGGTGCGGTGCGGAAACGGCATGGAAATCCTGCGGATCATCCGGATCGTAAAGCACCACGGCATTTTTGGTAGTTCCGTAATCGATACCTAAAGTCAACATATTCAACTCTCCACGACTCTGATGCCCGATTGGGCAAGGATATTTTGATATTCCGCGATCTTTTCTGCCGATACATCCGGCAGGGCGGCGGCCGGATAAGCGATTCCCAAAGCGGCATATTTGGCCTGACCGAAGTGATGAAACTTGAGCAACTCCACGGCGAGCGGTTCACCGTGGTTCAAAATCCGGGTGCCGTTGAGTTTTTCCAAAATCGCCAGCATGGCAAAAAATTCATCTTTTGAATCATTCAAAGTCGGGATCAAAGGTATGCGGATAAGCAGATCTCCGGCCCTTTCAGCGGCGTAAAGGTGATGTCTGATGACCGTATCCAAATTGCCGCCGGTACAACGGAAAAAGGTTTCCGGCGAACCGGCTTTAAGATCGGTAATGACCAGATCAGCCGCACGGACGAGATCTTTGAAACCTTCCGGCACAGCGTTGCTCTCAAAAGCGGTGTGGATATTCAATTTACGCAATTTATTAAAAAGTTTCAGCAATTCACCGCTTTGCAGAGCCGGTTCACCGCCGCCGAAAGTCACTCCGGCCAGATTTCCCCACATTTTCCGGCAGGCTTCAAGTTCCCGGCAGATCTCATCGACGGTCACATTTTCCCCGGCCCATACAAGGCAGCGGTGATGTAAAGAACGGCACTCTTTATTCACACATTTGCGGCAAACCGCACGGTCAAGATTTTTTCCCGAAATCGCCCCATGCGGACAGAGGAAATCCGGTTTTTCATCCACCGCGGCCCGATCCGGATAAAAGAGCAATTCATCGTCTGCGGAAATGCTTTCCGGTGAAGCACACCACAAGCAACGCAGATTGCATCCTTTGAGATAGTAGATACGACGGTGGCCGGGACCGTCTTTATTCATGCTCCAGCCTTTGGCAAAGATCTTCATGGTGCGATCATCACTCCTTTGAACCGGCGGTGTTCGCACTGCCATTTTTTACCTTTGCGGCACTGATTTTTCAACATTTGCACTGCACAGTCGGCCATTTCGGCGATGGGCTGGGCCAACCCGGTGACATTCAACTCATGCAGTTTGGGTATATGGTCGATACAGAATACCGGGAACTCCCGGATCTCTTCATGAAAAATGCTCCGGATCAATGGAGCATTGACTCCGATAACGGCACTGTCCGCTGAAATATCGCGGAATAATTCAGCGGCAAATTTACGCCTTTCAGCGGCATCGGCTTTGTACGGCAGATAACGCACTTCGCCACTGATTTTACCGGAACCGGCGATCTTCTGCCGGAATGCCGCTTCACGCTCCATATTTGAATCAATTTCCAAACCGGCATAATTCAAAAAGATCAAATGCGTTTTCCCCCGGCTGACCGCCGCATCGACGAGAGATGAAACGGCATGAAGATTATCCAATCCCACATAGTCGGCAAAAGTTCCGGGGATGACCTGATCGAAAAAGACCAGATTCACCCCGAGGATACGCAACCGCTCAAAGAACTGCATGGCACTGCTTTTTTCCGCCCCCCAGACGATGAGGTTTTTCACCCCGCGTAAAGCCATGCGTTCAGCGATACGCAACTGGGCCTGTACAGTGTGATCCTGCGGGATGCCCAGAGCCAGCAGAATATCCTCATTTTCGCAACACCTGCTTACGGCTTCGACAAAACTGCCGGAAAATTCATGAGGCAGAGCCGTGATCAGACCGATGCTTCTCAATTCGCCGCAATGAGCCTGAAATGTATCGGCGACATAGGTTCCGCTGGGGCGTTTGCGGACGATGATCCCGGCATTTTCCAGACGGGCGAAAGCCCGGCGTACCGTGATCCGGCTGACGGAAAATTTTTCGGCGAAATCCCTTTCGGCAATAAGTTTGCTGCCGGGGGGGAATTTGCCGCAGAGGATACCTTCGATCAGGTGTTCGCAGACTGAAGCAGTCAGGTCACTCATGCGTTCTCGCTCCGTTCCAGACGTTTGATGATATCTTCCTGAATGGCCGGGGCAAGGTCAAGGAAGTTGACAAAAGTACCGTGGATACGCATGATGTAAATGCCCGACGGCACATATTTTTCCGGATCGGTCAGAATTTTGCGTAAATGAGCGGCACTGTCGATGTTGAAGTAAACATAAAACGGCGCACTGCCGTCACTTTTGGGAGCAAAAAGCGGCCGGATCACCCGGTCACGCATCAAAATACCCTTTTCTTCACAAGTTGCAGCATCCTCAAAGAGCGACGGAGCCAGACCGATATGCGAGGCATAACCGCCGGGCATGGCGGCAAAGGGCAGAGTTCTTTCAGAAATGAGTTGATCGGTCAATTCGCCGTTGGCCGCTTCCGGCCGGGGATCGATACCGTAACCGAGCATAGTGCGGGATAAGCGGCCATCCGGCGTGGCTCCGACCCAGTAACCGTAAAGCAAATGGGTACTGGGGGTGGAATAATCAGGCATGAATGGCTTGCCGGCCGGATTGCGCAACGCATGGACCTTTTCCGAAATTTTCCGGGCCAATTCAGCGGCAAATCCATCGATTTCCGGCAGATTGCTGCCGTATTTGGGGTATGCAAGCAGCTGGGCCCGCAAGCCCGGAACTCCGGCGAAATCATCTTTCAAAGCCTGAAGCAGCACAGCGGCATCGCCATTTTGCGCCAGAAAACATTTGACCGCAGTCAGTGAATCAGTCACCACACTCAATCCGTGGATAAGACAACCGCTGGAGCAGTATTTCACTCCGGGATTTTCCGGATCACGCATATCCCGGCCGCTATTCAAACCGCCGAAAAGCAGTGACCCGAATGGGGCGGCACATCTGCCGATCGCCAGAGTGCATCTATTGGCGGCAGTTTCCATAACACCAAGCACATGATCAAGTTGTTTGAAAAAGGCGTTTTCCAGATCACAATAAAGTTCATTGAGTGAAGCGTAACCCAATTCAGTCATTCCCAGACCGATTTTTTTGCCGCTCAAAAGTGAACGACCGTCATTGAGGGTCAATTCCAGAATTTTGGCCAGATTGAGCCAACTGTTGGTGGTGTTGCCGTTTTCTTTGCCCATGATGAGCGGTTCCTGACATCCGGCCACGGACCAATCGGGCATATCGCTGTTGTCGATGCCCTTACCGGCAAGCACTTCAAACATCATATCATCATTGAAAAGCGACGGAGTCAATTCTCCATCGGTAAAATAGAAACGGCCCATATTGCGGAAAAGTTTTTCCGGAGTGTTGCGGTGGATCTTGACCGACAATGCCGGTTGCGGAGCATTGGAGCGGAAAAAGGCTTCCAGAATTACGTCCGTCATGCCGCAGCTCAAATCGTTGCCCGCTTCATCCCGGCCGCCGAGCAGAATATTCTGCGAAATCGCCCAGCCCCGGCTGCCGACCATATAGAAAGCCAGCAAATGCCGGGTCAGCGATACCGCAGTTTCAAAACCGGTATCTTTCAAATAAGGTTCAAATACCCGATCGATATTTCCGGCGGAAAAGGCATAGGGATTGGGGGCTTGCTCCAGACACATCAACTGCCAGCAAAGTAAATATGACTGCATCGCCTGCTGGAGATTGAGTGCCGCACCTGACGGCACCTGACGGCAATTTTCAGCGATCAGGGTCAATCTGGCACTTTCACCGGGGATATCTTTACGCTCGACGGCCAGTTTTTCCGCCAATCCGGCATAACGGGCCGCCAGGATCTCTGCCGCTTGAGCGGCCTGACGCATCACCGGCATAAAGGGCGTGTCGATTGCGGATTCAGCGACCATGGCACTCAAACCTTTACGCAGAATTTCCCGCATATCCGGGATCATGTGTCCGGTGACCGGTTCCATGAAAAAGGCGACTTCCGAAGTGTAGTTTTCCGTCTTTTCATAAATGGCGGTCAATTCTTTGACATAAGGAGTTCGGCGGTAGTAATTGCGGACGGCCTCAATGCGCTCAAGAGTAACACTGCCGCCCGGCTCGATATCGTTGTAAATGGCTACCGGATCACAATATCCGGCAAATGATTCCACTGTAAATGCCGGATTGATCAAAGCGTAACTCGGTGAAAAAGCATCGTCCTGCGTACCGGCGAAAACTGAACCGGGCGGTATGGTCAAAGTCATTTTTTCCACACAGCGGCAAAGCAGTTTTCCGGAATTTTCAGCGGCATCCGGATCAAGCCCTTCCTGACGCATCGCCTCACGTTCACAGCGTTTGAGATCCTGATACTCAAAGAATGAGTGCAAAACTCTCTGCTTTTTCTTATTGGCAAGCAATATTTCCAAACCCTGATCGAAAAGTGACTGCATGACCGGAACCTCCATTGTTGATGATTGAAATCTGTTTGTATGGTAATATAGTATAATACCATGAAAAAGTCAAACCGGATTTGATTTTTTCTGATAAAAAAGATATGCCGCTGCCAAATGCTTTTGACGGTTATTGGCTTGTGGGCGGTTATTAGCTTTTGGGCGTATTGTTGCCGTTAACAAACCGGTGGAGCGTTTATTTGCTTTTGAGCGTAGTGTTGCCGTTAATTTGCCTATGGAGCGTTTAGTGGCTCCTGTTCGCTTGAGGGGAGGCAAACGCTAACGCCTTTTCCTCCCCTCAAACTCCCCACCTTTTGCCGGAGATTTCCCGTGATAAAGAGTTGCTCCGGGCGTGAATTCCTCTAAAATTATTGCGCCTGCGTTCATTTTGCTTTGCATTATGGGTAATCTCTTGTCAAGTCGGCGGACACATCCTCGGTCACATACATAGTATGCTCCCTCGTCTGTGCCTTGACTTGACGGCGACCTTACCGCATAATGCTTTGCAAAATTCACTCGCGGCTTATTGCTCGCCCTCCGCTCATCCTCGCAACTATTGTTGCTCGGCTTTTGCTCTTAACGGGCAAAA
>SUWG01000015.1 GCA_015061625.1 Lentisphaerota bacterium | reverse complement strand
CGCAAAGTATCCCGCTTTTTTTGAAAGAGAAAGGGGGCGCGGGGGAAAGGGAAAACTTTTTTTCCCGTGAAAAAAAGTTTTCCTTGTCCCCCGCACACTCATTTACTTTAATAGAACTGCTGGTTGTAATTGCGATTATTGCTATCCTTGCTGCAATTCTGCTCCCCGCCCTCAACTCTGCCCGTGAGCGTGGGCGTCAGGCAAATTGTGTGAGCAATCTCCGGCAATTCGGCACGGCATTTGCCAGTTATTGTGATGCCAGTGACGATTTTTATCCGCCGTCATCCGAGAGTTATCTCAACCGGACAACGTGGAACTGGGCTTATGAGTTTTACCGTTCCAAATATGTTCCCGGCTCACCGGAATTCTGGCGTTGTCCGACGGCGGCTTCGATCCTTACCGGAGATAATTTTCTGAAAGATTTGAGTTCCACTTCCGGTGCTTATCCGGCGAATTTCACTTACGTTGCCTACGGTTACAACAACGTTTCGGTCGGGGCGATAGCACAATCGCTCAAGGATTCATCCGGAGCGCATTATATTTCCGGCGGAGCCGCCAGTATCCAGCCGGTGAAACGTTCACAGATGAGCAGAAGTTCGACCTGTCTGATCCTGACGGAAACCAAAGATGCCGACAATCTCAATGGGGTCTGGCTGGTCGGTAACGGCAGTAAGGATAAACATGATCTGCATAATAACGGGGCAAATATCTTGTGGGCAGACGGCCATGTGTCACATTTGCAGAATACCAAAGTCGTGTTGAAATTTGATTATGCCCCAGCCGGCTATCAGAACCACCATTATCAGTGGAAATGAGGTGACGAAGTGTTGAGGAAAGTTGCTGTTTGGCGAATTTTGTTACTGCTGACGGTGGTGATTCCGGTTTACGGGGTCGAGCCGGTACCGGTGGCGGAGAATGGCAGTCGGGAATTGTTTTTTGTGCCGGCAAATGCTCCGGCAGAGGTGAGTGCAAGGGCGGAGAATGCCGGGGTGAAGTTGACCGGCGGCCAAATCTGTACCAACTGGCAGTTGCTTACCGGTCAACGCAGTGACCGGATCACCGGGTATATCGGATTTACTGAATTGCCCGGCGGCAACCGGGCGATGACAGTCGATACTCCGGAAAATGCGGATCGCTCCATCCGTTTCCTTTCGGTGGCCCGTTACCGTGCCGATTCATGGCGGGGCAGTAAGATGCAATGGGGCTTCTGGGCGAGGGGCGAGGGTACGATACACTTGCGTATTGAAAGCAGTGACCGTAAAATTTCCCGCAGTGCCGGATCATTTCTGGTTTCCGATCAGTGGCGTTATTACCGTTGCGGTGATATTTCAGATATGCCGGAGGAGTTTGGTTTGCTGTTTGATGTTTACGGCAAAATCGAATTGGCATATATGCAAGTTGCTCCGCTTCCGGCAGTGGATGCTTCAGCGGTGTTGACCTTTTATGCTCCGATGGATGGCGGCTCGGCCCAGGCGTTATTCAGCCGGGGGAATACTCTGCCATTCGGCGTGGGTGATTGGAAAATCGTACCCGGCAGATCCGGCAGTGCCATCCGGCTGGGGCGTGACCGTTATCTGCGGGCGGATGGCGGCTTGCGTTATCCGCTGGGCTTCGGTTACGAATTTATGAATGAGATCATTGACCGGGAAAGAGGTACGGTGGAATTTTTCTTCCGTCCGCTTCCGGAAATGATGGAAGATCAGGTGTGGCAGGGATTTCCGCTTTTCATCATCGGTGACGTCTCGTGGCAGTACCCTGATTGCAGCGATTTTGATTTGAAATTATCCCGTAACGGCAACACTCTGACTCTGGAACTTGCCGAACACGTCCGCCATTTGCAGTGGCCGCAGAGGAATCCGCTGCCGGTGCAAACATCCCTTGCGCAATATGTGATCCGGGATGCGGCGGATTTTGTCGGCCGGTGGCATCATATCGCCTTTTGTTATGACCGTAGCGGCAGAAAAGTTTATCTGGATGGTAAAGAAGTTATCGCTGTGGCGGCATTGAAATATCCGGCGGTGACCAGCCGGATAACCCAATTGCTGTTTGCCAATGGCCATTATGGTCATCCGGCGGTGATGTCGGCAGATCTGGATGAGTTGCGCATCTATTCCGGAGTGAGGTATCACCGGGAATTTGATCCGCAGAATGCCGGTGGAGCGTCCTTTGCTCCGGCAGTTGAACCGGCCCCCCGCCGTGTCCGGCATGATGCGGTGGAATTTGCTTCCGGCAGTTGGGAAGAGGATAACCGTATCTACCGGAAACGGATCGTTTGCGGCGGAGAAGAGTACACACTGGAGCTTTCATTCGGCAATGGTCTGGCGGTCGTA
The DNA here is from genome assembly GCA_015061625.1 of Lentisphaerota bacterium. Lineage (GTDB taxonomy): Bacteria > Verrucomicrobiota > Lentisphaeria > Victivallales > Victivallaceae > UBA1784. Next base: position 55,361 of record SUWG01000015.1, on the reverse strand, counting down.
TTCGATCCGGCGGATTCACTTACCGCTATTCAAGTGCCTTACCGCCGGGAAACTCTGCCGTTGCTCGCGGCGGTCGATCCGCAGGATGGAGAAAATTTTGTTTCCGGCACTTTCCCGAAATACGGTACGGCATTCCGGATGGATTTTTCGCAACTTGACCGGCGGTTGATATGCCGTTTGTCACTGGATAGAAAAGCGGCGGTCATGCCGGCGTTTCTGGAAATTACGGTGACTTTGCGCAAAAACGGTCAGGAACAGTGGACCCGTTGTTTTGACGGTTTGAGTACCCGGCCGGTGGTGACTCCGTTTTACCGGTTCAGTTTCAATGGTGTATTGACCGCCATGCCGGTCGTCATGGGCTTCAACCGCAACAGCGGCATGATGCTGGCTTTGACTCCGGAATCTTTGTGCGGTGATTTGCGCCGGGGGATGGATTCTCCGGATGCCATATCTTTGAAAGTACGAACTGCGATGAGCGATACCGGCAGGGGCGGATTTACCTTTGAAGTGATCCCGTTTGATCCCCGTTATGCTGAAGCCGATGGGGTGGATCGTTTCCATGCCGCCCATCCGGAATTTTACCGCTTTGATCCGCAGGTCGATCCGGGGATATACGGCAATATCGCCATGCCTCTGCCGTGGAACAACCAGGTATATTTACAGCGGCGCAATGACTTTTCCTATCCGGAACTCTCCCGGCGGATGCGTTCTTCGTGGGCGTGGTTTTATGAGAGCGGCAGTAATGTCGGCAACTGGTCGGCCGATCCGGATTTGATGTCGGAATTCTCCAAAGCGAATATCCCTTACGGCGGCGATGCGGTCAATCACCGTCATTTCATTGCCGGCCGGGCGAGGTCGATCGACAAATTTCTGGCGGCGGGTGTCGCACCGGGGCTTTATATTTCCTCGTGGTGTGACGTGCGCCATGCCCGGTTGTTCCCCGATTCGGTCATCACGGCCGATGAATCTTACAACGGCATCGTTTTCTGGGCCAATTACTGGAAACGCGGCGTGACCGATCAGGTGATGATGCCGTATTTCAGCAGTTATCAGCATCATTTGGTGCAACAGGCACAGCGTTTGTTGAATACCCATAGGCAGATAAGTTGTTTCAGTTACGATCTGGCGGGGTATTTCTATACCTCACGCAAAAGGAACAATGCCGGATGGCTCAATGCGTTTGATGAAAAAGGCGCATATCTGCCTCACGTTACGGCTCTGGCGGCATTTCTGGATCATCTGGGACGGCTGCCCAACGGCACCCGTTTCCGGAGTGCGGCGGCAGGCAATACCGACACTGCCCGCGCCGGTACTCAAAGCAGTGCCAGATTGGCCAACACCATTCATGAACAGCAATTTTATCTGACGGTATCCGATTGGAACAAATTGCGTCAACAGACCAGACTGCATGGTGAAAAGCCGACCACATTCTTTGCCATGCCGCCGACTGACGGCAACTGTTTCGGGGATGAAGCACCGGAATTGTTGCGTTATTCGGCCGTTTATCTGCATCACAGCCGGATTTTGCTGGGGGTGCTTTTCAACATCCGTCAGAATGGCGAGATCATGGGGGTAAAAGAATCGGTGCAGAGTCTGGATGAATTGGCGCGAATCCAGAATCTCGGTTACCGTCAGTGTGTGGCGGCTTCATGTGACAATGCTTTGCAGCTTGCCCGTTACGGTGAACCGGGCAATGGCGTGATCGCCGTGGTCAATTTCCATCCTGAAGCCAGAAAAGGGGTGTTGACTGTGGATAGTGATTACTTTGGTGTGACTCCGCTGCTGGCGGTGAATGATCACCGGATCACGGTCAATGGTTCCCGGTTGGAACTGCCGGAATTGCCGCCGCTTTCATTCCTGCCGGTGGATATGGTGGCACTTCTGCCCGGATCGGGGCGGGAAGTTGAGTACACTTCAGAATTGGTGCGTGATTATGACCGTACACGCTGGGTAGTTCGTTTCAACGGCAGTTACGACATATCCGGTTTGCAGATATCCGGCAACTGGCGGTTGAAAAATCTCCCGGCTCTGCCGGAAAGAGTTGCCGCCGGTACGGAGTTGGTCTTTGAGATCATAAATCCGCTCTGGCAATGTGAAGCAGATCAGGCGGCCGCGTTTGAATTTGTCCGGGAGGGCTTTCTGCGTATCGGAGCCCGCGGGGAGTCGGCTTACCGGCAGAGCCGGAGGATCGTGGAATTTTTCCGCTTCTATTACCGTATCCACCGGGGCGGTGAACCGGGAGTGATTTCCGGAGATACCGGTTCAGTCATCGTTGAAGAAGCCGATGAAACTTCCATAACTATTGAAGATGGTAAAATCTGTATCCGCGGCAACCGGCAAACGCTGGCAGAGGCAGTCGATGAGTTTTTGAAAGTGCTGGAGCGCAACTATCCGCATTACGGGGTATTCGGTTGTCAACATCCGACCAGAGTGCTGGATTTCGGTGCGACGGGGATGCAGAGAACATTCTACCGGCGCAGCGGCATCATCGGCATAACGGCATCGACTGTGATCGCCGCCGGAGAATTTTCCGACTGGTGCAGAAAGAACAATATTGATCCATATCAAAAATTTTGAGGTAAAAATGTTACAGAAATCATTGGTGGCGGCATTGCGTTTTTTGACGGAGAGTGCCATCGTCAGGGATAATACTCCGCCGGGTGAACACAGTAAGGAATTCGGTTATACTTTCTGGAATGGCGCATTGCGCGGGGAGTATTCTCTGGCGGAAAAACAGTGGGATACTTTCTGCCCCGTCTGGCATACCGGGCAGGGGATAAAGGCATTGTGCCTTGCCGCACAGGCATTGGGTGAGCGTAAATATCTTGATTATGCCGTTGAATGTGCCGGATTTCTGCTCGCCAATCAGTTGCATGGCGGCGGGGATGACGGATTGCTGCTGGCTTTTGAGGATGACCCGCAGATGGTGAATACTTCCGCCATTCTGGAATCGCTCGACGGACTCTTCATGCTTGCCGATATGCTCGGTGAAGCACGTTATGAAAAAGCCGCTCTGGATGCGGCGGCGTGGATCGCCCGCAAAGCGTGGCTGCCGGATGAGGGCAGATTTCAGGATACTTATGACATCAGAAGCCGCACATTCAAAGTGCTTGCCGATTTGCCCAATGCCAGCCGCCCGTTGCTGGATGATTGTATTTTTTACCGCTGTTATTTGCGTTGCGGCAATACCGCTTACCGGGATATCGCTCTGGCTACGGCGGAAACCTTACTCCGGGATGAAGGGCCGGAGGGCAACTGGATAAAGTATCATCCTTGTGTCAAAGCGACCGGCAGTATTCATCCGCGTCACGCATTCTGGTGGGGCAGGCCGATGGCGGAATTATTCGGATATACCGGAGATGAACGTTATAAAGAAATCTTTTTCCGTGCGGTCAGGTGGTATGAAAATGCGTTGCGGCACGACGGCGGATTATTCCGGGGAACTTATCCGGATTTCAATACGGATTCATTCGGTCATGCCGCCAGCGGCAGTGCGTGTGCCGCACTGTGTTTCATGGAACGGGCGAAATTCGGTGAATCAGATCATTTCATCTCTCTGGCCGGAAAGTGTATCAATTTCTGTATGAGAATGCAGTTGACCGCTCCGGAAGATACCTCATTGACCGGAGTGATTATCGAAAAGGTCATGCCGCCGGATGGTTCCGGGCGTAATCCTTATTATATACGGGATTTGGGAACGGTCTTTTTCATACAGGCTGCGGCCGCTTATATGATCCAAACAAAATAAACTGGAAAGGAAAAACGATGATGAAAAAAGTATGGTTGTTGGCAGTCGCTTGGTTTTGCGGAGCAGTGATGGCAGCGGATAATTGGCTGCCCAATGCCGGTTTTGCCGCCGGAGTTCCCGTTACTGCGGTGAAGATGAATTATTTCCGGAGCAGAAGTCTGGTGCTTGATCCGCAGATACTGCCGGAAGATTGGGATTTGACTGCCGCCGGAAAGGTGGAATTCACATCCGGAAGTGCCGGTATCAGAGATGTTGATGGCGGCGGAAAAAGTTTCAGTTTTGCCACGCCGGGGAATAAGTGGGGCAGTGTGCAGTTATTCTGTCAGCGGGAGTTTTCTTTTGCTGATATCAGCGGCAACCGGCTGGCGGTCTCGGTGCGGGCCAAAGGCAGCGGCACTTTGCTGATCCTCGCCAATGTGGAAAGCAACGGCGAAAAAACGCTTTTTGTGTTACAGCGGTTTGAACTTACCGGTCAATGGCAGCAGTTCAATATCCGCCGGTGGAACATTCCCAAACGGAGTTACGATTTTGCCAAACTGGGGTTTGCCATTTACGGCACCGGGGAGATCACTTCTCCGCAAGTGTCTGTGGCGCAATAAAAGATATTGTTTTTGCTCTTCCGGGTGGTAGTTCACCCGGAATTTTTTTTGCCCACCGGGAGAATTTCTTGAAAAAAAGTACGGAAAATCCGGAAAAACAGTTGTAAAAAATTTCTCTGATGCTATATTTTTAGCGAAATGTTGAATTTTGGGAAACAAAATGCCGTTAAAAACGGATTTCCGGAATAGAATTCAATACGGTTTTTTGAACGACATATCATCAACAACCAGGAGGAAAGGGCTGTCATGAAAAAATTATTATCCGTTTTGGGCATTGTGCTGTCGGTTTGTTTCCCGGCAATGGCTGAATTGGTGGTGCATCCCACCGTGGCGATCGGCGACCGGGGAATGCCGTATCATCTCGGCGGCGGCGGCGGAGCCTATTTCTATGGCGGCGGCAATTTCCGGATAAATGTATTCGTCCAAACCGGGCCCCGGCCGGTAAGAGTGCTCTTTTTCTCGCCCGACCGTGAAGTTCTGCTCGATACGCTGGTGCCGGCGACTGCCCGCGGTAAAGGTTCCCATATCATCCGGCTGGATGGCCGGGATATGCCGGAAGGCATCTACGCTCTGACCCTGATTTCCCCCAATGATCAATACGGGGAAATTTTTACCTGGGCGGTGGAGACCGATAAACTTAAATATGTGATCGAAATTTCCCGCGCCCACCGCGATGCCCGGCACGTTGAACCGATCGTGCTGAAATCCCCGCACCGGGCCGGAGAGATCTGTTTCCCGGTGCAAAAGGGGGCCTTTACCATCGATTTGAGTAAATGCGTACCCCACAGTAAGATTCGGGTATTGGATAATAACGGCAATGAAGTAACCTCGGCAACTGCCGATGCTCAAGGCAATGCCCGTATCCCGGTTGCGGCAGACCCGGAACGCACCGGTCTTTACCGGCTGGCTTTTGAACGCTATTCCGGCGTGGTGGAAATTGATGAATTGACCCGCTGGGCGCACGTCAGAGGCGGTGAGGATTCCTCTTTTGCGGCACAATGGACTCCGCGGGCGGGCAGTTACTTCCGTTTCGGTGAAGTGCGGGCGATGCTCCGGCCTTTTTACCGGGAAATCTGGGTGGCTTCCGGCACGGCGCAATTCCCTTTGACCCTGAAAAACAACAGCACTTCCGGCATGACCGTTGAGTTGAGTGCCGAATATCCCGATGGGGCGGCTCCCTTTATCTCTTTTGCTGAAACGAGGGTTTATATCCCGCCGCGCCAGAGCCGTCAGGTGATGGTCACCTGTTCTGCAGATGCCGATAAGGTGAAACGCAGTGCCCGCATCCGGGCCGGAGCCTTGGGCATATCCACTTATTCCACGGTGGTCATGAATCCCACTGCGGAGCCGGATGGCAAAGAGATATCCATGCCGCTGGTCATGACTCCCTACCGCAATTACGATGATTACGGTATCCGCGCCTGGACACCGCAGGGTGAACCTTACTTCGATGCCGAAGGCAGACGTTACTGTATTGATATCGTCAATGGCTTTTTCCACTTTTACTACTTTGACAACGGGGTGTGGCATGAGGGGAAAATGGCCGATGGCAGTGATATTCCCCGGCCGCTTTCCACCAAGATCGCCACGGATGCCAACGGCAGAGTCTACTTCCTTGCTTCCTTTGACCGTAAAACTCCGAAGTTGCTGTGGAGCAAAGATCACGGCCGGACTTTTGAAGCCGTGGATTTCCCGGTTCCGGCGACCTATGCCGATATCGAAGTTTTCACCGGACACAATCCGGGGAAAACTCCGCCGCCGATTCTGCTTTTCAACAAAACTTCCGGCCGCACGGCGGCGACTTTCTGGCGGCAGACCAATGATGTCACATTGCTGATTCCGGAAGAAAGGGATGGGAAAATCGTTTTCACCCACATGGTGCCGGTGACGGATAAATGTATCGGTATAAGTCTGCATTCCGGAATGGCTCATTCGCTGGTTTCCACGCCCGGCAAAGTTCATATTGCCTGGGGCGAGGCTTCCGACCCCAATGACCGGAGCATCAAAGGGGTTCCTACTTACGTTGCCACTTTTGACCGGGCGACCGGTAAATTGGGTACTCCGGTGCTGGTCGGTTTCGGTCCTCCGGCCAATGACATCCACAATACGCCGTCGATCATCAGTGACAGCAAGGGATTTCTGCATCTTTTCATCGGTGCGCACGGTTCGACCTTCTTTTATTCCCGCAGTTTGAATCCGGCTTCCAGTGCGCAGTGGACTCCGGCGGCCACGCTGGGCGGTCAACGGGGCATGACTTATGCCGGAGCGGTGTGCGATCAGAATGACATTCTGCATCTGGTTTACCGGCAAACGGCGATCGATGAGGTGCGTTTCCCGCGCGGGTACTATATCGTACTGTCGGAGTTGACCAAACCGGCGGCCGCGGATCAGTGGAGTGCGCCGCGGGTGCTGGTGGCACCATTTTTCTCGGATTACAGTGTATACTATCATAAATTGACCATTTCTCCGCAGGGGCGGATCTGGTTGTCATTGCAAAGTTACACTACATTCTGGTTCTACCGCAACGATTTTGCCACCACCCGGCGGCTGATCTATTCAGATAATGGCGGTCAAACCTGGATGGTTCCGTAAATGAAAGGAGGAAAAGAGAGACAGGCATCGGGTTGAGTTGAAACCAAGTACCCCGCTTTTCTTTGAAAGCGAAAGGGGGCGCGGGGGAAAGGGAAAACTCTCTTTTCCCGTGAAAAGAAAGTTTTCCTTGTCCACCGCACACTCATTTACCTTGATAGAACTGCTGGTAAGCACAGTTATCTCATCATTGCATTTTTTGACACCAAAAACTACGATTGAAACTGAACAAAGAATACCGCTTTTCTTGAAAAGAGGAGTGGGGTTTGGGGAGAGGGGAAAAACCTCTTTTCCCGTGAAAAGAAGTTTTTCCCCTCTTCCCAAGAGCGCATTCACTTTAATAGATTTTAAATAATGGTAAACAAGAGTTATGAAAAAATACAAGGCAGCGATCATCAGTGAAAAACCGGAGATAATCGATTATGTCTACACTCCGGAGCAGTTGAAAGAAATTTCCACGATCACCGATCTTTATGACGGTATATTCAATAAGGCAGATATTCTTGCCGGTAAACTTGCCGGTGTGGAAGTGGTCTTTTCCACCTGGTGCATCCCGCCGCTCGATGCGGAAGTGCTGGCCCGGATGCCGGAGTTGAAAGCCGTCTTTTACGGTGCCGGGGCAACTGATTCCTTTGCCCGGCCGTGTTTCGCCGCCGGAATCACGCTTTGCAGTGCATGGCAGGCCAATGCGATACCCGTGGCTGAATTCTGTCTGGGGCAGATATTGCTCGGTTTGAAAGGGTATTTCCGCTATGCCAGAACTTTGAATTGCCGGGAAAAATTCAATCAGAGTATGCGCGGCAGAGGCACTTACGGTGAAACTGTGGTGTTGATCGGTGACGGTGCCGTGGCCAATAAACTGCGGGAGTTGCTGGGTAATTTCAATCTCAAGGTCATCATGATCCCCTCCCGCCGGGCGGAAAGGAAGGTCTCGCTGGATGAGGCATTCGAAACCGCCATGGTCGTCAGCAACCATCTGCCTGACCGCAATGACAATATCGGGGAAATCACCGGGGCGCATCTGGCTTCCATGCGTGAGGGGGCGGTATTCATCAATACCGGCCGGGGGCGTCAGGTCAGAGAGGATGAGTTGATCGCAGTGATGAAAAAACGTCCGGATCTGACCGCATTGCTCGATGTCACTTTTCCGGAACCGCCGGAAGAGGATTCGGAATTGTATACTCTGCCCAATGTCTTTCTTTCTCCGCATATTGCCGGGTCAATAAATGATGAAGTTCACCGTATGGCGGACTTCATGATCGCGGAATACAAACGTTTCGCCGCCGGAGAAACTCTGCTTTACGAAGTGAAAGAGGAAATGCTTATCACTTCCGGACAATAATGAATATCAACAGAACTATCTGAAAGTTTGACAAATGGAAGAACAGTTTTTTTCAACGGAGTTCGCCGGTTGGCAACTGGAGCAGGGCGCACAGATCACCGCCAATGAGGAAAATCAGACCGTGCTGGAACTTTTCGCCCCGGCAGACGGGCCGGTCGCCCGTGCCGTCAGTGAAGCGGTCAGGGTGGAAGCATCGGCCAAATACCGCATCTCCTATACGGTGCATGGCGTTCCCGGATTCGGCGATGCCGCAACGACACACTATTTCCGGGTCTATCCGATCGACAAAGAGGGCAATCAGATCATCGGTCTGCAGGGTCAGCGTTTCGCCGGTACGCCCAATTTTCTGGATTGCATGAGTTTTTATCATGTGAAATATCTTTCATTTCAGGTGCCCGAAGGACATGAAACGGTGCGTTTCGCAGTGGAAGCCAAAGGGCCAGCCAAAGTCCAGCTGCATAATTTCAAACTTGAGTTGGCTGTGGAAAAGCGGAATATCGGGGAGATCCAACTGGATATGCCTTTTAACTACCGTGACGGGGTGTTTCACACCAATCCGGCAGAGAAAATCACCGGTAAAGTGGTGTTTTTTGCTCCGGAAGCCGCCTCATGCATTTTGAGTTTGACCGATTATGAATGTGGTATTAAAGAATTCAAATATATGAAAGCGGATGAGGATAAAAGGTTTGAGTTGCCCGTTCCGGAAATGGGCAAATCCTTTGAATTGACCTTGAAAGTTTTCAACGCTGAAAACAAAGAGATATATTCCGAAGTCAAACCCATCCGCCATTATCCGCCCAATCCGGTCGAAGTTACGTTCCGGGATGACGGCGTAACTTTGCTCAACGGCAAACCGTTTTTCCAGATCGGCCACTGGTGGTTCACCAATCGCGGCGACCGGGATGAAGATATCGAATTTCTCAAGGAAGCCGGTTTCAACGTTTTCCTGCTGCCGCGCGATGACCCGTACCGTTTTTCTTTACTGAAAATTGCCGAAAAGCATAAGATATTGAGTGTCATTGAGTTACCGACTGCCTTTGAGGGCAATACCCCGGAGGAAAAAGAGGCCGAAAGAAAAAAATGGTGCGATTTGATCGTGCAACACCGGGATCACCCGTACTTTTTCGGTTATTTCGCCCCGGATGAAGCCATGTGGCGGGGAGTTCAGATCGAACCGATGGAAGAGGTCTATCAGGATATCCGGAAACTTGACCCCTATCACCCCTCGTGGTACAATGAATCACCCTGCGGCACCATGGAAGCCAAACGGGAATATGCCACCCGTATCTGCGACGTTTTCGGCGTGGATATCTATCCGCTGGGAGCCAACCACGGCGACATGGTCGAAGACCGCACCATGACCGCAGTCGGCAAACATACCGACCGCTGTATGCAGGCCGTGGAGTTCCGCCGCCCGGTATGGATGATCCTGCAGGGATTTGCCTGGAAACATTTTCAGGCTCCCGGTCTGCCCGCCGATCAGATACCCGGAATATATTATCCCTCATGGGAAGAGAGCCGTTTCATGGCATTCAATGCGATTTGCCACGGGGCGACCGGGATCCAGTATCACTGGCTGGGCTATACGCTCCATGTGCCGGATGAGTTCTGGAAAGGTTTGCGCCGGGTCACTCTGGAACTGACCTACCTTACCCCCGTGCTTACCGCCAGAATGGTTGACGGTCACGGCGTGGTCTGCAATGAGGAAAAAATCCGTTTCATCGTGAAAGATTTTGAGGGTAAACGTTACTATATCGCCATCAATGAATCTCCGGAAGCGGTAAAGGCGGTTTTTACCGGAATGAATGAAGATAAGTTGAATGTTATCTATGAAAATGAACCGCTGAAAGTCGTTGATTCTCAAGTGACAGTCGATTTCGCCCCCTATGCGGTCAAAGTCATGTCGGCGGCGGAATTTTCCCCGGCAGAGAAAATCTGGAAAAGCGATTCCTACCGCCCTTACAGTGCCAGAATCAAGGACGATAAGCGTAAATGGTGAATAAAAATTCTTGACAAAACTCTTCATGCGGAGTATATTTTAGCGGGATGAAGTGCGCAACAGGAGCGGCTTATGGAAAAAAGTAATATTCTGATTACCGGCGGCACGCGCGGTATCGGGGCGGGAATCGTCAGGGAACTGGCCAAAAACGGACACAATGTCGGCTTTTGCGGCCGCTCGGAAAATGCCGCAACAGTCGCATTCCTCAAGGAGTTGCAAACGGAATTTCCGGGAAAATTCGCCTTTTTTGCCTGTGATGTCGCCGATGCGGCAATGCGGGAAAATATGCTGGAGGATTTCATCCGGCAATTCGGCACGCTGGATATTCTGGTCAATAACGCCGGGGTCGCCCCCGAAGTGAGAAGTGACCTGCTGGATATGAGCAGTGAAAGTTTCGACCGGGTGATGGCGATCAATCTGAAAGGGCCGTTTTTCCTTTCCCAGTCGGCCGCCAAACGGATGATCGCCGCCAAGGATGGTAAATTCCGGTGCATTATCAATATCGGCAGTGTGTCGGCGGATTTCGCCAGTATCAACCGGGGGGAATATTGTCTTTCCAAAGCGGCAGTTGCTATGGCAACCAAACTTTTCGCTGTCCGTCTGGCTGATGAGCATATCGCCGTTTATGAGTTGCGCCCCGGTGTGATCAAAAGCGATATGACATCAGCAGTGGCCGATAAATATGATAAGATGATCTCCGGCGGCTTGACCTTGCAGAAACGGTGGGGGATGCCGGAGGATATCGGCCGGGCCGTGGCGATGCTGGCCGATGGTGCATTGGCCTATTCGACCGGTCAGGTGATAAATATTGACGGCGGTTTAGCCATTGAAAGATTCTGAATGATGAAAAAGCTTAATACTCTGGTTATCGGCAGCGGGGCCGCCGGATTGTGTGCCGCAGTACGGCTTCACGCGCTCGGTGTGACTGATCTGGCGGTTTACACCGAAGGGCTGAATATGGGTACATCCATAAATACCGGCAGTGACAAGCAAACCTATTACAAACTCGGAATGTACGGCAAAGAGGCCGATTCACCTTACGATATGGCTCTGGATCTGGCTTCCGGCGGGGCTGTCCACGGGGATATCGCTCTGGTGGAAGCGGCCCTTTCCACGCTGGGATTTCATCATCTGGTCTCTCTGGGTGTGCCGTTTCCGCATGATCTTTACGGGCAGTATGCCGGTTACAAGACCGATCATGACCCCCGGCGGCGGGCGACCAGCTGCGGGCCGTATACTTCACGGGATATGTGCCGGGCGTTGATTGCTGAACTTCACCGGCGGCAAATCGCCGTCTTTGAAAACAAAGTGGTGGTGAAACTTCTGACCGATAAGGCGAAAAGCCGGGTTTGCGGGGCAATATTCATCGATGCACAAAGCGGTGAATTTGAGTGCATTCAAGCGGAAAATACCGTATTTGCCACCGGCGGGCCGGGCGGAATGTATGACACCAGTGTTTATCCGGTTGCCCATACCGGGGCGATCGGCGTGGCTCTGGAAGCCGGGGGCAGGGCGTGCAATCTGGCGGAAAGTCAATTCGGTCTGGCGGCGGTCAAATTCCGCTGGAATGTTTCCGGCAGTTATATGCAGGTGTTGCCCCGGTTCATTTCCACGGATGCCGATGGCGGGGATGAACGGGAATTTCTGCGGGAATATTTTGCCTCGGCAACGGAAATGTATAATGCGGTTTTTCTGAAAGGTTATCAGTGGCCGTTTGCCGCCGGTCAGGTGCCGGGATCATCGCTGATCGACATTTTCACCTACATTGAAACGGTGGAAAGGGGCCGCCGGGTCTTTCTGGATTACCGGCGTGATCCGGATGATTTCGCTTTACCGGAATTTTCCGCCGGATGCCGGGAATATCTGACCCGTTCCGGGGCGCAGGGCGGTTCTCCGGCAGAAAGGCTGGAAAAGATGAATCTTCCGGCGTTGGAACTCTTCGAAAGTTTCGGCATAGATTTGAAAACTGAACCATTGGAAGTCGCCGTCTGCGCCCAGCACAACAACGGCGGTCTGGCGGGGAACATCTGGTGGGAATCCGTCAATTTGCGCCACCTTTTCCCGGTCGGTGAAGTCAATGGTTCGCACGGGGTGGTCAGACCGGGCGGAGCGGCACTCAATGCCGGGCAGGCCGGGGCATTCCGCGCGGCGGAATTCATTGCCGCGACCTACCGCAGTGATTCGATGGATCAGGCGGAATTTGACCGGATCGCCGCTGAAGAATTGAGGTTGCTGGAGTTGCGCCGGAATATGCCCATGCAATACCAGTGGCAGAGTGAAAGAGCGCAAATTGCCCGCCGGATGAGCCGCCACGGGGCATTCATCCGCGAGGCATCCGGCGTTACGGAAGCACTGGATGAGGGGTATAAACAATATCAGCGCATCGCCAATGACGGGTTACAGCACGCCACGCCTCAAGAGGCGGTCGAAGTTTTACGCAACGCTTACTTGTGTCTGGCGCATATCTTTTATCTGGAATCGATTCTGATGCAGATAGATTATACCGGTTCGCGCGGAGGTTCGCTGGTGCTGGATGAAAACGGGGAAAGGATTTCACCGCTTCTGCCGGAAAAGTGGCGGATGAAAGCGGAAAACAAAGCATTCCGCAACTGCTTGATGGTTTGCGGTTTCGGGGCATCGGGCTATCCGGAATTATTCTGGCAGGAGTGCCGTCCGGTGCCGCAGAGTGATGGATGGTTTGAAACCGTCTGGCGGGAATACCGCAATGGCGGAAATTACGGAGAGAAAATATGATTTGTGATTTTTCCATTTTGCGGGAGTTGCGCAAACAGCATCAATACAGCATCGCTGATCTGTCGGAAAGAAGCGGCGTTTCCGCCAGTGTCATTTCCAAACTTGAACGCAATCAGACCAAGGGCGAAATCGATACCCTTTTCCGGTTGGCAAGGGTATTCGGTCTGACCGTGTCGGACTTCATTTCGCTGGCGGAAAACCGCATTTCCCATCAGGTCAAGGCTGAAAGTTACCTTTCCGGGGATTTCCGGATCAACCGGGTCGATTACGGCAATATGCGGGTCATGTATGCCAATGCTCCGGCCGGGGCGGAATTGGCCACCCCCGAATTGCACCGTGACGATTATGAATTATGCTGGGTGCTGGAGGGCAAAATCCGCTTTTCTCTGCCCGATGAAACCCATATCCTTACTGTTGGTGATTCCATCCAGTTTGATGCTTTACTTCTGCACAACTATCATGTGCTGGAAGATTGCCGGATGCTGATAATCCATCTGAAAAAAGGGAAACGGTTCTGAATATGGCAAAGCACTTTCGCAAAGTTACTGAATTCAAAAGTGCCGGGGAATTTGCCGCCTATTTGAAAAGTGAGAATATCGACATTTTTCTGGCGGAAAATATTCCCGCAGACGGTTCGGCGGCTCTCGCCCGCAAGGCGGATTTCAAGGGGCGCACCATCGGCAACCGCTGGGCAATTCTGCCGATGGAAGGCTGGGATTGTGCGGCAGACGGCAACCCATCGGAATTCACCCGCCGCCGGTGGTTGAATTTTGCCGGAAGCGGTGCCAAACTGATTTACGGCACGGAAGCGGCCGCCGTGATGGAGTCGGGCAGAAGCAACCCCCGGCAGTTGATGATTTCTGAAAATACGGCGGAATCGCTGAAAACACTCTGTTTGGAAATGCGGCAGACCCACAAGGCGAAATTCGGCACGGCAGATGATCTGGTGATCGGTTTGCAGTTGACCCATTCCGGGCGGTTTTCCCACCCGCACCGGGATGATCTGCTGGAATCGGTGACCGCTTACAGTCACCCGTTGCTGGATAAGAAATTCGGTAATTCGCCTGCCAATGTGGTCAGTGACCGGGAAGTGCGGAACATCGTTGCCCATTTCGTCAAAGCGGCGGTGATCGCCCGAAAGGCCGGATTCGATTTCGTGGATATCAAACTGGCCCACGGCTATCTGGGGCATGAATTTCTTTCCGCCTTTGACCGGCCGGGGCCCTACGGCGGTTCTTTTGAGAACCGCACCCGGTTTTTCCGGGAGATCGCCGAAGGAATTCAGCAAGCCGCTCCGGGTTTGGAGTTGTCTTCCCGCATCAGCATTTTTGACATCATGCCCTTTGTCAAAGGCAGTGACGGGGTCGGCGAGGCGATGCCGTGGCAGGGGGAATACCCTTACGCATTCGGCGGTGACGGCAGCGGTCTGGATATGGATGAAAAGTTGACTGAACCGGTGAAACTGGTCAGAATGATGCAGGAATACGGTGTCGGTCTGATTTGTGCCACGGTCGGCAGTCCTTATTACAATGTCCATTTGCAACGACCGGCATATTATCCGGTAACTGACGGTTATGAGATGCCGGAGCATCCGCTTTACAATGTTTCCCGCCATCTCAAAGCGGTGAGGGTGTTGAAAAGCCAAGTTCCGGAAATGCTGATCGTGGGAGCCGGTTACAGTTGTTTGCAGGAGTATCTGCCTTATGCCGCGGAATATGCCATTGCCCATCAGGAAACGGATTTTGCCGGTATCGGGCGCATGGTACTTGCCTACCCGGAAATATGTGCCGATACTCTGGCGGGCAGGGGGCTTGACCGGTGCCGTATCTGCCGGACATTCGGAGATTGCACGAGTGCGCCGAGGAACGGCATGATTTCCGGCTGTTATCCGCTGGATCATTTTTACAAACAGTTGCCCGAAGCACAGAAGTTACGGGAAATCAAAAGGAGAATCGGCAGATGAGTTTTGAAAAGAATTGTGCGGATGCGGTTGCGGTTCTGGAAAAAATCCGTATCGTGCCGGTGCTGGTGCTTAATGACGTTGACCGCGGCTTGAAAATGTGCGAAGTGCTTATGCAATGCGGACTGCCTGCCGCTGAAATCACTTTCCGAACTAAGGCGGCATCCCGGATCATCACCGAAGCGGCAAAACGTTTTCCGGAATTGTATCTCGGCGCGGGTACGGTGTTGGATATTGATGAATTAAACCGGGCATTTGACTCCGGAGCGAAGTTCGCCGTGGCCCCCGGATTCAATCCGGCAGTGGTCAGTGAGGCGGTCAGAAACGCCTTTGCTTTTGCTCCGGGGGTCTGCACCCCGTCAGAGGTGGAACAGGCGATGTACCTCGGCTGCAAATTTCTGAAGTTCTTCCCCGCCGGGGAGGCCGGAGGGGTGAAAATGCTCAAGTCGATCATCGCTCCCTACCGGCACCGGGGAATCCGTTTCATGCCGACCGGCGGAGTGACTGCCGCCAATGCCGCTGAATATCTGGCGGTGAATGAGGTGGTGGCAGTCGGCGGTACTTATCTGGGCAAAAGTGCGGATATCGAAAATAATAACTGGGATGCCATCCGGCAGGCGGTTGCCGGGGCGGTCGAGTTGAAAAACAGTTTGGTGAGGTAAGACGATGTTGAAATACAAACCGGCGGCAAGTTGCGCCTTTGATGCTTTGAGTCTGGGGGAAATCATGCTCCGTTTCGACCCCGGTGACGGCAGGATTCATACGGCAAGGCAATTCAAAGTCTGGGAGGGCGGCGGCGAATATAATGTGGTTCGCGGATTGCGCCGCTGTTTCGGTCTGCGCAGTGCCGTGGTGACGGCATTGGCGGATAATCCGGTCGGCCGTCTGGTGGAAGATTTCATCTTGCAGGGCGGGGTGGATACCCGTTTCATCCGCTGGGCGGCGGATGACGGTATCGGCCGCAGTGTGCGTAACGGTTTGAATTTCGTGGAGCGCGGTTTCGGCATCCGGGGGGCGAAAAGTTGTTCCGACCGGGGCAATACGGCGGTATCTCAACTCAAACCGGGGATGATCGACTGGGATGAGATTTTCGGGAAATACGGTGTCCGCCACTTCCATACCGGCGGCATTTTTGCCGCTTTGTCGGAAACCACTGCGCTGGTGGCGGTCGAGGCTCTGAAAAAGGCCAGAGAATACGGCACGGTGACCAGTTACGATTTGAACTACCGGGCCAGTTTGTGGAAGAGCATCGGCGGCAAAGCACGGGCGCAGGAGGTGAATAAGCAGATCGCTGAATATGTGGATGTCATGATCGGCAATGAGGAAGATTTCACCGCCTGTCTCGGTTTGGAAATCGGGGGAGTGGATGACAATTTGACCTGTCTGCCGGTGGAAAGTTTCAAGGCGATGATTCAGGAGGCGTTGAAACATTACCCCAATTTTCAGGTGGTGGCCACTACGATGCGTTCGGTAAAAAGTGCCACGGTGAATGATTGGGGGGCGATCGCTTACGGCGATGGCAGATTTGCGGTGGCGGTGAATCGTCCGGAATTGGAAATTTACGACCGGGTCGGCGGCGGGGATAGTTTTGCTTCGGGGTTGATCTACGGCTTGATCAGCGGGGAAGATATCGGATTTGCCGTTGATTGCGGGGCGGCGCACGGGGCATTGGCGATGACGACACCGGGAGATACCTCAATGGCAGTCAAAGAGGAGGTATTCAAATTGATGAATGGCGGCAGTGCGCGGGTTGACCGCTGAATCTGCTTCATTGGGGGGGAACCCATGTTTTACTTTTTGGCGGACAACCACTATGATACCCATCCGGGGCGGGTGATTTTTGAACATCTGCCGGAAAATATCCGGAACCGGACAAATTTTGCGGAAGATGACTGGCAGTTGTTGGAGTCCGGAAAATTTCTGAATGATTGCGAATTGCTGATTCTGAATATGATCGGCGGCAGTTGCAACATTCCGCATCCGGATGGCAATGCGGAAAAGTTCGTTCTCCGTTATCTGGAAAACGGGGGCAATGTGTTGTTGCTTCACGGTGCAAGTGCGGCATTCTGGCAGTGGCCGTGGTGGCGCAGAATCGTTGGTTTGCGCTGGGTGCGGCCCGGTGATCCGGATCAGGTGTCACCATCGTGTCATCCGGTCAAACCTTATACGTTGCGGAAGTGCAAATGCCGTCATCTTTTGACGGGGAAATTAACGGGCGTAACGTTGCCTGCCGATGAGATATACATTGATCTGGAACAGGTTTCGCCGGTGGAAGTGCTGATGGATACTTTCATCGGTGAGGGGGTGTTTCCCCAATGTTTTGTCTGCCGCACACCGTGGGGCGGGGAAATGGTGCATCATCTGGCCGGACATTCGCCGGAAGTCAATTCCCACCCGACCGTGATTGCCAATATATGTGCCATAATTGAGTATCTTACTTACCCATGTCAAAATTGATCAGCGGCATCCACGGGATGTAAGATTTCGGGTTGTAGTTGAGCAATCCGATTTGCAAAGTTGCCCCATTCTGACCGATATTGAATAATCCGATCTGGAACTTATCTGCCACATTCACCACGCCGAGATATACCGTATCGGCGATATTTGCCCCGCAGAATTGGAAAAATTCGGTTTCCTTTTTGATCTCCTTTCCGCCCCAACTGTGATTCAGGATGCCCAGTTGAATACCGTAACACCGTTTGCAGTAGTTATCCACTCCGAAAGATATTCCGTAGTTGTTATCAGTGGCGGTGCCGAGGAAAAGGGCGGCGATTTGGAGACCGTAGTTGTTCTGCAGCAGATTGGCCAGCATTCCCACGGATAAAACGGCGGATTTCTGTTGGAGCGTGAAAACGCCCAGAGATAGGAAAGTATCGGTGGTTTCATCGACCAGTTTGCGGCTCTGAATGAATCCGGTATCGATTTGAAGCGGGGAAAAACTCCATCCGGAAATCCAACCGGGGTCATCGAAATCCCCGGCATGAATTGCCGCCACGGTAAGACACGCCCAAAGGCACAAAAAATATTTCATCATAGTCAAAACTCCTTTATTTGCAGGATAATATACCTCCTTAAAGTGCTGTTTTCAATGTTTATCCGGGTATTTTGTCGATTTTGTCGGTCAAAAAAGGCACATATCGGGAAAATTCCGTTTTTGTGTTGACAAACGGTACTATTTATGGAAGGAGGTGATTTTTATGAATGATGATTACCAAAATGCAATCAGACTTCTGCCGTTGATCGGCAGACACCGGGCAGACGATACATCCGATTGGCGGACGATCTGTATCGCGCTGAAAAATTGCGGGGTGCCGTATGAAGTTTTTGAAGAGTGGAGCCTGACTCCGAAATATCAGGATAAATACCAAATCATTCCTCTGGATGACGACTATTCGCCGGAACAGGGAAAAAGTTCGGAGAAGACATCTCAAAAAATTCTCCGTATGATTATGGATGATGCTAATATTACGATTAAGCAGATGGCAGAAAACTTGTCCTTATCTACCAGAGCCATTGAAAAGCAGATTGCAAAATTGCGTGAAAAGAATTTGCTTTCCCGTGATGGAGCTGACAATGGCGGCAGTTGGGTGATACTTTCAAGCGACAAAAAATGATGTATAATTATTCTTCTTTATTTTGCAAAGTAAAATAATGCTTGATTTCCAGTAACTGCTTGCGATATTCGGCAAATTCAGAATTGTTTTTATCGATGCTCCAGACAAAATTCACTTGTCCAAGCAATTTATCCAAATCATTCTCCGTCATTTTTTGCCAATCATTTTCCCAATAGCGATTCAGATAATACATTTTCTGCCGCAAAGTTCGGCGTAACTCTCGCGGAGCTTGCAATTTTTCATTGACTGTAATTCCGGTTACTTCCTGACGGTTGTGGCGATGCTGTACCCGGATTTTGTCATTATTGAGCCGTAATCCGTAAAGGTGTAACCCCTCTCGAACAAAAGAGATCAGTCTTTCTTTCAGATCATTGGATATGCTTCCCGATAATGTAATATCATCTGCATAACGACTGTAATTTACTTTTGCCTGATGACAGCGATGAAGCATTGTTTCGTCAAATTCCCGCAACAACCGATTAGCTAGAAAAGGACTTGTTACAGCTCCCTGCGGTAAATGCCCCTTAAAAGTGCATAGTGTTGCAATAAGTCGTGCCGGTTCACGGGCAATATTTTGATCACGAAAATACTTCCAGACCAGCTCAAATTTCAGTGACGGAAAAAAGTCTTTTACATCAAGCCCGATGATTACCGGCTGTTTCAGGTGTAATTTAGCATTTTGTATGATGTTACGCTTTTTTTCAAAAGCCATTGCAACTTTTGAAGTATGACGTGAAACAAGTTTTTGCAGTATTTTGCGCTGAATTTTTTTCAACAAAGCAGATGGGGCCTCTATTGTCCGGAATTTTCCGTTTTTCTTGGGAATTTGATAAACGGTATAAAACTTTTCCAGATTGTAAGCAATAAAATACAGTTGCTTTGCAGTCAAACCAAGTTGGCGTGCAAGTATATTTACAGATGTCAGTTTTTCTGGAAGTTTCCCGCTTATCATAGTATCAAAAAAAAGCAGGCACTTTTATCACTCGTAACTCGCTTGTCAAGCGAGGCATTTTCCCTGATATTCAGGAGAATGTGCCTTCCAAAACATCCGCCTGTGTTGACCTTGCTAAGTATCACATTACTCAATGTGATACGCGGCAAGAAGTACACAGAAGGAGTTTTGAAGGTGCAGGCGACGCCAAGAGCAGGTCAAAATGACCGTTTGCCAAGCGTTGCCGGGCATGACATCCCTGAACGGCGACTCGCCGCTCATGTTTGATTTTACTCAAACAATGGTTCTGATAAAAGTGCTGCTGTTATCCTTTAATCTTCGGTTAAAATAGCATTTGAATTTAAATTTACAAGCGAATATAAATTTTTTTGCTGAATATTTTTACCGTTCCGGTTCGTGATAATCGCTATGCGGATTTTTTTGTACAGCGGGCATTGGTCAAACTGCGGATGTCCCGATGAGAATAGCCGCAATATTTGCAAAAATACCGTTCCTGTTCTTCCCCATCGTACGGTACATGATAATCTCCGCTCGGATTTTTTTGACAACGACCGTTGGTTAAAGAACGAATATCACGATGAGAATAACCGCAATACTTACAATAAACGTTATCCATGATTTCACATTCCTTTCTTAAAATTTTTCAGGGTTAATTTCTTCTATATATGCCTTTATCCGGCTTAAACTTTCAAAAATAGGTTGTCTGTTTTTACGAATTTCATCCAAAAGGAAATCCATATCTTGAGGTGTGATAATTTCCTCCTGCAATTCAGAAGGAGTGCTATCTGCATTCTGGCAACGCAACATTGCTGCCAGAAACATTTCCATCATAAAGCCAAGCCGTTGAATCGGCACTTCTTCGCTTTGTCTTGACCATTTACCGCTATCCGGCTTTCTGAATATTTTTACCGAAACATTTTCCGGATTATATTGAGCTCTACCAACAGATAAAAACTTTGCGTCGCTATAATCAGTTGGATTTACAATCTGATAATTAGCAGCAATAATCGGTTTATGATTGAGATTAAGCGGGAGTCCTTTAGTAGTATTCCGTTCAACAACAATGGTATCATCAAATTCTTCAAGTTCATTTTCTGACACTTTAACTGCATTTTTGATAAAAGCAATCACTTCTGGCAAAGTTTCTTCAAGATATTGATGCCACGCACTCCAGGAAAAAAATCTCCCCGCATGGCGAATGGAATGAATAGGTATATTCTTTCCATCAATAAAAATTTCTGCTTTCTTTGCCCATGCTCTGTTAATAAATTTTGTTCCAACAGCTTTATTATGCGCTATCCCCAATGCTGCCATTGCTTCATTAAAGAAATTTGCCGCACTGTTGCCAATAAAGATACAGGCAGTTGGTTTCAAAATTTTTACCACATCCGCAAAAGTTCTCCACCCGTTAAGAAAATCCTCCCAGGAAGGACGTTCATCAACTGTTTTCATCGGACGCTGAATGAAATTATAAAAAGCGATATTATTCCACAATAATTTTCCATCAAAATTATTGCTGCCTACCAATGCTCGATTGATATTATCCAATGTTTTCGGAGAGTAATCTCTTAATATTCGGCTTTCATAAATAATGTACCTCGTGAAATTTATATCATCTGCAACATGGTCGACATTACACATTTGTTCAGTAGTATCTTTTTCATTATTATTTGCATAATGAGATTCTCCTACGACCAAAATTTTTTCGTCATGGAGTTGATAATTTTTGCCAACCCATGGATACCAGCATAATCCGTTGGATACGATTGAATCAAACGCCAAATCAAAACTGTTCGTCATATGACTTTTCATGTAAATTCCTTTCGTTTGGGTATTAAAATAACTCCGATTGATTGTTATCGACTTTTTTCTCTGCTTTGGGGAAATACTTTGCCAGATCTGGGTGTTTTGCCAGCAGTTTGGCTTTGCCTTTTTCGGTGATAATGGATGTATTGCAATATTTAATCAACTGCGGACGCCACATAAGTAGATCGACCAATACCGTACTTTTTTTGCATTTATCTGCAAACTGTGGCTGATATGACACCAGAAAACTCCAATCACAGTTTGTAAATTTGCGAAAATCACATTTGTCGGCAAATTGAGGTTGTAATGAAAGCAATCTTGCCCAAGCTTCGGAAGAAAACTGATCCCATTTATCGCACCCTTCTGCAAATTGAGGTTGATAGCAAAGCAGCCATGACCATGAAGATGCTGTAAATGTTTCCAAATTACAGTATTTTATAAATTCGCCCTGTCCGGTTTGAAGTAATGATTTCCATTCGTGGACATGAAACTGATTCCATTTATCGCATCTATCGGCAAATTGCGGTTGTTTTCTTAACAGGAAACACCAATCTTCTTCATTAAACTTGTTCCATTTATCGCATTTGTCAGCAAATTGCGGTTGATTTTGCAATAAACCACTCCAGCACCAAGAAGAAAATTTGTTCCATTTATCACACTTATCGGCAAATTGCGGTTGTTTTCGCAATAGCCACATCCAATCCTCAGTGGAAAATCTGCTCCATTTGTTGCATCTGTCAGCAAATTGCGGTTGCTCTCTTAACAGGCAACTCCAAGCATTTCCATTGAACTTGTCGAACTTTGTACATCTATCAGCAAATTGAACCTGATCGCATAACAACATACTCCAATGAATACATTTAAATTTATTCCATTTATTGCATTTGTCAGCAAGTTCCGGCTTTTGAGATAATAAATCCACCCAGGATAATTCATCCAATCTCGTCCAGTTGCAGCATTCAATCAAGCGTGGACAAGAGGCAAACAACTTTCCGTAATCAATATAATATACCCAATCTGTAATATAATGTCTGGCACAATCAACCAAAGTTTCAAACTCTTTATTGCTTAATTCTCCCTTAAACAACAGGGACTTCACCTCTTCTTCAGTTTTTTCATGCTGGTGGCAAAAGCTTTCCCACCAATCTCTGTGCAGACTACTTAATGACATGTGATTCCTCCAGTCTTTTACAATTTCAGATTTTCCGGGCAACAAAAAAGAGCATGCCCGAAATCACCGTATTTCATAGAAGGTACTTGCAAAACCTAAAAAGCAATACGACAAAGTCGGACACGCTCCGCTATGTTTTTTTCAAACACAGGAACTGCCCTGCTTGTGCCGCATTTGCTTTTATTGAAAAGGTTGCAAGTTTTTCTATAAAAATGCGAGCTTCTGTAATTGTATGTGGATTGATTACTCAATCCTGATTTAACATAACTCCAATCACAGATTTTACAAGCTTTTTTGCCGCAAAATTTCTAAAATTTCACAAGCACCGCCAATATACAAGCAAAAACCGTGCCAATTTATTTCACAGGCAAATAAATCAAAAAAAATACGATGTTTTTATCAAAATATGAACCGATGTGTTCAAAAAATGAATATTGTTTGAGGTTTAAGAAATGGTCTTTAATATTTTGACAAAAATCAGCTATTTAGTTTTGCTTCCATTGGTTGTGATATTTGGCAATTCTTTCTGAAACAATTTCCAACTCTGCCGGGGTAAAAAAACCATCGTGCAAAAACTTTTCCGCTAATTCAGACAAAATTGGTGCATCAGCTTTGTTAAACCCGACTCCATTTCTCTTTTTTGTATTAAGTGCCCCCTTTTCCTGGCCAGTCTGGTTATCGTATACGATCAGCAAATGATCTATATCCTCATGTGAATATACTTTATCAGGTTGAATTCGTGTGGCGGCAGCAAATAATGGCAGTTCCAACGAGACAGATTTTTGTTGAACTTGCTCTGTTTTTCCTTGCAGTTGAGCCAGATATGCTATCATTGCCTTTTCATATTCCTTGGGAATAGTCAAAGTCACCTCTTTTTGGGGGATAGCCGGAGTTTCCAACTGTTTGTAAAAATCAACCACAACCGGATCAATAATCACATCTTCGGCAAAAAGTTTCCGGTCTATCCGCAAATTTTTTATACTGCGACAGCGTGAAATCGCGGTATAAAGCTGACCGTGGGAAAAACAGCCGTTGCCAAGTTTGATCGCTACCCGTTCCAAACTCAATCCCTGAGACTTGTGAATCGTTATGGCATAAGCAAGTTTCAGCGGCAACTGAATAAATTTTCCAACTTCCCGCTGGCGGATTACCTCTTTACCGGTCATCCGGTCGGTTTCCAATTCGTACTCCATGTTTTCCCATTGGGCGATACCAACAGAAACATGTCTGCCGTTATCCAGTAATATTGAAACTGTCGGTTCTGAAGAATTATAGATTTGCTCAACCACTCCAACATCACCATTGACATATTCAAATTCACCATCGGGAGTACGTTTGTTATTCAATAGCATAACTCTTGCCCCGATTTTCAGCTCTAATATGGCAGAAGTCGGATAATCCCGTTCTTGAAACTTACCCGAAACTGTCGCTTTGAAAATAAAGTTCTCTCCAGAGATCCTGCCTTTGTGATAAGCATTAAGCGTTTGAGTTTCCCGGTTTGTAGTACACAAATTTACCGGATCATACTCCAAATCCGGCTGATTAACGCAACTTCTAGTCAGAGCCTCCAATACATTTACTTGTTCGGTTGTATCTGACAAAGAAATGTCATTGGTTTCCAAATCTCCGTGCCGCAAATGATTGAGTATAGAAAGAAAAAGATTATCGTTCTGCTGTCGATGGACTGTTTTCAGAAAAACACTTTTGAAGCCAGCCTTTTGCCATAATGAGGTTTGAAAAGCATAAACTCCTCCTAACTCGCGCAAGAGATATTCTTCTTCAATTCCACTTTTTACCACCGGAGGCAACTGAAAAAAATCACCCACCAAAATGATTTGCTTACCTCCGAATGGCTTGTCTTTATGACGGAAGTCTGCCAGAGAACGCAGTCGCAAATCTATTGCATTAAAAATATCACTGCGAACCATAGATATTTCATCAATAACAATGACTTTTACTTTGCGGATCAGGGCTTTCTTTGATTTATTATTAATATCTTCCAAAGAATCTTCCGTTAAAAGTCCGGGTTTAAGCAAAAAAAAGCTGTGCAATGTTGAACCAGCCACATTGATTGCCGCAATCCCGGTGGGAGCAAGAAAAACGCATTCCTTCCTGCATTGTTCTCTGAATTTTCGCAAAATTGTTGATTTGCCGGTTCCAGCTTCTCCGGTGAGAAAAACATTTTTTCCGGCAAGCATCAAATCCAATGCAGCCTGCTGCTCATTACTTAATTTTATTTCAGAGTTTGACATAATTTCACTTTCACGCAATCGGGCAATCCGGGCAATATTGTCTTCTGCCGCATTTTGGGCAGTTTGCGCCCCGCCAGACGGCATCAAATTGTTCACTCAATGGCTCGATCAAACTTGGTTCATCGGTTAGAATACCGTTTTCAAAGTTGCGGCGGTTTTCGCTTTTTGCTCCCATTCCTGCTCCAGTGAGATTGGCACTGCCGAAGTAGGCAAGTTTACCGTCAATGATGATACATTTGAAGTGTACTCTGGGGCAAAGCACCCGTTCCAGATACTTGTGCAATCGGGGATAACGTTCAAAGTCTTCACGGAACGGCTGTCCCGGTTCTTTGGCGTGGATGAGACGGATATCCACGCCTTTGCCGATCAAATCAGCAAGGATTTTCAGAAACGGAACCATTTGTCCATTCTGCTCCACATACATATCTTTGATGTCAGCAGTGGCGATCCACAACCGTTGTTTGGTTTGCGGAACGAGTTTGGCGATAACTTCGGTATAAATCATTCGGTCTTGAACAAATCTGGTTGCCATGAGAGCGTTGCCTTTCCGTAAATTGCTTGTTTTTCAAATTTATAAGCGGCGTACATTTTATCGCCATAACAAAAGTGCCACCATTCCAGCGGGTAATTGACAAATCCCGCTTGGGTCATTGCGTTGTAAAGGATAAAGCGGTTGCGTTTCTGGTTAATAGAGAGTTCTTTGCTCCAAGTGGGCGTTACAGAGGTAAAATCAAGATACCCTGAACCGCAATCAGCTTCTTTCCCCCAGTATAAAAGTATGACATCTACAGCTCCTCCGGAAGCGTGTCCGCTTTCGGCGGCGACTTGCTGCTTGTTGCCGAATTTCTTGCGTAAATCGTTTTGCTCTGCATCATTGCGGAACCCGCTGACGACCTTTATTTCAAAATGAATTGGCAAAGCTCTATGAGCGTTTTTCAACATGGCGGCAACGCGCTTACGCACCCAGAATCCCTGATATTGCACAAGTTCTTCGCCGCAATCGGCAACTTTGATTTTGTTGATGAAATATGCCGGAAGCACCTTGCGAAAGCCCCACTTGACCAGAAAATAATTGTAATAAAGCCGTAAAAATTTAAGCATTTTCCTCCTCCTCTGCTATTTGCTTATAATGAGAGTGTTTGCAGAAAAATTCCTGTAAACACATCTTGCTTTTTTCATCATCTGCCGCTGTCTGCACAAAATATTCAGAGTATCGCATTTTCTTCTTTCTTCGATTTATCAATATTCAAAAATTTTTTATACCAGTTTGCCAGATCGGCGTGATCTTGCGGGACGATGGCACGCTTTTCGGCAAAGCCAAGAATTTTCCGCAAAGTGTCAGTATCATCCGGCATCAACCGTTTCCAATCCGGGAGCAAACTTGAGCCGAATAATGCGGTTGTGCCAATGGCTTTCGCACGTTCCAGCAAGGCTTGCTTCAGACTGCGGCGATAAACTCTGATTTGCGAAACTGTTGCTGCAATTAATTTGTTTACCGTAAATACTTTCCGGTGTACTCCAAATGCTAATTCGCCAGATTCCATAGCAACTTTCATTGCCCGAACCCGCCGTTTGGGGAAACGCCGGTTGAAATCTTCGATCTTGCTTGAAAGTTCAAAGATGAACTCAAAAAGATCATCCGGGCAATCAATCTGCATTTGCGAATTACCTTTGAAATGTTTATAAAGCAGCGGAAAAGCCGCAAACAAATTTTCCTGTAAAAGTTGATCCATTATTTTACCTCTATATTGATTCGGCAAGGTTCCTGACGGACTGGCTTGCTATATTGTATATCAATATCCAGTTTCAAAACCAGTTTGCAGTTGACAAGTTCGTAATAACACCATTGGGCCTCATCCCAGCCGCAGGGGGATTTCACGATCAAGCCTTGGCCGGATTTATACAATATGCCAAATACTTCGCCGACTCGCCGGTATTTGCCATTATGTTTCTGCATGACGGTCCAGCCTTCGCCGCCGGAACCGTTTTCGCCATTGAAGATCAAAAGTTCATTGATTTTATCGCCGTCCAGATCAACAGAAATCACTTTGGTCGATGTTGCCTGCCGTAACATCCGGATATCTGCATCGTAAACTGCCATACATTCAGCGGGCAATTTATCAAACGGCACAACCTTTGCTTCCAATGGCTCCGGAGAAACTCCGGACAACACCACTGCCAGCACTCTCAATAAAATTTGATTCATACACACCTCCAAATTTTGTGTTCGCCAACAATAAAGCAAAAAGCGTGCCAACTTGATTTTCTGTGGAAAAAGTCTTGTTTGGCAGTCAAATTTTGACAAGTGTTTGCAATATATGAACAGCAAAGGTGTCTGATTCCGCTCAATTCACAATTGGCACACTTTTTGCTTTATCAAGAGCAGAACCTCTAAAGAGAAAGGAAAAAAATGAATATCGTTGAAGAATTGAAAGCCAAACTTGAAAATGCCAGTTCTGAAGAAATCAAGGCTTTGGAGCAAAATGAAAATCCGATATATTGGTTCTTGCTGTTGGCAGAATATCCGGAGTTTGCTCCGGATAGCTCCTGGTGGTTTGCGTTGCGGAATCGTTGTGATCTGCCGTGGAGTAAATTGCTCGCCAAACAGCCGCAGTTTGAAAAATATTGCCATTGGGAAAGTGTCAGCCGTTTGGAGTTGATGTTGCTTGCCTATTTGGCTCCGGAAATTTTCAAGCGGATGTTTCCGCAGGGCAGGGCACATGATTTATATGCATTTTTAACCCCTCTGGAAAAAGCTCATCTTCTGATTGAAGTGCCGGAGTATGCCGATCAAGTCGATTGGGATGAGATCAATGCTGAATTTTCGATCGGCGAGTGGTTCAGTTTACTCTCATTTCAACCGCAGTTTGAAATTTATTTTGATTGGTCAAAGGTGGAAAAACAACCTAATCACTATTGGGATATGCTGCTGAAAAAACAGCCGCAGTTTGCTATCCACTGCGACTTTGAACAACTCTATCCCAACCAGCGCCGCCGCCTGAAAAAACTTTTCGAAGGAAAGGAATGAAATTGTGAAAAAGAAAAAATCATACAGGGTTCATTTGGCAAAACTGCCGGATTATAATCGTAAAGCCTTTACGGATTTGCTGATTGCGGGCAAAGAGATTGTGTATTGTGATTTGCTGATCGATCACGATTTTTTCTACTCTCATGAATCAGATGTGGAAGCGGCTCTCGATGAGCGTTTTAACCACGAGTGGGGAAAACGGAAATACGCATCCGCAGTCAGTGAAGCGGAACAATTGCGGAAATATTTTCTCGAAGAGGAAAAACTCGATAAAATCCCCTATGGTTGTGATGCAGATTCGATCTTCAAACGTCGCTTCAAACTTGCAATGCGTGATGTTCGTATCCATGCCAATATGGAAATCGCCCGATGCTGGGTAAAACTGCTGAAGCATCAACCCAAATATGTAAAACGCTGTCCGTGGCACTTCTTTCAGGGCGACCGGATTTGGCAGACTTTGCAGGATGGGGAGTTTTTGAAAGCCATAAAACGTACGCCGTTGCAAGTTGCCGAAAAAATGAATTTGAATGCTATGAGTTCCGCCGATTGGGATGAAGTGCTGAAAATCGTACCGGAACTGGCAAGTCACCGACCGAAAAACGATTATGTTTGTATTGTGGAGTAAATATGAATAACCCGGTCACCGTTGCTCAATACCCGAAAAGCGAAATCCCGGAGCGTTACATCCGCATCCGGGATTTGAAAGAATTATGCCTGATTTGCCAACATTGGACAAGCCGCCGCGACCTGCGCAAAGATAAGCGTTACATAGTGGAACTGGAACACGGCAACTGCCGCTTGCAGCACGAATTGTGCAGTTGCAAAAGTTTTCAGAAAATCCCCGAACTCCGCAGCAAAAATATGACCATAAACGAAAAACTTTACGCAAGAATGTATACCAAAACCTTCCTGCGTAAAGTCCACGCCCGCTATTACCAACTTACCAACGAAGAGTTGAGCAAAGTAATCAATGATTATTTGAAGAAAAGTTGATAGTTATTTGATGCTGCTGAGTAAGCTTTCCATTTCATTCACAGCTCCGTCCATTGCATTGAAAAGTTCTTCTTTGCGGTCAAAAAGGAAATCAAGATTTTCTCCGGGATTACGGTATTCAGCCGGAAAATATTTGGAATAAGCCCACCATGAGTTACAACCGGTCAGAGATATTTTCTTATATTTTTCAATCTCGCCCGCCAGACGCTCTTTTCCGTCTTTCCAAGTCAAACCATAGGCAAAATTTCTGAAGCCGGAAGCATCAAAAGAAAATCCGAAGACCAATTCATCATCACCTTCGATTTCCAAACTGAAACCGGCGTATGTTTTACCGGAATCCAAACTTCTCCAGACTTTTTTGCCGCTTTTTTCTGCCCATTCATTGAAAAGATCGATATACTTCTGATTTTTGACATCTTCCACCACAATGGCAAGTTCTTCGGCGGCTTTGATTTTTTCCGGTGAATCCAAAAGGACTTTAATTTCTTCTCTGGTTGACATAACACTTCCCTTCATAATATTTTCGTTGATGAAATTGGCGTACTGCTTGCAGAAATCTGCGGCAGGAGTCTCCTGCATACCGGCACATTCTTCGAGCCATTTACAGATCGTTTCTGTATAAGAAATTCTTGTGTATTGGTCAGCTTTTATATTGGCATCGACAGCTTTATAGCCCTCATAAGTCAAGTAAAGCAATGTTTTATAAGTTACTTTCTGCTCCTCTATCCACTTCCGGTAATCAGCAAGCTGCATATAGTGGTCGCTGGTGTTGGTCTTGTTTTCAATGACCACACAAAGATCTTTGCCCCGGATCACAATATCCGGACGGCGTCCGGGGATTTTTACTTCGGTTTGCACCCGGCAATCTTCGCAGTTGTCAGCGAACTCCGGCAAATTGCATTGCCGGAAAAATGCTTTGAGCGACTCAGTGCCAAATCCGTGATTACCCTGCGGGTCGAGCAAAGCGGCAATAATTTCCGTATGTCTGGTTTCAATGGTTCCCACTCCGCAAATATCTATGCAATTAAAACATTTGCCCGACTGCGTTTCCTGTTTGCGGTCAGCGAGAATTTTACCCGCCTCCTCAAGCAGTTGTCCGATCGCATTTTCCATAGCAATCTCCCTGTTTTATTTATTCTTTTTCAAGCGGATGGGTAAAAAGCACGAGATACTTTTTGCCGAAACCGCCTTCTTGTTCAATAACTTCCCGGCAGGTCCATTTGCCGATGGTATCGCCTGCGCGACAATTCGGGTATTCATCTGCGGCGTATTCCCACAAGTCGAAAAGTGCCAGAATCTCTTCCCCTTGGATTTCCAACTGTACGATGTCATCTTGCCAATTACAGTAATCCTGATGAAACCCTTTTATCTGTTCTTCCAAGGCATATATCAAGGTACAATAGGAAGTTCCCAGCATTTTGCGGATGCGGTCTTGTTTTTCCACATATCCGCCGGTAATATCCCCGCCGTTAGAATAATAACGCGTACCTCCGTCTGGCTCAATATCAATAGTTACCGGTGTAATAAGGTATATCATTCCTCATCCTCATCCTCATCCTCATCCTCATCGATCCAATCCTCATCGTCCCAATCATCCTCCTCATCATCGGCGCAGTCGTTGATGTTCCATACTTCCAGATTCAATTCTACCTCAAGAGTGAGGGCAAGTGCAAAATCTTCTGTATCAATGGTGATCCCTTGCTCAACAAGTTTTGCGCCATCATCCGGGGGCAGTGTTTCGATAAATTTCCGCAAATCTTCTATTGCCGTAATTAATGCTCCGCCGTCATAGAGATCCCAATCAAATTTGCGTTCACCTTTGCAGTAAACGACGATCGAATCGCCCTCCTGCTTCAAAAACAAAATCTGATACAACTTGTATTTGTCGGCGAATTGCGGCAACAAATACACCCAATCATCGTCATTGAGTTTATCCCAATCGCATTTGTCAGCAAACTGCGGTTGTTCTTCCAACAAACTACTCCAATTTCTGCCGTCGAGCTTTTCCCAATCACATTTATCAGCAAACTGCGGTTGTTTACACAAAAGTCCACTCCAATCCCAGCCATTGAGCTTTTCCCAATCGCATTTGTCAGCGAACTGCGGTTGTTTACTCAAAAGGCAACTCCAATACCAACTGCCAAGTTTATTCCAGTCGCACTTGTCAGCAAACTGCGGTTGTTTACATAACAACCGAGACCAATAATCTCCGTTGAGCTTTTTCCAATCGCACTTTTCAGCAAACTGCGGTTGTTCTTCCAACAAACTACTCCAATTTCTGCCGTCGAGCTTTTCCCAATCACATTTATCAGCAAACTGCGGTTGTTTACACAAAAGTCCACTCCAATTCCAGCCATTGAGCTTTTCCCAATCGCATTTGTCAGCGAACTGCGGTTGTTCGCACAGTAACAGCCACCAACTTGTGCCATTGAGCTTTTCCCAATCGCATTTGTCTGCGAATTGCGGCTGATGACTCAAAAGTAAACTCCAATCCTCGCCATCAAGTCTTTCCCAATCGCATTTGTCTGCGAATTGCGGCTGATTACTTAAAAGCAAACTCAAATCATCACTATTAAACTCATCCCATTTATTGCATTTGTCGGCGAACTGCGGTTGTTCACTTAAAATAAATCTCCAATCATCACTATCAAACTCATCCCATTTATCGCATTTGTCAGCAAACTGAGGTTGTTTACTTAACAAACAACTCCAATCTTCTCCGTGAAGTTTGCTCCAATCGCATTTGTCTGCGAATTGCGGTTGTTCACTTAACAAATAACTCCAATCTTCGCCATCAAGTTTTTCCCAATCGCATCCAATGTTTTGGAGATCTATCCCATTGTTTAACGCATTTCTCAACTCTTTCAATGATAATTTCTGACTCATTTTTCTTTTCCTTTCGCAATAATAAAAAAGAGCATACATCACACTTGCGTGCCATCGAAGGTACTTGCAAACCCGGAAGAACACAGCAAGGAAATGTATGCCCCAAATGACAATGGAACACACTTCCCGAACTGCCGTTCTTCCCATTTCCAAAGGTTGCAAGTTTTTCGATGGCGACGGCGGAAAAATTTTTAAGCAAAACAGTCAAATACGTTGTTTTTTTGTGCCGGAATAACCCTTTCAAATCAAAGTTTCAAGTTTCAACTTTAATTTAGCACATCAAAACGATATTTGCAACCATCCTTGCCAATTTTTCCGGTTCCTACCGGAATTCACAAGCACCTGCCAGTATATAAGCAAAAAGCGTGCCAACATAAAAAATCCGCCGTTTCAGCGCAAATCCGAAACGGCGGAGGCTTATCATTGCTCAAAATCTGAACAGCAATAGTCCATTTATGATTTACGGCAATTCTACCCAGCGTTTATAACGGTTGCAGACAGAACCGCCGTTGCGGGATTGATTCCAGGCACTGCAGTTGCTGGAATCGTTGTTGTACTGCACTCTGACATCACTGGAAGTGCAGAAACGGATCTTTCTTCTGCCCTGCCAATATTGACAAGTCATACATTTTTTAGTGCGGCAGGATGTTTCGGTTGAGTAGCCCATGATTTTTTCCTTTCTGTTATGATTTGAATGGTTTGTATCCGGATAATTCCGGCTTTTTTGCAATAAGTTCTGACCAATCCGCTTCAGACAATGCTCCGCAAGTGCAATGTGCCGCAAATTGCGGAAAGGTCAGCAAAATAATGTGCCATGACAATCTATCCAGCTTGCCCCAGCGGCAGACCTCTTCCAACTCCGGACGGGCAAGGATGAGCTTATACCATTGATAACCGTCAAGCTCATCTGCGGGAAAGAATTTGAGCAGTTCCGGTGCGGTAAAAGGCGGCTGATAGATATTTTTATTTATCAGCAATAAAAACCAATCTTCCGCATCCAGTTTCTGCCATTCGCACTTGTCGGCGAAAAATTCATAATCGTACTGCACCAGTTTCCGCCAATCTCGACCGTTAAATTTCTCCCGGCAGGTGCAGTATTCCCAGAATGAGTGATCTGCGGTAAGCAGATCGACCCATTGTTCCGGAGCAAGGGAATTGAGATATTGGGCAAAAAATTTCTCTTTTAACTCCATAATAATTCTGAAACCTTCGTATTCTATTATAAATTGATCATTACTTATTTTGTATTCCATGATTTCACTTGCATTTTTTCAAAATCTCATACAATTCGTTGGGGTTTGCCGTGAAATATGCAGTCAGCTGCCGGGAAAACTCTTTGCTTATCAGATGGAGTTCCGACGGTGTTGAGACGAGTTCATTAAAATCATTGAGAGAAACTAAACCGCCTTGGATGATGATTTCCTCTGGAGGTACGTGAAAAGACAATGCCAGATTTAATTTCTTGAGCGAAATGCTTTTTTCTCCGGAAATTTTCTGCAAAATATGCCGGATACATTTCTTTACCATCCCCACATGGGGGCCGCCGAAATCGGTTTTTACCCCATTGATAAAAGAGTTGTCTTTTGCCATACTGTCGAAAGAAAAAGAGATTTCCCAGCTGTAATTGTCTTCACGCCCGTTGAATTCAAAAATTTTTGCCGCATTTTTGTCAAATGAGCGGTGGTGCAGAAACCAGGAAATTTTATTTTTCGTTTCAGTTTTTCCGATATATTCGAAGCCATTGAAAGTAATATGGCTATGCGGGAAAACGTGAGCAAATTTGTGAATCGTACTGAGTGCAAAATTCTTATTCACCGGATATTCATCCGGCAACTCAAAAGAACACTCAAAACGCGTCATAGTATCTGTCCGTACTGGGAACAGGTTTTTATCATACACGACTGCATCTTTTACCGCAATTTCCCGGAAGGAACCATCCAGATACTCTATGCTGAAATCAGCCCGGATACTCATTTTACTGATAACAGAAAAAAAATATGATGTGTCATTATCAGCATCAAAATGTTTTCTCCCGGCTGCTTTAAACACGACTTTATTCTGTTCTTCTGTGGTACTGATTTTTAATTCAGAAAATGCGTATGTTCCCAACAGTTCAAACATACTGATTTGAAATATATCGCAGAAAAAATTCCTGTACAAATATATTTCCGGCCGCAAACGCACACGTTCAAATTCATTCATATCACTTTCTCCTTCTATTTGATAACATAAATAATTCTTCATCACGTCTGCCATACATAAAGCAATTTCCGTGCCAAAATAAAAAAAAGCCGTTTCAGCCCAAAACCGAAACGGCGGAGGATATCAGGTGGTCAAAAGTTGAACATCAATTGTTCATTTGCTGTTCAATAAATTCTCCAGATCCTTTTTTTATGAATTTTTTAGGCTCTTTGCTATTCCACCAAGATTCATCATCTATTTTATAATAGTAATTGCCATCTTTAGCTTTACAATACGCTTTTTTATGCATATCCCATGTTATTGGTGATGTTTCCAGCTTTTTAAAATTTTCGGCTTCATTATCATTCCACGGAAGCCTGATAGAGCCGTTTGTAATTTTATTATCCGGCACACAATAATTCCAGCCTTGAGCAAATTTGACATATTTTATATCTGCATCCTCTTTACAAAGAATATTTTCTTTTAAATATTCCAACCAGGCAGGATAAGACATTTCTTTTGATGGTTGTTGCATCAATTTTTGCAACCATTTACGCATATTTTCTTTATGATTAGCAAAAATATATTCAGCCCACAAGGATTCTTCTTGCTGCGGAATTCGTACTTTTTCCGGGATTGCCCACCATTCATTGTTGTATGATATTTGCGACAGTATATTACAGAAATAACTTTTCCAATCTTGCTCAATCAATTTTCTTATACCAGATAGATTATTTTTTATATTATCAATGGCATATTCTTCATTGTTGTTGTAATACAAAAATGAACAGCTTCCTTGCCAAATCAGCGGATCACACTCAAGTTCTTTTACAGCATTTTCATCCCAACGTTGTTTTCTTTGTTCATCTTCAGTCTGAGTCCGATTAAATCCAAGATCGGAAATTTCTTTCTCTTCTTCTCTCAGAAATGCCAATCCATTATCGCACAATTCATAAAAATTCTCTTTGTTGATATTTGTATTATCAAGTAAATTCAACAATATCCTCATTTTGCGCGGTTGAATTTCTTGATTGCCAAAATACTCAACTAAAAAAGCATATTTAAGACTGTTCGCATATGAAATGCGGTCCTTCATAATATCAAAAAAACAATCTTTTTTCACTTCTTTTGCATCTTCGTTCCATAACGGATGCTCACTGCGCAGTGTAATCCAATAATGCTTAAAATCGTTTGAACATGCTGCATCAAAATAGCGTTGACAAAGCATATAGAATTCTTTTTTATCGTTATTGTCTGACAGCCATTCGTCTAATTCATAGTTCAATAAATCATAACCATCTTTACCCATCTGCCGATAACAACGACGCAGAACCGTTTTAACGATTCTATGCATAATTTCATTAGTAGTTTTTATGTGAGCATCAAGATCATTATCCGAAGGTATTATATCCCATAAATTTTCCTGCCACTTGTTGATTCGCTCACTCCATTTGCCTTTTAAACCTGACGGAATATTTTTATCAAGAATAGCTTTAGCATTTTCCCAATCATCCAACGCTTTTCCACGGGCATTCATTTTTAGAAAAATCTTATTGTATTCTGCCATTGTGGTTGTAGAACAAAGTACATGAATATAAAATGAGATTTTAGAAAAATCTGCGGTTAATGTTAATGCATCAGTACCTTCTAAATGTTTATGTATTTCATCCAACATGCACAACATTCCGGAAACGGTAGGATCATCCTGCCACGAAGCAAAATACCAATTTTGTTTCATAACAAATTCACTCGGCAAAGATGAGTAATCAAATTTTGTTTTCAAAAGTTGCGTAATAAATTCGTCATCTACACTCCTTGCGGCATAATTAAAATGCCATTCTTGAGAATGTTTTTGACAATACCATGCAAATAAAAGCAAAGTTGTTATGCGTTGTTGTCCATCAAGCAGCAATAATTTTTCATTTCCATCTGTTAAACCATAAATAAAATCCAGCGAAAGTTCTTTCCCATTACAAACCGCATCTTTCAACGCAGGAATGAAACTGGCACGGACATCAATACTTTTAGGAGCATTCCGGCGTCCTTGAGCATAATCCCGCTGAATGATTGGAATCAAAATATGGTATTTGGACATAAACTTGGGAAAGGTCATTTTTTTATCGTTGTTTTCCATAATTATTTGTCCTTTCCTGTTATATCCATGAAATCATTAAACAAGTTAAACATTGCTGTTTTGTAAGCCTGTCCATCAGCATCTGTCCATTTGCTGTAATCTGAAGATTGGGAATCTGAAGGTTGGGAATATGAATAAAATTTCATAAAAACTTTCAAAGTACAAGGTAATGTAAAAAACTCGCAATCGCTTTTTTGTTTATCGTTCTTGGTAAAATTACGGCGTATCCAATCCCGTTTTTTACCAAAAGGTATATCTTTATAACCACGATTAGTTCTTGCATCAAGCAACACCAAATTGTTAAGACGGTCAGGTTCATTGATCGTCGTACCATTTTTCGCATCAATATGCTCAACGTCCCACCCGCCTCGATAACTTTCGTTTTTTTCATCATCGGTGTATTGTTGATTCTCCTCTCTCAAAAACAAATCAAAACGGAAGCGTTCTTTATTTTGGTTACAGTCTAAAATATTGAAAAGTACAAAAAATTTACGTAATTCAGAAGTATCTGTTACTTTATACTCAAGAACTTCTGGAGATGGAGAATTATCAAAACTTTCTTGCACTTTTTGTTTCAAATTATTACGCTCGAAACCTATATCTTTTATTACTTCTCGGGCTTTATCGGGATTGAATAAAGATAACATGCCCATATAATTGTAGCTCTCGTAATCAACATAGACTGAACTCATTCCCCAAAATATCCGACGAACATCTTTCCAATAGTTAATCAACTTTTCTTCTTTATTATCAGATGAACGCAACTTTTCTTCTTTATTATCAGATGAACGCAACATTTCTTCAACCTTGTGATAGATGCACAATGGATTGTGGCGGGTATTCGCAATATCATATTTAGAGGCAATTGCAAAAAGTAAATCCATTCTGGTAGTGATATATCTTTTTTCTGTATTAAAAATACTCCAATATTTTTCATCTTTCAGAGTATTTTCCATAAGTTCCCACTCTTTTGCAATCTCCATTTGGAAACTAGGGGCGCTGATGGTCGTCATAAAAAGAGCACGTATAAGCTCTGCTGAAGTCAGTGGAATTTTACCATCGTTCAGTCGGTTGAAAATGTCTTGCTCTTTTTCTTTTGATTCTGAATCAATAGTATATTTAATAAATATGACTTTTTTTTCTTCTCTTTTTACAGTTAACAAATCGGCAATAGCCTCCTTTTTATTTTTATCATACTTCCCAACAGCGTCAAGTGCCGCATCACGAAATTGACTGTTAATATCCGTATTTTTTTCATTTAATAATTCAGATAAATCCTTTTGTTCAACCTCATAAAACATCCCCCACAGCTTTTCTTCTCGCTTTAAAGCCTTCAAAATAAGATAAATTGTTGTCAAACGTTGCTGACCATCTATTATCCGCAACTTACCGTCTACATGCTTCAAAACAATTGGCTGTAAACAATATATGGTTTCATTTGATTGAGAAAACTCGTATAAATCATCAAGCAGAGCATAAATGTTTTCTTTTGTCCACCGGTATCCCCGCTGGTACGATGGAATAGAAAAATTAAAATTCTCTGACAATAAATCTATTGTTGATATATCACAAACAGTAGCCATTTTTCAATCCTCCAGGTATTTCTTGACCGTGTTTCTTGCGGCTTTCAACGCTTCGGCGGTGCGGGTCAGGTTGCGGTCGTATTTTTCATAAACGCGTTTGACATGGAGCCGGACGGCAACGTCAAGTTCATCGGGAACTGCTTCGCTTTTTTCGTTTGACGGCTTTAATCCTGCGGTCATTTCTTTGTGTTCTTTCAGGAGTTTGGCAAAGTCGGATTCGTCCAGCACGATTGCTCTATCAAGAATATTGATCAATTCACGCACGTTGCCGGGGTAATCGTAAGTTTTCAGTACTGCAATCTGTTCCGTTTCAAGGCGGCGGTGATGTTCTTTCAGCCAGCGGCCGTTGGCGATTTGTTCGATATCTTCTTTGTGTTCACGCAAGCTCGGTGCGTGGATCAGAACCACACACAGCCGGTGATAGAGGTCTTCGCGGAATTTTCCTTCACGCACCAGTTCAGCCAAGTCCCGGTTGGTGGCGGTTATCAAACGCACATCCACGGAAATTTCGTCCGTGCCGCCGACACGGGTAAATCTGCCGCCTTCCAGAACTCGCAGCAGCACGCCTTGCGCTTCCAGCGGCATTTCGCCGATTTCATCAAGGAAAAGCGTTCCGCCGTCAGCGATTTCAAACAAGCCCTTTTTCTGCTCATTGGCCCCGGTAAACGCACCCTTTTCGTGACCAAAGAAGCGGTCTTCCAGTAAGTTCGGGGTAACGCTGGCACAGTTGAATGTACAGAACGGTTCATTTTTTCGCGGCGATTTGGTGTGAATGAACATTGCAATGGTTTCTTTGCCGGTTCCGCTTTCGCCGTAAATGAAAACCCGTGCTTTATCACGGGGAGCGATCCGGTTAATGCGGTCGTGCAAATTCATCATCACATCACTTTTGCCGACCAACTCCCGGTGACCATAGCGACGGTAATGCTCTATCATCTGTCTTTCGCAATTGCCCCACCGCGATTCCGGTTCGTTGTGGGCGATGTGATAGATCGCCATTCCGTAAGCTTTTTCATCCTGATAGTTGCGGTAGAAATACATCGCAGCTTCCAGAAGTTCGTGGATAGACTGCAAACTTTTCGGCACTTCCTGTTCCGCAAGCGAAGCAATATCGCCATAAGTTTGTTTGAAACACCGGCTGACTGCCTCGGTAATGCTGTCGTCATCATAACAGATGAATGAATCAAGTTTTTTGCGGATATTGTCACCGACATATTCCGGAAAATCCAATGCACTGATCCAGCGGACATGAACACCATTTTTTTGTAATTTGGTCAATGCTTTCTCAAGAAGTTCCGGATCTCCGGTCAAGCCCACGCCGAGAATGGCAATTTCTTTGTATTTAGAACCCACTTCATTGAGCATCTCCGGCAAACGCCGGGTGCTGACTCCATAAATATCAGCCTTCTTGTAATGCCGCAGAGCAACTGCCGCAGCGACTGCGTAATCTTTCCAGAACCATCCGGTTAAAATCAAGTTATCCATATATCAACCTTTCAAAATTTGACTGCCACTATTCAAAATGTAATCTATCATGCATTCTGTAAATATTCAAACCGACAAATAAAATTTTCCGGAATTTCCAATTGAGAAGCGATTTTTGCACAGGTTTCAGCATCCTCCAAGGCGTCGTGATGTTGAAATATTATACCGAACCTTTCAGCCATACAATTCAGACTGTGAGAATGTGATTCCAGGAAATGGTGTCGGCAAAGTTGCAAACTGCACACATAATCAAATGAAACAGATGGTAAATGGTACAAAGATAAGACATTATGCAAATGCCGCAAATCAAATGGCGCATTGTGAATAACAACGCAATCCGCAGAAATGAGCAACTGTTTTACGCTCTGCCAAACTTCAGAAAACTCCGGACTTTCCCGCAGATCTTCATAAGATATTCCGTGAACATCCCGGCAGAATTTACTCATCCAATCGAGCGATTTATGAGGTTTTACCAAATATTCCCGGCGTTCAAGCACAACGCCGTCTTCAAGCAAAGCCGCCCCGACGGCGCAGATGCTGCCGTTGCAACTGTTGGCGGTTTCAAAATCAAGTCCGCAAAGTTTCATTTCTTTTTCTCCTTATGTGCTTAAAATGCTCTGTAATCACATAAGCAAAAATCGTGCCAAAAAAACTTCATCGACAGTTTGTGACAAAAATAGGCGGAAACAACTGGTAACTGTTGCGGAAAAATAATTGATATAGTAAGGACATTGGTTCGTTGAAATCAAAAATAGGCAGTATAGAGTTTTGCAAACTCTCTGTTTGCGTTTGAGGGGAATTTGAGAGGGGGGGAAGTCCTCCTCGAAATCTGTAAAAGTTATAGAAAACGGCGATTTTAGAGGTTTTGACTCATCTCAAGCGGGTCGGATGGACGATAAGAAATGCGTTTTAACCTGAAAATCCCCCCGAAAAAACGCAACAAAAAAGCCACTCGATTGAGCGGCGGAATTTACATGGTGGAGCAGAAGAGACTCGAACTCTCGACCCTCACACTGCCAGTGTGATGCTCTAGCCAACTGAGCTACTGCCCCATGTTTTATCATGTTTTTTAATATAGCGCAGAAATTGATTTTTGCAAGCGAATTTTTGAAGAAAATGCAAAAAATATTGGTCATTGACGGTGCGCGACAGAACCCGGCAGAAAAATATAAAAACTGAAAGACGGAATAGCCCCCGTGGTTTAACAGCCTCAAAACAGCAATGGCATGGTGGAGCATACTCCTGACAAAGTTATCATGCTCCGGAAATCTCAAACGGGAAATCATTATGAGTTTCTGTCACAAACCGTCGATGAGGCTTTTCAGAAGTGGCGGTTGGAGAAAGATCTTCCGCTATGCGTTTTCAGGTATGCTTCAAATGCGTAGGCTTTTTCTTTGGATGAAAATGCAATGGCAGTTTCAATTTTCCACGGCTTGAATTTTGAGGTGTGGGGTACTTCACCCGCGTTATGCTTGGCAAGGCGGGCAGTCAAATCTTCCGTAACTCCGGTATAACGGTGCGTTTCTGTGGCAACATCGACCAATAAGTAAACGTAGTAGAATTTTGCCATGCCGATTTTCTCCATTTTGAGTAAATTGCCCGTTTAGCCCGGCT
Source organism: Lentisphaerota bacterium (assembly GCA_015061625.1). Lineage (GTDB taxonomy): Bacteria > Verrucomicrobiota > Lentisphaeria > Victivallales > Victivallaceae > UBA1784. The sequence continues at coordinate 14,671 of SUWG01000015.1, read as the reverse complement.
TCGGGGTGCTTCGCACCTCTTCCGGCTTCGTGTGACTACGCCGTGACAAGCCGCCGTGGCAGGCTTCACTTTGGCTGTCGCCAATTTCCGCTCCGGTCTTCGCCGATGGCTTGCCCGGGCGTATATTCCCAGTAGAATAACTTGCCAGTTAGCCCGGCTTCGGGGTGCTTCGCACCTCTTCCGGCTTCGTGTGACTACGCCGTGACAAGCCGCCGTGGCAGGCTTCACTTTGGCTGTCGCCAATTTCCGCTCCGGTCTTCGCCGATGGCTTGCCCGGGCGTAAAAAAGGCAACCAAATTCTCCATTCAGCGTAACTTGCCAGTTAGCCCGGCTTCGGGTTGCTGCGCAACTCTTCCGGCTTCGTGTGACTACGCCGTGACAAGCCGCCGTGGCAGGCTTCACTTTGGCTTCGCCAATTTCCGCTCCGGTCTTCGCCGATGGCTTGCCCGGGCGTAAAAAAGGCAACCAAATTCTCCATTCAGCGTAACTTGCCAGTTAGCCCGGCTTCGGGTTGCTGCGCAACTCTTCCGGCTTCGTGTGACTACGCCGTGACAAGCCGCCGTGGCAGGCTTCACTTTGGCTTCGCCAATTTCCGCTCCGGTCTTCGCCGATGGCTTGCCCGGGCGTAAAAAAGGCAACCAAAGAAATTTGGTTGCCTTTGTGAAGCCTGGTGGAGCAGAAGAGACTCGAACTCTCGACCCTCACACTGCCAGTGTGATGCTCTAGCCAACTGAGCTACTGCCCCATTTTTTTCAATGTTTTATAATATAACCCGGAATGAATGATTTTTCAAGCCGGTTTTTGAAAAATTTTACTTTAATTTCCCGGTTGCGGCGGACGGGGTGGTGGATTGCCGGAAAGTTTGCTCTGAAGCAAGGCTTCGATGATCGCATCAAAATTACTTTCCCGGCGGTTCAAATCCGTTTCCAATGCCGCCGCTTTACGGCGGGTGTATTCAATATCACGCCGCATATCCTGCAACCGCTGTTGGAAATCTTCCCGCAGTTTTTCCCGCAATTCAGCGGTCAGACGTTCCTTTTCCGCCGCATCGGTACACTCCCGGCAACGGCGCACCAAATCATCCAATTCCCGCTGGCGGGCGATGATACGGGCATAAAGTTGGTCGGCTTTCTCCGCCATGACCGCCCGGAATCTTTCCGGATCAGTGCGCTGCAACCGGAGCAATTCGCTCTGTTCTTCCGGAGACAAACGGGAAAATACCCGCCATGCTCCCGCTCCGCGGCGGAAATTTTCCGGACTGCGCGGCGGTCCCGGCGGTGCAACACTCCGAACCGGTGCCGGTTGCTCCGGCGGGGTTGGAACTTCATCTGCCGGGGCGTTGCCGCTGTTATCCGTTTCCGGGGCGGTAACTGCCGGAGTTGTTTCACCGGAGGTTTCCGGCTCTTTCTCCCCGGCATCTTCTCCGGATTCCGGAGAACTTACCGCTTCATCCGCATCCGCAGAAACATCCGCACTTCCGGAATCCGGATCATCCTGCGCCTGCGGCAAACCGCCCAGCGGCATTGACGGGTCGGTGATCTGAACCACATCCCGGAGAAAACAGCCGCTCAATGCCATCGTCAGGCAGATAAACAGCGGCAACAGGGAAAATATACGTTTCATTTGCTTCTTTCTTATATCGAAAAATTATCGCTGTCAAGGGAAAATTCGGCAATATTGGTCAGGTTGTAGCACTCCTGTTCCAAAGCGGAAATATCCGCCAGAGCCAGCATATCCTGGGCCGCCGGAGCCGGGGAATTGCCTTTTGCCGCCCCTGCCGCCGGAGATACTGCCGCCACGATCGGAGCCGGAGCGGTATGATCGCTCTGCCGGGGGGAACTTTTCCGGGAATCGGCAGTTTCCTGCGGGAGCAGAACCATCACGGCCACGGCGGCGGCCGCTGATGTGCTTATCAGTGACGGAAATACCACTTTGCCCAGCAACCGCTTGCGGCGCAATGAGCGCGCCCTGATCCCTGCCGAAGCAAGAATACGGGCATCAAGTTCAGCGGGAATGGCTTTTTCCGCTGAAGGCGACTGCCAACCCAAAAATTTTTTCATTTCAACAATCCTCCTGAATCGACCTTGGTCAAAAATGATCTTAACTTTTTCAATGCATATCTCATTCTGCTCAAAACTGTTCCCAGAGAACAATTCTGCACGTCGGCGATCTCTTTGAAAGACAACTGCGCCTCTTCGCGCAACAGAAAAACTTCCCGCTGTTCCGGTTGCAACTGCGCCAGTGCCGCATTGATCGCCTTGCTTATATCGCTGGTTCCCAACTGCCGGTCAGGTGAGAACTCCGTTTCGCCCGCCAGTTCCATGGAATCTTCCCCGTCGATGGTCACGAACCTATCCGGCTTCTGATGGCGGATGCGGTCGATAAAAATATTTCTCGCTATCCGGAAGAGCCACGCACTGAATTTCCCGGAATCCTGATACTTTGGCAATTTTTCGATCACCCGCAACCAGGTCTCGGCAAAAACCTCATCTGCTTCCGCACTGTTATTACCGGCAATATTATTCAGATAACCATACAGCGGTTTGCGATAGCGATAATAAAGCACTTCAAATGCTTTTTCATCTCCTTTCGCATAGGCGTGTATCAAGGCGGCATCACCTACAGTTTCACAGTCATCTTTTATTGCCATGGCTTGAACTTTTTTTACTTGTTTTCCATCCGTATAACGAGGCCGGTCATATTTTTATTTTATTTGAGGCGAGATTTTTCCAGAATTCCACATCGTTTTTCAACAAACCATCCGGAATTCCGGAGGTCAGCGGCACCCATTGGAAGCGTTGTCCTTCGCGGCACTCCGGATGAGTACCCGGTTCGGGGGTGGCGAGGATGAATGAGATGGTCAAATTCTCATTTTGCAGTAAGTACAATTCCTTTACCGGCGTAACGGGCCAGTTGAGTTCTTCGGTCAACTCCCGTTGCAGGGCCTCGGCATCGGATTCGCCTTTTTCGACCTTGCCGCCGGGGAATTCCCATCCGGCAGGCGGTTTATTTTCCGGTCGGCTGGCGAGGAAAACTTTACCGTTTTCGATGATTACAGCGGCAACTACTCTGATCATCTGTTTATATAACTCCCAAAAGGTTGGCGAAAAGATAAAACATCGCTCCGACGATCCGGCTTGCCAGTGTGATGATGTAATCGATTCCGAAAAATAAAAGCAGAAGCATCATGACAAAGAATATGGTATTGGCTCTTTCCGCCGCCTGCCGGGAGTTTATCCGGATGAATTCCCGGACGACATTGAAGCCATCTAAACCTGGCACCGGCATCAGATTGAATATCAGCAGCACCACATTTATTGTGGCACCGTAGATCAGCATGGAAACTGCATACTCCTGATTCCGGGTATGCACCATCACCAGCAACGCCAAAATGGTGAAAATGACCGCCAGCCCCAAATTGGCCAAAACGCCCGACAAAGCGACCAGAATACGTTTCTTTTTTGAGTTGAGATTCATGGGATTGACCGGCACCTGACCCCAGGCGATACCGATGAAACAGAGCATGATCAGCGAGATCAGCCCCATTTGCTTAAAAGGATTCATCGTCAGATGACCGTTGTCTGCCGCCGTCGGGTCGCCCATTTTCAACGCGGTGAATGCGTGCATATATTCGTGGATGGTTACTGACAAAACCACGAAAAGCACCATCAGAAAAAAGGTGCGCGGGTCTTCAAAAAGCAGTGTGATGAACATTTATGCAACAGCCTTTATTTCAACAACATACAGTCGCCGTAACTGTAAAATCTCATATTTTCCTCTTTGGCTCTTTCATACGCCGCAAGCACCTTTTCCCGGTCGGCGAAACAACTGACCAGCATCAGCAGGGTACTGCATGGCAGATGGAAATTGGTCAGGAGCATATCTTCGCCTTTAGGTTGACGCGGCGGATAGAGAAAGATGTTGGTTCTGCCGTTGCGGGCGTGCATGGTGCCGTCGTCGTCACAGCAACTTTCCAGAACTCTTACGGTGGTGGTGCCGACGGCGAGGATTCTGCCGCCATTCTTTCTGGTTTCATTGATAAGTTTGGCGGTATCTTCCGGCAGGAAGAAATCTTCGTAGTGCATCTGGTGGGTTTCGGCGTAATCACTGGAAACCGGTTTGAATGTTCCCGCCCCGACGTGCAACGTCAATTCGGCAACTTTCACCCCTTTTTGGCGCAAGGCATCGAGTATTTCCGGGGTGAAGTGCAAACCGGCAGTGGGTGCGGCGACCGCCCCTTTGACGGCGGCATAGACGGTCTGATAGCGTTCAGAATCGGCTTCTTCGGCTTCCCGGTGCAGGTATGGGGGCAGGGGAATGTGGCCGTAGCGTTCCTCCAAACCGGAAATATCGGTGGTGGAAAAGCGTATGCGGAAGGTGTTATCCGCATTTTTCCCCAGAATCGTGAAATATTCATTGCGGTCATTCAGTGTGCCGTCGGGAAATTGGAGCATGGCGTTGGTTCCGGTTTTGGCCCGTTTGCCCGGTTTGAGCATACAATTCCACTGATCGGGCTGACCGGCATCAGGTTCGAGGAGCAATATCTCAAACCGCGCACCATCGGGGCGGCCCTCTTTCCGGGCGAACATCCTGCCGCGCAGAACTTTGGTATTGTTGCAGATCAGCGCATCCCCCGGAGCGAGGAAATCGACGATATCGGCAAAGGGATGGATTTCGATCGCACCGGTGCGGCGGTCAAGAACCATCATTCTGGAAGCATCTCTGGTGACGGCGGGGTAACGGGCGATGAATTTTTCCGGCAGATCGTAATCAAAAAGTTTGGTGGCGAGCATGGGAAGATCACTCCTCTCCGCGCATTTGTTTGCGGGCTTTGCGGAGTCTTTCGAGTTCATATTCGGAAAGGCTGTTGATGCCGTATTCGGAAAGTTTATTGAGCAGGGCATCAAGTTCCCGCTGGCTTACTCTGGTATTATTGGCATTGCCTTTATCTGCGGTCGGCGGGGGAGGCGTGTTTTCCGCTTTGACCTCTTCCCATCTGGGGGCGCGGTGGACAGGCGGTTTTCCGGCAAGTTTCTGCGCCAAAGCCCGGAATGGATCCCACGGGAGCCGTCTGCCGTAAAAGAGCCGCATGATAAGATAGCCGCCCAGAAAGCCGCCCAGATGGGCGAGATGTGCCACGCCGTCACTGGTGCGGGAGAGTTCCATAAGCACTTCCATAATGGTATAACAGATGACCAGAGTGGTGGTCTTTATGGGGGTGAAAGGCATGAATATTATCATGAATCTGCGGTTGGGTTCCACGGTTGCCGCCGCCGCCATCATGGCGCAGACTGCTCCGGAAGCACCGACGACCCGCATCGGGATGACCGGTTGCAGATTGAAAAGGATAAAGAGCAGATTGCCGATGGCCCCGCCGACGATGTAGAGCAGGAGCATTTTCGGTGCGCTGACATGGTCGGCGACCAGAGAACCGAAAATATACAATCCCCACATATTGAAAAAGAGATGCCAGAAATCCCGGTGCAGGAATGCGGCAGTGAAAATCTGCCAGATGTAAGCACTCCGGAATGAACCGTCTTTTACCGTCAGGGCAAAAGCATCATACATATTGCCGCCGACGATGAAGTATGCCGCAATATTGATGATGATCAGTGAAATGAGCATCTGTCTGCCGCTCATGGGGGCATCGTTGCGGCGGTTGTAATCCCGATCATAAAAACTCATTATACAAGAACCTTTCTTTGGAAGTGTCTGAAAACATTATAGTTCATTCCGGGGAAAAAATCAACATAATTCTCCGAAAAGCGAAACCTTTCCGCTCCTGGTTATTTTCACCTGCCGCAGAGAACCGGTACGCACGGAGGCATCCGGCTCAAAGTGGACGACGAAATTGGTACCCGTTCTCCCGGTCCAGCGGGATTCATTGCGGGAACTGACCCCCTCACAGAGAACTTCCTGCGTGGAACCGACCAGCGAGGCGAGTTTTTTGCCGATGCGCAGTTGCAGATCGTCGAGCAGAATGTTGTTGCGGCGCAGTTTTTCTTCCTCGCTTACCGTATCGGCAAGGGTGGCGGATTTGGCACCGGGGCGGGGGGAGTATTTAAAAATGTAGGCCTGTTCAAAGCCGACTTCATTCATCAGATTTCTGGTCAGTTCAAAGTCGCTTTCCTCCTCGCCGGGGAAGCCGACGATAACATCGGTGGAAAAGGTCAGATCCGGTATGGCGGCACGCAATTCGGCAACTTTTTCAAGGTAACTTTGAGCCGTGTACTGCCGGTTCATCGCCGCCAGAATCCGGTCTGAACCGGACTGCAACGGCAGATGGATATTGTGGCAAACCTTTGAACATGAAGCAAGTGCGGCAATGAGCCGGTCATTGAAATAACTGACATACGGCGAAGTGTAACGGATTCTTTCCAGACCGGGTATGGCATTGAGTTCTTCCAGCAATTCAGCGAATGGGGAAAAACCGTCGGCGGGCGGACGGATATCGCCGTTCAGCCCGTAGGCGGCAACATTCTGACCGAGCAGCAGGATCTCTTTCACGCCGGAAGCGACCAAAGCACCGGCTTCCGCGAGAATGGAATCTTTACTGCGTGAGACCTCTCTGCCCCGCACATAAGGCACGATGCAGTAACTGCAGAAACGGTTGCATCCGCGGGTGATGGCGATTTGCGCGCTCCATGAATTCTGTCCGTGTTCGCCGAGCATATCGATCTCTTCCGGAGCGACCGTCACATTGGCAAAACGCTTTCTTTCGGCGGCGATGTCAGTGACCGTTTCCAACGCCCGGTGTATCTGCCCGGTGCCGAGAACGAAGTCGAGGTGCGGCAATTCGGCGAGCAATTCATCACCGAGCCGCTGGGCCATGCACCCCATTACGCCGATGATCAATTCCGGTTTGCGCTGTTTGAGTTTGCGCATATAGCCGATTTTGCCTTTGGCTTTTCTTTCCGCGGCATCACGCACACTGCAGGTGTTGAAAAGCAGTACATCGGCATCATCTTCTTTGTCAACCGGCAGATGACCGGCTTTGATGAAAGTTGCTCCGACGGCTTCGGAATCTCTTTCATTCATCTGACATCCGTAAGTTTTGATAAAAAATTTCATGATTCGAGCAATACCAGGTTATCGCGGTGGACCGCTTCGATTTCAGCTTCTTTGCCCATGATGGCGATCACTTCGCCGGAGTGTTTGCCGCAGAGCGAGAGGCAGTCTTTGGCATCGAAATTGACCAGACCTCTGGCCAGCGGTTTCTGATCCAGCGAGATGATCTCCACCGTGTCGCCCCGGCGGAACTCACCTTTGACGGCGATCACGCCGCTGGGCAGCAGACTTTTTCCTCCGGCGGTGAGGGCTTTTTTGGCTCCGTCATCAATGATCAACGCCCCGGAAACCTTACTGAAAAATCCCAGCCAGCGTTTTCTGCCCGGCACCCGGTGATTGCGTGGCAGGAAGATGCTTCCGGTATCTTCGCCCCGGAGTATTTTTTCAAAAATTTCCGTATCTCTGCCATCGGCGATCCAGAGGAATGCTCCGGCGGCAGTGGCAAGTTCGGCGGCGCGCAATTTGGAATCCATGCCGCCGATGGAAAGGTTGCTGTCATCGGTGCCGCCGGCCAGAGAACGGATTTTGTCGGTGACTTTACCGACCACGGAGATGCGTTCGGCAAGTTTGCCATTTTCATCACGGTTGCGCAGACCATCGACGGTGGTCAGCAGAATGGTCAGATCGGCACCGGCCACGGAAGTAAGCATACCGGCGAGGGTATCATTGTCACCGAATTTCAACTCATCGATGGAAACGGAGTCATTCTCATTGGCGATCGGCAGTATGTTGCGTTCCCAGAGGGCATTGATGCAGTTCATCACATTCAGATAGCGGCGGCGGCTGCGCAGATCGGCGGCGGTCAGGAGCAGCTGGGCGACGGAAAAACCGTGTTTGGCGGCCTCTTCGGAGTAGATGGACATCAACCGGGTCTGACCGAGAGCGGCGAGGGCCTGTTTGTGGGCGAGTTCGGCGGGGCGCCGGGTGACACCGGCAATTTCCATACCCATACCGACTGCGCCGGATGAAACGAGCAACACCTGATGACCGGCCTGCCGCAGTTTGGCGATACCGGAAACCAGCCGGGCGATGGAGTCGCGGTCGATAAGCAGTCGGGTACCGGCTTTGACGATTATTTTTTTAGCGTTGCTGACGGCTTCAGCCCGCAGAGAAATATTTTCAGACATGGGGAGCGGAAAATCCTCTTTTTTAAATAAGTTAAATAATGTGCATTTCTAATAATATACCGCACTAACGGGGTGTTTTTCAAGGAAAAGCGCAGTTTTTGCAAAAAAAAATGCAAAATTTTCAAAAAATGATTTGAAAAACTCAAAAATGTTAATATAGTACCATTTTGAACAATCAAAAAACGTAAAACCATTATTGAAAGGTATTTTATATGGCTACGACTTGTCCTTATTGCAACATTGAGGTACGCGAGAGTGCGATCGAGGCGGAGGATGGTTGCTGTCCGGAGTGCGGTGCGCAGATTTCCGGAGTGCGTTCTCTGCTGGATAATCCTGACATGGATTATGATGAAAACTTTGATGAAGGCTACGACGATGATGTTTTCAGCGATCTGGATGATGAGGAGGATGATGGCAACGACTTCTCCCGCCGTGATCTGGATGATGACGATATCTTTGGTGATGATCTTGACAGTGACGGATTCGGTGATGATCTTGACGGTGAATTTGACGACGATATGTTCGATGATATCGACGAAGATTTTGACGAAGAGATCGAAGATATCGAGGAATTCGATCTGGATAAGTGATATCCGCTTTATGAAGTTGAAAGCGATCCGCATTGAGTTGGCGGGTCGCTTTTTTATTTGGGCGGATGAAGAGCGGGCAGGGCAAGGCGGTTTCTTGCGGCTTGCAGAATTTGCCACAAAAGCGGGTCACGGTGGATTTTTTTCAACAGAGCAGACGGGGTAATTCCGCAGAATTCAGCGGAAGCCCGGTGGTCGAAGTTGTTGGCATGGAGTATATCCAGCAGCCGGGCGGTGAAAAGCGGATAGTTGGGGGAAGATGTGGAACACTCCATATTTTCCGGTCGTTGCGGCTCCTGACGGCAGTTGATGGCGATCTGCATACGCAATTTTTTCAGGGCATTGGCCCGGTTGCGGAATTGACTGCGTTCAGTGCAGTCGGTGGCAAAGAGGCCAAGGTGCGGCAGTTCGACTTTCACTGCGGAAGAGGTTTTGTTGCGTTTCTGACCGCCCGGTCCGGAACCTTTGGTAAAAGTTATCCGGCAGACGGCGGAGAGTTCTTCATCGCTTGAAGTTAAAAATGTATTACGGTCGAAGTTCATGATCGGTTGATAAAAACTTGAATATTGTTCACTTTGGGAATATATTATAGTTACAACCGTTTGTCAAGGTCTGCCGGTCAAAAAACAGGTGAAATTCAGATGAAACAGAAAAAAGTGGAAATACTCATAACGCTGTGCCTTTCTGCCGGTGCAGTGGTTCTGCTTTGCGGTGTATCTGGATTTTCCGGTTATGAATCGTGGCATAAAAGCGAAATCGTGGCATCGGTGAAAAGTGCGGATACTCTTCCGGCGGTTCCCGCTGTTCCGGTCGTGGAACCGGCATCAGATATCCGGGAAGTGGAAGTGGTGCGGGAAGTTCCGGTACTTCATCCGGATTTGCCGGAAGTGCCGTCAGTTGGCACTGCTCCGGGGGGAAGCCGCGGCAATGATCCGGTATTTTTTCAGTTGCAATATCTGCCGACCAATCAGGGGTATATTTTCGGGCATGACCGCAAAGTGTACGGTTTGGCACTGGGATATTATTTGCCGCAGAATGAGATCCGTGGCGTAAGTATTTCATTTATGCATATATACAATATGCGTAAATACGGCTTGAGTTTATCGCTTCTGGAAATGAGCGGAGAATTGGGCGGCGTTGCTTTGTTCCTTGCCGGTGGCGTGGTGAGCAATTACGGGTTGACCGTCGGTTTGCTGAATATGACCGAAAACAACAACGGTGTGCAGATCGGTCTGGTCAATATGGATGAAAGTAATCTGTTGCTGGATTATCCGCAAAAGCCGGTGGATGAAAATGAGGAAAGTTCCTTCGGTGTGCAGGCCGGTCTGGTCAATTTTTCCGATTCCAGAGGCATACAGATCGGCTTGTGGAATGTCAACCCCAACAGTTGGATAAAATATTTTCCCATCATCAATTTTTGCTTCTGACCGGTCTGAAAGGTAAAAATTTGGAAAAAGTTTTCAATTTTGCCGAAATATAAGTTGCAATCCGCTCCATCCGCACTATATTTTACAAGATATTTTTTTTCAGGGGAAGTGAAAATTGGTATTCCCGTAAAATGCAGTCAAATGTTTTTTGAAAGGTGATTGCGTATGGACAGTTTGTTCTGTTCAAGTGCCGGGGCATTGGTGTTACCGGCGGGAACGACGAAAATGCTGGTTATCGGCATGGTGATCTATATGGCGGCGATGTTGTTTATCGGGTGGATATCCAGCCGCAAGGTCGCCGGGATGAGTGATTTTCTGGTGGCGGGCAGACGTTTGCCGCTGTGGATGGCCACGGCGACGTTGCTGGCGACATGGTTTGGGGCCGGTTCCAGTATGGGAGTGGCGGCAACAGTTTATTCAGACGGCATAAGCGGAGTATTGGCAGACCCGTTCGGAGCGTCATTGAGTTTGATCCTTGCCGGTATTTTTATCGTCGGTATGCTGCGCAAGAAACAGTGTATGACGGTAACGGATATCATTGAAAGACGTTTCGGTAAAGTTGCCGGAGTGTATGCCTCATTGTGGATGATCCCGGTTTATGTCGGCTGGCTGGGGGCGCAGTTGCTCGGTTTGGGTACGATTCTCAATCTGCTTACGGGAATATCGGTGATCCACGGCACTCTGATCGGTGCGGCGGTGGTTCTGCTTTACACCTGTGCCGGGGGGATGTGGGCGGTAACGCTCACCGACGTGGTTCAGGTCGGTATAATGATCCTCGGTTTGATCATGCTGTTGCCCGGCACATTGGAAATGGCCGGCGGCACAGAAGCGTTGGTCGGCAGTTTTACGGCGGCGGATACTTTGCTTCCTGCGGCGGAATCCACTTTCACTGATTATGTTTACTATATCGGCAGTTGGATCATCATGGGATTGGGCTGTATGGTCGGTCAGGATCTGGTACAGCGTTCACTGGCGAGTAAAAATTCCAATGTGGCGGTGGCAAGCAGTGTGATTTCCGGCTTTACCTATATGGTCATCGGTTTGATTCCGATCGCCATCGGCATTGCGGCGCGCATCATTCTGCCGAAGTACGGCATTACCGATGAGATGATGGGCAGTGATCTGGAAAATCAGGTGTTGCCGCGGATCGCCATTCTGGTAATGGGTGAAAGTTATCCGGTCATTCTGACGGTATTCATTGCGGCATTGACGGCGGCGATCATGAGTTCGGCGGATAGTTCACTTCTGGCGGGAGCCTCGCTGCTCTGCAACAATGTTATTGCTCCGGTATTCCCCAAATTGCGGGTGAAATGGCTGTTGATGAGTACCCGTATTGCGACGGTTCTGCTTACGGTGGTGGCACTGGTGCTGGCGATTTGGGTCAAGAGTATTTACAGTTTGATGATCAACAGTTGGATATCGCAGTTGGTGGTGATATTCCTGCCGGTGATAATGGCACTTTATGTGCCTAAAGTTTCCCGTCACACGGCATGGGCGGCGATGATCGTCGGGCCGGTGGTCTGGCTGGGATATACCTTTGTGGTCAGTTGCGGCAGTGCTCTGGGGTTTGTGGAATTGCTGGGCAGTGATGAATTTGACCGGGCGATCACCTGCGGAGCGGTGTATGGTTTTGTATCGGCGTTGCTGACATTCATTTGCTGTTATCTCGGTGAGAGGATCGGCGGAGAGGATGAGAATGAGGCGGATAGATCTGAAATCCTCTGACCTTCATGAAGCGGTGACTTTACTTAAAGGTTTTCTGGATCGTAAAGGCGGCGTGGCACTGGTGCCGACGGAAACGGTGTATGGTTTGATCGCCAGAAGTGATGATCCCGAGGCGGCGGAGAGGATCATCCGGCTGAAACACCGGTTGCAGGGTAAACGTTTCGGCTGGTTTACGGGGAATTGGCGCAAACTGGCTGAATTCGGGGTGATTCTTGACGGGTGGCCGGAAAGGTTGGCGGCGGAGTTCTGCCCCGGAGCGTTGACGGTGATTGCGCCGTGCCGCAATGGTGAAACGCAGGGATTCCGGGTGCCGGATAGTTTGCTGTTGACAGAATTGCTGGAAAAATTTGATGTGCCTTTGCTGCAAACCAGTGCCAATGCTTCCGGAATGCCCGATGCCCGCAGTTGCGATGAAGCGTTGGCACAACTTGACGGCGCGGTGGATTGTGCAGTCGATGGCGGCGTTATCGCCGGAAATGTTATGGCTTCCACGGTGGTCGATGCCACGGGGAAAAAGTTGAAAATCCTGCGTCAGGGGGCGGTGGATTTGCAGAAATATCTTTGAGGTGCTATATTAACGTGATGATGACGTTATTTACGATAAGCGGGGTATGGTCGAGGTGAAACGTTTTTTGGGTATATTTCTGACGTTGATATTGTCAGGGATTTTCACACTGCATTCCGGTGAGGTTGCGGCAAGTCAGACTGATTCGGTGCTGGCTTCGGTCAATGGCCGGGCGATCACTCTGGTAGATGTGCTGTTGTTGACCGGAGCGCAGGAGATGCAGGCGGCGTCACTTTATTCCGGAACCCGTTTGCATGAGGAGATCCGGCGTTACCGCCGGGAGGCGGTCGATGATTTGATCGACAATATACTTATACAGGCGGAATTTGCCAAGTACGGATTTACTTTGCCGTCACAGGATGTGGAAAGGGAGATCGATCAGATCGCCACGCGGATCGGTTGTCATTCCCGCAGTGATTTGGAGCGCAGATTGCGCCGGGAAGGTTCAAGCATTGAGGAAGTCCGGCTTAAAATCCGCAATAATATGATGGTGCAGTTGATGCTTTACCGTCAGATCAGGATCGCAGAACCGGTTTCGCCGAGAGAAGTTTATGAGTATTATCAGGCCAATCAAAGCACCTTTTCCACGCCGGAAAAGGTGACATTGGCGATGTTGAAAGTGCCGTCATCCTGCCCGGATCTGGAAAATGAAGCGGTGAGGATCGGTGAAATTTTGAAAAATGATCCGGCTGAATTTGCCGGATTGGTGCGCCGTTATTCTCCGGAACTGGGTAACGGGGATCTCGGAGAGATCGAGTGCCGCTTACTGCGTCCGGAATTTGCCGCGGCATTCACTCAATTTGAAACTGGTATGATCGTCGGGCCGATCCGGATCTATGATGGTCTGGTCTGGCTGAAAGTCATATCTTATTCACCTGAAACAGTTATGCCGTTTGCCACGGTGGAAGAACGCATAAAAGTTGAATTGGAACAGCGCAAGCGCGAGCAGGTGATACGCACTTATGCGGCGAGATTGCGTTCCAAAGCGATAATTGAATACTATTTTTAACAAATTTGGAATAATTGGTTATGAAACTGTTTTGCAGTAAGTGCAGTAAGGAATTTCCGGTGACACCGGGAGATTCTGCGGAAGTGAATTGTCCGGTCTGCGGTCAGGCGGTAGTGCGTCCGGATTACGAATTGGGGCCGGGAGTGGTTATCGGTGATTTTCTGATCGAGAAGAAGATCAGTACCGGTGGTATGGGTGAAGTGTTTCAGGCGCGGCAGATATCACTGGATCGTCCGGTGGCTCTGAAAGTGTTGTTGACCAAATATACCAATGACCGGGAATATATTGCCAGTCTTTTCCGTGAAGCACGGGCGGCGGCAAAGATCAGTCATCCGAATATCGTTCAGGCCTATGCGGTCGGTCAGGATAATGGCGTGTTTTATTTTGCCATGGAGTTGATCCGTGGTGATACGTTGAAAAATATTATGCGGAAAGAAGGGGCTTTGTCCGCGGATAAAGCCGCTGAAATCATCCGGGATATCGCCAACGCGCTGGATGTGGCGTGGCGTGAACAGAAACTGGTGCATCAGGATATCAAGCCGGATAACATTATGGTTGATGTCAATGGATTTGCCAAATTGGCAGATTTGGGATTGGCAAAGACCGGTGCAATGGAAAGCACTTCTGATGAAGACAGTGACGAAGTTTTGGGTACGCCGCAATATATCAGTCCGGAGCAGTTGACCGGAGTGCCTACCGATGTTCGCAGTGACATTTACAGTCTGGGGGCGACATTCTATCATATCGTGACCGGTAAATTGCCTTACCGGGCAACTGATTTGGAAGAATTAGCCAGAATGCATGATGCCGGTAATCTGACTCCTCCTAAAGATATCAAGCCGGAGTTGCCGGATGAGTTGAACCGCATCATCGTCAGGATGATGGCCAGAAATATCGATAACCGTTATCAGTCGGCGGCAGAATTGGTTGCCGATCTGGAGCGGTTTCTGGTGGCAGAAAAGGCCAATGCGATCGATGAAATAAAATTGAGTTCATTCAAGCCGGTTCCGAAAGCAGTTGATGACACTCCTGCTCCGGTTCCTGCTCCTGCTCCGGTTCCCCGTCCGGTTGCCCCCCGCCCGGCGGCTCCGGCAGCCCCCCGTCCGGCATCTCCGGCTGCCCCCCGTCCGGCATCTCCGGCTGCCCCCCGCCCGGCGGCCCCG
>SUWG01000014.1 GCA_015061625.1 Lentisphaerota bacterium | reverse complement strand
CCGCATGAGTGATCCGGCGGTGAAAAAATTGTTCCCGGAAGCCAAAACGGTGATTTGTGTTGCTTTCCGTCAACTGCGCGGCACCCGCCGTGGAATCGAGGATGGCACGGTTTTTTACCAGTATTCAACCAGCGTGGAAACTCTGGAAGAGGTGATGATCCCCGGTGCATTGCTCCGTGGCTGTGCAGTTTTGGAAGAGGCCGGTTTTGAAGCATTGCCCCAGAAACGTCAACTGCTTATCAGCAATGATGACAGCACCAATTTTGAAGTGGATTACAACGAAGTATTCCGCAATACCAAAGCCGAAGTCACTCTTGACTTTGAGAAGTGCGCTTCAGATTGCGGTCTGGGGGAAATCGGTTTGTCCGGTTCGATTCTGACCGATGATTTCGGGCCGAATCAGCGGTGGGGATTCATCATTACTGATGCTGAATTACCGGCAGATGAGGCTGTTGTGCCGCATCTTTGCGATAATTGCAAAGAGTGTGTGAAAGCGTGTCCGGGACACGCGTTGAGTGAAAACGGCAAACGTGACAGCTGGCAGTGTGCCGCCTATTACAAAGGGGCGAATCGGAGTAAAAACCCCTTTATGCCGCCGGATGCTTTTGCTGATGACCCGGAAAGATTGGCGATCATTGCCGGTGAGGCGGATCTCACTCCGGAACACGCACGAGAGATCATCGATCAGATAAATTTTTATCCGCCGAATAAACACGCTTTTGTGGCAAGTATGTGCGGCAGGATGTGCGATACCGCCTGCTATGTGCATCTGGAAGAAAAAGGAGTATTGACCAGAAAATTCAAAACTCCTTTCCGCAAACGCCCGGAATGGAAACTTTCTTTGAATGAGGATAAGTGACCGGCTATGAAACGACCGGAAATAACCTGGAGCTTGATGCATCCCACTCCGCTTGACCCGGAGTATGTGAAAAAATTGGTCAAAAAATCAGAAGAATATACCGTAGACAGTTTTGAGATCTGCGGCCAGTGTCATTCTCCCTACGGCGGATTGGATGGTTTGATAAACTATTCTGAATATCCGGCGGCAGCCGCATCGTGGGATCAGGAAAAGGTGGCAGACAATGTGCGTAAACTCAATGAGATCGTTGCCGTTTCCCATGCTGCGGGCAAAGCCGTCTATCTCTGGCACCGGGAAGTGATGATCCCCCCCGGTTTGCTTGAGGATATTCCTGATTTGCTGGATGAGGATGGCGAATTTGATCTTACCGGCGGGAGTTTTGCTGCTCTTATCCGCTACAAATTGGCGAAAACCTTTGAGAATGTGCCGGAATTGGATGGCTTGGTGTTGACCCTGACCGAAGCGGATTATTCGGCTATCCACAACTCCAATACCGGGAAATATCCGCCGGAAAAGGTGGTAAGTTTCATCATCGGTATTTTTGCCGGTGAATTGGAAAAGCGCAACAAACGTTTTATCATGCGTTCATTCGGTTCGATCGCCGAAGATTACGAAACGATCCTTGCCGGGGCGGAAGCCTTGCAGGGCAAGTATAAATTTGAGATCGAAACAAAAATCACCCCGTATGATTTTGATCCGTTTCTGCCGTCCAATCCGTTTTTGCGCAAGAGTTCCGGTTTTACGCTTTCGGCAGAGTGTGAAGTGGTCGGTGAATTTATGGGACAGGGCAATATGCCCTTTGAACACGTCCACAATATCGTGCGTTATGTCAGAGAGGGGCAGGAGGCCGGAGTTGACCGGTTCGTTATCCGGGTGGATCGTCGGGGAAACTGCATTTTCGATCTTTACGAGATCAATTATTTTGCTTACGCCAAAGCATTGGAAGATAAGAATATTTCTGCCGATGAGATCCGTCAGTTGTGGTACAGCAAACATTATCCGGCGGATAAATGTGCCGCACTTGCCGAATTGGATAAACTGGGTTGGGAAATGGTTTGCAAGACCTATTTCATCGACCATCATGTGCTTTTTCACGGCAATTACTCAATGAAGTATCTCAAGGCCGGTTTTATTTTCGCATTGTTCGCCGAAAACCGCCGGACATTGGTCAATGGCAGAGGCATCTGGTCGATTTTATGTGACCGCAAAACGCCGGGACGCGGCGCGATCATGGAGGAAAAAGATGAAGCCGTGGTCATTGCGGAAAAAGGTTTGACGTTACTGAAATCTCTGGATCTGCCGCCGGATGATTTCCGTCACCGGCTCTGGGAAAATGCTCCGGTCGTCACCCGTGCGGTGTTGGAAATGGTCAAGTGCATCATCTATTATTTTGATGATATGGAGTGGGAAAAGGCCGATCATCCCCACTTGAAAGCGCAAGTGGCTTCATCCATGAAAGTTTTTGAAACTCTCGCCGGTCACGAATTGTCTCTGGTCAGGCGTGAAGTTATCAATGGCCTGGAACACCGCACCAACGAAGTGAACCGTACTATTGAAGAATTGGTCATCGAGCCATTGGCGAGTATCTGTCAGGAACTTTTAGCTGAATTTCCGGCGGAATATGCCGCAAAAGAGAAGTTCCTTACCGGTTGCACCGACGGCATCATTACCGGGGGATTGACTGACGACTGGCGTATTTACCGCTATATGCACGCTTCACACAGTGTTCTGCATAACGGCCTGCCTTCGCGCTGGGCCGGCAACCGGGTATTTCCCAACGGCTTTATGGAAATGGAGTTGAAACGGGGCCGCGAACTGGTGATCCACGGGGCGGCGGAGGTGACAAAACGATTCACTCTGATTTGCGATGGTAAAAAGATCGCCGCCGAATTCGATGCCAACGGGTGTTTTATTATGCCGCTGGCTCCGGGGGAGGGTACGGTTACGGTCAGACTGGAAAAATATGCGGATAAATATCCGGTATTCCATGCGGTTCTCACCCGTGATCCGGGATGGGATAAGAAAGAACGGCTCCCGCTTTTTTCCTGGAATACATCACAAATGGAAAAAAGTGCAGTTCCGGAAATCATCTATGAGGAAAATCCGGATTGGGTGAATCTTTATTATACAGCGTGGCAGTCGGCGTGGACACATATATTCACCACCCGCGGCGCACCGGTTTCCCCTTATATGAATGAGGGCATACGCTGTCATAAAATATGGATATGGGATACCTGTTTTATGGTGCAATTCTGCCGTTATGCGGCGGATGTTTTTCCCGGTATCCAGAGTTTGGATAACTTTTACCGGGTTATGCATGACGGTGAAAGTATGGTGCTTAAAGTGCATATTCCTGATAATCCGCCTCTGTTTGCGTGGACGGAGTATGAATACTTCAAACATACCGGCGATGTGGCACGGATAAAAAAGATATTGTTGGAAAAACAATATCTGCAAAAGCACTATAAGTGGCTCAATGAGTGCAAAGCCGGAATCCTTTATGATTATGCCACCAGCATTACCGGAGCGGAATTTGTGCCGGGCAAAGGCTTCAAATGGCATGGCGGTAAAGCGGGCATGGATAATACTCCGCGCGGGGATGATGATTTCAAATCGATCTATTATTGCGATCTATCCTGTCAGCAGGCTTTAAGTGCGCTTTATATTGCCCGTCTGGCGGAAGCGATCGGGGAAAATGCGCTTGCCGGTCAGTGGTATGCTGAATTTGAACAGCAGAAAAAGTTGGTCAATGACCGATTCTGGTCGGAAAAAGATCAACTTTATCTTGACCGTTTCATTGATGAAAGCGGCTTTTGCCAACTGCTCACCCCGGCTTCATTGTGGCCCATGCTGGCTGAAGTTGCCGATGCAAGACAGGTTGCGGCACTGGCCAAAGTTATTGCCGATCCCGGTAAACTTGGTGGCGAGCGTCCGTTGCCCAGTGTCAGCCGTGACGATCACCGTTTTTCACCGGATGGCGCATATTGGCGCGGCGGTATCTGGATGCCCAAAGTTTATATGACGGTCAAAGGACTGGAAAAGAATGGTTTTCAGGATCTGGCGGATGAAGTGGCGCACAAAATGATCGCCTTGCAGTACCGCACATGGAAAAATTTTGAACCGCACACCATTTGGGAGTGTTATTCTCCGACTGAAGACAAACCGGCGACCAATAAAGTCAATGGTTTATCCAGACCGGATTTCTGCGGGTGGTCGGCGTTGGGGCCGATTTCCATGTTCATTGAGAATATTTTGGGCATCCGTGAGGTCAATGCTCCGGAAAACCGGATCGTCTGGGAGCCGCATTCCGGCAGGAACAATGGCATCCGCAATTTGAAAATGGGCGGAAAAAGTTTTTCCCTGATCGCTTTTCCGGCGGAAAACAAGGTGGAAGTCGATGCTTCGGCCGATTTTACTTTGTGTTTGAATGGCAGGGATATTTCCTGCCCGGCGGGAAAGAGCATCCTGCCTCTGCTGTAATATAGATATTTTACGAAAATCAGGATAATATCTGTTGATTTTTTCGTTGCCGTGGGATATATTAGTTGAAAATAGTTTCAACCGGAATATGATCGGGCAGAAAAATTTATGGATATCAGACTGAATATTGACCCGTCACGTTGCGGCGGCCGGATAGCGGAAAAACTTTTTGGTTGCAATGTGGAAGTCACCCGGCTTGGTGTGTGGCGCGGTTTGAGTGCAGAAATGGTAAACAACCGCAAATTTGCGGCGTTTGATGAGCATGATATGCCGTTGCGCTGGGCAGTCGCCGGTGATCGGGATAAGGTAAAAGTTGACCGCACTTTCGGTTATGCGGGGAATCGTTCTCTGTTGATTTCCGGCAAAGAGTGCGGTGTCGCTCAAACTTCTGAAGTATTGACGTTTTCCGCAGAAAAGCAATACAATATCCGTCTGGTTGCTTTTGCCGCCGGTGAAATGCCGTTGACAGTCAGGGTGATTTCTCCGGCGGATGAACGGGTGATTTTTCACCGCAAATGGCAATGTATTCCCGGCAGATGGGAAACTTTTTCCGGTGGATTTTTGGCGGAAAATGATTATGAAAACTGCCGGGTGGAAATTGTCAGCAGCGCAGATACAGATTGTCACATCGGTGCTGTATCCATCCAACCGGCGGATGCCTTTTTCGGGATGCGCAGAGAAGTTGTGGAAATATTCAAGGAGTTGCAGTTGCCGTCATTGCGTTATCCCGGCGGCTGTTATGCAGAATTTTTCCGGTGGCAGGATTCTGTATTGCCGGTCGATCAGCGTCCGGCGGTCGGACCTACGGGGTTGCCGTTTCTGTTGCCGGAAAATGATGATTTCGATCCGGTGGAGATCGGTTTGGATGAATTTATGGAATTGTGCCGTTTTGTCGGAGCGGAACCGGCGGTGACGGTCAGAATGAGTGAAGTTCCACCTTCAGATGCCGCTGAATTGGTCGAGTATTGCAATGGCGCAGTTGATACTGTATGGGGCGGCAGACGTGCGGCAAACGGTCATGCTGAACCTTACGGGATAAAGTATTGGTTTCTTGGCAATGAGTTGTGGTCTTTCGGCCGTGGCGGCTTGAATGATCCGGCGGTTTGCGCGGCAAAGAGTGCGGAATTTGCGGCGGCCATGCGCCGGGTCGATCCATCGATTCACCTTACCGGATGCAGTTTTTATGCACAGGAGCATTGGAATAAGCCGTTGCAGGAAATTGCCGGAAAATTTCTGGATGAGTATTCCATGCATGATTACCTTTTGGATCACTTTAAAAAGAAAGATGATCTGGGGGCGATCGCCAAAGCCGCCACCACTGAATTGCGCCCGTATTTGCAACGGGTGCGGGATTCTCTGCTCGCCGGAATGCCGGAAAATAAATTTTTGACGATCGCATTGGATGAGTGGAATTTGCGTTGGGGGCTTGTCGGCAGTGCCGCCATGGGGTTGTATGTGGCGGGGGTTTTGAATCTGCTCTGCCGGGAGGCTGCCGAATTGCATATCACCAGAGGCTACTATTTCATGGCGGTAAATGAGGGGATCGTGCGGGTGAGACCGGATACGGCGTATCTGGATGCTTCGGGTTTGATGTTCGATCTTTTCCGGTGTCACCGCAACGGCAGATTACTGTTGCTTCCGGAAGTCGCTGATGAAGCGGATATTGATTACTGTGCTTCACTTGATACGGAAAATAAGGTGGTCAGTGTGACATTGATCAACCGCAATATGCAGGAAAAGCGGGAAGTATCCTTTGCGTTCCCTGCCGGATGCCGGGTGGCTTTTGCCGGATGCCGGGGATATGAACCGGAAAGATTGGTGCCGGAGTGTGAAAAATTCCGGGCTGTTGATTTCGAGGTGAAAAACGGCACTGAAGCGGTGGTTTTATCTCCCGGTCAGGTGGTGTGCTGCCGGTTTGATCTTGTTTGATATTTATAACCGCAAAGGGAGATTATTATGAGTAAAATCTTGTTGTTGCCGGTGGTGATGTTGTATGCAGTATCGTTATTTGCCGGATTTACAGAAGATTGTCAGAAAGTTGAAGCATGGATCAGGAAAAATTATTCTTCCGGCACACCATCTTACCGGTTGCAGAATAACCGGTTGCGCCAGATCCGCCAGTCGCAGGGCAGTGAAACGCAGAAAATAGAACAACTGCGCCGTCACTTCCCGCAGGCATTTGCTTTATCGTGGGAAAACGAGTTGCAGACCGCCAAAGGGCAGGGGATAACTTTCAGTGAAGACAATAAAACTTTGCTCAAGTGTCCGCCAAGTGTTACAACTGTGGTCATCCCCTCCTGTGTGACGGTGATCGGGGAAAATGCTTTCAAGGATTGCGCTGATTTGATCAGCGTAACGATCCCGGATAGTGTGCAGATCATCCAAAACGGCGCATTTATGTCATGTGCCAAATTGAATAATGTAGTATTGCCCGGTAACTTGCTTTTTATTGGCAGCAGTGCCTTTTTCGGTTGTCAGAGTTTGACCAAAATTGAAATTCCGGATAAGGTGACATTTATCGGCGTCGGGGCATTTGCTTTGGTGCCATCGGTCATTGTGTCGGAAAATAATCAAAATTTTATGCTTGATGATGCCGGGGCGTTGCTGGATATGGTCCATAATGTGATATTGTATCTGTCGCCTTTGTTCCGCGGACACTATGAAATTCCGGATGGCATAACGGTTGTCGGCAGCGGAGCGTTTTTCTGTTGCGGCGGCTTGAGCAGTGTGAAAATTCCGGAAACGGTGACTGCAGTTGGCGACATGGCATTCAGCGGCTGTGGCAGTTTGACCAGCGTTACGATCCCCCCGGCGGTGGTTTCTATCGGCGAAAAAGCATTTTACCGGACCGGTTTACGCAGTGCTACGATCACCAACGGGGTAACAATCGGGCGCGAGGCATTTCCCGGCGGTTGTCAGATCACGAGAGTTGCTTCGGATTCATTGGCAGTAAATTTGCGGGCTGCCAAAGAACAGGGGATAACTTTCAGTGAAGATAATAAAACTTTGCTCAAGTGTCCGGGAAATATTACCTCTGTGGTTATCCCGTCGTGTGTGACGGTGATCGGGGAAAATGCTTTCAAGGATTGCGCTGATTTGACCAGCGTTGTGATCCCCGATAGTGTAACAAGTATTGGTGATCGTGCGTTTTCCTTTTGCAGCGGTTTGACCAGTATCACGATCCCCACCAGTATAACAAGTATTGGAAAGAGTGCGTTTTTATTTTGCCGCGGTTTGACCAGTATTACGATTCCCGCCAGTGTGACAAGTATCGGTGATGATGCGTTTTCCTGCTGCAGTGGTTTGACCAGTATCACGCTTCCAAATGGAGTAACAAGTATTGGCAAATCTGCGTTTTCCTGCTGCAGTGGTTTGACCAGTATCACGATTCCCGCCAGTGTAACAAGTATTGGGGAAAGGGCGTTTTCCGGATGCAGTGGCTTGACCAGTATCACGATTCCCGATAGTGTAACAAGTATTGGCAAATCTGCGTTTTCCGGATGCAGTGGCTTGACCAGTATCACGATTCCCGATAGTGTAACAAGTATTGGCGATTATGCGTTTTACTCATGCAGTGGTTTGACCAGTATCACGATACCAAAAGAGTGCAGTGTTGGTAGTTATGCTTTCCCTGACGGATGTCGGGTGATCAGGCGGTAAGAGGATCAAGCGATACGGTTCGGGGCTGTGGCAAAAAAATGTCCCAGCCCCGGATTTTTTTGTATGCCGTGAAAAGTTGAATGGGCAAAAAATTTGGAATTGCTTTTATCATTGACGATGAAAGCAATTCCGGTAAAAAGGCAATTATTTTGGCAATGTCCCAATTTTTGTGAGATCCGGGCAGGAATTTATAAACAAACGTTTTTATCAACGTATCAGACCAATCACGGGATTGACCACGATGCGCCACCAATAGTTCGGATTTTTCACAAAAAATGAAACGGTAACAATTATTTGAGTACGCCGCTTAAAAGCGTGACCACCTCTCTGGCGAATGCCGCCGGATCGGGCAGCGGGGAACCTTCCAGCAGTAATGCCTGATCGTAGAGGATCGAGGCGTAACGCTTCAATTCCGCTTCATCGGCCTTGGCGGCGATCTTCTCATTCAGAGCAGCAATGATCGGGTGATCGCCGTTGAGTTCGAGGATGCGTTTGGAAACCGGCACATCCTGATTCATCGCGCGGAAAAGGCGTTCCATGTGCGGACTCAATGCCTGACCGTCAGTGATCAGACAGCAGGGGCTGTCGGTCAGACGGCCGGAAAACTTGACGGCACTTACTTTATCATCCAGTGATTTCTGCAGAAATTCCGCCACGGCGGCAAATTTTTCGCCATCAGCTTTGACCTTTTCTTCCAGTTCCTTATCTTCAAAGTCACCTTTGGTGATGGATTTGAAAAATTTCTGATCATACTGATACATCGACTGCATCACCCATTCGTCGATGGGATCGGTCATAAACAGCACATCATAACCTTTGCTTTTGAAATACTCAAGGGCAGGGGATGAGGCGACTGCTTCACGTTTTTCACCGGTGATGAAGTAGATATCTTTCTGACTTTCCGGCATGGCATTGACATACTCTTTGAGGGTGATGCGTTTGCCCGGTTCGCTATTCATCGACTCATAAAGCACGAGATCTTTGAGTTTTTCGGCGTTGGGGCGGTCAGTATGCAGACCCTCTTTGACGATACGGCCGAATTCCGCAAAGAATTTCTCATAATTTTCCCGGTCATTTTCCAGAAGTTTTTTCAATTCAGAAAGCACTTTACCGGTGACGGCACTCTGGATTTTGCCCAGAAGCGGATTCTGCTGTAAAATTTCGCGCGAAACATTGAGCGGCAGATCGCTGGAATCGACCACCCCGCAGACGAAACGCAGATAATCGGGGAGCAATTCTTTGCATTCATCGGTGATGAACATCCGTTTGATGTAAAGTTGCAGACCTTTTTTCTGGATATCCGGCATCAGCAGATTGAATGGAGCCTGTTTGGGCAGAAAGAGCAACGCTTTGAATTCACTGGTTCCCTCGGCGGTCATGTGGATCGCTTTGAGATATTCCGTGCCGCCGAAATTGGAAAGGTGGGCGTAGAAACTTTTGTATTCATCATCGGAAATTTCCGAGGGCTTGCGCAGCCAGATGGCTTTCTGTGAATTCAGCGTGCGCTCGGTAACGGTTTCGGTTTTGTCCTCGTTGACCTTCTTTTCCGGCATGACGATCGGGTAGGCGATGAAGTCGGAATAACGGTGGACGATCTCTGAAATTTTCCAGTTTTCCAGATAGATTTCCGCATCATCTTTGAGGTAGAGGATGATATCAGTACCCGGAACCTCTTTTTCAGCGGCATCCAATTCGTAACTGCCCTCACCGGTACTGCTCCAGCACACCGCCGGAGAGGCGGCACGTTTGGTGATGAGTTTCACCGATGAAGCGACCATGAATGCCGAATAGAAACCCACGCCGAATTGACCGATCAATTCCGGGATGTCGGCACTGTTTTCGCCCTTTTCCTCCAGCATTTTCAAAAATGCTTTGGTTCCGCTTTTGGCGATGGTTCCGATATTTTCCACCACGTCGTCGGCACTCATACCGATACCGTTATCGCTGATGGTCAGGGTTTTTGCCTCTTTATCCGGGGTGATGGTGATTTTCCAGTCACGGGAAAGGGCCGGATCGGTGAGGCTTTCAAAGCGGGCTTTATCCAGCGCATCGGCGGCGTTTGCGACCAATTCCCGCAGGAAAATATCTTTGTTGGAGTAAAGAGAATGGATCATCAACTGCAAAAGCTGTTGAACTTCGGTTTTGAATTGTCTGGTTTCTGCCATTGGTAAAACACCTTGTTTTTGTTGATTGATTGAAGTTGACGGCAGATGATTTTGCCGTGATTATCTTATAAATATAGTTTTTTATTTAAAAAAATCAAGGTCAAAAGCGGTTGATGTGTTGATTTTTTCACGGGTGATGCTATAATAAGTGGGTATCAAAATTTTTTTATGGAGATTTTACTATGAGTGAACTTACCGGAGCATTGCGGGAAACTCTGCACGAGAAAGAAAATATCATTTCAGAACTTGAGGAACTGGCCAAAGCGGTGAATGTGGATTATCAGGCCGAAATCGCCCGGCTCACCGGAAAATATCAGGAATCCGGCGGGTTGCCGCCGGAATTTGCCGAATTGCTGGATAAACGCTTTGCCGAAGCCGTAAAAGCCGCCAACGCCGGAGAATCGCTTTTCCTTGCCCGCAAGGAGAAAATGGAAAAATTATCCGGTGAAACCGATGCTCTGCTGGCCGCCGGCGAGTTGGCGACCCTCAAAGAGGTGGAACTTCTGGAAAAAAACATCCTTGAAATTGACCCGCAAAGTGAATTGCTTACCCGTATCGCTCCTTTGAAAGCCCAACTGCTGGCCGACGAGGCCGCCGTAAAGGCCGCCGAAGAAGCGGTGCTGAAACTGGCCGCCGAACTGGAAGAACTCTGTGCCGCCGGAGACATCACTCCGCTGCATGACCGCAAACCCGGCATTGAGGCGGAATTCGCTCAACTGGCCAATATCCCCCGCCATGCGGCGTTGCGTTATAACGAGGCGCACCGCAAAGCCTCGGTGACTTTGGCCCAGCACTATGAAACGCTGGATTTGGCGCGCTGGGAAAATTACACCCGCAAACTTGATCTTTGTGCCGCACTGGAAAAGATGCTTGAGTGGTCTGACGATGAGTTGTCCGGCGGCAGTAAAAAACTCAACGAGTTGCGTGAACAGTGGAAAAAACTCGGTTCCGTTCCCAAAGAAAAAAATGAGGAGATAAATCCGCGCTATCTGGAATTGACCCGCAAAGTTCAACATAAGATCGATGAATTTTTTGCCCGCAAGCGGCAGATGCAGAAGATCGCTTCATCGGAAAAAGAGACACTCTGTATCGAAGCCGAAACTATGGCAGACTCCACCGATTGGAAAGATACCGCAGTGAAAATGCGCGATTTGCAGGCCAAGTGGAAACTTCTTCCCCGGGCCGGAGCCAAAGAAAATGAACTTTATCAGCGTTTCCGGGCGGCACAGGATAAGTTCTTCAATGCCCGCAAAGCGGTATTCGATGAGCGTGAAAAACGTTTTGCCGCCAGTGCCGAAGTTAAAAATGCCCTGATTTCCGAAGCGGAAAACTTGAGTGATCCCAGACGGGCAAGACAGTTGCGTGAGGAGTTCCGCAATGCCGGATTTGCCGGTAAGGCCGATCAGGCACTTTATGAAAAATTCAATGCGGCGATGGATAACTTTTTCAATGCCCGCAAAGCGGAAAATGCTTCCAAAGAGGAGCGGGTGAAAGAGTTGATTTCTGAAATCACATCTCTGACTGCCGATCCGGCCGTGGCACTGCCCCGGATCCGGGAGATCCGGGAGGAGTTGCGCCAGTGCAATATCCGCAATGCCCGGCAGAGTGCCGAAGCGGCATTGAAAGCATTTGACAATGCATTGAATGAGTTGCGCCGTAATGAACAGCGCAGGAAAGAGGAAAATTCCGACACTATGGCAATGAAACTTGCCGATGCTTATCAGGCATGGAAAGATGGTGCGGAAACGACAGTGCCGGATGCCGGAGAATTCGCCGGATTCAATAAGTTGCAGACGATGGCAAAAATGCTGGCGCAGGCGGTTGCCGGTGATAACAAAGCGGCGGCAAAACTTGACCGGCAGATCGAGAATGCCCGCAGTGAACGTCTCCGCATTTGCGAAGCGATGGAAAGTTTGGGCGGCAAAGCCCCGGAAAAAGCGGCAGTTCAGGATCTTGCCGCAGAATTGCAGTTTGCCATGCTGGGAGATTTCGGTAAAAATTCTGCACCGTCGGCAGCGGCAACTGCCGACCCGCAGGAGTTGTGCGCTCAATTTGCCGCTTGCGGCATCGTGCCTCCGGAAGAATTGATTGAATTGCAGCAACGCTTTGCGGCGGCGAAAGCCGTTTTGAAACTTTGAAAGCATTTGAAAAATGAGTTGGACGGCGTTTTTTCTGATCGTTATTTCTGCGGTGCTTCACGCCTCATGGAATCTGTTGGCCAAAAAATATCACATGACGTTGCCGTTTTATGCGGTGATTTGTTCCACGGCGGCGGCGATGTGGCTTCATGTGCAATTCTGGACTCCGGTACCGGTGTGGGATCTGCCGTGGCAATTCTGGGCAAGTCTGGCCGGTTCTGTTGCCAGTGATGCCATGATCTACTGCGGCGCATTGGTCATGGTTTACCGGTTGATGGATATGTCCACTGCTTATCCGATGATGCGTTCCTTGCCCTTGCTTTTGACGGTGGGGGTGACGGCGTTATTCGGCATGGGAAAAAGTTTGAGTGTTTGTGCCGTCGTGGGTATGACGATGGTGTTTTTCGGTTGTATGTGCGTGCCTTTGAAGCAGTTTTCCGATTGGAACTGGCGCAGTTATCTGCAGAAAAATATGTTTTTTGTGCTGTTGGCCGCCTGCGGTACGACCGGATATACGGTTTTTGACAGTTTGTCACAGGAAATCATGAGAAATGCGGTGGCGCATTTGAATATTTCCAAACCGGTTTTGTCGCTTTCCTATTATTCCACCAGAGGGATATTTTTGAGCAGTACGCTTATGCTTATGGCTCTTTCCATACCCCGTCAGCGCAAACATTTTCTTGAGATGTGGAAGGAGTGCAAATGGGCTCCTTTCGCTGCCGGAATATCTGCATCACTGACCTATGTATTGGTTTTGATCGCCATGAATTATGTCAACAACGTTTCTTTTGTTCAGGTATTCCGCCAGTTGGGAATGCTGGTTGGGCTTTTTGCCGGTATCGTCATTCTCAAAGAGAAAGGTTCATTGCCCAAATACATCGGCAGTTTGCTGATCGTTGCCGGGTTGATTTTATCAGTTTTTTAAGAAGGGAATATGTATGAATATCAGGGTTTGGAATGCTGATTTGCCGCCGTTCCCACGCGAGGGTATCTTTCATTTGGA
The DNA here is from genome assembly GCA_015061625.1 of Lentisphaerota bacterium. Taxonomy (GTDB): domain Bacteria; phylum Verrucomicrobiota; class Lentisphaeria; order Victivallales; family Victivallaceae; genus UBA1784. The sequence goes on along the minus strand of SUWG01000014.1, from coordinate 45,335 downwards.
ACCGGCACATGATTGTCCTTTGACCAGAGCGATGTTGAGTGAAGCCGGCCGTCTGGTGCGGTTGAATCAACTGGAACCGCCGGCAGATATGGCGGAGTTGAAAAGTTTTCAGCACTCCCTGCGTAAAAAAATATGGGAAAAACTCGGCACGGTTTACGATGGCAATGTGCCGCTGGATATCAAAATTTACGGTACGCTTGAGCGTGACGGCTATACGATCACCAAATTGACCTATCAGAGCCGTCCGGGGGTCCATGTGAGTGCATTGCTTTATGTTCCGGCAGGCGATGGACCTTTCCCGGCGGTGGTGCATATGCACGGCCACTATGCCAATGGGAAATTCGGTGAACGCATCCAGTTGCTTTCCCAGGCTTTGGCCAAAGCCGGTTATGTCTGTCTTGCTCCGGATGCTTTCGGCGTTTTTGAAAGGGCGTGTGACTGTCATGTCAGGGAATATCATGGCGGTTTCCCCGGCGGAGCATTGCTGAATATCGGTGAGTCGCTCATGGGTGAACAGGTCGTGGATAATATGCGGGCAATAGATGTTCTGCAATCGCTTGATTATGTAATAAAGGATAAAATCGGAGCCACCGGCGGTTCCGGCGGCGGCAATCAGACGATGTATCTGTCGGCCTTGGATGAGCGTATCGCCGCGGCGATGCCGGTAGTCAGTGTCGGTTCTTACGAGTCTTATGTCAATGGCGTGAACTGCATTTGCGAATTGCTGCCCGATGGATTGACTTTCACCGACGAAGCCAGTGTGCTGGCATTGATTGCGCCCCGGCCGTTGAATATCGGCAATGCGCTCTATGATTGCAACCATACTTTTTCGGTTGGTGAGATGCTTAAAACGTTTCATCAGGTCGAACAGGTTTATTGGAATCTGGGCATCCCGGATAAGATCCGTTACACGGTCAGTGACCGGGTGCATGGTATGAGTGACCGTCAACGTCAGGCCGTGATCGGTTGGTTCGATCTGCATTTGAAAGGTATCGGGAACGGCAATCCGGTCAGATGTTTCGAGGGCGTTGCCGAACCGGATGAGGTATTGTATGTCTTTTCTTCACCGGAAGCGCGTCCGGCGGAAGTGTGCGGCACCGATGCTTATTGCCGGAGCAAAGGAGAGAAACTTCATGTGCAGATGTTGGAGCGTGACACGATCAGGGCGGATGAGGCACTTGAATCATTGGCCAGGGTCTTGAGATTGCGGCAGTTGCCGTCGGTCACTCCGGTCAAGCGTTACAGGGATGTCGATGGTATCGGCCGCTATGCGCTGGATTTGGGCGATCATCTGTTGCCGGTGTTGGTCAAGCCGGGCAGTCTGGCTGGCAAATTCAAGTTACTGCTTTCTCCCAAAGGCAAGATCGATGTTTCCGATGAATGGATCGCCAACGCGGCGGCGGATGGTTCGACGGTGGTGATGAGTGACTTGCTCGGTTCCGGTGAAACATCCAGAAGCAACAATATTTTAGCGGGCTTCCACCAGACTTTGCGTCAGTTGCTCTGGATCGGCCGTTCTCTGCCCGGCGAATGGGTGCTGGATATCATGGCTCTGGTCAGAATGCTCAAAAATGATTTCGGAGCGCAGAATATTACCGTGGAAGCGGAAAGAGAAGTTGGTTTTGCTGCAGTTTGTGCCGCCGCTTTAAGCGGAGAAAAATTCTGTGTAAAAGCGATAGATGCTCCGGCATCGCTGGTGTTCTGCCGCAAGTCGATCACCACATTCCAGAACGATGCATTCAAATACTGGACTTTACCCGGTTGTCTTTATACCCCGGCACTGTCTTTGCCCGGATTTTTGAAGTGGGGTGATGTCTCTATGGTCAAAGCACTTGCAAAAAATGATATCACCTTTATTTCCCCGCGTTGTTACGATGGTACGCCATTGGGAGAAGCGGAGGAAAAAGCCTTTGTTTCCGAGGTGGAATCGTTGCGCGGGAAACTGATTTGAAGCGTATAGAACAGAATCGTTTTCTGTCTGAAAAATCAACCGGAAAATCCGTTTTTTTTGGCGGTATTTTCCGGTTGATTTTTTGATTTTTTACCGGAAATTGCTGTTATTGGCAGAAATATGGTTTTGCGGGAGTATTTTCGGGTTTAATTTTATCTGTGAGACTTGTTAATACACATAAAGTGTGCTATATTATTAATAATATATTGTATAGTAGGGTTTATTGTGTACTAATTCTTGAGGGAAACGATTATGAGTGATACATTGTTGCGGGACATTCCGGTGAATATCGAGGAGATCATGCATACCGCTTATCTCCAGTATTCGCTCAGTGTCAACGTCGGCCGTGCCATTCCTGATGTGCGTGACGGACTCAAGCCGGTGAACCGGCGGATCCTTTACGCTATGAGCCGCATGGGCATTACCAAAAGTCACCAGACGGTGAAATGTGCAAAGGTGGTCGGCGAAGTCATGGGTAATTACCACCCGCACGGCGATTCGGCTATTTATGAAGCACTGGTGCGTTTGGGCCAGCCATTCAGTCTGCGGGAAAAACTGATCGACGGTCAGGGTAACTTCGGTACCGATGACGGCGACCCGGCGGCGGCGAGCCGTTATACCGAGTGCCGCATGGAGCGTTTGGCCGAGGAGATGCTGCAGGATATCAAGGAAGATACCGTGGATATGGTTCCGACCTTTGACGAATCCGATGTGGAACCGTCGGTGCTTCCGGCCAAATTCCCGCAGTTGCTGGTCAATGGTACTACCGGTATCGGTGTGGGTATGGCGACTAATATACCGACTCACAACCTCGGTGAAGTTATTGATGCCACTATCGCGTTGCTGGAAAATCCGGAATTGAGTGTCGATCAACTTATGGAATATCTGCCCGGTCCGGACTTCCCCGGCGGAGCGATCATCCGCGGGCGTTACACTTTGCGCCAGTTCTATCAGACCGGTCGTGGCAGTGTCCGTTTGCGGGCCAAAGCCGACATCATTGAGAAAGACGGCAAAGAGCAGATCATTTTCAGTGAAATGCCTTACGGCGTTTACCGCAGTGAACAGATTTCCCGCATTGACCAGTTGATCGCCGATAAGAAGATCACCGGTATTGCTGATATCTGTGACGAAACCAGTGACCGTACCGGTGTGCGGATCGTGGTGGATATTAAACGCGGTTCTATGGCACAAGTTGTTCTCAATCAGTTGTATTCGATGACTGCACTGGAAACTACCATCGGTTGTACGATGCTGGTCGTCGATCACAACCGGCCGCGGATCATGAATCTCACGCAGGTATTGCAGGCCTACATTGATCACCGTCTGGAAGTGATTCTGCGCCGCAGTATTTTCCGGTTGAAAACTGCCGAAGCCAGAATGCACATCGTTTCCGGTTTGATGATCGCAGTCAATAATCTGGATGAAGTGGTGGAAATCATCAAAACTTCTGCCAACCGTGCCGAAGCCAATCCCAGGTTGCGTGAACGTTTCGGCCTTTCTGAAATTCAGGCTGATGCCATTCTGGAAATGCGTTTGCATCAACTTACCGGTCTGGCGATAGAAAATTTGCAGAATGAGTACAATGAGTTGTTGCAAACCATTGAATATCTCAAAGGCCTGATCGCCGATCATGATAAACGGGTCATCGTGGTCAAGGATGAATTGACCGAGATCAAAAATAAATATGCCACCGCCCGCCGCACGGAGATTACGACGGATGACAGCGATTTGAATATCGCCGATCTTATTCCCCGCCACAGTTGCGTGATCACGGTTTCCGATACCGGATATATCAAACGTGTTCCGGCGGATACCTACCACACCCAGCATCGCGGCGGTAAAGGTATTATCGGCATGGGAACCAAGGAAGAAGATCATGTGGCGCATCTTTTCAATGCCCACAGCCATGATATTATCTTCTTCTTTACCAATCGCGGATTCATGTACTGGCTCAATGTTTACGAAATTCCGGAAGGGGTGCGTACCGGCAAGGGTAAATCCATCGTCAATTTGATCAAGGTCGAGGAAGGTGAAAAGATTTGCGCCATGCTTACGGTTTCCAGAGAGGATTTTGAGGATTCCAATAAATATATCGTGATGGCCTCCAAACGCGGCTTTATCAAAAAGAGTGAATTGGCGTTGTTCAAAAATCTCCGCCGGGTCGGTTTGCGTGCGCTGGTAATCGAGGAGGATGACGATTTGATCGGTGCCGCCGTTGCCGCCAACGGTGATGAGTTGCTGCTTTCCACCAAACTCGGTATGGCGTGCCGTTTCGATCAGAATGACGAACAGGTTCGGCCCATGGGCAGAACCGCCCGTGGCGTGACCGGTATGAGATTTAAACTTGACGGTGACGAAGTGGTCAGTCTGGAAGTTATCAGTGAACCTACTTTTGATGAGGCGGAAGCTGATGTCGATATCGATGATACGGTCGTTGAAGTTGAAACCGGTGAAGAGGATGCCAATGGCGAAAATGCTGTCGGTATCGGTCCGGAAGTATTGGTGGTTACCGATGGCGGTATGGGTAAACGTTCATTCGTTTCTGCTTACCGCAAGACCAATCGCGGTGCGCGCGGAGTGGTGAATATCCGTCTGCGTGAGGGCGAAAAGGTATTGTCAGTGGTTCAGATCACTGAAGAGGATGAATTGCTGTTGACTACTGAACGCGGTCAGATGACCCGTATTCCGGTATCCGAGATCCGTCGGGTCGGCCGTGCTTCACTGGGTGTCCGGATCATGAATCTCAATACCAACGACAAAATCACCGGCGTTGCCAAATTGATGAAGATCGAGGAGGATGAAAACGGCACAGTTGACGGGGCGGAAGAGATAACCGAAACACCTGTTGTCAGTGAAGATATGCCGACAGATGCCGTTGATGCCGGCAATGATGCCGAAATTGTGGCAGAAAGTGAACCGGAAGCGTAAAAATGTTTGATTTTACCGGATTTTTGAATTCTGCCGGACGGACTTTGATCATGGGGATCGTCAACACGAGCGGAGATTCATTCAGCGAGGAAAAATATTCTTCGGCGGATTCTGCATTGGCGCGGGGACTTGCCCATCTGGATGGCGGAGCGGATTTGCTTGATATCGGCGGGGAATCCACCCGGCCGGGGGCGAAAGAGACCTCCGGTGATCTGGAAAAATTCAGAGTTCTGCCGGTGATCCGCAATTTGAAAAAAGTCCATCCGGAAGTGGTCTTGAGTGTGGATACCCGTCATGCTGACGTGGCCCATGCCGCATTGCAGAGCGGGGCGGATATCATCAATGATGTTTCCATGTTGCGCCATTCGCCGCAGATTGCCGATGAAGTGGCAAGTTTCGGGGCAGGGCTGATCATTTCCCATTCCAGAGGGATTCCGGAAACGATGCAGAATGCTGAATTTTGTTCATATCCAGATGGCGTGGCGGAGATGGTCGCTGCTGAATTGGCAGAGGCCAGAGATAAGGCGGTTGCCGCCGGAGTGAATGAGGAAAATATTCTTTTTGATCCCGGCTTCGGTTTTGCCAAAACTGCGGATCAATGCTGGGAATTGCTGGAAAATCTGGAAAAGGTCGCGCCTTTATCCCGGATGCTGGTTGGTGTTTCCCGCAAATCATTTCTCGGTTCATTGACCGGGGAAAAAGATCCTTCCCGGCGCAGTGGTGAAACGATCGCTGCCGAATTGATCCTTGCCCGGCGGGGAGTTGCTATGTTGCGCACTCACAATTCCAGAGAATTGCATCATGCAATGATGGTGATGCGTAAAACCGGAGAGATTTGCTGATGGAAGTCTTAATCGAGTTTTTCACTGACTGGCGTGCTGTATTGCAGATGGCTCTGCTGTTTTGCATGATCTATCTGGCGATGTACCATTTGCGTAATACGCACGGTTCATTGGTGATGGCTGGATTGTTGATGTTTATTGGTTCTTTATGGTGTCTGGCCCAAGCGTTGGATTTGGATGTGATTTCCCAGTTGTTGGAAATGATGCTCGGCTCATTGTTTCTGATGTTGATGATAATTTTTCAACCGGAATTGCGCCGTGCGCTGGCTCGGCTGGGCAGTTTGGCGATGTTGGAAAACCGCCGGAGAAAAGAGTTGATCAACGAGGTGATTTCTGCGGTGCTGGCGATGGCCAAACGCAAATGCGGCGCATTGATCGTTATTGAATGCAAGAGCAAATTACAGCAGTTGATCGATGATGCAGTGGTGTTGGATGCCAAAGTGAATTCATCCATGCTGGAATCTATATTTTACCCCAACAGTCCTTTGCATGACGGTGCGGTGATAATCCGGGATGACCGGATTGTGGCGGCGCGGGCTATTTTGCCCTTGAGCAGCAGTGAAACGATCTCCCGCCGTCTCGGCACCCGTCACCGGGCGGCATTGGGCATCGCCGAGGAAAGTGATGCAGTAACGGTGTTGGTTTCTGAAGAAAGCGGAGCAGTCTGCATCGGCCATGATGGTAAATTGTACCGGGATCTGTCGCCGGATGAATTGCGCAAGATGCTGGATACATTGATCGTTCAGAAAGATGCCGGAGAACTGAATGAAACGATACAGGTATTGAATGAGTCGGAATTGAATGATTCCGATGGGGAAATTCCGGAGGAAAAAGCATGAAAGCATTTTGGGAATTTCTGAAAAAAGATCCTTTGCGCAAATTGCTGGCGTTATCTTTGACGATAGTGCTTTATGCGGTGCTTAATGAGGGTAAGCTGCAGCAGAAAGATTTGAAAAGTGTGCCTCTGGAAATCAGCTGTGATGAGGATGTGTTCCTTGCCGGGGTGCATCGCCATGCGGCGGTGCATTTAACGGTGCGCGGTTCAGAGAGCCGGATCAAAAACCTCACTGTGCAGGATATTGTCGGCACGATCAAAATCTCCCGTAATACTCCGGGATTTGAAAGCGGCACAGTATCCATTCAGTTGACGCCGGAGAATTTTATTTGTCCGCGCGGCATTGAAATCGTCAGTATTGAGCCGGAAGTTCTGACGTTGCCGGTTCAGCGTCGTAGAAGCGAGGAAATCCGGATCGTACCGGAAATAACCGGTTCTCCGCGACAGGGTTTTGTGACGGGCGAAGTGAGTTGTTATCCGGGAACGGTGCTGGTTACCGGCCCGGAACAGGCAGTGTTGAATTTGCTCAAAAAAGGGGTTAAAACCGAGGTTTTCACTATAAATAATGAGACAGAAACAGTTATCCTGAATTTGGGTTTGCTGAATACGAATCCGGATGAATTCACTTTTAATATAAGTTCAGTAAGAGTGACGATACCTGTTACAAGAGCTATGCCCCGGGTTTTGCGGCAAGTGCCGGTGCGTTGTTTCCCGCCGGCATCAGCCGGGGTATCGGCCGTGCCGGAGCGGCAGTTCGTAACGGTGACAGTTTCCGGTTCTTCTCAAAGCGATATAGATGCTGTTTCTGCGGCAGATATTATGGTATATGTGGATTTGAGCGATCCTGAATTTGCAGAAGCCGGAGAATATTCCGTGCCGTTGCGTGCGGCGTTGATTGATCCGGAGCCGGGTTCGCATTTGTGGATCACGGCGATCGAGCCGTCGGTCATAAAAATAAAATGTGAAAAACGCACAGAGTAACAAACTGAAATGAGTTTTCAGAAAAAATAAACCCAAAGGAGAAAAAAGAAAATGGCAATCAAAAAACTCAACAAATTTTTTCACGATCACAGCCGGGTCATTTTCGGCGTATTTGCCGTATTGATCATTCTGGCTTTTATGCCGGTGACCGGCAATATCGGCGGTGGCTGTGATGATCCGCGCAACGAAGTTGTCGGAACGGCTTTCGGCGAGGATGTTACAGCCGGAGATCTGCAGGAACTCAATACGAAATTTTTTAATTACGGTTTGTTGATCGGACAGAATATTTCGCAGCTTGATCCGTCAATGCTTTTTGAGTATTATTGTATAATGCTCCGGGCGGAACAGCTTGGGATCCATGTTTCTGATGAAGAAGTTGCCGAAGTGATTGCCCGCAGTCCGGTGTTTCTGGTGGATGGCAAATTTTCGCAGGAAGCGTACAATACGTTTCTGCAGAATCATAATCTGACCGATGAAGATGTGGCAAGTGCGATCCGGGCGGTCGCTTTGCCGGGGAAACTGAATCAGTTATTTCTGGATAGCGTGGTCGTTACCGAAGACGAGGCAAGAAATTTTTACGCTGCCATGTATGGTGAACTTGACGATAATCTTGCCAGATTCATCGAGATGTATATGAGAACGGATCCCGGTTTCCTGCGGATGTATAAGACCGGTTTTGAATTGGATCTCTGTTCTTTTACTATTGCGAATTATGAAGTTGAAGAGCCGACTGCAGAAGAGTTGCAGGCCTACTACGATGCCCACAAGGGCGATTTCATGACGCCGGGCAGTGTGGAAACCGTGGCGGCGATCGTGCCGTTTGCCAGATTTCTGGAAGAGGCCGCCGCAAGTGTTACTGCGGAAGAAATTGCCGCTGCCAAGCCGAATATGCCCGGTAAGAGTGATGACGAGATCAAAGCGGAACTGGCGATCGGCAAAGCCAGAGTGCTGGCCGGTGCGGAGGCCAACCGTCTGGGTGGTTTGCTGGCTAATGAACTTGATGCTTCAAAAAGCGGTGCGGAGCAGATCCAGTTTTTCCGTGAATGGGCTGCCAATAACGGTTTGACGGTGGAAGAATCCGGAGTTGTGCCGTTTGATGGAACTGAATTGAACCGCAGACTTCAGACGATGCCTTTGACCGGTTCCCGTCTGGTTGCGGCCTCTGATACTTCGTCCAATGGTGTTCGGATCATTATGCTCAAAGACCGGGTCGAGCCGCAGCAGATGAGTTTTGAAGCGGCTTCTGCTTTGGTTGCTGAAGCTTGCAAAGCTGCCAAGAAAGCGGAAAAAGCCCGTGAAGTGATCACGGCAGAGATCCAGCGTATCAAAGCATTGCCGGCGGAAGAACAGGCGGCGGCATTTGCAGCGTTTGCCAATGGCACTCACAGTACGCTCACGTTGCCGCTTGAGCAGGGCGCACTTTTCCAGAATATGTCACTTTTGCAGTTGGGGTTGTCACAGTTGGTGATTACGATGTCTGCGGGTGAAATTTCTGACATTCTGCCTTTCGGAGATCAGTTTTTGGTCGTGCGGGTGGTCAGCCGTACTCCGGTGGATATGTCCACTTTTGAAGCGGCGAAAGATGAAGTTATCGAACAGTTGCGTGCGATGAAAGCGCAGGTGTTGATGGAAGAATTCATGGCAGAAGTCAAACAGCAGTGTCACTTTACCTATGGCAGTGACGTTGCGGAAGATGCGCCTGTTGAATAAGAATGAAATCTGATTATCTGGAAAAAGGAAACTCTGCGGCAGTCGCTTTAGGGCGGCAGATGACCGTGGAGTTTTACGAGTGTTCAGCAAGGATATTGGCGGATGTGCGCCGTATGGAGGAAATTTTCCTCGAAGCGGCACGGACTTCCGGGGCTCATGTGGTGAATTCCAATTTTCACTCATTTGCGCCGCAGGGAGTAAGCGGGGTGCTGGTCATATCTGAATCACATTTCGCTGTCCATGCCTGGCCGGAACATGACTACGCCGCCGTGGATCTTTTTACTTGCGGAGAAGGTGTGGATTTTGATCTGGCGGTCAAATCTCTGGCCGCCGGTATGGAATCGCACAAATGGATCATTTCCAGCATGGTAAACCGGGGAATATTGCATGAATCCGGCCAGTTGGAGCGATTGGTTCCGGTGGTGGAAAACAGTCAAAACAGCGGCTTGCAGTTGTCGTGGAAAGAACGGTTTGAACATACCGGAGCCCAGGCGATCTCCAGTGATATAGATATTTATCAGTGTGCTGTAAATGATTTGTCTGATGAGGTTTTATGGCATCGTTTTGCAGATTTGCTTGCTGAAAAATTGCGGAACATTCCCGGTTGCCGTGATCAGTGGTGGTTTGATCGCAGAAGTGACGGCGTGGAATTTTTCCGGGTGTTTGACCGTGGAAAAATTGCCGGAGTTGTACACAGCGGCACCGGTAATGTTTATTTGAGCGTTTTTACCGATGGATTTTTCGATCCCCGGCCCATGGCGGAATTTGCCATGCAGGAGTTGCATGGCACTTATTACCGTATGCAGGTGCAGATCAGACAGTGATTTGCACTTTTTTATTTATCCTTAATCGGAAATGCGTTCTTTCATGGTATCGCTGGGGTGGATGTCGCTGATGGCAAAGTTGTAGAAGCGGTTGCGCCCCTCGCAGGCGGTGATCCCGGCATAAAATTCATTTGGCCAATCTTCACTCAAGCGGCATCCGAAACCGGTGGTGTTTACTCCCATATAGAGGAATTTACCTTTGTGGGTATAGCGGATCTCGGTCACCAGCCGGTAACGTTGATCGGGGAGCAATTCCATATCCTGAAAACCGATCAATTTCCACGACGGTTTGCCGTCGGTAAAGAAGTGATGCCACAAATTTATACCCCGGTCGTAAAGGACAACTTCCAGATGTTCTTTATGAACCGGAGACAACTCTCTGGAAAGCACGATCAATGGAGCCATGCGGTCGGCGAAAGAACAGGTGGTTTCGATACGGGTATTGCCGGAAAGTTTCTCTTTGAAAAGCATACTCAAATAAGTTTCACCGGTACGTTCTCTGCCCATCTGGGTATCTTCAGCCGAGAGATCATCCGGCATGGTATTGGCAATACAGCGATCTTCCTGTTTCCACGAACTGTGCGCTTCCCAACGGGGACTGCGGACTAAAAGCCACTCATCCTGATTCCATGCTCCTGCGGAAAATTGACACTGATAATTCATATTTTTTCTCCTGAAAATGTAATCTGTTTTGAATTTACCTAATATACAGCAAAGATAGTTTTTTTTCAATCAGCTTACTCTTGAAAAGAAGTGGTAAAGGTATTATATTAAAGGACACCTTTTAACTGGCAGAGGGAGTATTATGAAAAAGGTTATGTTGATGTTGGCAACTGCGGTGTTGTGCGGTTGTGCGTGTGTGGAAAAACCGTTGTTGCGGATCGCTGTGACCAGCGATGCTCAAGCGGTGGATATTGCGGATCACTGGGGGATCGTCAATACGGAAAAAGCGTTTGAATTTTTGTCGCAGTTCCGTCCTGACGTTGTGGTTATGGCGGGTGATCTTGCTGACCGCAGTGGTCATCCGGGCGTTTACCGGCGTTATTGGGAGTTGATGCAGCAGTATTTCCCTTACGGAGCGCATCAGGTATCATGTGCCGGAAATCATGAATTCTGGAGCGGCAGAGAGGATGACTATGAAGAGATCTGGCATGAATTTACCGATGGATTGCAGATCAGCCGGGAAAATCCCTGCCGTCAGACGATCGGCGGTTATGATTTTATTACTTTTACTGAAGAAAGACGATCGGAGTATTCTCCGGAAATGATCGCAAAACTCAAGGCGAAACTGGATGAAGCTGTGGCCAGAGATGCCAATAAACCGATTTTTCTGGTAACACATTATCCGCCAACGGGGACGATGCTGGGCAGTGAAGGTGGCAATGGCAGAGTTGCGTTACGCAATTTACTTAACGGTTATCCGCAGGTGATTTCGCTTTCCGGTCATACTCACCGGCCTTTAGAGTGTGAAACGAGCATCTGGCAGGGAGAATTTACTGCATTGACCACGGCGACATTGAGTTACGGTTGTATTGGCGGCGGAGAAAGATTTTTCAACGTTACCGGTGGTACGATCCTGCCTTATGCCAGAGAGGTTCAGCAGGCATTGTTGATCGATATTTTTGCTGACCGGGTGGAGATCCACCGTTACAATGTGCATGACCGCCGTGAGATCAATCCGGATGAGTTGTGGGTGGTCGATGTGCCTTACGATCCGGCGACTGCCCGTTTGACTATGGCAAGAGCGGAATCGGCGGTTGCTCCGCAGTTTGCGGCCGGCAGCCGGTTGAAGATCCGTCATGATTTCGGCTTTGCCTATTTGCTTTTCCCTCCGGCAGAACATGACCGGATGGTATTCAGTTATATTATGCGGGCTTCGGTGAAACAGGCAGATGGTTCATGGCTGGTGGTCAAAGAAGCGGAGTATGTGGCGGATTTTTACCGTTATCTTGTTCACCGGACGCAGGAAGTTTCCATAAAACTGCCGGAAAATACCTTTCAACCGGAAAAGGTCATGCGTTTCGAGGTTTTCCCGGTGGAGGAATTCGGCAAGCGTGGAGAACCGATCTCATTGGAGATGGTTGTACCGCGCACCTGGAATTTGCGGCGCAGTGCCAAACAGGCTTATCCGCAGGAATGATCCGGTCGGGAAAAAAAGAAAACGGTCAAAGTCTTCAGTGTCAGACTTTGACCGTTTTTTCTTTTTTTTCAGTGGCAGGAATTACTTCCGCAGGAGTGATTTCCGCAGGAGTGGCCTTCGCCGTGGTCGTGGTGATGATTGCAGTGAAAGTCACTTCTGACCTGCAAAGAACCATTGACAAAGGCTTCGGCGACTTCCCGGACATTGCCGGAGGCTCCGCCGACAACTTCGATACCGGCATTGGTCAGGGCATTGATCGCTCCGCCGCCGATGCCGCCGCAGATAAGCAGATCAACTTTTTCTGAAGCGAGCAAAGTCGCCAGTGCGCCGTGGCCGTTTTCTCCGGTGGCAAGACGATATTCGCTGATGATTTTGCCGGGCATAGTTTCAAAGACGGCAAATTCCGGAGTGTGACCGAAGTGTTGAAAGACGGAATTGTTTTCACAGGTAACAGCGATTTTCATTTTTTTATTTTCCTTTGGTTTGCCTGATAATTGTTGTTCCTATAATATAGCCGCCGGAAATAATAAATCAAGTATTACGGAGTTTCAGAAAAGAGATAAAGTCAGTTTTTCAGGAAAATACACTTGACTTACGTTGAAATTCCGCTACATTATATTGGTCGATCAAAAAAACAAGGAATTTATTTATGCATACCCGGCAAAGTTTGTTTCATGATTTGCAAGAATTGGGATTGAGATCATCCGACACGGTTTTGATCCATTCATCAATGAAATCTCTGGGGAAAATTGAAAATGGAGCGGAAGGATTTTTGCAGAGTTTGACCGCTTATTTTGCCGATGGATTGGTGGCGTTTCCCACGTTGTCATGGGATCTGGTCAATGGCAGACAGCCGGTGTTTTCGGTGCGTGATACGCCCTGCACGACCGGGTTACTGCCTGAATTGTTCCGCAAAATGCCCGGAGTGAAGCGTTCTTTGCATCCGACTCACTCTATTGCGGCATGGGGCAAAGATGCGGAGGATTTTTTAAGCGGTCATGAGAAATTTGATTCTCCCTGCCACCGCAATTCGCCGTGGGGGAAACTCTATGACCGTCAGGCGAAAATCCTGTTTGTCGGTACCACGATCAGTTGCAATACCTTTTTGCATGGTGTGGAAGAGTGGCTTCCCGTGCCGGGGATGTTGACGGAATATGCGGAAGATCTGGTGGTATTTGATTATGATGGCAACCGTATTGAAGTGCCATCCCGTCGGCATGATGGCGACCATTCACAATATTATAAGGTGATGCTGGAGCAATTCCGGGAGTGTGGAGCCTTGAGTGAAGGGCGGCTCGGTGATGCCCGTGTTTTTGTGCTTGATGCAAAAAAATCCGGTGACTGCACCTTTGGCTTATTGCAAAAAAATCCCCTCTTTTTCACGGATGAGTTTCAGAAAAGAGGGGAATAAAAGCTGGCAATATTTTATCGCCGGATCACCTGACAGTTGCGGAAAGCCCGATCGTGAACATTGCAATTCCTCGGAATTTCGACTCTGGTCAAACTGTTGCATCCATAAAATGCATTTCTTCCGATAGTTGTCACGCTATCCGGAATCGTAATATTGGTCAAACTCGAACATTTATAAAAAGCACCATCATTTATAGTTGTTACACTATCAGGAATTGTGATGCTGGTCAAATTGCGGCATTCTCCAAATGCACCCATGCCGATATGCGTGACACTCTCAGAAATGACATACTCGCCGGTTGTGTCGCAAGGGACATATAAGAGCGTTGCTTTTATGATAATAAAACCTCCTTCACAAGGCTCCCATTCCTGAAGGTTGATTAATGCGCCATTTTCCATGAAAAACGTGAGATTATTGCGGGGAGCGAGTCGAATAGACCTGACTCCGACAAAAGCACCTTCACCGATTGTTGTTACACTGGCAGGAATGGTGATGGATAAATTTCTGCACTTGTAAAACGCTTTCTCGGCAATGGTTGTAACACAAGATGGAATTACAACGCTCGTAACATTAGTCGGACAACGTATCAAAGTTTTATTATCGTCACTGAAACTGATTCCTTGAGCTTTGGCCGCTTGCAACTCCTCTTGCCATCCGGCAAATAACGATACTGCACACAGCATAACAGCAACGAATGATACAATTTTACGCATATTTTTTTCCCTTTCCTGTTGTTGATGTTATGCGAAATTAAATTGCCCCTTACTATCTGACGGTGATATGAAATCACCGCATCAGCCACATTTGTCAGCTCAAATCCTTTCTATACATTAAATGATCAATATCAGGAAAAAGCACAACTGCTGTTTTCATCCTAATATCCGTAATGTATATCAAAAACTATCACCTTTTTATGGATATATGTTACTATTTTTTTGAAATATTTTATTTTGTGATATTTGATTTGGTTTGGTTTGTTGGCTCGAAGTGAAATTTTTGTTGTCTTGATATTGTTGCTGCAAACGTTGCTTTAAAAAATAAGGAGAGGGGAATGGAAAACTTTTTCCATTCCCCTCCCGGAGATATAAACTTCAAATCAGAAGTTGTCGGCGATGTAGTCGATGGCGTTGCGGAAGAATTTTACTCCGTCACCTTCGGCGGGAAGTTCGCCGGTGGTGGCTTTGACCTCCGTCCAATCCGGAGCATTGTAGGGAGAGAGGAATGCTTCGGGGTGGGGCATCAAGCCGAAAACGCGGCCGGTCGGGTCACAGATACCGGCGATGGAGTTGATCGAGCCGTTGGGGTTGGCGGGAAATTCAGTGGCAAAAGAACCATCTGCATTGGCATAACGCACGGCGACCAGATTACGTTCTTCGAGTTCCGCCAGGACTTTGGCATCGGCAACAAATTTGCCTTCGCCGTGGCGCAGCGGCAGACGAACCATGTCGATCCCTTTGGTGAAAACACAGGGAGACGCCGGGTTGGCTTTCAGACGGCACCAGTCATCACGGAAAACTCCGGAATCATTGTGAGCCAAAGCCGCGGTCTGGGTGAAGTAATCGCCATCCAACGCCGGAACCATGCCCAGACGGGTCAGAGTCTGGAAACCGTTGCAGATACCGATGACCAGTTTGCCGTCATCGACAAATTTCTGCAACTGATCACGCAAATTGAATTTTACCCGGTTGGCGAAAACTGTACCGCTGCCGAGGTGATCACCGAAAGAAAATCCGCCGATAAAGGTGAGGAAGTGGTACTTTTCCAAAGTTTCTTTTCCGGCCAGCAGGTCGTTGAGGTGAACCAGTTCCGGGGTGCTTCCGGCCAGACGGCAGGCGGCGGCGGTCTCTTTTTCGCAATTCAGACCGAATCCGGTGATGACCAGAGTTTTGATATCAGACTTTTTCATGTTTCCTCCAAGTTTCAGGTATGATAATCTGCATTGATTTTAACATATTCATAAGTAAGATCACTTGCCCAGACCCAATATTCGGCATCGCCGTCATGGAAGTCACAGGTGATGGTGAACTCCCGTTCTTTGACCGTACTTAACAAATCGGCTTCCGGGGTGCCGGCGTCACCGCCGTTTTTGACCACCGGGATCGTGTCGAAATAAATATCGCATTTATCCGCATCGAATTGCGCTCCGGAGTAACCCAGCGCAGCTACGACCCGGCCCCAGTTGGGGTCATTGCCGAACCATGCACTTTTGCAGAGCATGGAATTGCCAACTGCTTCAGCGGCTTTTCTGGCATCTTCTTTACTGCGGGCATTGATGACTTTGATTTCTACAAATTTGGATGCTCCTTCGCCGTCAAGCACCATGCGCCGGGCGAGATTCTGCATCACAGCCAGCAGTGCTTCGGCAAATGCCGCTTCTTCCGGAGAATCCGGCACGATATCAACACCGGATGCGCCGTTGGCAAGACACAGCACCGTATCATTGGTACTCATGTCTCCGTCAACGGTGATACGGTTGAATGAATCATCGGCGTTGACCGCCAGGATTTTCTGCAACTGCGCTTTGGTGATTTTTGCATCGGTGGTGATGATACAGATCATCGTGGCATGGGGCGTGGTCAAATGCGGATCGATCATGCCCGCACCTTTGGTCATCGCTCCGATATTGAACGTCTGACCGTTGACCGTGACCTTGACGGCGGCGGCTTTGGGAAGTGTATCCGTGGTCATGATCGCTTCCGCAGCGGTGTTGCCGCCGTTATCGGAAAGTGCCGCAGTTGCCAGAGCCACGCCTTTTTCGATCAGAGCCATATTCATCTGCACACCGATCCTTCCGGTGGAAGCAACTGCAACTTTATCCGGAGTGATATTCAATGCTTCAGCGGCGATCTCGCAACTTTTTTGAGCGGCGTTGAGCCCCTGTTCGCCGGTACAGGCATTGGCATTGCCGCTATTGATGATCACGGCCTGCAGTTTATCGCTTTGCAACACCCGTTTCCGGCAAAGCCTGACCGGAGCGGCGGCAAAGGTGCAACTGGTGAAAACTCCGGCAAAATCTGCCGGCGTTTCGCTGTAAACCATCGCAAAATCCGGTGCGCCGGAGCGTTTGAATCCGGCAGTAACTCCGGCGGCAAGAAAGCCGGAAACGCTGGTTACAGAACCATTTTCAATAAATTCAAAACTCATCGATCGATCCTCCGAATGTGGCTTTTACATTGATCGCAATGCCGCCGCGCGGACGGAACTTACCGATCACCTCGGCTTTACGCGGCGCGCAGGTTTTGACGATGGCATCCAGCAGGGAGTTGACGGATTCTTCGTGAAAGATGTTGGCATTTCTGAAACTGTAAAGGTACAATTTCAGAGATTTACTCTCAATGCAGAGTTTATCCGGAATATAGCGCACGGTGATATGACCGAAATCCGGTTGTCCGGTCACCGGACAGAGCGAGGTGTATTCCGGGCAGTCGAATTCGATGACGTAATCCCGGTCGGCATAAAGGTTGTCGAAACACTCCAGTCTGGCTTCGCCGGGGTGCTTCGGATAGTTGCGCTCGGAAGCCGTCAGCAGAGTAAGTTTATTGAACCTGTTGTTTTCTTTCTTTTCCATACGGAATGAACTCCAAAAAATAGTCAAAGTTATCCAGAAAGATAATATAGCATCAAATCTCCTCTCTTGCAAGGTTGAAAAAAAGGGCTTTTTGAGTTATATTATAATAATTACCGTTTTCAGTATGGTACAACAACACCCAAGAAAGGCAAAAAGAGGTAACGGCATGGAGCAACAGATCGGCGGTGGGGATAATCCCCACCCTCCGTCTTGCATTGAGCAAGTGGCGTTTTCGATATTCAGGTATTTTCCTTACGGCGGCTTGCAGCTGGATATGATGCGTATGGCGCATGAATTTGTGTCACGCAATATCAAAGTGGTGATCTATTGCATGGGGTACGATGCCCCGGAAATCCCGGAAGGAGTCACATTCCGGGTGCTGAAAGCCAAAGGGGTGAGCAATCACCGCAAGGCGCGCAATTTTGAAAAACTTCTGACCGGAGAGTTGAAAAAAGAAAAGTTCGCCGCTCATATCGCCTTTAACCGGCTTACTCCGGCGGATTGGTATTTTGCCGCAGATATGCCTTTCGTGGAAAGTGTCAAACGCAGTTTCTGGGAGAAACTCATGCCCCGCTACCGCACGTTTGCGGCGATGGAAAAGGAGCTGTTTTCCCCGGAAAACAACACCCGTATTTTCTGTATAACCCAGGCGCAGCAGCGGATGTTTCAACGTTTGTACGGCACGCCCGCCAACCGCATTTACCAACTGCCACCGGGAATCGACGGCAGTTTTGCCAATGCTTTGGAGTTGCGTAATAAACGGGATGAGTTGCGTTCGGAATTGGGCATCGGCGAAGATGAGATACTTTTGATCCAGGTCAGTTCTGCATTTCGCACCAAAGGGGTGGATCGTTCCATTGCGGCTCTGGCATTTTTACCGGAAGATATCCGGCGCAAGACCCGTCTGCTGGTCGTCGGTAGGGGGAAATCTGCGCCTTATGCCAAATTTGCCGCCCGTTGCGGTGTCGGCAAACAGGTGATTTTTGCCGGTGGGCGCAGTGATGTGCCGGAATTGGTGGCGGCGGCAGATCTGATGATCCATCCGGCCCGCAATGAAGCGACCGGCACGGTGCTTCTGGAATCTCTGGCTTGCGGAACTCCGGTGTTGTGCAGTGCCAACTGCGGATTTTCGCCCTTTGTCCGGGAATCCGGTGGATTGGTTCTGCCCCGTCTTTTCCGGCAGAAGATTTTGAATCGCACGTTGCTGGTTGCGCTTTCCACGCCGGATAAACTTGCCGATTTACAGCAGGCGGCAGAAAATTACGGCCGCAACGGTGATTTTTACCGCCGGGCAAAGTGTGCGGTGGATCTGATTACAGGATGCGATGAATAATGGCTCGATTTGATATACGCTCTCCATTTGACCGTTTGTGGGAAAATAAAGATATTTTCGCCGAAGTTTTTGCTTTGGGCGGGGAGGAGTTCCGCAACGTGAAAAACCGCCGGACATTCCGCATAGAAGTGGAGGGCAGGGGATTTTTCGTAAAGATCCACCGTGGCGTCGGTTGGAAAGAGATATTCAAAAATCTTTTTCAATTCAAATTGCCGGTTACCGGAGCGGGCAATGAGTACCGGGCCTTGGAAAAATTGCATACCTTGAATGTGGCAACGATGGAAACCGCCGCATTCGGTGAACGCAACGGCAATCCGGCGGCAAAAGAGTCGTTTCTTATCACTCATGAATTGACCGGGGTGATCTCTCTGGAAGATTTGGCAAAAGCCGGAAAGATCACCGGAGAATTCAAACACCGCCTGATCCATTCACTCGGCACTTCAGCCGGAATGATGCACCGGGCGGGCATCAACCACCGTGATTGTTACATCTGTCATTATCTCTGGCATCGTGAACTGCCGGAAACCCGGTTGTCAGTCATTGATCTGCACCGGGCGCAGATCCGCAAAAAAGTACCTTTCCGTTATCAGGTCAAAGATGTGGCAGGTTTATTGTTTTCCTCTTTTGATGTGCCATTGAGCCGCCGTGATATCTGGCGGTTCATCCATGCCTATTGCGGTGGTGATCTCCGCAAAGAAATGAGCTGTAACCGCAAATTTTATCTGGCGGTTTACCGGGCGGCACGCAAACTTTACTTCAAAGAATTCAAAAAATTTCCGGAGCATGATCCTTTTGCTTCCGGGAAATAAGCTGAAAGGAGAATCTTTATGAATCAGGCGGCAAAACTTGCCTGGCGCAAGAATGACACCCCGCCGGAGATCGCACATGCATTGGAATTGCTGGCAGAGGAATATCCGGTTTCCGAGGGCGGCAGAGGGTTGAAACTGAAATTCCGCAAAGTTGATTCCCCGGAAACGGTATCCCGAGTGTTGCGCAACCGCGGCGAAGTGACGATCGAATACAACACCTTTTCCGGGGCGTTGCGTGGAGTTGGTTCTGCATTGGCTAAACTTGACGGCGAGGAACATACATCCTTTGAAAAACTCGGTATCATGCTTGATCTTTCCCGCAATATGGTCATGCGGATAAGTCACTTTAAAAAGTGGTTGCGGCGCATGGCTCTTTGCGGCTGTAATGAAGTGCTGCTTTACTGCGAAGATACCTATGAATTGGAAGATCAACCGTTTTTTGGAGCCTACCGTGCGCCTTACACCATGGATGAATTGCAGGAGCTGGATGAATATGCCTCCGCTCTGGGCATTGAATTGATCGGTTGTATCCAGACCCTCGGTCACATGGAACAACTTCTGCAGCACCGTTATTATGCATCGATGACCGATTCGGAAAGGATCATGCTGGTTGACAGTGCTGAAACGGAAGCGTTGATTCGCAAAATGATCAAATTCTGGTCGGAAGCGTTGCGTTCCAGACGTATTCATGTCGGTATGGATGAAGCTCACGGCCTGGGGCGGGGCAAACATCAGACGTTGCATGGTGCGGAAAGTGAAACATCCATAATGACCCGGCATCTGGCGCTGGTTTCCGGCATTTGCAAGGAGCATGGTTTGTCGCCGATGATCTGGTCGGATATGTTCTTCCGCATGACCAATAAAGAACATGAGTATTACGATTACACTTCGCCATTTCCCGCCGGTTTGAAAAAAGAGATCGATCCGGCGACCCAGTTGGTCTACTGGGATTATTATCATGAAGAAAGTGCCGATTACCGCAAAATGATCGCCCGGCACCGGGAATTGGGCAAAGAACCGGTGGTTGCTTCCGGTATCTGGACTTGGGTGAGGATGTGGTATGACCACGGAAAAACCATGGCGACAGCATTACCCTGTATTGATGTCTGCCGTCAGGAAAAGGTCAGGGATCTTTTCTTTACCATGTGGGGTGATGACGGTGCGTATTGCAACTATGATTCCAGTCTGGCGGGCATTGTCCGTTGTGCCGATCTGGCTTACGGACGCCGGGATGAGAATGATTCTGCGGATCGTTTTGAAGCGGTTTGCGGGGCGGATTACGGAGCCCATGTGATTGCCGGAGACATTCATGCCAAATTGCCGGCATCGGATGGATCTTTTCTGGAAGTTTTACCGTCAATGCTGTTATGGGATGACCCGTTGCTGGGCAAATATTTCGGCAGTTGCAAGCGGGCGAATCCGGAATTTGACCTGATTTATCTGGATATTCTGGATGATGTTCTCTGCCGGATCATGCCTGCCGCCGAGGATTGCCGGGCAGGGGATGTCGGTTATGCGGTGGATTTGATCAAGTTTCTGATGAAAAAACTTGAATTGCGTGGCGCATTGGAAGCGGCGTATGATCTGGGCGACCGTCTGGCGTTGCGGGAATTGGTTACGACCACGATCCCGGCGGCGATCGCCGCACTGGTGGAAGTTGATGCCGGATTCCGGCGCAACTGGCTCAAATGTGCCAAAGCGCATGGTTTGGAGCGTATTCAGATACGCAATGCCGGTCAGTTGGCAAGGCTTGAGGAATTGTCGATCCGCATAAGAGAATTTCTGGATGGCACGATTGAGCGCATTGAGGAACTGGATGAGCGTCTGCCGTACTCTCTGCCGCCTGAAATGTTGAACCGTTACAAAGAGGTTTCCAGCGGATCATGGATAAATTAAGCAAGTTGATGGAGCAAGCGGAAAGTTTCTTTCAGACACTTCCCGGTGAAAAGGTGGTTTTTGCCGCTGATTTGAAGTCGGTATTGGAAAAATTCGATCCGGCGGAAACGGTGATTTTTTCCGGAATGCATTATGCTTCAGAGTTGATGGATGCTGGATTCCGGGTCTGGACCGGGGTGGAAGCCGAACCATGCAGTGAAACAGTCGAAGCGATGGCGGAGTATTTGCGCCGGGAAAATCCGGAAAAGGTGATCGCCGTCGGCGGCGGCAGTGTGCTTGATGCCGCCAAAGCCGCCTTGCTGATGGTTGAAAGTAACTGGAGTCTGGATGAACTTTTCGGCGTGAATAAATTCAGTTCTGCCCATCCGGATAAGGTTTTGCGCCGGTTGACGGCGATCCCGACGACCAGCGGAACCGGTTCCGAGGCGACGCCGTACTCCAATATCGTGGTACACAGTGCCAAAGTGAAACGGTTGATCGTGGAAAATAAAAGTATCCCGGAAACGGCGGTGATCATTCCTGAATTGACATTTTCGATGCCGGAAAAATTGACCAGAGCCACCGGTTGTGATGCGTTGGCGCATTTGATCGAGGGATTTTTGAATGTCGGAGCCGACAACCATTATCCGGTGGTGAATGAGTGGGCGAAGTGCGGCATTGAATTGGTTGCCCGTGCGTTACCCGGTGCGATGTGGGGTGATGAGTTCTGCCGTAAAGCGATGGCTTACGCTTCGTTACTGGGTGGCATGACGATCCGTTACAAATCGACCGGATTGCCGCATTTGTGCAGTTTTTCGTGGTTTGGCAGGATCGCTCACGGCGATGCAGTGGCGGTTTTGTTGCCGGAGTGCTGGAGATATTATCTGGGCAATCCGGCGGTGCAGAGCCGGACGATGGAACTGGCGGAAATTTTTCCGGGCACTACTCCGCAGGAGGTTATCTCCTCCTACGAGGATTTTCTGGATTCAATCGGTATGCCCGGCGGCTTATCCGCCTGGAATGGTATTGATGCCGCTTTGATCGAGCGGACTGCCCGGAGTGGTGAACAAAATAAGATGAAATTGGAACTTGCTCCGCGACCGGTGCCGCTGGAGGAGAGTTACGATATACTTGAAGCAATAATGAAATTAAGTTTGTGAGGTGAAATTATGATCCATGTTATTGCCCGTATGGAGTTGAATGAAGGGTGCAAAGAAGCGATGCTGAAAGTTTTGAGCGGAGTTGTCCCTAAAGTGCTTTCGGAAGATGGTTGTATCATGTATACTCCGTGTCTGGATGCCGATGAAGATCCCAATGGCACTTTTCTGACCATTGTGGAAGCGTGGAAAGACCGTGATGCACTCAATGCACATCTGGCGACGGCCCACATGGCTGAATTCCGTGAAGCGGTCAAAGATCTGCGCAAAAATAGCAGCGTAAAAGTCCTTACTCCCGCCCTGTAAAAACGGGAAATAAAACGCACCTCCAAGGCTGTATTCAACCTTTGAGGTGCGTTTTTACTTTACATCAGGATTTTATTGTTGCCCCAGCCGTCGAAGAGCCGCTTGTGCCTCTGCATGACCTTGGTGTGCGGCAAGCCGGTAATATCTGACTGCTTCATTTGTGTTTTTTGGCACGCCTTGACCATTTTCGTAACATAAACCTAATTCATATTGTGCAATTGCATATCCTTGATTAGCTGCAAGCCGGTAATATCTTGTCGCTTCGGCATGGTTTTTTGGAACTCCCCAACCATAATAATAGCAAACTCCAAGGTTGTATTGTGCTTTTGTATAGCCTTGGTCGGCTGCTAATTTGTAATATTTTGCTGCTTCATCATAATTTTGCTGAACTCCTCGCCCCATGTTATAGCAAAATCCAAGAATATTTTGTCCATCAGCATTTCCCTGTTCCGCCGCCATTCTGAAATATCTTACAGCTTCAGCATCATTTTGTGGAGCTCCCCGGCCATTAAGATAGCATATCCCAAGTTCAAACTGTGCATTCGCACTTCCTTGTACAGCCTCCGCCGTTAAGTAATATCTTCTTGCTATATCCGAATCTTGGGGTACGCCTGTTCCGTCTTCGTAGCATCTTCCAAGATTCCTTAATGCAGGAGCATAACCTTGCTCCGCCGCTAATTGAAATTGTTCAATCGCTTCAGTATATCTCTGTACAGTGTAAAGGTAATATCCTAAGTTATCCTGTGCTGCGGCAAGATCTTGTGCCGCAGCCAATTTGAAATATTCTGCAGCTAATTCTTTATTCAGTGGAACTCCATAACCATGTAAATAACAATATCCGAGATGATTTTGGGCATCAGCATGCCCTAAATTTGCCAGTGTTTGGAAAATTTGTGTTGCAGTAATATAAGTTTGTGGCACACCAAAGCCATCCAGATAGCACACTCCAAGTTGGTAGTATCCGTTATGATTACCCTGTTCCGCTGCTAATCTGAAAAATCTGACCGTTTCAGCCGGATTTTTTTGCACACCAATACCTTCTTTGTAACATATACCAAGTTCTACTTGCCCATCGGCATCCCCTTGCTCCGCCGCTAGTCTGAAAAATCTGACCGCTTCAGCCGGATTTTTTTGCACACCAATACCTTCTTTGTAACATATACCAAGTTCTACTTGTCCACCGGCATTCCCTTGCTCCGCCGCTAATCTGAAAAATCTGACCGCTTCAGTCGGATTTTCTGGCACACCAATACCTTTTTTGTAACATATCCCAAGAAAACGTTGTCCATCGGCATTCCCTTGCTCCGCTGCTAATCTGAAAAATCTGACCGCTTCAGTCGGATTTTCTGGCACACCAAAGCCTACCGCGTAACATACCCCAAGTAAGATTTGTCCATCGGCATACCCTTGCTCCGCCGCTAATCTGAAAAATCTGACCGCTTCAGTCGGATTTTCTGGCACACCAATGCCATTTTGATAGCATAATCCAAGCTTGTATTGTGCACCAGCATGACCTTGCTCCGCCGCAAGTTGGTAATTGTTGACTGCTTCTTCAGGATTCGTTTCCGTGAGGCAGTCCCCAAGTGCCACTTGTGCGTCAGCGTGACCTTTTTCCGCCGCTAATCTGAAAAATCTGACCGCTTCAGTCGGATTTTTTTGCACACCAATGCCATTTTGATAGCATAATCCAAGCATGTATTGTGCGCCAGCATGACCTAGTTCCGCTGCCCTTCTGAAATATCCGACCGCTTCATTATAATCTTTTGTAACACCATGACCATGGTAATAGCAAAATCCAAGATAATTTTGTCCATTAGCATTCCCTTGATCTGCTGCTAATCTGAAATATTTGACCGCTTCATTATAATCTTTTGTAACACCAATGCCATCATAATAGCAACGTCCGAGGCGATATTGTGCTTGAGCATTCCCTTGTTCCGCCGCCATTCGGTAATATCTGACCGCTTCAGTTGGATCACTTTCTACATGAAATCCATCCAAGTACATATTAGCCAAAAAACATTGTGCCGATGGATTGCCTTGATCGGTCCGGATTTTGGTCTTTTCAAAGATCAACTTTTTCAGTGCCGGATGGAGATCATCAGGTATATTATTTATATCAATGATCCAGACCGTGCAATCCTCCGATGGGGTGGTTGCGAGCAATTCCGGTGTGATCCGGTCGTAAAACTGATTGCCGATTTGCAAAAAGGCTATGTAACGGCACTCCCGGTCGTTTTCAGAGAATGCTCCAAATGGCACACTGGATATGGCTGTCAACGTTTCCGCTTCCCAACTTAAAAGATCTTTTTTTTCCAGTTTTTCTTCAAAAATTCTGGCGATTGCTTCCAAACGTTCCTGTAACGTTGTTGGGGTGCCGTCAGATGTGTGCTGTCTGCGAAGTCGCCATATCCCGGAAAATTCCGGGAAGTTAAATTTGATTTTGCTGGTAGCCGGTTCATCAGTTAAATTTATACTTTTTCCGCCGGCAGATAATTTCCAGTTTGCCAGATTAAGCCGGATTTGCGGCCCCCCCTGACTCATATCCTGAATCAAACCTCTGACCAGAGTATTATCCACATCCATCCGGAAATGCACTTCCACGCTGTTGCCGGAGGGGATCTTGACCACTCCGGTCGGCGAAGTCGGTATTGCACTTTTGTTGGTTGATTGACCGTTGACATGGATCGGAATCGCAAAATCCGTTAAATCCAATGATACCTCATATTGAGAATTGTTGGTCATTATTATACTGAAACTCAAATGAAAATTACTGATCGTGGTTATATTCTCTAAAATGCGACGACTTTCATTTGAAAGCGATTCCTGTTGAGATGAACTCCATGATTCTGTTTCCAAATCCTCTGAAGTTCTACCGTAAGCGTATGAACCGGAAAGGGAGATTTTTGTGGCTGCCAGATTGGATAACCAACGCAGGGGATTAAGTGACAACTCTGTTTGTGCAGATACTTTGTCATCGACCTGATGTCTTGATTGTACCTGTTGACGTCTGCTGGTGTCATGTTGACTTTGACTTCTGTCCTGGGTCGTGATGCTATAGGTTTCTCTGCCGGTCGCACTCTCCGTAGAGTCATAACTCCACCCCAGAGAGTGTATGTGATATGAAACTTCGGGGAAATAGACCAATGGCTGATCTTGAAATGCTTCCGGAAATTTTAATTTTATTTCTGCAATTTTTTCTTCATCACTCTTGCCTTGGGAAGAGAGGATCCCATAAAGTATGTCTTCGGCGGCTTTGCGGGTTACAGAGCCGGTTCTGTATTTGTTGCGGATATAACTTTCCGCTTGATCGGCGACATCCAAAAGATTTTCTGCCGCCATAACTGCAACACAGAATAAAAGCATTGCAAGTACGAAAATTTTCTTCATAAGTTCCTCCATGTTTTTTATTGCGGTCTGCCGTAGAATGAGTAGAAAAAGTCGCAGACCGCTTTTTGCCGGGGATCGGATTCATTGTATTCAGCGGTCGGCACACTCCAGATGCCATCCGGTCCGTAAAAGATCAAGGTGTCGTTGAAAAGCCGGGTGATGGCATGATTTTTATCCGAAGCAAGGTCACGGCCCATAAAGGTCGTTGCCGGTACACTGCCGATCCACCGGGCGATCGTTGGAGGCAGGTCGATGCTGGAGGCAAATTTTTCCGGATTTATATCGGCCAGAATCTCCTGATTTTTGCAAATCAGGATCAATGGCACACGGCCGGGGGTGAAGTCGCTGCGTTGCAAATAATTTTCCCCGAATGTCGCCGTATGGTCGGCGGTGATAATGATCAATGTCCGGTCATCGTAAAAATCCGGATCGGCCATCAACGCCCGGATGAACCGGCCGAGTTCCCGGTCAGTGCTGTGCAACGCCTGTAAAAACGGGGTGGGGAACCGCATTCGCAGGGCATCCGGCAGAGCGCCGTGATCGGCGTATGGCGGATGGGTATCCACCGGACTGATGACTGCGATGAATTTCTGCTTTTTATCGGCCTCAAATTCCTGCAGGATACATTTGTAAAGATCATTATCCGATAATCCCCATTGACTGGTTGAGCGGATCGGATATTTCCGTTGCCACTCCTCTCTGAACATCTGTTTATCGGCTTTGAAAAGTGAACCGTATGTCCGGCGGTTGTCGCCGAAGTGTCCGGATGCCGCCGAAAAATAGTAGGTATAATATCCCTGATCTTTGGCCAGAGTGAAAAGCGATACCGGATTCATGTAACGATCCCGGTCGTAATCCACCCTGGAAAGC
The DNA here is from genome assembly GCA_015061625.1 of Lentisphaerota bacterium. Taxonomy (GTDB): domain Bacteria; phylum Verrucomicrobiota; class Lentisphaeria; order Victivallales; family Victivallaceae; genus UBA1784. Next base: position 18,405 of record SUWG01000014.1, on the reverse strand, counting down.
AGTATAGAGGTCAATCCCCACGAGGTCGGCTGTGAGGAAGTATAATAGTTGGTCATGGAGAAAAATCCGGTGGAATAGTGATCAAGATTCGGCGTTATTCCCAGTGGCATATCTGCATTGCTGATCCCGATGAAATCATAATCCAGTGATTCGACAGCGATAATGATTATTTTGTCAAAAACTGCCGCAGCCGGAATATGTTCGGTGCCGGGCGGATCGATGATTTTCATTTCCGCCAGAAGTTGACGGGACGAATCCGGTAACGGTACCGGGGTGTAAATATGACCATGATAAAGCGCACTTAATGATTGCTGGGTGATATCTGCCACGATCAGCGGCAGCGGACGTATCGACAGATAGTTATCCGTTGAGGTGTGGAAGCCGACGATTTGAAATGCGGTATTGGATAAAAGAGACAGCCCCAGCAGGATGGAAAATATTTTTAATGATCTGCTGGAAACTTTGCGTGAAGTTTTATCTGCGGTTTTCCACACCAGCATACTGCAGTAGGTCACCATACCCAGATACAGCAGTATCGCCGGGATGACCCAGAGCAGAAAATTCGATCCGAGGATCGTTTTGACCGATTCCATATCGGTATGTTCCAATAACAGGCGCAGGGAGTTGTAGTCCAGTGGCATGAATGTTTCATAGAATACGAAAATACTCATCATGCGCATGAATATATTGATAAAGGAAACGATGACGGCCGCCGTGGCACAGTAACGGTTGCGGAAGATGATCGCCGGAATAAAGAGGGCAAGGGGGATAAGTACATCGCCGAAAAGGAGCCAGGGAAAGAAAAATTTCTGTCCGGTAATCGTCATGCTGACGTAGAACATCACCAATCCCAGAATCAGTGATACTGCAGTAAGGATCAACATCATGATGATCGACATACTGCGAATGAAAAAAAAGTTTAATTTCATCTTTAACTCAAAACTATTACCGGTTGAAATAAACATAATATAATGCCAACAAAGCAAAATGCAAGTCGTCAGGCACTTCAGTTCTTGTATTTGCTGATGGATAAGTATATATTAAGCACAAACCGATTCAGATATGGAGTTGATTTTATGAAAAAACGTTTTATTGAGGTCGATCCGGATAAGTGTACCGCCTGTACGATGTGCGTGCGTGACTGCATGACCGGTGCATTGCAAATGTCGGAAGAAAAGCATACTCCGGAGATGGTCAAAGATGGCAGTAAAATTTGTTTTGATTGTCAGCATTGTCTGGCGGTATGTCCTGCCGGGGCATTGTCTTTCAGCGGCATAAAGGCTGCTGATGTACCGGCGACGGAATCGTTGCCGGCTGGTGGAGAGATGCTGGCATTGATCCGTCAGCGGCGCAGTATCCGGCAGTTTAAGCAAGAACCGCTTGACCGGGAAACAATGGAGTTGCTCAAAGAGTGTCTGCATTGGGTGCCGACCGGATGCAACGATCACCGGTTGCGTTTTTTTATTGCCGGACCGCAGGAAATCGCTGAATTCCGCCGGATTATCGACCGCCGGTTGCGTTTTATGATCAAAAGCGGTATTATGACATTGCTGGTTCCCCGTTACCGGAGATATTTTGATACGATTTTGAATGGGGCCGATGTGATTTTCCGGGAAGCTCCGCATATAATTATCGTTATGTCGCCCCGGAAATCTCCCTGTTGCACCACCGATCAGGTGATCGCTCTGACCCAATTTGACATGATGGCTCAAAGTCTGGGAGTTGGTACCTGCTGGTGCGGTTTTGCTGAAAGGGCATTCCGGATGATCGGCAAGTTGCGCCGCATGATCGGTTGTCCGGCCGGATATTATATCGGTGGAGCAATGCTTTTCGGCCGCCCGGCAGTGAAATATTACCGGGCAACTGAACCGGAAAAATATATCATTGAAGAAAAAATAAAACCGTAACGGGATAGGTGAATTTTGCAGAAAAATAAGAAATTTAGCCAAGACTAACTTGAATTGTTTTTTATTTGCCTGTATATTATAAGACAAGACAAACCGCATGGATAAAAAGCGATCCCCGGCAAAGGGGATCATTTTTTGGATAAAAAATTAGACGAGGCTAATTTAAGAATGAGTACAGTTGTTCACAATGGGGATGATGAGCAGAAAGCCAAGGCAAAATTGCTCAATTCATTTGATTATCTTTTGAGTCATAACGGTTCGGGGCATATGGAAGTGAATACTAAAATTCTGAAACGCGGTCAGAAAGAGATCACCATACAGTGCAGCCGTACCCATCGCTTTGTCGTGGATATAAAAGATCAGGAAAGGAGTGAATAACAATAATAATATATTCTATCCGGGTGCGCCGGAAGATTTTTATCTGTTTCGCTCCGGGGGAGCATAAGCCCTATTTTCAGGTCGTCGATATTGACGCTCAAAGTATTAAACAGAAAGGCTTTACCTCATGAAAAATAAAACTGTTTTGTCCGATCATATTTTTTATTCCGGAAAAAAATTCCCATTTTGCACTGCCCGTTCATTCACGTTGATCGAATCGCTGGTCAGCACTGTTATGTCATCATGGCATTTTTTTACCCGCAAATCTGCATTGAAACATAATTCAAGTACCCCGCTTTTTTTGAAAGAGAAAGGGGGCGCGGGGGAAAGGGAAAACTTTTTTTCCCGTGAAAAAAAGTTTTCCTTGTCCCCCGCACACTCATTTACCTTGATAGAATTGCTCGTAAGCACTGTTATCTCATTATTGCATTTTTTGACACAAAAAACTGCGATTGAAACTAAACAAAGAATACCGCTTTTCTTGAAAAGAGGAGTGGGGTTTGGGGAGAGGGGAAAAACCTCTTTTCCCGTGAAAAGAAGTTTTTCCCCTCTTCCCAAGAGCGCATTCACTTTGATAGAATTACTCGTCGTTATTGCAATAATTGCCATTCTGGCGGCAATTTTACTTCCTGCGCTCAATCAGGCACGCAGTCGCGGGGTAACGGCAAGTTGTGTGAGCCGTTTGAAGCAGATTTCATCGGCAGATGCCATGTATCAGCAGGATTTTGAATGCTTTGTTCCGGCGGCGGAAGCGATGGCATCCATGCGCGGCAATATGAAAGCGTGGAATGGAGTGCGGACAAGTTTGGCTATGGCAGACTTTACCGGTGATGGATTTCTTACTCCTTATTTATCCAAAGCAGGCGTGGATCAGAGTTTGCAGGATGCGGTGTCAAATAATGTGTTTTTCTGTCCGGAACCATCCTGTATCGAATTTTTCAATAATTCCGGAGCCGCCATTGATGCGGCAAAGGGCAGTGGTTTGGGAATCAACCGTGAAATACATCCGTGGTTGAATAAATTTGCCATGGCTCCGACTTTGCCGTATGGTATCTGCCGGCCGGGGACGATTGCCAATCCATCCGGAATTGTCAGTTTCGGTGATCAATTCGGTCAGATGGGTGCTTATGAAGATTTCGGTTATTCCATTGATAATGGTTCGACTGCATTCCGTCACAATTCCACCGCCAATATTGCCTGGGCTGACGGACACGTTTCCGGGGAGCAGATCGGTTATATTTACGATGATGATGCCGCAAGGCGGTTCAAAGTCGGCGGTTTGGGAACGGATTCCAGTGACACTGGTAAATATATTCCGGAAGAAGATTGAAACTTTTTGAAGAGCATAAAATCATGAATAAAAAAGTTATATTATTGATATCATTAGTGTTGGTTCTGGGCGGTGTCCTGCTGTGGGGATGCCGTAATACAGAGGATATCGGGCAATATATCCCGGCGGAAGTTCCGGTCACCGTTGACGGTGACCGGGAGTTGGAAGCGATCGGTCGCAAGATCATGGAATGTGCCCGGCAGAATAATTTTTCCCGGTTGGAAAGATATTTTGATATGTCACCGGCAGACCGGGAGATCGCCCGTCTGGAAAGGCAATGTGATCCGGTAAAAGATCAACTGGATCTGTTGGCTGTTCACGCGCAACTTTTGCAAGACGGTAAGTGGCAGACATATACTTTGGAAAAGAATTCTTCGGTACGCATATTGCGGGTGATGACTGCAGATGACATACCGTTATCCATCACTCTGGCCAAGCGTAAAAACGGTTACCGGATCGTGTCGGTAAAGTTGGGGTGATGGAAGTATGCCGGTATTTATTACGGCCGTATTGGCGGCGGCGGCATTGCAAAGTTGCTGCAAATCATCTTTGCTTAACCGGTGGTGGCAATTTTTATTTTTAATGTTGCTGATTTTTACAATATTTATGACCTCTGACCGGGCGGCATCGGCAAGTTTGCAGGAATTCCGGACGATGCTCAATGATCCGGAAACGCTCAATGAATTATGCGGCCTGGTGATCATTCAGGAGTTTACCAATATTATTTGGGGATTTTCTCTGCTGGGCTGTGAAAGAGTGCCGGAAAAGTGGAGTAATAAGATTTTTCATTGGGTCAAATATTTGACTTTTATGCCGTCAATATTGCTTTTTTACGGGATTTGGTATGGGCAGATGTTTTTATTCAACACCTTTATTGAATATTCATTTTCTCATTTGAGTTTGGTGACCGCAATGGTTTTGCCGGTTGCGGCATTGGCGTTGATGGAGTTGATGCGGCTGATTTTCCGGGAACGTGACCGGCGGATACTGGCGGTGATGCATCTGGAATTTTTACTGGTAGTGCCATCGGTATTTCTGCCGGTTGCCGCTGATGCCGAATTGATTTCCGAACCGGCGGAAAATTTTACTCCGGATGCGTTGATAACGCTGGGAATATCCGGAGTGATCGTGATTATAAGTTCGTTGATTTTTACTATATACAACAAAAATAAATACAGAAAGGCTCTATCGTGTCACAAGTAACTCAAATTCTCAACTGGGTATCCAACAGTTTGCTGCTGCCGGTCATTGTACTGCTGCTGGCGGCGTTGATTTCATCGCTGATCTCTCTGGGAGGATTTTGTGCGACCTATCTGGCATTGCTGAATGAGAAAAAAAAGCGTACCGCATTGCTCAAAGATATCAAAGAGGATAAAGATATCGATTTTATTAACTGCGGCGGTGGAATATTTGCCGGACATCTGGCAGAATTGGCCAAATTCAACTGGAATGAATTGGAATGTGAAAAACGTATTTCTGAAATCGAATCGGAATATGAAAAGGAACTTGAAAGGTCAAGATTCATGACTAAAGTCGCTCCAATGCTGGGCTTGATGGGGACGTTGATCCCGATGGGGCCGGCATTGGCAGGGCTGGCTTCCGGAGATATTGCCAATATGGCATATAATATGCAGATCGCCTTTGCCACCACGGTTGTCGGGTGCGTATCGGCGGGGATCGCATTATTGATTTATTCGGTGAAAAAACATTGGTTTTCCGGCGAGATTGCCAATTTGCGCTATGCGCTTGACCGCAAATTGCTTCAGGAGGTGAAACGTGAGGATTAAGCGTGGCAGATACGGTGGTATCAGAAGCAATGGAGAGATCGATCCGATGGCCAATCTGGTCAATCTGTTTGATGTGGCGATGGTTTTTTCAGTGGCATTGATGGTGGCATTTGTCATTCAGAGCCGGATGACGGAATTTTTGTCGGCCGAAGATGTTACATTTGTGAAAAATGCCGGTCAGCCGGATATGGAGATCATTGTGAAAAAGGATAATAAAGTTACCCGTTACAAATCGGAAAATACCAATGGCAGCGGCCGGGGGCAGAGGGTCGGTATCGCCTACCGGCTGGAATCCGGTGAAATTATATATGTGCCGGAAAGTGAGGCAAGATGATGAAATTCAAATTCAAGATTACTAAATTCAAGGCGATATTGCTGGCATCGCTTCTGGCGTTGATCGTAAGCGGCATAGCCGGATATCTCCGTTATGCTTCTGTTACCCGGATCGCACTGGTAAATTATCCGGAGTATATGCTTGCGCCATTGCTGGATCAGGAGTTGAATCCTTTTATTGATGTGGATGTTATTCAGTGGAATGAATCCAGTGGCGATGAGTTGCGTAATTATGATATGGTGATATTTTTCGGTATGGGCCTGCATTTTACGGAAAGACAGCAGCAGATCATTGCTGAATCCCGTGTGCCGGTGCTCACCATTGCCGCCACCCGGAGCGAAACGGCATTGAATACTTTATCTGAAGAAGATTCTGCGATCATAATGCGTTATCTTTCTTACGGAGGTAAAGAAAATTTCCGGCGGATGTTGGAATATGTCCGTTATAAGATCGACGGCAAAAGGATCTTTGCTTCCATGCCCGCGGTGCCGGAAGAACAGGAGGTTTACAGTTTTTTTCATCCGGCAGTTGAAAACGGATTCAAAACGTTTGCGGAATACCGTCAATGGTATCAGGATAGCGGCAGATTCAAAGCGAATGGAGCTGTCGTTTGCATTCTTTCCGGCAATGGCGGCGGAGATCTTGAAGCATTGGTTGAGGCTCTGGAAGCCAGAAATATCAATGTTATTGCCGCCCACGGAATGTGGCAGGTCATGCCGGAAATCGAGTCGATCAAGCCGGATTTGATCATTTATCAACCTCACGGCCGTCTTGGCGATGAGGCAGTGAATTATTTGCGGGAGCACAATATTCCGCTGTTTTGCCCGATCAAAGTGAATATGTCTTACGAAGATTATCTGCGTGATATGCAAGGGATGAGTGGCGGTATGTTGAGCCAGAGTATTACCATGCCGGAACTTGACGGCGGAGCAGTACCGTTTGTGTTGTCGGCTCTGTTCCGGGATCAGAATGGTCTGTTGACATTTCAGGCGATCCCCGACCGTTTGAACCGATTTGCCGATCTGGTCAAAAAAACTACCGATTTGCGGAGAAAACCGAATTCAGAAAAGAAAATAGCCATAATTTATTACGGTTCGATCGGCCGGGAATCTGCCACTGCCGGATTGGGAGTGGCCCAGTCGATCCTCAATACATTGCGCCGATTGCAATCCGAGGGCTATAACACCGGAGTTCTGCCGGAGAGAGTGGAGGAACTTGACCGGGAAATCCGGGCGGCAACGGCGGCATACAACACTTCAGCGGGAAGAGAAAGCGGAAGTGTTGCTCCATATATTCAGCGCATCGCCATTACTCCGGCAGATTATGCCGATTGGATTTTCCGCAGTATGCCGGAATCTTTGTATCGTGATGTGGTGAGTCGTTACGGTGAATTTCCCGGCAGACATTATGTTACTGCTGAAGGTGATTTGCAACTCGGCTGCATCCGTTTCGGCAATATTATACTTATGCCCCAGTCTCTGCCGGGGGAAGGTGATGATGACAGCACGCTTATTCACGGAGCAAAAATGGCTCCGCCACACTCTTATATTGCCACTTATCTGTATTTGCGTTACGGTTTTGAAGCAGATGCCCTGATCCACTTCGGCACTCACGGCAGTTTGGAATTTACGCCGCAAAAGCAAGTGGCACTTTCCAGTTTTGACTGGCCGGATGTGCTGATCGGTGAAATGCCGCATTTCTATATTTACATTATCAACAATATCGGTGAGGCGCAGATCGCCAAAAGACGTACTTATGCTACGATCATCAGTCATCTGACTCCGCCGTATATGAATGCCGGTTCACATGGGGCGGTCGCTGAATTGCATGAAAAAATGCACTGGTATGAAACGGCGGAAAATGCCATGCTCAAAGCCGAATATGCCCGGAGCATTATTGAGATCGCCAAACGTGAATACTATGACCGGGATTTGCAACTTTCGGAGAGTTTCTCTGCCGGGATATTGACTCCGGAGGATTTTGCCCGTTTGCATAATTATCTGCATGAAATTGAAAGTGCCAAGGTCAATCGCGGTGTATATATTATCGGCAGACCTTACAGCGAACAGGAAGCCAATGAAACTGCCCGTCTGATGACGGAAGATCTGGTGGCGAATGAATTGTTTGATGCCGATCTTGCCGCCGGAAAAGTTACAGAAGACCAGCGGCAGGATGCTCATTTCTTTGAGAATAATTATCTGGTTCCTGCCCGGAGAATGATCGATGAAGCATTGGCGCATCCGGAAAGATTCCGCGCTCCGGACACTGCTGCTCCGGCGGGAGAAGATATTTCCCCGGTGGAGATCGCCATCCGGGTAAAAGCGGATTTACTGCGTTGTACTGAAGCGGAATTGGCGGCGTTGATCAACGCTTTGAATGGCGGTTATACCCCGGCGGTTCCCGGCGGAGATCCGATTCTCAATCCGGCGACAGTGCCGACCGGGAAAAATCTTTATGGCATCGATCCGGAAAGAACTCCGACCAGAGAAAGTTTTGCCGTCGGGTGCCAACTGGCCCAGTCATTGATCGACCTTACGCTTCAGCGTGAGGGCAGATATCCGCAAAAAGTGGCATTTTCGCTCTGGGGAGGGGAGTTTATCCGGACGCAGGGAACCAATATCGGTCAGATATTTTATTTATTGGGGTGCGAGCCGGTCTGGGATTCCAGAGGCCGGGTGCGTGATGTGCGTTTGATCCCGTTGGCTCAACTCGGCCGCCCGCGGATCGACGTGGTGATCCAGACTTCCGGACAATTCCGGGGAGCGGCGGCAAGCCGGATGGCACTGATCGACAAAGCTGTGCGTCTCGCCGCAGAGGATTCTGATACCACCTTTGAAAATCACGTCCGTAATGGTTCACTGGCTATGACCCGGATGCTTATTGATTCCGGTATGTCGGCGCAGGATGCGAAAGCATTGAGTTATGTCCGTATTTTCGGCGGAGTCAATGGCAATTTCGGCACCGGCATTATGGGACAGGTTCAAGATTCCGGCAACTGGGAAGACAGTTCCGTGATCGCCGATAATTATATTCTCAATATGGGAGCAGTCTACACCGCCGGTCATTGGGGGGAAAGTATGCCGCAGGCATTCCGTCTGGCATTGCATGATGTCGATGCGGTGGTGCAGTCCCGTTCATCATCCAGCTGGGGGCCGCTGTCATTGGATCATGTCGCTGAATTTACCGGTGGTATGTCGATGGCGGCGAGGGAAGTCAACGGCAGAGATCCGGCGGCATATTTCAATGATTTGCGTACTCCGGGGCGTCCCCGGATCCAGGAGGCGGGCGAAGCGGCGATGAGTGAGGCGCACAGCACCGTGCTTAACCCGGCTTATATCCGGGCGATGATGAGTGACGGAGCCGCCGCAACCGGTACATTTCAAGAGGTTGTTCGCAATACATTCAGTTGGGAAGTAATGAAACCGGATATGCTGGAAGATCACTTGTGGCAGTCGTATAAGGAAGTTTATATTGATGATAAATATAATTTGGGGATCCGGGCATTTTTTGAGGAGAATAATCCGGCTGCGTTGTACTATATGAGCGGCGTGATGTTGGAAAGCATCCGTAAAGGCTTTTGGCGTGCGGATGAAGCAACGATCCGTCAACTGGCGCGACTGCACGTTGAATTGAGTATGCGCCATGATCTTGCTCCGGTGGATAATCCGGCTTTACAGGAGATGATCCGTCAGCATTTGAGCGATCCGGCATTGCAAAATCACTATGCGGCATCCATTCAGCGTGCCGCCGCAAGAGATGCAGAGTCAACGGCGGATACGCAGGTGCAGGGGCAGCGTTTGCGTGAGGATGTTGTGGATGAAAATACACCGCAGGGCAGTCACCGGGGGGCGTTGATCGTGATTGGAGTGATCATATTCTGTGCTTTACTGGCGGTTGTTATTGGTAATTTGCGGCGCAGAAAACGGTAATATCCCGGTCGGCGGGAAATTTTCCGGAAAATTTCCCGTCGGCATTTGACAATGAAAAGTTATGGTGTTATTTTTTTATCAGGGCAGTTTTCCCGTATCGGATAATATCAATTCAAATGTGGAGGTTTGATTATGGTATGTTTACAACACCCTGACCGTGATGCTGTTACTGTGTGTGCTGCTTGCGGCAAGCCGTTGTGTGCGGAATGTGTAAAAAGTTCCGGTAACGCCGATTATTGTTCGGAATCCTGTCTTGCCAAAGGTGAATCTTCACGGGCAAGGGCCGCAGAGGTGATTTCCACATCAGCGAGAGTTGACCGTAAATTGCGTGGACGTTTTCTGATTTGGTTTATTATCGTGCTGTTGCTGGCAATCGGAGCTTGGTATGGTTACAAAAAGTATCAGGATAAGATCGACAGCCATATCGAAGAGGCCATTGATAAGGTGAAGGACGGCAAAGATGAGGCGATCGAAGCCGGCAGAGAGGCGATGCCGCAAGACTCCAAATATAAACGTGATCGAGAAGATTTGGTCAATCAGTGATATCCGAGGTCTGACAGTCGTTTCCCGACTCTGAAAGCAGTTTGAATATCAGGGCAGGGGAGAAGCCGCGGCCAACCATAAAACGGAAAATTTTTTCCCGCTTTTTTCTCGGATCGGTTTCCCGGATGAGGGAACGCAATTTTGTTTCCATAGCCCGGCGGGCAGATTCAATTTCTTCATCGGGGGATTGTTCGAGTAATTCATTTACTTTTTCCAAATCCAATCCCCGGCGGGAAAGTTTCATTTTGATTTGCCGTGCGCCGAGATTGCGCTGATGCAGAATATCCACACAGTCGGCAGTAAGTTGTTCATCGTCAAGATAGTGACGTTTGATACATTCGGCGATGGCTTCATCGCATTCGTTATCCGGATAACCGGCACGGCGCAATTTGTTGAGCAGTTCCATTTCGCTCAAACTGCGCTGTGCCAGAAAATTCATCGCTTTGACCAGAGCTGACGGCGGTTCTTTTGGCATTGCCGTCAGATCTCCAGCACTTTGCGGATGAGTTCTTCTTTTTTGAGCAATCCCAATGCTCCGGTGGGAGCGAGGGTTTCGCTGTAAGAATTTACCTGATCCGGTTCGATTTCGGGGCCGCAGATAGCCAAAGGAACCGGAGTGGTGGTGTGTTTGCGCAATTTGATCGGCACCGGATGATCGGGCAATACGGCAAAGTTATAAGGTTTATCCGCCAGAGCCTTGAGTACCGGAGCAACGATTTTGGCATCGAATTCTTCGATGGCACGCAATTTCAACTGTAAATCTCCGAGGTGTGAACACTCATCGATCGCTTCCAGATGAAGATATACCAGATCGTTTTCTTCGATGGCCTTGAGTGCAGCGGCAACTTTGCCTTCGTAATTGGTATCCAGAAATCCGGTTGCACCGGGGACGTCCACAACTTGCATACCGGTACATTTACCCAGACCTTTGATTACATCGACGGCACTGATGACTGCGCCTTTTCTGCCCGCATAACGTTCAGAAAAAAGTTGCATTTTAGGGCGGTATCCCGGACTCCACGGCCAAATCCAGTTGGCAGGATTGGTTTTGCCCTGATTGGCCGGATGACCGGCAAGAAATCTGGCGGCTTTTTCAGAAAGTTCTTCCAGAAATTTTACGGTATATGCCGCTTCCGGTGAGTTATCCAGCGGTTTCAGACGCAACTGATCCACCGGGATATCCTGTGATGAATCCGGTTTCTGATAGTCGATTTTATTGGAGAATTTTTTCCCGTGAAGCACCAGCAGATTACGGTAACTTACGCCGTGATGGAATGTCACATCGTCTGAATCAAATTCCGCTTTAAGTGCCGCCATCAATACGGCAGAATCCTGATCGCTCAAGTGACCGGCGGAATAATCGCGCAACACGCCATCACCGGAAACGTAAACCAGATTACAACGCCATGCGACATCATCATCGGCAAGTTCGATCCCCTGACTGGCCGCTTCGATCGGGCCGCGACCGGGATAGTTGAGTTCCGGCTGGAATCCGAGGACTGACATATTGGCCACATCGGAACTGGTCGGCAATCCGGGTAAAAGGGTTTGGAATGTACCATTGATACCTTTGGCTGCAATGGAATCCATTGCGGGTGTATTTGCATATTCCAACGGGGTTTTGCCGTTTAATTCCGGCAACGGATCATCCGCCATGCCATCGGGCAGGAAGATTACAGCTTTGCGAAACTCTTTCATAATATGATCTTTAAATGTGAAATTACCTCATCAGGAGTCATTCCTGATATTTTTACAACTTTATCCCGACTGCATTCGCCGCTTTTCAATTCCACTGCTGATTTGGAAATTTTCAATTCCGAGGCAAGGAATTTCAGCAGAGCGGAATTGGCTTTGCCGTCTACCGGCGGTGCCTGCAAATCGATTTTGACTGCCTCGCCGAAAATGCCGTTTACGGCACTGCGTTTTGCTCCCGGATGGACACGCAATTTCAGCAGCACGCTTCCGGTGTTGTCCACCCGGCAGATATTTTCAGGCATCGGCATTTTCGTTTTCCGGAGTCGCAGGAGATTCTTGATCTTTATCCGATTCCACGACATCCGAAGCCGCTTCCGGAGCGATAGTCATGCCTTGTGAACTGTCAACTTCCGGCTTATTCAAACCGAGAAGTTCATTGATCTCACTGATGGAAATAGTCTCTTTTTCCAACAGGGCATTGGTGATCAATTCCAGTTGGTCACGATGTTCGGTAAGACACTGTTTGGCACTTTGATAAGCTTCGTTGATCAGGTTTCTGACCTCAAGATCGATTTCTCTTTCGGTTTCATTGGAAATGCCATCCGGCGGCAAACCGTCGATCCGCATATGGGGATGATTGGTGAAATCTCCAAGTTTTACCGGACCGAGTTTTTCGCTCATACCGAAAAGGCAGACCATCTTGCGGGCAATATCCGTCAAATGCTGGATATCAGCTGATGCTCCGGTGGTGATATCTCCGAAAACGATCTCTTCGGCGACTCTGCCGCCCAGTGACATTGCCATGGTGGCTTTGAGTTCCAGTTTGCTCTTGGTGTAGGTGTCTTCTTTCGGCATCATAAAGGTTGCGCCCAGCGCAGACTGACCGCGGGGAATGATCGTGACTTTATGAACCGGGGTACAGTATTCATTATGCAATGCCACCAGAGTATGACCGGCTTCATGATAGGCGGTCAGGCGGCGTTCACGGTCGTTGATTTTACGGCTGCGTCTTTCGGTGCCGTAACTGACTTTATCTCTGGCATCTTCCATCTCGATCTGGGAAATTTCCTCTTTGTTGCGCCGGGCGGCCAGCAATGCCGCTTCGTTGCACAAATTGGCAAGATCAGCACCGCTGAATCCGGGGGTGGTGCGGGCGATAACATCCAGGTCGATGGATGAATCGACCTTGATTTTCCTGACATGGACTTCCAGAATCTGTTTTCTGCCGTTGATATCGGGCAGATCCATCACTACTTGACGGTCGAAGCGGCCGGGGCGCAGCAACGCCGGGTCAAGGACGTCCGGGCGGTTGGTTGCCGCCAGCACGATGACACCGTTGCGGCTTTCCAGACCATCCATTTCCACGAGCATGGCATTGAGGGTCTGTTCTCTTTCATCGTGACCGCCGCCCCAACCGGAGAAGCGGGAACGGCCCACGGCATCGATTTCGTCGATGAAAATCAGACATGGCGTATTCTTCCTTGCCTGTTCAAACATATCGCGTACCCGGCTGGCACCGACACCGACGAACATTTCCACGAAGTCTGAACCGCTGATGGAAAAGAAAGGCACACCAGCTTCACAGGCAACTGCTTTGGCCATCAGGGTTTTACCGGTTCCCGGATCACCGACGAGCAGACACCCTTTGGGGATGCGTCCGCCGACCAGCTGGAATCTCAACGGGTCGCGGAGGAATTCCACGATTTCAGAAATTTCCTCTTTGGCCTCATCGGCACCGGCGATATCGGAAAAGTGGACATTCAACTCATCCGGCGGGATCATTCTGGCCTTGCTTTTGCCGAAATCCATTGCACCATGGCCGTTCATTTTCATTTGGCGCATGGAAATAAAGTAGATCACAACCAAAATGATGATGATCGGCAACACGCTGACGAAGATGAAGTTCCAGAATCCGGAATTATCCGGGTCGATGGTGATTTTTGCATCGGATCTGCGCATCAACTCCTGTAAAGTATCCGAGAGAATCACTCTGGTTTTGTAGTATTGGGGAGTGGAGTCATCTTCATCCGATTTCAATTCGCCCTCGACCAGAAAAATATTGTCACCATCGGCGACCATATTCACGGTGGTAATGGTATTATCCTGCAGACGTCTTTCAAATTCGCTCTGGTTCAACTCCTGTTGTTGTTCCGGGCCGAAAGTTTTGAAAAGCATCATCGTGCCGAGCATAATCATGACCAGCAGCCACACCATGCCGGCTTTGGAACGGCGCGGTGGAGTATTGCGGGATGTTTTTCTTTGATTTTCCGGCATTCTGCCGTTGTTTTTATCGTTCATCAGATCCTCAAGAAATCAAAGTGGTAAAATTAACGGGATATCAGTTGCCGAAACCCTTGATGAAAGTAAAAATGACGATGCCGAGAACGAGTATGCCGCCGACGATAATGATGATGTTCATCATCTGATTGGTACGGGCATTTTTCTTTTTCTCATTCATCATCCGGGCACTGAAATTGGTCAAAGTCTGGGTCGTTGTAGTATTGGTCGTAGCACTGCCCAGATCGATAGTATGGGTGAAGTGCATATCTTCGGATTTGTTGTCTGCGCAGTCAAAAAGCACTTCCACATGACCGAAGGAGATCAGGTCGGAATTTTTCAACACCTGTTCCGTGATCGGTTCATTGTTGATTTTTGTTCCGTTGGTGCTGTCATTGTCGCGCAGGATGTAGCAGACCTCTCCGTCGCGCTCGGTGCGGATGATATCGGCGTGATGACTGCTGACACTGCCGTCGGCCAACTGGATATCGACAGAATCTTTGCGGCCGACCGTGGTGACTTCTTTGTCAAGTTCAAAGTTTTTACCGCGCAGTTTTTCGTACAGAACAGTAAGTTTTGGTTTTTTTTCCATGATTTGCAAACCGTTGTTTGACACCCGTTGCCGGATGCTGTTGTTTATAATAGATTATTAATATGGCAATATAACACCTGATCGCGTTGTTTGCAATCTGTATTCCGGAGATTTTAGGAATTTTTTTGAAATATTTTAAGGTTTTCGTAAATATCCGGAGTTATTTTCTATATTGGAGGTTGAAAAATTCCGCTTCCGGCATTACAGTAAAAGAGTGGTTTGTTTTTTTGATTTTTTACATTCAGGATTTGGTTGCAGTCATGGTTGATCGATTTTATCATGCGACGGATGTGCCGGCGAAAATTGCTGTTTGCATGAGCGGCAGCGGGAGCAATGCAGAAGTTTTGTTGGAGCAGGCAATGCGGACCGGTTCACCGTATCAGGTGGCGGTGATTTTTACCGACGCCCCGGAGAGCAGCAGAGCGATTGAAATCGGTGAAAAATTTTCCGTGCCGGTAGAGTCGCTGGATATTCGTAAGTTTTATGCTGAACATGGCGAAAATGATATAAAACTCGACAGTGATATCCGGCGTAAACTGCGGGATATGTGGAGTGAAAAAGTTTGGGAGATCATCGCCGGGTACAAATGTGACTTCGCTGTTTTTGCCGGTTTTGTGCCGTTGACCAATCTGGCGGAAAAACTTCCGTGTCTGAATGTGCATCCGGGGGATCTTACGGTGGAAAAGGATGGCAGAAGAACTTATGCCGGTTTGCATTACAAACCGGTGGAACAGGCGATTCTTGACGGCTGTGAGAATTTGCGCAGCAGTGTGATTTCAGTTCAGAGTTTCACCGGGAAAAATGATGTCGATCAGGGGCCGATACTTGGAGTTTCCGCACCGGTTTCTGTGGAACTTTGCGGTCACACGGTCAGTGAATTGCAGACAGTAAAAGACAACAGGGGCAAGCCGCCTTATAAGGATATTTTGCGCAGTTGTGCCGAAAAGAACATCGAAAAACTTAAAATCAATGGCGATCATGTGGTTTTTCCGCAGGTGGTGAAAGATTTTGCATTGGGCAATTACCGGGAAGATAAGGATGGGATTCTGGAGTATCGCAATAGCGATGGGGCGTGGCAAAAGGTGAAGACAGTGGAATTTTCAGCAGATGGTGTGCCTCAAGTGGTAACAGTGGAAAAGCCGGTCGCTCCCGCGAAGAAAAAGCGTTGCCGGTTGTACCGTTTTTTCAAGTTGATGTATACTAAGATCGTCAGGGAAAATGCCACCCCGAATTATATTGCATCGGGTTGGGCATTGGGGATGTGTGTCGGTTGTGTGATACCGATATTTTGTCAGTTGATAATATCTGTACCACTGTCATTTGTGTTCCGCTGTTCCAAAATCGGGGCGGCGTTGGGAACATTTATTACCACTCCGCCGACGGCGATATTCATTTATCCGATCCAGATCTGGGTGGGCAATAAATTGATCAACGGCAATATTTCTTCGGATTCAGCGAGATATTTGCTGGAAGTTTTCAACAGTGAAACGCTCTCATTTTCCGAAAAATGGGCGGCATTTGCCGATTTGGGCGGCGAATTGGTTGCCGCATTTTTTGCCGGCGGTATTGTTTGGGCGGCGATCATGACTCCGTTGACCTATTTCGGAGTCCGTTATCTGGTGGTGCGTTACCGTAAACTCCGTCAGGCGATGCTTGAGGCGAAACGCAAGAAAAAGGCTGTATTGAATGATTGAACGGGAGTTGTGTATCGCATTGAATATGATCCCCGGAGTGGGGGCGACGCGTTATCAGGCTTTGCTGGATGCGTTTTACACTCCGGATGGCATCCGTCAGGCTGACCGCAGTGATCTGATGAGTGTTGATGGTATCGGTAAGGTCATTGCCGAGAGGATCGTAGATTTTGACTGGGATGCAGAACTTACCAGAGAATTGAATTTTGCCTATCGCGGTGATGTGCAGATCATAACACTGGCCGATGAGGAGTATCCGGCTGATCTGCGTGAATTATTTGATCCGCCGTTGTGCCTCTATGTCCGGGGTGAATTGCCGGAGAATTCTGATAAATCCATTGCAATCGTCGGCAGTCGCCGGATTTCCAGTTATGGTGAGAAGATCACCAGAATGTTGGCTGAAGATGCCGCCTGCAGTGGATTTACGGTCTTTTCCGGTATGGCACTGGGCGCAGATACGGCGGCTCATTTGAGCGTGGTGGAGAGTCAGGGACGCACGGTCGGTGTGCTGGGCAGCGGTCTGGGGCAGATGTATCCGAAAGAAAATATTCCATTAGCCAGAGAGATCATCCGTTTCGGCGGGGCAGTGATCAGTGAATTTCCATTGAATTATCCGGTGAATAAATATAATTTCCCCCGGCGCAACCGGATCGTGGCGGCGATGTGCCGGGCAACGATCGTTGTGGAAGCCGGTTTGGAAAGCGGTGCGATGATCACCGCCCGTCTGGCAACCGATATGGGACGGGAAGTTTTTGCGGTGCCGGGCAGGGTGGATAATGTTCAGGCGCATGGATGTCACAAATTGATCAAAGAGGGTGCAGGATTGATCGAAAATTTTGATGATGTGCTTATTTCGTTGAAATCCGGTATGCGTCCCGGTGAATTTGCCAAAAGCATTGTTGAGGAAGCGGAGATGTCCGGCAGACTGGCTCCGGATTGTCTGCTGGTCTACAATATTTTGAAAGAGCATGGCGAATGTGATTTGGAGCGTTTGCAGGAATTGACCAATATGAGTTCAGGTATGTTGCTGTCGATTTTGATGAAATTGGAATTGAAACTGCTGGTCGAGCGTGATCCGGAACATTTTTACCACTTGATTTCCTGAAAAATCAGAATCGTTCCGTTTTTTGATAAACTTTGATATGAGTTTGTAAATTGATTACCAATTTTGCTTTGCCGGAATACAAATTACGAACCATATAGAATGGTGTTGCAAATCAAACCAATAATGCCCCCCATTGGCGTGGCCATAACCACAATGTTGACTAACGTTTGTGTCTCAAATCGTGCAAAATTTACCCAGATAAACAAATAAATAAGAGTTATTGGAAGCAATAAAAACAGAATAATCATTGTTGCTGTTGAGTCGAATATCAAGGATACAACACCATAGCCTGTTAATAATCCGGTTGCTATTGCACAGATTCCTGCAATACCAACAAAAATGCTGTGAAAAAAATCTTCTAATTCCGGACAAAAAATATTGGTCAATTTGATTATGGCGTGTCTGATCCCAAAAATAACCGCAAAAAACAGTAATTTAGGCATGAGAGATATATCCAGTTTCAGTATCAGAAGTTCCAATGGAAAAAATACTGCGATAGTTTCGAGCGTGAGCAATAAACAAAAGCGTAAATCCAAACCGGGTTTTTCAACGGAAAAATCTTCATGATTGCAATCAAATTTTTGGGAAACCGGCAGATGATCTCTTGAGCGCAGTGGATTTTGACAGTTGAGACAATCAGGGGTGGTTATTGGATTGGGAGTTTTGCAAGTCGGACAAATCACCGGTTTGGAAACGGTGAAATCCCGGTTACAGTTTGTGCAATTTACTTTTTTGCCGATCCAATTTATTTCGACTTCAAAATCCTGATGGCAGTGCGGGCAGTAGATGATCATAAAAAAACTTTATTCCTATATCCGAATAATGACTGTTTGAAAA
>SUWG01000040.1 GCA_015061625.1 Lentisphaerota bacterium | reverse complement strand
ATGCCGGCTATTGCTCGCCCGCTGGCTCATCCTCGCAACTATTGTTGTTCGGCTTTTACTTTACCTTGTGGGCAATCTCTTGCCAAGTCAGCGGTCGTCAACTCGGTCGAGTACGGTCGTACACTCCCTCGTTGCAGCCTTGACTTGGCTTCGACCTTGCCTCACAATGCAAAGTAAAAGTGCATTCGACTGCGGTCTGCGCGGTTTCCCGTGAAAAATACGACCTTATGTGGCTCGCTGTTGGTGTCCGTATCGTCCGTATTGTCCGTATTGTCCGTACAGGGGGGGACGGGGGCGCAGCCCCTGTAAAGGGCGGTTGGCACCGCCCTTACGGACACTGCGGAGACTGCGGAGACTGCGGAGACTGCGGACACCGCGGACACGACGGACATTTACGGATACGATAATGAAATGCAATGGAGCGCACTTTGCCGGGGGATTGCGGCAATAAAAAACCACCGGATGTTTCACCGGTGGTCGGTCGGTTTGAGGTTTTATCGCATGAGCGGAAGCAGGTTGATGAAGTATTTACCGTCAACTTCAGTCAGGATACCGGCTCCGGGAAATGTCCTCATCAGTCGGAAAATCACCAAATTTCTGTTGGCTCTGGCCGTTGTGATTTCTTTATCCCCGACAAAACCTTTGCATAAATCAGTAAGGTTGTTTTTCAGTGTTTGCTGATTGCCGTTGGCCTCCTGATTCATCCGGGCTTGGGTTTCAGCACTTAATAATGCCCAGAGGGCATCGGTATTACGGTCAAGCAAGGCATCAACAAAACGGGCAATGGTATGGGCTTGGGAGATTTCGCTCCAATTTTGATTGGAGAACCATTTACCATTTATCTGCACCAGATCCCGGTCATTGGACATATTGCGGACGATTTGGCTTTTGTTCCGGCGCATTCGATTGATCGAATCTGCCGGGGCAAGATTCAGAAACTCCTGGCAGGCGGCTTCCAGATTTTCCCGGCTGCCGAAAATTTCAATGCCCTGCCGGATGGCATCCGGAGAAAGAGTGTTGAGCAACGCCTTGGCATCCCGGCTGGCTATTGCTTCAAAAGCATATTCGGCAATGGCTTCTCTGGAGTCAAAAACACGATGCTCATTGTCATTTGTTCCGGCGTAAACGATTATCTGGATGGCTGTCAATGTCGCCAGCAAAGCCTTTTTCCACATTTTCTTTTCCTTTCGTTACGATTGCTTTCAATGCCGCAATAATATAGCATATCGGTTTATTTTTGCAAGCTTTCTTTTACAAAAAAGAAAGCTTGGCAAAGAAAATGAAATGTCGCGGCACTCCGTTGTCGTGTCTTGATCGGGCGGGCGGCAGGGCCGCCCTTTACAGGGGGCGTTGCCCCCCGTACCCCCCCGGTACGGACATTACGGACGCTATCTGCCAGCCACACAAGGGCGTTTTTCTCACCGGTGCGAGGCCCTTGCCGCTGATTCAGCGGTTAAATTCGGCGAAGATCCGTAAAATTGCCACGGAATAATTTTTGCCGCTTTGAGAAAATGTCCAATCCGTATGCGTTCCCGGCGCATTGCCGATGCCGATATCATGATCCGCTGAATAAAAGTTGTTGTACGCAAATATCACCTGCTTATCCGCAAAATTGTGGATCTGCATTGAACCGTGTCCCGCTCTATCCGGCAGGCTCATCACATCACCGAAGTCATAACTTCCCGGAGCGGCTCCGGTTATACCGTAACCGTTGCCCGGCAGATAATCACAGCCCCAGAATTCAATATTGCCCTGCGGGATATTTCCGGTTTTCAACCCCTCAACATTGCTGAAAACGGTCAGATTGCTGATTCTCACCCCCAGCCTCACTCCGGTCGATTGCACCGGAATACCGATTTTTTCCGCATCTTCTGTAAAAGCATCCATAGCGATCACCACCCAACTTTCTCTGGCATTGTTGTCGATCAATTCCACCACATAGATTATGCGTTTTACCTTGAATCCCCGGAAACTTGCGCTGTTATCTATCAGGTAAGCCGGTCTTCCATTCCGTGTTGCCACCTTTTTTAAATCATATTGGAATATCAAATGGGCATTGCCGGTCACCCGGTCGATGACATCATTTTTCGTCACAAAATTTCCGCAGCGGAATGCGCTCAAGGGCAATCCGGCTTCATTGAAAAGCACTCCGCTCAACGTGTGGTTCCACAAATAACGCATCTGCACCGGTTCGGGGATCTCCGGCGCATGAATAATCAGTTGAGTACCGGAAATTTCCACCTGTGCTTTGACCCAGTTGCCGTCACTGCCGGCAATTTCAAAATGATCCGGCGTACCCTGCCATGATTCAATGTTTTTGAAGTCGAGGATGAATTTGCCGTTTTCGATCTTCCACGCTGTCAATTCCGGTGAATCCGATCGGATATCCATCTGCCCGTAAGTGTGGCGCAATGCCAGCAATGCCAACCGGTTGCCCACGGTGCGTTTATTCCGCGGATGGATATCGGTGATATCTCCGGCATCGTTGATCACCGCCATACCCACATGGTCGTTGCTCCGGGCGAAAGTCGCCTGTGCTTCCCAGATGGTCGGCAGATCATGCGGCTGGCGGGAAAATGAGGTGTAATCCCACGGCGCAAGCTGGACAAAATAAAACGGCATCGCCGGATCGTTGAAAACCATTCTGAAACCATTGAGCAAGGCCTGCATTTTGTATCTGTAAAGCAATCCATCGTGCAGATTGGAACACCCCTGATACCAGATCACCCCCCGGAATTTGAATGCGGTCAGCGGGTGAAGCATCTTATTGTAGATCACGGTCGGAGCCTGATGACGGGTCGGCGGCCGCATTATTGCCGGGTATTCCGGCGGTGGCGGCAGCGGTTGATTATTGATTCTGGCGTTATTGAATTCGGTCAGCCAGCGTTGGAAGTTTTCTGCAGTTTTCCGGCTTGCCTCCTGATATTCTCTGGTGCCCGGCAGACGGATGTTTATCACATCTGCCAGCGGTTTGAGTTGCGGCACGGAAGCGAATCCGCACGGAGGGATGAATGGTTCAATGACGCTTCCCGGCCAGGCGGCGACCACCAGCCCCACCGGCACGTCGAGTTCATGAAATATTTTCTGTCCGAAATAAAATGCCACTGCTGAAAATGCCATTCCGTTATTTTCGTTGAGCATTTCCCATTTCATATCGGCTTCGCTTTGAGCTGCAGCTGACCAGCCGGGGGCGATGGTTGATATGCGGATCAGCGGATTGGCTCCGTTTTTTACATCGTTGTCACCATTTGCCGCCCGCCAGCGCGGATCATTGCTCCACATCGGCATTGCCATATTGGATTGACCGCTGCAAAGCCAGACTTCACCGACCAGACAATTCCGGATGACCACGCTGTTATTTTCTCCGGCAATGGTCATCGAGCGGTTCTCTTTGCAAGCACTCACCGGAGCGAGGGTGACGAGCCATTTGCCATCGGCATCTGCAGTGGTGCAAACGCTTTGACCGGAAAATGTTACGGTTACTCTTTCGCCCGGTGCCGCCGTGCCGCTGACGGGAATGGGGACATCTCTTTGCAGCACCATATTATCCGAGAAACCCGGTGCCGGTTTTACGGTTCCCATGGCGGTTGCGGCAATAATCAACAGTGTAAAAATCAAAATTTTTCTCAACATACATCACTCCTGTTACTGTTCCAATAATATATATTAAATATATTCCTTTGCGGAGTGTTTAACAAATAAAAAATTGCTTTTTTGTTTGCATATTTTGCTTTTACCGGTGATCTTCTGCCTGAATTTTACTGAATTTGAAACATTGCCAAAGAAACCTTATTTGATAATGGGGGCGGAATGCTCCGGCGGTGGGGCAGATATTGATACTTTTCAACAAAAAACATTGAAAAAATCATTTTTACTGTTGCATTTTATAACTTTTTTATGTATAATATGTAAAAAAGCAATAAAAGTATTCTGAACGACATCTTTTGATCAACATAACAGAAAGGATAATGAAGATGTGCAGACTCTCCCATGGGAGAGTAAACCGTGACCGGTTTACTCTTATTGAACTCCTCGTTGTCATAGCGATCATCGCCATTCTGGCGGCGATTCTGCTCCCCGCCCTCAACTCCGCCCGTATGCGCGGTCACACTGCTTCATGCGTCAGCCAGTTGAAACAAATCGGTACCGCCATGCTCTCTTACATCGATGATAACGATGATTATATACCGTACGGTCAGGATCGTGCTTCCGGTGTTTCCGGTTGGCGTTACATGGGAGGCGCAGGTGCCCCCGCATGGTTCTGTCGTCTGGCTCCTTATGTCGGTTTGCAGGCTCAAGGCTATGATAAGATTCAGAATGCCGAACCCGGTATCATTTTCGACTGTCCGCAGGATGATGGTTACGAGTACAAAGATAAACGCTATGTCAACTATGCTGCAAGTACCTATCTCGCCGAAAGAGCTTCTGATTCTGCCGGTGTGAGAAATGCCAAAATCAACCAGATCCTCTTCCCTTCCAGCAAATTCTTTGTCATTGACGTGAAAAAGAATATCGAACCGGCATGGCTGTTTGACCCGTTCTCCTCGGCTTTTGTTTCTGATCGTCACAATAATGCGACCAACTGTCTCTATTTTGACGGTCATGTGGAAACCAAAGATTACAAACGTGTCTACGATTTGGGAAAAACCTATTTCTGGCGTGGCCCATGGGATGCTTTCGGAACCACCCATGAGTATAATTGATCGATAACACTTCAAGGTAAATGTAAATGAAAAAATTTTTCTCCATTCTTTTGGCCGGGGCGTTTCTGCCGCTTTTCGGCAATATGCTGACTAACGGCTCTCTGGAAAACGAGGGCCGTGATCCCCAGTGCAGCCGTTTTACCACTGACCGCACCCCGGTAGACGGTATTTCCTGCACAAAAGTCAAACGTGAAGACGGCAAATCCGTTATCCGCATGAGTTCGACCAACCCCAAAGGCACGGCGCAGGTCACTTTCCGTCAGGTAACCAAGTTGGAAAAAGGAGTAACTTATTACCTGACATTTAATTACGATCTTAAATCCTATGAGCCCGGCGGTTCATTGCTGATCGTTGTCCACCTCAAAGATGCCGCAGGCAAAACCATCAGATCCTACTGGGGTTCCCAGGTGAACTACTCCAAAACCGGTTTGCAGGAGCATCTGCATACTGTAAGAGTCAATGAAGATGCGGAAAAAGCGGAAGTCATCGTCTATTTCCGGGGAATTTTCTCCGCTGATGCCTTCGATTTCAATCTTGACCGCAATCCGCCGCAGAATCCGGTCGACGGCAACCTTTTCTGGAATCCCTCCTTTGAAAAATCCGCTCTGCCCGGCTTCTATCCCACCCCGCGCAAAGGCAACAGCAACTACCGCGGCGAAGGTCTTTTCACTTTCGGCCGCCGTCAGGGTGAGGCCCGCACCGGCGAATACTCCTACTATGTGAAAAACGATCAGCCGGATTGTTCCATGCTCATCAATATCACTCTGCCCTTCGCCGGTCAGCAGCGTTACCGTTTCTCCTGCTGGGGTAAAGTGATTTCCGGCACGGGACGCATTTCCGCCAGTGTCGGTTTTGTGGATGCCGCCGGTAAAGTCACTTACCGCTACCCCCGCATGGATACGACCGTAGGTGACTGGAGAGAGTTGAAAGATGAGTTCTACGCTCCGGAAGGAACCGTCGGATTCAGAATACTTTTCTGGGTCGCCGGACAAATCGAAGTTTATCTCGATGACTTCTTCCTCGGCCCTGCAGAGCAGGACCAAAAAAAAAAGGACAGAAGTGACACCTCATTCCTGATCACCAGTTCCGCACAATTCACCTTGTGGCAGGATGCCGCATATCTCAAACCGGATATGACCGGCATCCCCGCCGGGATGCGGCAGATTTCCGGCGTTTCCATCTCCTGCGCCGGAAATGAATCTGAACCATTCACCCTCACGCTCAATCCCAAAGTCGATCTGCCGCAGGTCGATGTGCAGTTTTCCGATCTGACTTGCGGTGATAAAGTTATCGCCAAAAGCAATCTCTCGTGGCGCAGAGTCGGTTATATCCATATGCAGGATGCCGAATACAATCCCACGCTCAAAGGCTGGAGTGCCGACCCGCTTTTCCCCGGCAGGCCTTTCGATGCCCAAGCCGGAAAAAATCTTTCCATGTTCATCACCGTTGCCGTGCCTGACGGTCAGGCACCCGGCGTTTACACCGGTAAGGTCAAAATCGTCAGCAACGGTCAGACTCTGGCGGAAGTGCCGTTGAGTATTCAGGTGCGCAACTTTTCCATCCCCACGACGCCCCATTTGCGTAACTTCTTCTATGCGTGGGCCAATCAGCCGCCTTACCGCCAGTTTGACACCCGTCCGCTGGATGAGGTGTGGACTAACTTTGAAGTCCTTTTCAAAGAACACCGTTTCGTCGGCAATCAGGCGAAACATCCGCCCATTCCCAAATGGGAGATCCGGGATGGCAATCTGGTCATCACCGATTTTTCTCACTTTGACGAAGTCATTACCCGCTGGTATGACTATGGTATGCGTTATTTCGTGGTGCCGCCTTTAAACTTCCTCGGTCACTATCACGGCTGGATCCAGGGCAGAGATACCATTCCCCAACCGGGCAAATCGCCTTTCTGCGATGAATCATGGGTCTCGGAAAACGGTCTTAAATATGCCGCCCAATTCGCCAAACAGTACATGGATCATGTGCGCGTGAAGTTCCCCAATGCCAGATTTTACGCCTATATCTTTGACGAACCGCAACCTGCCGCTTATGCCGATCTGGCGAAGATCACCACCGCTTTGCATGAAGCGGCTCCCGATCTGAATATCTTTATTACCAAAGATTATACCGATGGTATCGGCCCGGTGCAAAGCTGGTGTGTGCCGCTGGCTCCCGGATTGGTTCACCTCGATCAGCAGCGGGCGCATCAGGCGCGCGGCGGCGAGATCTGGTATTATAACTGGACGGTATGCATGGATGACCATGACTATATCCGCACCCGCCTTTATCCGTGGCAGATCTACTGCGCCGACGGTGACGGCGGTCTGTTGTGGAATACGATCAGTATGCCCGCCGGTATCAATCCGTGGACTCAAATGGATAAAACGCATAAAATCGGTGCCGCCACGGTCTTCTACCCGCCGGTTCCCGGTTCGGATGGCATCGTGCCGTCACTGCGCAGTATCGCCCTCAAAGAAAGTATCGATGACTTTGACTACATGACCATTCTGGAGCAGGAGATCGACCGCCGCTTCCCCGGTTGCGGCCGCAACCGCGTCAAAGAGATCATTGCCGAAATGATCTACGATATGCCCTTTGAATTTCACAACGATCTGACCTTGCTCTACCGTTTGCGCAGCAAACTTGCCGATGAGATCGAAGCCTTGAAAACCGCTCCGGTTTCCATGGTCGCTTCCATCCCCGCCGAACACAGTTCAGTGGAATTGACCAATATCAATTTCACCGTTTACGGCCCGGCCGGGGCGGTGGTCACGATCGACGGCCGCAATGCCGGAACTATTCCTGCTGACGGCAAACTTGCCGCCGCTGCCCAGTTGACCAAAGTCGGCAAAAATGAAGTGAAGATCACCGTTTCCGCCAATGGCAAAACCAGAGAATTCATCCGCACTTATACCTTGATGCGTGACCCGAATCTGGCGGCGCTGGAAGTTCTTTGTACCAGAAATGCGGCTGAAACCGCCCTGATCGCCCCCATCCGGCAATTCCTGCAGCGTACCGCCAACAATCCGGTTTACACTCAACAGGATCGGGAAACTGCCGCCAGACTGCTCACCGAAACCAAACGGGCTCTCCTGCGCAAACAACTTGCCAATATCCCGGCATTTATCAACGATGTGCAGCGCAGATTCTTTGAAAGGGCCGTCGCCGCCGAAAAAGCCGGCTGCTATGACCGCGCGGAATATTATCTCAATCTGGCCGCCAGAGCCGCTTCTGCCCAAACCATGCGCAATTTCAAAGTGCGGTTGATTCCTTCCGAGTGTCAGGGACACCCCGGATTTGTGCTGGATAACGGCATTATCAGTGTGGGATTCACCGAAACTGCCGGCCGCATTTACTCATTCAAAGTGCGCGGCGTGGAAACGCTCCATGCCGGAGATTTCAGCAATGCCCTTGATCCCCTGCGGAGAATGCAGCGGCAGGTGACCGGCGCCATGGTGCAGCATCATGTGGATTACGCCGGTTATTCCGACGAAGCCGCTATGGGCCACTGGCCGGAAGCTCTGGTGGATTGGGATATCGAATTGATCGAATTGACCCCGGAAAAAATCACCATTGCCGTCAGCACGACCTTCTTTGATAAACCTTTCCGCTTCAAACGCTTTATGACGGTGAGAGCGGATAGTCCCGATCTGGAATTGCGGTATGAGATTTTCAACATCATGCCTCCCGGACAGGTCTCCGAAGACCCTGCCCATTACCAATTCGCCTGGCGCGGCCGTTTCGTGCCTGCCATCGGTGCCGACGGTGCGCAGAACGACGTGCTTTATATGCCTGCCGCTGACATCCAGTTGCCGACGACCGTTTTCGATACCGGCAAACCCGCTTTCTATGAACGGCCCAACTTCCGTCTGGCTCTGCCCCGCGGCGGTGCATTCGACCCGGCAAGCGGTATCGGTTTCGTGATGCTCGGCGATCAGAATATCACCCACGGCTACATCTGGTTCAATTCCCGCGGCAACCACAAAGGCGAAGGCAAACGCTACACGCTGGAATTCCCCAGAAGCAAATACGGACTTGCTTCCACGGCGACCGGTCAGAATACGCCATTCAATATTCTCCCCGGTCAGACAGTGCGTTTCACTCTGAAACTGCGCGGTTTGGAAAATATCCGCAGTCAGGCTGATCTGGAAAGCAGATCCAACTGACCGGTGATCCGTTTCAGGGGATGGCGGCAAAATGTCAACTTTTGCTTCCATCCCTTGACTTTTTTAAATAGATGTACTATATTCTATCCGGTTAACCGGAAAACAGGAGAATATATCATGAAAAAATATCCTTTCACTCTGATCGAAATTATGGGCGTGGTCGCTTTGATCGTTATTCTGATGCTGATCGCTATCGGCGCATACTCTTACGCTTCTGACGCTTCCAAAGAAAAATCCACCACCGCCACCATCACCCGGCTCAATAACGCTCTATCCGCCCTTAACGATCAGGGCATCACCCCGCTGCGCACCACCGGAAGTACCGCCACTAACGGTTATGTGCCGGTGAAATTTGATGCCGCCAACAAAAAACTCTATTTCGGTACCACCGGGATCGGCGAAGATCCCGATGCCGCATTCCAACTTTTCGCCCGCAATATGGATGCCGACAATATCGACTCCATCCTCGATGACGAGGGGTATATCGTTGACGGCTGGGGCCAGAGGATTCTGATCCGTTTCCCCGGTAAATTCAACCGCGGCGGATTCGATATCATCAGTGCCGGAAGTGACGGCGTTTTCGGCGAGGATGACGGTTCGGCTTCCGAAACGGTGCCGCCGGTGGATGAAACCAAATACCGGGATTCCGACGGCGAAATCATCTGTGATGATGTAACCAATTTCCTCTGACCGGCGGCGGCTCGCGGTTGATCTCTTGTCAAACTGTCGGACTCAAGTGCGGTCGAGTACATAGTACACTCCCGCACTTTCGCCTCGGTTTGACTTCGACCTCAACGCACGATCCATCCGCCGGTTCCCGGCGGCGGCTTACGGCCAATCTCTGGTCAAGTCGGCGGACACCGGCTCGGTCGAGTACATAGTACACTCCCGCACTTTCACCTCGGTTTGACTTCGACCTCAACGCACGATCCATCCGCCGGTTTCCGGCGGCGGTTTGCGGGCAATCACTTGTCAAGTCTGCGGACACCGGCACGATC
>SUWG01000002.1 GCA_015061625.1 Lentisphaerota bacterium | reverse complement strand
TGATAAACTATTAGTTGTATCTTTTGTCATTTTTACACCTTTGTTATTACATTAAGTTCGACTGGCAGGTCTGAACATAGTGTAGTCGCAAAGGTGAACTTTTACAAACTATTTCTAAAGATTTTTTTAGGCACTCACCGGCAAAGCCGGTGGTTTTATTGACCTGAAGGTGTATAACAAAGGGGGCCGGTTTGCTGACCGGCCCCTTTTTATATTTTTATTTTTGCGGCTTCCGACGGATGCTTTCAACTTTTTTAGGTCGTGCCACTGCTTCAATATCCAGCGGGATACCTTCCAATGCAAAATTATCCCGGATACGCTTTTTGAGAAATGCCAGATAGTTCCCGGCCGCAGACTCCACACGGTTTACAAAAAGTTTGATCCGCACCGGACGCACTCCGGCAAGGGAAGCATAAAACAATTTAAGCGGAATACCTTTGATGACCGGCGGCGGCGTATCTTCAAACGCCTTGGTCAATACCCGGTTTAGCAAACCGGTGGTTATTTCAGTTTTCAGATTGGCGGCAACCAAGGCAAGTGCCTCCTCCAACTTATCCAAACCACGCTTCTCCGTGGCACTGATAAAAGCTGCCGGGGCAAAACTCAATCCGGGGAGCGTTTTGTAGAGTTCTTTAAGCAAAGCCTCTTTCTTTTCCTCGGTACACAAATCGCACTTATTCGCCGCAATAATACAGGAACGGCCGGATTGTTCGATCAAAGCCGCAATTTTACGATCCTGTGCTGTAACTTTATTGAATCCGGCTTCCAGCACCATAATAACCACATCAGCCCGGTCGATCGCACTTTTGGCACGCATAATGCTGAATAATTCAACCACATTATCCACTTTGCCGGTTTTACGCATACCGGCAGTATCCACCAACTGCACCGGCAGTTTTTCGCCATCCTGACCGGTTATGGCAAATTCGATTTTCACCGCATCTCTGGTGGTTCCGGCAATCGGACTGGTCATCAGCCGCTCTTCACCGAGCAGAGCATTAACCAAACTGGATTTCCCCACATTGGGGCGTCCGACGATAGCGATATTCAACGCGGCCTTTTTTATCGCCTTGGAAATCGGCACATGACGGCACTTTTTCAAAGCCGCCCCCAACAAAGTTCCAATCCCGCCCTTATGGGTACAGCAAATCGGAAAAACATTACCGAATCCGAGGCGGGAAAATTCAGAAGCGTGATCTTTCCAATCATCATTGTCGCACTTATTTGCCGCCAGAAACACCGGCTTGTTAAGTTGACGGATACGCCTTGCCACATCCTGATCCAATGGTGTCAAGCCACTTTGACTGTCACATACCATGATCAAAACATCGGCGTTTTCCATGGCACACTGCGCCTGTTCCGTGATACCGGCATCCCAGAAATCAACGTTTTTTTCGGTGTCATCCAGTGTATTCAAACCTCCGGTATCAACCAAGGTAAACATCTGCCCGTTATGACGCACATCGGCACTCACCCGGTCACGGGTAACTCCGCTCATCTCATGGACAATGGCCAATTTACGCCCGACGATCGCATTGAACAAACTGGATTTCCCCACATTGGGACGCCCCACAATAGCGATCACCGGCAGTTGTTCATTACTGTTTTCACACATTGTACTTCACCGGAAAGAGTTGATCTGATCACGCAATTCCATTGCGGCTTTTCCGGCCGCTTCAGCGTAATCTTCGCCATTGGAAGCATAAATGATGCCGCGAGAAGAATTGACAATGATGCCGCATTTATCAGCAGTACAGCCGAATTTCACAACTTTTTCGACATCGCCGCCCTGGGCACCGACACCCGGCACCAAAAATGGCATTTCCGGACAAAGTTCGCGGAGAGCTTTGAGTTCTTCCGGATAAGTGGCACCAACCACGAGGGCGCAGTTTTTCGCCTCATTCCACTTGTCACGCACCAACAGGGCAACGTGTTCATAAAGCGGGCGACCGTCTGCGACAAGATTCTGCAAATCACCGGAAAATTTATTGGAAGTACGGCAGAGAATGATCACGCCTTTATCTTCATAATCAAGAAACGGCTTGATCGCATCAAATCCCATGTACGGATTTACAGTGACCGCATCTGCCTGATAACGTTCAAATGCCTCTTTGGCATAATACTCTGCCGTAGAACCGATATCGCCGCGTTTCACATCAAGGATCACCGGCACATCCGGAGCATTCTTTTTGATATAAAGGATGCTCTCTTTGAGTGCCTCATCGCAATCCTGCCCGGCATAATAGGCCGCCTGCGGTTTGTAGGCGCAAACCAGTTCTTTAGTTGCATCAACGATCCGGCAATTGAATTCAAAAATCGCATCAGCACGATTCTTGATGCAGGAGGGAAGTTTGCCAATCGCCGGATCAAGACCGACACATACCAGCGAATTATTTTTCTGCATTGCCAAAGAAAGTTTTTCCATAAAAGTCATATCAGACCTCCGATATTTTCAAGTTAAAAGATCACAGCATATTGCCCGCGCATAATATACAGTTGAAGAAAGATTTTTTCAAGCCTCGCGACACCTGAAAAACCATCCACCGACGATCGCAGTCAATGGGGCAACCAGAACCAGTGAAAAACTGCCGATCAATGTTTTTACAATTTCTGCGGCGACTATCGGGTTATTGACGACATCGACCGGATTTGTCCCCTGCCAGGCAAACATCATCAACGTTGTCAGATACCCTCCGGAATAAGCTAACAGCAACGTTGTAGTCATCGTGCCGACCACACTGCGCCCCACCCTCATCCCGGAAGCCGTCAATTCCGCAAACGTCAAATTCTTATTATGAATGGAAACCTCCTCTATCGCTGAAGCGATATCCATTGCCAGATCCATAACTGCACCACTGCAGGCAAGAATGATCGCGCCGGTAAAAATATCCGCTAAATCCAGCGGAACATCAATATTGTAAAGCAATGCCCTTGCACCATGCAATGTTGCTCCGTTGATATGAAGCAAACCGGTAAATATATGCGACATTATCAATGCCGATAATACTCCGGCGACAGAACCGGCAAATGCGACTACTCCTTTCCGGTTTAATCCGGCAACCAGAAAAACAATCACCGCAGTCAACAATGCGACACAACCGAAAATCATCCAACCGGCCGAATAGCCTTTCAAAGTCAACGGGATTATCACTTTAAATATGATCAGACAACTGAAAATAAAACTGAATAAAGCCTTCGCCCCAGTCCATGCTCCAAAAACGATCAAAAGCAAACAAAATCCGGCAAACAATACCATGCTCCACGGGAAACGGTCATAATCTTTGGCCAGCAGTAATGATTCTTCCGGCACAACATCATCTGTAATAACTACAGTGATCCGGTCTCCCGGCACAAAGATCTTATCCAAATCCATTTCACCGCGCAACTCATTTACCGCCGGGAAAACCTTTCCTTCAAATTCGCCGTCAAGGATCTTTACTTGCAAATATTGCGTTCCATAATGCTCAACCCCCATCTCCATAAGCATGGAATCATTCGTTTCCAACACCTCGGCAGGAACAGTTCTGCCAGTTTGTCTGATGGGAGAATCAAGCGGTGGTATCAGCCAGAAAACCACACACAAAACTGCCATTACAGCAACAAATACCCAATCCTTTGCGGCGATTTTTATTTTCGGCCATGAGAATTTCATAACAGACTTTTCAACTTCATGGAAATTGCAGTATTCTCATAAAAACCGATAAAAAGCATTGCTCCGCATCCCTCTGCCGTGGTCAATACCGGCAAAGCAGTATGGTTACCACTATTCCAACCGATCCCGGCCTTGTTATTCATCAAAGTTCGCAAAGCCGCCGGCAAACGGTTGCGCTCAAAGGCTCTTTGCAAAGAGGTCAATTCTGCGGCAGAAAGAACCAGCGGCCCATTCCCGGCGTACTCTATGCCAAAATACCGGGTAATCAAAAGTTTTGCTTTTTCGAAATCGAATTCCGGATCATTGGCTTTCGCCTGTTCAAGAATTTCCCCGAAACGGCCGATCGAACAACGCTGTCTGGCAAGCAAAGGCAAATCGAGGTTATAACCGCCGCCGCTGAACCCCATCGTCATTGCACCAGTTTCATGATCCCCGGTGACCACGATCAGTGTTTCATCCGGATGCCGGGTGTAAAACTCATAAGCCACCCGCACCGCTTCATCCAATGCCAACACCTCAAAAAGATTCGCCGCCGCTTCGTTAGCGTGGCCGGCCCAGTCGATCGCCCCGCCCTCTACCATGATAAAAAAGCCGTTGGGATTATCCAGAACTTCAATTGCTTTAGCAGTTATATCTGCCAAGGTCGGGATATTTTCACCGGCATCGATCCGGTATGGCATGGCATCACTGCGACTTCCCGCCAGAGCGATGGCTTTCTCTCCCGGTTTCAGGGAGGTCAGGCCGTCTTTACCGGAAACGACACGATATCCGGCCGCTGTTGCCAAGTCAAAAATATCTTTATCACCGCGATCATGTCCGGCGATACCGCCGCCACCGAAAAAATCGAATCCGGAAGCGATCAAATCCAAACCGAGTTCATAATACATCGAACGATTGCGGCGATGCCCATAAAAACCGGCAGGCGTAGCATGATTCAACGTTACGCTGGTGATAATACCAACCTTTCTACCATTATCACGCGCCACCTCGGCGACACTTCTGACAACTCTGCCATCCGGATCCACGCCGACCATGCCGTTATTGGTCTTTACACCGCAGGCGATCGCAGTGGCAGCGGCAGCACTGTCAGTAATCAATGCATCGGCTGAACTGGTACGGGTCGTTCCATGAGCAGGCAAAGTATTCAAAAGCAAACTTCCCCTGCCATTAAGTTTGGAGAATTCTTCAGCGATCATGCGTTGAGGAGCAGCCATCCCATCGCCGATAAAAAGGAATATATACTTTGGCGAACCGCCTTTTACAGTGAAAGACACAACAAATAAAGCGACAAACGCAAATAATAATTTTCTCATATATTCCTCCGTGAAAATTATTTTAAACCGGCGATAATATACATTATATCCCCCGCAAATGCAAGCAGTATTCAAAAAAAAAGCGGTCATGGCACACACATACCATGACCGCAAAAAACGCACTTGTGATCAGAAAAGAGAATTGAGTTTCTCCGCTGTGACTTTGGCCAGTGCCTCATCCGGCAAAACCATATCCGGCAAACGGCAGAAAGGAATCATTTCCGCCGTCAGCGGACCATCATAACCGATGGCAGTCAAAGCAGCTTTGAGAGCATCAAAATCCACCTCGCCTTTGAGAATATCATCGCCGAAACCATGCAAACCACCGGCGCAATCGGTTTCTTCAAAGTTCTTGATGTGAATTGCTTTGATATACTTTTTACCGAGGATCTCCACATAATCCTGCGGTCTGCCGTAAATACAGCAGTTGGCAACATCAAAGTAAATACCGATCCTGTCGCTGTCAAATTGACCGAGGAAAAACTTCCACTCCATCGGACTGAGGATAAAACGGTTCCAAACGTTTTCCAAAGCGATATTGACATTAAGTCTTTCTGCCACCGGCAGCAACTCGGTAATGGATTTGGTGGAATTGATCCACGCATTTTTATAACTCACAACCGGACGATCCGGCTCCCATGCAACTCTTGTGGCACCAGGGATGACCAAAATCGTTTCAGCTCCGATCCAATTAGCGATCTGCAAATATTTTTTGCCGAATTCCACCGCCCGGGCACGTTCCGCTTCATCATCGGCACTCAAAGAACATCCCCAATAAAAACCGCTGGCCAAAGTGCGGATACCAACACCTTTTTCTTTGGCGTATGCGGCAATTTTGCGGCATTCATCTTCGAAAATTTCCGGATTCAAACAATCACAAACGGTCAATTCGACCCCGTCAAGTTTGTTTTCCACGGCGAAATCGATAAATTCATAAGCCGTTTTTTCGCCGGTAAACCCGCCGTAAACCCAATAATTCAGTGCCTTATACATACTGCACCTCGACTTTTTCACCTTTAGTTGCAGATTCAATTTCAGCCATGACCAATGTCAAACCATCAAAGACTGAATCCGGAGTCTGATAACGGTTGGGCGCGACATTGTCACGCACGCAATCGGTGAAGTATTTGAGTTCACGATGCCAACCGGTCGGCAATGAAGCATCACCGGTATCCGGAGTTTCAACTTTTCCACAATTCCAATATACTTTGAAAACTCCATCTGCGCCCAATTTGACCGTGGCTTTTTCACAAACGATCTGGAAACTCATTTCAAAAGGAACGGTATTCGGAGCGCACCAGCCGCCTTCAGTGGTAATCAACTTACCATTTCCGAAGTCGTACGCAGTAACAATATGATCAATACCATTGTCACTGACGACACCGCGGACACCGAAACTGGAAACCGCTTTCGGACGGCCAAACATATGACAGACAAAATCGGCATCGTGCAAGTGCAAATCCAGAGCGGCACCACCAGCCATTTCTTCACTCATAAACCAGTTGTGCCAGGCGTTACCGTCAACGGAGGGCGAAAGCCGACGGAAAAGTGCCGTTTTGACTTCGCCCAATGCTCCGGAAGCAACCAGATTTTTGGCAGTATCATATTCGGGCCATGCGCGCACACACATTCCGGCATTGAAGAAACGGTCGCTGGCTTTGACCGCAGCGCGAATTTCAGCCAACTGTTCCAAATTGCGGCACAGAGGTTTTTCACAGAAAACGTGTTTGCCGGCCTTGAGAGCAGCCAAAAGATATTTGCTGTGATCAGGAGTCGGTACGCAGATATCGATGATATCGGCATCTGTGGCAGAAATCATTTCAAAAGCATCTTCATAAGTGGCAACACCGGCCATATTCAAAGGAGCAGAGTTATCACCGCCGCCGATATTGCCGACAACTTTGCTGACATCTCCGGCTCGTTTGGCAGGATCGACATCCGCCAAAGCAACAACTTTAACATTCGGCAGAGCTTCATAGATCCGCCAGTGGGTCGATCCCATGAATCCGAGACCGATCAAACCGATTTTTACTTCTTTCATTTTTCTTCCTCCCAAAATATGTTGGTTGTCGGGTTCTTTGCTATATTATATCAGGAAAACGTAAAAAAAGCAATGGATTTTTCGGCATTGTGGTGGATTTTTCTGCATTTTATGCTATTTTATACACAAAAACAAGGATTTTATTATGCCGAAAAACATTACTCTGGACATATTGTTAAGCGATGAAGTTTGCCGTTTGCTGGATAGTTTTGCTGCAACGATGAATATTCAGGTAGTATTCTGTTCAAGATCCGGAGACGTGCTTAAACGCGGACGCAGTTTCGGTAACAGCAACTACTGTACTCTGATGCAAAACAGTTATTTCGGAATTGACCGCTGTATTGCCCTTGACCGGCAAATGCAAAAAGAGTGTACCAAAAGCGGAAAAGCCCTGCTCTACCGATGCCATGCGGGACTCTACGAATTGATTGCTCCGGTCAAAATTTTTGGCGAAGTTGCCGGTTTTGTAATGTTCGGTCAATTCCGACCGGATAAAGAAATGCCGGAATTTGCACGAAATGATCAACAGGCAGTAACAGCATTTTCCGAATTACCCTGTTTTGATTCAGAAGGGGTAAAAAGTCTGGAAAATCTGATCAATATGCTGATCAATTACATCATTGACAAAGAATTGGTATCCTATTCCGGGTCAATGCGTATGCAAAAATTGCACTATTTTATAGATGAACATTTTTCCGACAATATCACTTTGCGGCAAGCTGCCAGATTTTTGCATATGAGCGAATCTTCTCTCTCGCACTTTCTCAAAGACAATTATCAAACCAGTTTCAAGCAACTGCTTATTGAAAAACGTATTTCTTTTGCTGAAAAACTCTGGAAAGATGATCCCGGCATTTCCGTATCAGAAGCGGCAAGTGCCGCCGGTTACGATGACCCGCACTATTTTTCCCGCCTTTACCGCAAAGTCAGGGGAGAAACGGCGAAAACATTTCTGGCAGCATTAAGAAACAAATAATTCACATGATGACCCGGTTGACGACCGCAGACAGCACCACGGCCCCGCTGACACTGTCAAACAGCACCATCACAAAAGGCCGGTCAGCATGAAATTTATTCATCTCTTCCGGTGGTCTTACCGCACAAGCTCTGACCATCACACTGGTAACGGCCGCGACTTCAGTACCGGCTTCATTCAAATTAAGTTTAACCACCTGTCTGGCACTATCCACATATAACGGTATTCCACGGACGATTCCGGAAAGATCACTGCGGGAAGCACTGAAAATAATTTCCATACCGTTCCCCGCAAGCAATGTCCGCAAATCCAAATCTGAAGACAACTGCAATTTGGGAAGCCTCACTTCAGTTTTCCGTTCCATTGTGGAATTACCGATAAAGCCGCCCAAGCCACAAGATGCTAACCGCTCCGTCACCACCGACAACGGCACATTGGGATCAACCGGCATCAAAAACATCATTTTGAAACGCCTGTCACTGTAAGCAAGAGTAATACCGTGAATGATCCCATCATTGCAATATGGCACACTCATTTCGGCACACATCATATCCACTTCCTGCGGAGTATCTTCTCCGGGAACCGCAAAAGGAGCTTTTTCAGTATCGTAAACCTCAAATGGGATCGCCCAATTTCCTTTGAAGTAAAGAACATTGAGCAGCACCATCAACGGACTTCCGGCAAAATCACTATCCTGAAACAAATTTTCAACCAATCCGCGACTTTGTTCTTTCACGATATTATTCAACATCGCTGCACAATCTCCCGGACGGCTGAAATCGGCTTTGAAAACTTTGGCTCCACACATTCTGGCAGATGCATTGATAAATGCCTGTTCAACCGGCAAACGATAGTCGAATATCACCGAATTACAACTGTCAAATTGAATATTTTCACAGGATTTCAATTCATTGACAACCTGCTGTATCGTCTGCACAGTTGCGTTGCTCAAGCCAAGATACTCCTGCAATTCACCGCCGGTAACTTCACCGGCTCCACCGACCAGCATTCCGAAGCATTGCTGCATACTCAATGGAGAAAGTAATACATTTCCCGTCAAATTATTTTTATGTGCCGCATCAAGCAATCTGAATCCCGGTATCTCCGGAATATCCACGGCAAATCCATTCAATGCCAGTATTGAAATAACCGTCAAAATAAATTTCTTCATCATCAGTGACCTTTCCTCTGTGTTTATGATTTTATTACAATATCCCGTATACAACAAAAAATCAACATTTGAACAAAAAAATAACTGGAAAAAAACGCTCTTTGGAGATATTTTATACACTTGTATAACCTGGAGTGATTTTTATGAAATATTATGATGTTGCTGTCGTCGGAGCCGGACACGCCGGATGTGAAGCGGCATTTGCCGCCGCACGCCTCGGTGCGCAAGTGCTGCTGGTGACTTTCAATATGGATCATATTGCGCAAATGAGTTGCAACCCGGCCATTGGCGGTATTGCCAAAGGACAGGTCGTCAGAGAGATTGACGCTTTGGGCGGTGCAATGGGCATGGTGGCAGAAGCAGCGGCGATCCAATTCCGCATACTCAATGCAACTAAAGGTCCGGCGGTGTGGTCTCCGCGGGCCCAATGCGATAAATCTGCCTATCGCGGCGGCATGAAATATTTACTTGAATGCACCCCGAATATTGATATTCTGCAATCAGAAGTAACCGGTTTCATAGTAGAAAATGAGAGCATTTGCGGTATCGTCACTCATCTGGGAGACCGGATCAGAACCGGTGCTGTTGTTCTGACTACCGGAACATCTCTGAATGGAACATTGCATTATGGTTTGCAAAACTTCCCGGGCGGCCGTGCCGGCGATCAGGCATCCTGCGATCTATCCACGGCATTGGAAAAACAATTGGGCATAACTCTGGGCCGCCTGAAAACCGGCACCCCGCCACGCATACTGGCCAAAACTATCGATTTTACCAATTTGGATTTGCAACCATCCGAACCGCAATATGAAGAATTTTCATTCTGGAGCAAATCCCTGCGCCCGTCTCTGGTTAATGCCAATCGCCGAAACCTGCCCTGCTATATGCTGCACTCCACCGATGAAACGGCAGCTGTCGTCAGAGCCAATATCGACAAATCACCGATGTACAGTGGAGTTATCAAAGGTATCGGTACCCGTTACTGTCCATCATTTGAAGATAAAGTCATCCGTTTCCCGCAACACCCCTATCATCTGCTCTTTCTTGAACCGGAAGGCGCAGAAACCGGAGAATATTACCTGAACGGCTTCTCCAGCAGTCTGCCGCCGGAAGTTCAAAAACTCATGTTGCGTACCCTGCCGGGATTACACGATGCGGTAATCTCCCGTTATGCTTATGCTATTGAATATGATTTTATTCCCCCGCACCAAACCGAGCGTTGTCTGCGCAACAAGCGGTGGCACAACTTATTTACTGCCGGTCAAATCAACGGCACCAGCGGATATGAAGAAGCCGCCGGACAAGGGTTGATAGCGGGAATGAATGCAGCCAGACACGTCGCCGGAAAAAGCGCAGTTTTTCCCGGCCGCGACACCAGTTATATCGGAGTTATGCTCGATGATCTGTCAACCAAAGAGATCGTTGAGCCATACCGTCTTTTCACCAGCCGTGCGGAATATCGTCTGACTCTGCGTCAGGAAAATGCCGATTTGAGATTGTGCCGCATGGCTCACGACTGGGGATTGCTTCCGGAAGACAAGTTCGCTGAATATATGCGATATGAAAAACTTTTCTTTGACAAACTTGATTTCTGCAAACAGAATAAATACGGAAAAATACCGGTATTCACGCTGTTGCGGGATATTGTTCCGGGAACCGGTATCGAAACCGTACCGGAGATCGCAAAAATGCTGTCGCTTCCGGAGAACCGTATCGGGAAAAGAGTTTTTCAGGAGTTACTGATCTCTGCCAAATACGATGGTTATCTGCAACGTGAAGAAGTTGAGATCGCCCGGTTGAAAAAACTGGAAGAAAGTTCGATCCCGGAGTCATTCGATTATGCAAATGTCCGCGGATTATGCAATGAATCCAGACAAAAACTGGAAAAAATCCGGCCAGCAACGTTAGGGCAAGCCGGACGCATAGACGGGGTAACTCCGGCCGATATAGCTTTACTTCAAGTTCATCTGAAAAAGTTGCGGGGGCAGGAATAATGACCAAACATCCGGCATGGCACAAACTTCTGCATGACCGCTGGGGAATGACCGCCCTGACCATCTGTCTGCTCTTCCTGTCAACTGCCATCGGAGTCGAAATATACAATTCTCGCTGTAAACAAAACGGCATAACTCCGGCCTATAACCTTCCCGGCCCGGAACTTCATGCATCTCCATCTCAATCTCATATTTGCGGTACCGATTATCAGGGCAGAGATGTTTTTCTGCGCTGTGTTGCCGGAACTGCCAGTGCATTGAAAACCGGTTTTTTCGCCAGCGTGATCGCCGTTATCATAGGAGTGACCCTCGGCATGGTTTCCGGATATTCAGGGGGACACATCGACGATGGGGTCGTATGGTTATACAGTGTTTTTGCCGCCATGCCGACATTGCTTTTTATCCTCGCCTTTGCCCTGCTGATGAATCAGGATTTTCTGTCACCCAAAACTGCAGAAATGGTAACAACTGTTGCCTCATGGCTCAATTCTGAACCGGAAATGCTCGGAGTTTATCTGGCAATCGGCCTGACCAGTTGGGGCACATTATGCAAAGTTATCCGGGGAGAAACGATGAAATTGAAACGTCTGCCATATATTTCAGCAGCAAAAATTGCCGGAGTAAGTAATGCAACAATCATCCGTCGGCACATCCTGCCCAATGTGTTCCATCTGGTAATCATCTATTTCACCACTCTTTTTGCCGGAGCTGTAATGCTGGAAGTCATTGTCAGTTATCTCGGTTTGGGGGCGCAAAGTACGCCCAGTTGGGGAGTAATGATTTCCGATGGGCAAAGCCGCCTGTGGGCCGGGATATGGTGGGAAATAACCTTTGCTTCAACAGCCCTGCTCATATTGATTCTGGCGCTGAATATTCTCGGAGATTCTCTGCGCGATGCTCTTGATCCCAGACGGTAACAATCATTTACTGATATCTTTTCCGCATGATTCTTTAACCAATAAAGAAAGTAATGCAGAAATAATGCCAAGCACAGTCAACACTCCGAACACCAGTAAATACGATCCCCTGCCGTACACCCGGATATCTCCGATAACTTGAGGTTCAAAAATATCCATCAATTTTCCCGCACCGGCAGAAAAAAGTGACGATATCCCGTAAGCCAGACAGTTGCCGACACATACAACAGTACCAAATGAATCTTCCCGGTTGCTTTCTTTCAGCAAAGCAACATAAATGGGGGAAATGTTTCCGGCAAATGCCATCAAAATCATACCGCACAACGGCAGGACACAAGAAGTGTCGAGTAATATTCCGACCGATATCAGCCCTGCCCCGAGAAAACATCCGATCCCGGAAAAAAGAATCGTCGGCCGCCTGCGATTACCGGTCAAACGGCTGATATTGGCAACAACGAAGCCATTGACAGCGGCAATTATCATGGTAACTGTCATTACCAAAGCTGAAGAGTTGGAAGAAAAACCACAAAAATCTTCCAAAAACTTTTTCCCGATCGTGGACTGCAAAGCAAAATATGTTCCGAAACTGATCCCGACGGCAAAAATCAAAGCATTATTCTGCCTGGTACTCAATACGGATAAATAACCTCGGCAAGAAAATCTGACCTCCTTTTTTACCGGCGGTAAAATTTGTTTAAAAGATGCGACTGCATATAAAGCATAAAATACACACGCCGCCACTCCTGCTGTCATGACCATCGCAAAATAACCATATTTTGCTACTCCGGCAGCAAAAGGAGCCGCGCCGGTAATCGAACCGGAATAGCCGATGATCGTTGCAATACCAATCACCATCGGCATTGAGTTACCGGCAACTCTCCCGATCTCTTTGACCATACTCAAATAAATCGATGCGGCTCCCAACCCAGTCAAAAAACGGCTGAAATAAAGCAAAGGTAAAGAAATTTCAAAAGCGGACAATACCGAACCGGCACAAAAAACAAATCCACCGACCATAATCACCCTTGCACCACCGTAACGGTCGGCCAACACCCCGGCGACTAACTGGGCAGCGGCATACACGCCGAGAAAAACTGCCCCCAGAGACGTAACGGCATCAGCATTGTCGATTGCAAAAATGTTTTGCAATTTATTAAACGTCGCACCGGGAATGATCACCTTTTGCAAATTGGCAAAAAAATAAATTGCCGTTATCATCCACAACAAGAGCCAATCAAATGCCTTTTTATCCATTTTGCTGCACATCATTCTTTATTACCTCAACGACGGCGGAAAGAATTCCGGCGGGATGATGAACTTTTGCGCCGGAAGCCGGAGCCGGATGCCTGGGCAGCTTTGGCGGGGAAACGGGGATTTTCCACTTCCGGCGGTAAAACCAACATATCTTCAGTTGGCAAAGAACTGCTGAATTGTGTTTTCAGCAACTCTTCAATCGGCGGCAGATAGTATGCGCCATATTCACAAAGGAAGCTTATGGATGTGCCGGTATTCCCAGCCCGACCGGTACGTCCGATACGATGGATATAATCTTCGGGCTGTTCCGGCAGATCATAATTGATCACGATGGACACATCATCCACATGGATCCCGCGAGCCGCTACATCAGTGGCTATCACTATCTTATCCTGACCGGAACGGAAACGCTCCAGAATCTTGATCCTTTTATCCTGCGAAATATCTCCGGAAAGCAACGGCACATTGAATCCATAGCGCGCCAAATCATATTGCAACTTGGCATTGACATCTTTCCGGTTGCCGAAAACGATGATCCGCTCATATTCCATAGAACGCAGAATATACAAAAGCAATGCAAGTTTTTCTTCCCGTAAAACCGAATAAAAGGTTTGATTGATATTATCGCTGACCATTTTTTCCGGTTCACTTTCAAAAACCACCGGATCTGCCAACCATCCGGAAGCAAGTCGCAAAATACTGTCATCCAGCGTGGCACTGAAAAGCAACGTCTGTCTTTCGCCTTTGCGCGGCATTTGAGTTACAATGCGCTTCACATCGGGAATAAATCCCATATCCAGCATCCGGTCGGCCTCATCGATCACCAAAACTTCCACCGCATTGAGTTTTAATGCCCCGGAACGGCTGTAATCAATCACCCGGCCGGGAGTGCCGATCAATACATCAAGTTGACAATCAAGATTTTTTCGTTGTTTTTCATGATCCATACCACCAAAAACCACGGCAATATTAAGATTGGTAAAAACACCGAGTTCACAAGCATCTTTGTGGATTTGCATGGCCAATTCTCTGGTCGGTGCAAGCACCACCATTCTCGGCGTACCATCCTCTCTCTCTGCTATAACCGGCGTATTGAGCAACCGGGTGAAAGATGCAAGCAGAAATGCCGCAGTTTTACCGGTTCCGGTTTGAGCCTTGCCGGCGAGGTCACGATTCTGCAATAATAACGGCAACGTCATCTGCTGGATCGGGGTGCAATATTCAAAACCGGCATTCTGTATGCCGAACTGCACATCTTCATGCAATGCCAAATCAAGAAAACGCAATTTCCCGTCACACACCGGAACATCTTTCAATGCTTCCGGCCGCGGGGGGATATTCCGCACAACAGGGGGAGTGTTGTGCGTCTCCTTTTTCTTCCCTTTACGTTCAGGCTCTCGTTTATTTTTTACCCGTTGCGATTTCGGAATGTCTTTTCCACTTCTGTTTCCGGATGGTTTGTTTTTACTGCTCTGTTTCCCGGTATTATCCTTTTTTCCGGTCACAACACTATTGTTTTCAATTTTTTCATCGGAAAACAATTTTTTAAAAAATGATTTGATCGACTTGAACACTTTTCTACTCTGATACTTTACAATATATTTTTTTCTTTCAGGATATCCAAAATTTGCCGTCCCAGAACTTCCTGCAGTTCCGGGCGGCGCATGGCAAATTCCACATTCGCCGCAATAAAACCGCTGACACTGCCCAGATCGTAACGTTTTCCTTTGACTTGACAACCATAGAAACGCCGCTTTTGCAAAAGTTCCCGGATAGCATCAGTTAATTGCATTTCATTATTTTTGCCCGGCTTGATCCTGCCCAACTCCGGAAATATATCTGGTGTAAGCAAGTAGCGTGCAGAAACGGCCATACGGCTTGGAGCCGATGCAACATCAGGTTTTTCCACCAGGTCATCCAAAAGCCACACTCCTTGGGCAATTTCACTGCCGGAAGCAATGCCGTAACTGGAAACTTTTTCCAGAGGCACTTCAGCCAGAGCCACCACCGGATCACCATATTTTTCATACAACACCGCCAACTGCCCTGACACCGGCAACGCATCGGCAGAATCCATTACGGTATCTCCCAATAATACAAAAAACGGATCATTACCGACGAATTCCCCGGCCAAAGCAACTGCACCGCCCAATCCGTTGAGTTCACTCTGGTAAACATAACGGATATCTGCCAATGTATTGATTTTTTGCATAGATTCCAACAACAGTTCCTTACCGGAATCGTGCAAACGTTTCTCCAAATCTTCTGCGGGGGAAAAGTGATTTTTTACGGCATCTTTGCCTTCGCTGATGACAACAAGTATCTCATTTGCTCCGGAAGCGACAGCCTCTTCCACAACATATTGCAACACCGGGGTATCCACCAAAGGAATCAATTCTTTGGGAACAGCCTTGGTAAACGGCAGCATCCTGGTACCGAATCCGGCGGCAGGGATCACGGCTTTGGTTACTTGCTTACTCATATTTAAACTCC
This sequence comes from Lentisphaerota bacterium, assembly GCA_015061625.1. GTDB lineage: Bacteria > Verrucomicrobiota > Lentisphaeria > Victivallales > Victivallaceae > UBA1784. The sequence goes on along the minus strand of SUWG01000002.1, from coordinate 182,685 downwards.
ACCGGTAACGATATGGGGGCGGACAACTTCCACTCCGTAAACTTTCAATGCCCGTTGCAACCCGGTAAACATTTCATCATTTTCAAACGTACCAACAATAGCCCCTCCGGAACCGGTGAATTTAGCAGAAGCCCCTGCCCGGCGGGCGATTTCGATCATCCGCCGGTTTTTGGCACTGATACTGCCGCCGCAAACCTCACTGCGCAAATCAAAATTGCGATTGATCAATTCCGGAATGATCTCCAAATCACCACTGACAAACGCATTTTTCATCTGCAAAGTCAACTCGGCCCACTCTTTCATTGCGGCCAAAACTGCCGGCACTCCGGCTTCATAATCATCTTTTAAACGGGAATGTAATATTTCCGATCCTTCGGCCAGATCAGTACGGTAAGCAACATAAAAATTTATATTTTCCGGAATGTCGATTTTTTCATACAGGCCATGCCCCATTTGCTTCATATACTCTTGAGCGAAGTCCATATAGACCGGCACATTGTAAGCTTGAGCGACCCGATCCTGCAAACCGGCGGGAATACTCAACTCATCCCTTTCTGCGGCAAGTACCACATTAGCCAATATTGCCGGAGGCATTTCCACCGAATAAAATTGTGCCATCGCCCGGATAGCCGCTGTGATGATCGCCGACGAACCGGCAAGTCCCAAGCGATTGGGAATATCACTGTGATACCGGATAGTGAAATTTTTCTTCTCAAGTTTGATTCCCAGTTCACGGCAGTAGATCAGAAACTTCCTGGCAGCGGCTTTCAGCAACCGGATGCCGCCGTAATAGCCGAACAAACCGATTTTTCGATCCAGATCCTCAAGGTCATCGAACTCATTAAGGTCGCGTTTGGCTGATAGAAAGGCAATTTGCGGTGTTTCGTAAAGTTCCACCCCGGCCGAGTAATTATCAAAGACAAAAGCAATCGTTTTGCCGAAATATCCATCAGATGGATTGCCGATCAAAGCGGCGCGCGGATATGCAGTTGTCTTGATTATCATAATTTGCCCCGTAAACAATGTTATTTATATAATATACGCACGCAAGAACGTTTTTTCAAGAAAAAATCCCCAGTAAAACCATGGAAACAATCGCTCCGGATAAAATTATCGCTCCGGCAATGAGCCACTGCCCACCATTACCGGACTTTTGATATTCCGGCACTGGTGGAGCGGACGCGGTTTGATGCCGCATAAAAGCGTTGCGCCTGCCGCTTGCGGCAAAATATTCGGACTGCAAAGGGGTAAGATCGACCGTTTCGGTACTTTCTGCAATCGTCATAAGTTCAGAATGGATTTTCTTTAACAGTGAATTATATTTACGCACCTCATCCAACTCATTTTGAAGCAATTCCAATTCACATTCGCTTTTGGTCAAATCGTGGATCACCCTGCCCTCAAGTTCCCGGCGCTCCCGGTCATTTTTACGTTCCACACTGTTGCTTCTACGGATGGACGGCATATAACGTTTTTGGGCATCGCTAATGTCGTTTTCCTTTTTTTCTGCGGCAGTTGCGACATCATTATTCTTCACCGAATCATCCGGGATCTCGTCCTTTTTCGCCTCTGAATTATGATGTACTTTTTCATAGTTGCGCTGCAAACGATCGCGCATATCGATCAGATGATCGCTGATATATGCTTTGCGTGACATAGTAATATCTCCACTTGCCGAATTTTTAATGTTTATGTAAAATAGTTCCAAGAGTGCTTCAAAGCAAGTGGTTATTTCAAAAATCACCTTGAAAAATACACTTTTGCATGATATTTTATCTTTTATTATGATCAAATACATTTTACGCCGTACATTTTACTCTGTCTGGGTTATATTCGGAGTATTGCTTTTGACCTTTTCGCTGTTCAATGTAGCCTCCGGAGATCCGGCGGCCGCAGTGCTGGGAAAAAATGCAAAACCTGCCGATGTGGAAGCCTTGCGCCGTGAAATCGGCAGCGATTTACCGCTTTTTTACGGAGAATACTGTCAAACTTCCGCGTTTACAGAAGTGACAGAAAAAAGTGATACAACATTGACACTTCCCCGGATAATTGACACAGAAAATGTGGTTGCGGTGATAACCCATGCTGATGGCGGAGAAACGGTCATTGAAATAGCGGATGATGCTTCCGCAGTAACGATCGAAGCCACCGCAGATGATCCGGTGATGTCCTGCCGTTTTTTTCGCAAACAAAGCGATCCGTGGAACAGTCAGTTTTTCCGGACGATCAAAGAGTTGGTCATAATAAAAAGCGAATTTCCCTACATCAGTTTTTTTAATTTCGGGCAAACTCTGATGAGCCGCGAACCGGTAAAAGATGTGCTGGCACGCGGCATCGGGCCATCATTGTCGCTGATGTTGCCGATATTTGCCGGAGAGATATTTTTCGGCATTGTGTTGGCGTTGCTGGCGGTTGCTTTTGCCGGTCAGACAGTTGACCGGTTGCTGCTTTTGGCAGCAGTGATCACAATGAGTATGAGTTATCTGGTGACAATCATTTTCGGTCAATGGTTCTTCGGTTATTATTTGAATATTCTGCCGGTCTGGGGGTATGGCGGCATAAACAACTACATTCTGCCGGTGATGATCGGAATATTCAGCGGTATCGGTAATAATCTGCGATTTTTCCGAACAGTTTTCGTTGATGAACTGCGCAAAGAATATTTACGCACCGCATGGGCAAAAGGAGCAAATGGTTTCAGGGTATATTCCCGCCACCTGTTGCGCAATGCAATGGTACAGATCATTACCAAAATCAGTGCCGGATTGCCATTTCTTTTTACCGGCAGTCTGCTTCTGGAATCATTTTTCGGCATTCCCGGCTTGGGTTTTGCCGGGATGCAGGCTCTGTATGATTCGGACATTCAACTGCTCAAAGCATTGGTGCTTTTAAGTGCATTGCTGTTTGTTGTGATCAATTTATTGACCGACATTGCTTACGCATGGGCCGACAAACGTATCAAACTTGAATAAAAAGGATATTCATTATGGATAAAAAATTCATGGAATTACTCAGCCCCGCCGGTTCTCCGGCTTGTGCTCTGGCGGCATTCGATGCCGGAGCAGATGCCATTTACGCCGGCTTGAGCAAATTCAACGCCCGTGAACGCGGCGAAAACTTTACTCCGGAAATGATGAAAAAGGTCGTAGATCATGCCCATACATCCGGCAAGAAAGTTTATCTTACACTCAACACATTGTTGCGGGAAACCGAGTTGCCGGAATTGATGGAAACTCTTGATACCATTGATGAGATCGCTCCGGATGGAGTTCTGGTTCAGGATTTGGGGGTACTGCGTCTGGCAAGAGAATATTATCCGCGCTTGACGTTACATGGTTCGACCCAGATGGGATTTCACAACTCGGCCGGCTTGGCTCTTGCCAAAAAACTGGGATTGGAAAGGGTGGTTCTGGAGCGTCAGGTAACGATGGAAGAATTGTCCGCCATCCGTAAGCAAACTGATTTGGAATTGGAAGTGTTCATTCACGGTTCACTTTGTTGTTCTCTATCCGGAGTATGCCTGTTTTCCAGTTATTTGGGTGGTTGGAGCGGCAACCGCGGCAAATGCAAACAACCTTGCCGCAGAAGATATTTTTCCAAACAAGGCAATGGTTTTTTCTTTTCGCCCCAGGATCTCTGTGCATTGGAATTGATTCCGCAGTTGCGTAAGATCGGGGTTCAGTCGCTCAAAATCGAGGGACGTTTACGCCAGCCGGATTATGTGACTAATACAGTCAAAGCCTACCGGATGATGCTGGATTGTCCGGCGGATAAATTCAACGAAGTTCTGCCGGATGCCAGAAATCTGCTTTCCAAAGGTTGCGGCCGCCGCTGGTCACACGGTTTTTATACAACTGAATCCGGCAAAGATTTGATCAAATCTGATGCCATCGGTGCGGCAGGATTACTGGTCGGCAGTGTTGAAGGTTATGCGGATAACGGATTCGGCTTTACGGCAAAAAAAAGGATCCACGTGGGCGACCGTCTGCGTATCCAACCGCAAAGTGGCGATGACGGTGTGGCTCTGACCGTGACCAAAATGTTTGTGGAAAACAATCAAAGCAAATATGTCCGACCGGGGCAGAGAGTTTTCATTTGCTGTGACAAAGCAGTGCCGCTCAATGGTGGAATATTCAAGATCGGTGAAAGTTTCCCGGATTACAGCCGCAGACTGGAGGCCCTCCCTGCCCGCAAGCCGCAAGTGAAATTGCATATAACGCTTGACGGCAAAAAATTGTCGGTCAACACACTCAATGCACCGTTTGCACCATATTCAGTGGATTTGAATCTGGCTCCGGCCGATAAACACCCGGTTGATGCGGCAAAATTGCTCGGAGCATTTGCCGAAGCGGATTCCACGCAGTTTGCCCTTGCATCAGAGAGCAGTGCGGAAGTTTCCGGCAAATGGTTTTTGCCTGCGGCAGAATTGAAGCAGATCCGCCGGGAATTCTGGAAAGATTTTCATGCAAAGATCACGCCGTTGCAGATCATTGACACAAGAGTATGTGCTTTGGATCAATTCCGCAAAGATTATCTGGCGGTAATGCCGTTGAAAGTATCCGAGGAATACTTGCGTGAAACCGTCGCAATGAAACCCAACGGTGCAGAACCGGCCGACCGCAGGGCGGTGCGGGCAGATAATATTTTTGATTTGAATAAACTTTCCCAAGAGGCGATACTGCCGGAATTCTGTCCGGAAGCAAAACTTGCGGCCTTGAAACGGGCGATTCAAAACGCATACGATTCCGGCATACGCCGTTTCCGGGTAACGGCGTTGTACGGCTTGGAATTACTGGAAAAAATCGTTGCTGATGATCCGGAAGTATTCGTCATTGCCTCTGCTCCGCTGCCGGTGTGCAACAGTGCGGCGGTACAGGAATTGGCCGATTTGCATTGCCGCCGGATAATGGCCCATTTGGAAATGAGCCGTCAGGATATTCTGGATTTGAGAGATAAATCGGTATTGGAAGTAGAGTGTTTCCGTCTGGGGCGGCCCTCGCTTTTGACTACCAGAGCGAAAATACCTTTTGCCGGAGAATTTTCCGATGCCAGAGACAATAAATTTGAGTTGCGTTTTGAGAAAAGCAGTGGATTATCCCGCATATTTCCGGTAAAAGTGACCTCCATTCCCCGCCTGCCGGGTATCTATGACTTTTACGATTTGCGTAATGCCAACTGGAAAAATGCGGATACCGAAACATTTAACTTTGACTCTCAATGGCTTTGAGTAAAATAACGGGGGGAATATGTTTTACAACCAATGTCCAAAGTGCGAACAGAAACTTGAACTTCAGGATGAGTGGATCGGGATGACGATGAGTTGTCCGTCATGCAACAACAATTTTGTCGTCGAAAAAAACACAAAACCGGAAAATCCGGCACAGGAAAACTCCCTGCCCCAAGTTTCGTTACTTAACGCAACCCAACGGAACAAAAAACGTCTGTTTTTTACGGTCACATTGTCATTTCTGCTCATTGCCGTAATTTCCGGTGGTATCGTTGCCTATGTGTCACATTCACCAAACTCAGAAAAACAAAAACAATACAGTGTGCAGACTCAAGAGCCAAGACCGCAAGAACAGGATAGTGTACATATCCAAGAGCCGGAGCAGCAAGAACAAGATCATACTCAAGAGCAAGAATCACAAAACAGAGAAAGAGAACGCATTGCTGCAATCAAACAAGCCGCCGAATCCGCCGGGCTTACTGTAAGTGAAGATGGCACCACCATCACCGGGGTAAAAGATAAATCTATTACTATTGCCAACATCCCCGAGGGCATAACGACTATTGGAAACAATGCATTTTATGGATGCAGTGATCTGACCGGCGTAAATATCCCGGAAAGCGTTACATCAATTGAAGAAAATGCGTTCGCTGGATGTTTCAGTTTAAATATCATTATTTCTGCAAATGTAAAAAACATAGGAGAAGCGGCTTTTGTTGTTGTTAAATCGGTAACAATATCGGGGAATAACCCGTTTTTCATAATTGATGAATCAGGAGCTTTGATTGACATTAAACAACATAAACTTTTATATTTGCCACCCGGTACGCAAGGCACATATTCCATTTCAGACACTGTTACGACAATCGGCGAGTTGGCATTCTGCAGGTGCAGAGAATTAACTGCTATAAACATTCCGAATAGCGTAACATCAATTAAAGACGGTGCTTTTTTACTTGTCAAATCAGTGGTTTTAACTGACAATAATCCTAATTTCAAAATCGGTCAGCATGGGGAATTAATTGATATTAAACAACGTAAACTTTTATATCTGCCGCCGGCTTTCGCCGGAGAGTATACAATAGAGGATAATGTTGTCTCAATAGGGAAATATGCATTTTACAACTGTACCGCACTAACATCCGTAACAATACCTGACAGCGTTACGGAAATTGGAAAATATGCATTTTACAACTGTACCGCACTAACATCCGTAACAATACCTGACAGCGTTACGGAAATTGGAAAATATGCATTTCACAACTGTACCGCACTGACATCCGTAACAATACCTGACAGCGTTACGGAGATTGGAAAATATGTATTTTCAAACTGTACCGCACTGACATCCGTAACAATACCTGACAGCATTACATCCATCGGGGAATGTGCGTTCGCTGACTGCAGAGCATTGACAAATGTCACAATACCTGACAGCGTTACGGAAATTGGAAAATCTGCATTTCACAACTGTACCGCACTGACATCCGTAACAATTCCAAGCAGCGTTACATCTATCGGGGAATATGCATTCGCACTCTGTAGCAACTTGGCCAATGTAACAATTCCTGACAGCGTTACATCTATCGGGGAATATGCATTCGCACTCTGTAGCAACTTGGCCAATGTAACAATTCCTGACAGCGTTACATCTATTGGCGATGGAGCATTCGTCAAAGTAAAATCCATTTCCGTATCCATAACCAATGCGAGTTTTGTCTTTGATAACCAGGGAGCCCTGATCGATGTTAAAGCAGGAAAGATTCTGTATCTGCGGCCGGATTATCAAGGAACTTATTCCACACCGGATGGCATAACCGGCATTGGGGATAACGCTTTTTGTGGTTGTACCAACCTGACCGCAGTTGTTATCGGCAACGGAGTCAAGACAATCGGGAACTGGGCCTTTTGGGAATGTTGGTCATTAACTTCGATAACGCTCCCCGACAGTGTTACTGCAATCGGCGTTGCGACATTTGCGAATTGTTTAAACTTAAGAAACATCATACTACCAACAGGCATAACATCAATCAGTCAATGGATGTTTTACAGATGCAGTAGTTTGCAAAACATTTCTATTCCCGGCAGTGTTCACCACATAGGAGATAATGCATTTCAGGAATGCGGCTTAAGAACGGTCACGATTCATGATGGCGTAACATCTGTCGGGAAATATGCATTTGCAGAATGCCGCGACTTGACATCAGTATCACTTCCGCCATCAGTAACATTTATCGGACGGGAAGCATTTGCCGGTTGTACAAACTTAACCGACATAACAATCCCTGAAAAAGTCACCGCAATTGCACCAGAAACATTCAGATATTGTGCCGAATTGAGCAATATTGTTATTCATGACGGGGTAACAACTATCGGAATTTCTGCTTTTTTCGGTTGCAGTAAATTATCCATGCTGACCATTCCTCAAAGTGTAACGGAAATCGGCGAAGGAGCATTCACCCAAGTTAAGTCAATCAATGTATCATTCAGAAATCCGAGATTCCGGCTGGATAACAGAGGGGCACTTATCGACATAAGTCAAAGGAAGTTGCTTTATTTCCCTCCGGATTTTGAAGGAACTTATGTCATACCCGATTCAATTACAAGCATCGGGCACGGTGCTTTTTACGGATGCACCAAATTAACATCCGTTACAATTCCGGAAAGCGTCACACGCATTGACAGCGGTGCCGCGTTTTCGGGAGTAAAGTCTCTGAATATATCAATCAACAATCCGCACTTCAGACTCGATAACGCCGGAGCATTAATTGATGCAAAACGTAATAGATTATTATATTTTCCCCCTGACTATTCCGGTTCTTATACCATTCCTGACGGAATAACAGAAATTGCGTATGGTGCATTTCATTATTGCAATAAATTGACTCACATCGTCATTCCGGAGAGTATAACGTCAATCATTTCCAGAACATTCTTGCTCTGCAGTAACTTGCGATCGGCGATTGTTCCTCAAAATTGTTCATACTATATGGCATTCCCTCATGGTTGCAAAGTAAATAATTGGGAAGGATGGGCAGAATATGATAATGCTTGTATTTTAAGTGCTGATGGAAAAAAGGTTGAAAGGCCTATAAACCGGGATGTTGCCAGATGTGTCATTCCTGACGGTGTAACATTCATTGGGGACAATGCATTTTATTATTGTAAAAATTTAACCGACATCACGATTCCAACCACAGTTCACACTATTGGAAACCGTGCTTTTTACAACTGCTCAAAATTGACAAGCATTACAATTCCAGACAGCGTAACACTTATCGGTATACAAGCATTTTATGGTTGTAAAAGTTTGACAAGCGTTACGATTCCAGACAGCATAACTTTTATCGGATCTCAAACATTTTTTGGTTGCGAAAGTTTGACAAGCGTTACGATTCCAGACAGCGTGTCGTCGATTGAATACGAAGCGTTTTGGGGATGCTCAAGTTTGAGAAGGGTTACGATCCCCAGAGATTGCCGGATTGCTGATAATGCTTTTCCAGAAGGTTGCGAAGTTATACGCAGATGATATCAGGGCGAAAAAAAGGCCGCAGACAAAAACTGCGGCCTTAATTTTTCAAGCAGTCAAGCGATCTCACTCAAAGAAGTTTTCCGCAATGTAATTGTAACTGCGGCGCAGTTCCTCAAAGGGATCGACGCCATTGCAATCATCCTGCTCGACGATGTAATATTCCACGCCGCAGGCTTTGCCGGCATCAATGATCGCTTTCCAATCCAGATTGCCGTTACCGACAGCCAGCATTTTGCGTTCACCGTTGATGATACCGAATTCTTTCAAATGCAAAAGCGGTTGTTTATTGGGGAAGCGTTTGATCCACTCCACCGGGTTCTGACCGCCGGCCTGAATCCAGAATGTATCGATTTCCGCCGCCAATGCCGGAGCATTATTATAAATCGTATCCAGCACCAACTCACCATTGTAACGGGCAAATTCCAAAGCGTGGTTGTGATAGCAGAGCGTAATACCCTCTTTCGCCATGGCCTCCGCCGCCGCATTGATCTGTTTGGCGACATTCAGCACGATCTCATGACTCTCAAACGGAGTGTGCGGATGCGGATAAGCAGTATAACGGCAGTTGAGTTTTTTCAAACGCTCGATGACCTTGTCTGTTTCCTCACAGATCATCCGGGCGTTTTCATGCGTGGCGCAAATGGTCAATCCGCAATCATTGGCAATTTTGACCAATTCGGCTTCATCGATCGGCCCCATACCGGAAACCTGGATCGCTTCATAACCGATCTCACGCACCTTGGGCAGAGTTTTTGCCACATCTGCCGGAGTTTTGATGAAATCACGCAGCGTGAAAAGCTGGGCGGCAAGTTGACTTTTTTTCATTTTTCAATTCCTTTATGTTTAGGTGAGGATTATTTGCCGAATTCATCCAGTTTCTGACGGAAAGCCGGATTTTGCAGTTTGATCATTTCGGTTGCTTTGACTACATTGAATGTCTCTTGCGCAGTCACCGGGAAAGGCACATTTTCACGGATCGCCAGATACAGATGATGATAAATATCATTCACGGTGCGCTGATTTGACGGCTCGACCATGATGGTCTTGCGAATCCACTTCTGTTGCGGCACTGAACCGAATGCCCCATCAAGCGGCGGAGTGACATCTGTCGCTTTCACATCCGGACGGGCCGATTCCGGAGCAAGATAACGCAAACGGATATCCTGTTCATCCTCGCAAATCAATGAACCGCGATCACCGTAAACCGCATAAACCGGAGCGGCGAGCGCCACTGCCCCGGAGATTTCCACATCAACCAGGCGGCCATTGGTGCCACGGAAAATCATCTTGACAGTGTCTTCGGCATCCCCCAGTCCGTTGATATTTTTCAAATCGCCCCACACATCCGCCAACGGAGCATCAAGAAACTGCAATGCATGGTCGATCAGGTGCGGGCCCCAGTTGTTGAGTTGTCCGCCGCCGCACTCCACGATAGCCTGCCAATCTTCACGATACTGGAAACTGTGACGGCAAAGTTTGATCTCATAAACATTGCCGAGAATACCGCTGTCGATGATCTCCCGCACATGGTTGAATGCCGCTTCAAAACGGCGGTTGTGACGGAAAAAGATTTTGCCCGGTGCTTTGGCCATCGCCGCCGCCAGTTTTTCCAGCGCACCGCTGGAAAGTGCCACCGGTTTTTCCAGAAACACATACTTACCATGCTCAAGAGCGCGAATGGCATAATCGATATGCTGGGCAGAACGGATCGCCACCGAAACCAGTTCCACATCCGGATCATTCAAAAAGGCTTCCGCATCAGTATAGCACTTTGCTCCGGGATAACGCTCCGCCAACTTTTCCGGCCGGGATGCATCGACATCACATCCGGCAACGATTTCAAATTCATCTTTATAACGATCAAGTTCATTGGTATGCATACTCCATCCGGCGCGACCAAGCCCCCAGATGCCGACTTTGATTTTCTGCTTGCTCATTGATTTTCTCCATTTTTAACCGGAATACTTGCAAATACACCCCGGCAATGCTATAATATATACCGTAAAATCGCAACAGTAAATAGATTTTATCAATAAAAAATGGATTATTTGATCTTTTTACATCTTTTACAGGAAAATTTATGCTCACGTTTGAAAAATTGACCGATCCCGCCAGTTTGCAGATAATCCGGGATATCGCCGCCGACATCTGGCCGGAAACCTTTGCACCTATCCTCGCTCCGGAACAAATCTCCTATATGATGAACATGATGTACTCGCCTGAAGTCATGGAAGATGAACTTGCCAGTGGTTTCAACTTTGAAATTGCCAGAATCGATGGTTCTCCGGCCGGATATTTTTCATGGTCAGCTTACGATCTGCCTCAAACTGCAAAATTGCATAAACTCTATCTTTTATCCCGGTATCATGGCAAAAAAATCGGTTCTGCAATGCTGGATCAAGTGGCAATGCGGGCAAAAGAGGCCGGTTTTTCCAAATTGCGGCTGAATGTGAATAAATACAACGACAAAGCCATCCGCGCTTACCGGCGCAACAACTTTATCACCGTGGAGTCAGTCAAAATCGATATCGGCGGCGGATTTTACATGGATGACTTTGTCATGGAAAAAGAGTTATGAATGTGATTGCAACTTGTACAAGTTTACTTTTCGGAATAACCTTTATTATTATCATCCCGGCGGCACTACACTTTTTATTCCGCAGCAAACCGCAATGGTTCACCGGCAAAACGATTCCTTTATGGCTTATCGGCATATCTCTGTTTTCGTGGTGCCTTGTCAATGCCATGTGGTTCATCCCAATGGTTATCGGTCTGCGGCAAATCGAAGGGCCGGAAGCGGCAATGGCTCTGCTTTTCGGCTGGCTGTATGTCTATCTGGCGGCGATCCCCTACTGTCTGATTACCGCCGTCATCGCCTTTATCCGCAAAACATTCACCTGATTTATCAATGGAGTTTTACACCGTGAAAAAGATATCCTGCCGGGCAAATTGCGGAGCGTGTTGCATTGCCCCATCCATCTCATCACCCATTCCGGGGATGCCCAACGGCAAACCCGCCGGAGTGCGCTGTGTCAATCTGGATGAAAATTTCCGTTGTAAAATATTTTCTTCTCCGGCACGCCCCGCCGTGTGCGCATCGCTTCAACCATCGCCGGAAATGTGCGGCAACTGCCGGAAAGATGCGCTGGAATTCCTCGCAGAACTTGAGCGGCAGACTACTCCGTGACCACCATCACCGCCGGTTCAGAAAATCCCTCATGCTCACAACTTTAAAACCATTGTCAGCCAAAAATTTCATCTGGCCGGCAAACATCTCCTCCGGAGTGTTGCACCACGGATGATGGATATCCGGCACCCCGTGATAAAGAATACTTGCCGCATAGCCCGGATCATCAACCGCCAAGTCGATCGCAGTTTTGAAGTCATCTGCACTTTTTTCCGTAATGGAAAAACTCGGCACCCGCATCGGATCAGTTTTCTGCAAATCCCATACTGAATGTTCAGTCGTTCTGGCGCAACGCAAACCGAATTCAGGTAAAATTGCCGCCGCGTTAGCAGCATAAGGCCCGCCGGGATAGGCAAAACTCACCGGTTCAGGAATGCCGTATGAAGTCAGAAACTCATTGAGTTCACGCACCTCACTGCGGCAAACTTCATCACTCAACTCATTCATCCGGTGATGATTCATCGAATGATTGCCAATCTCAAATCCGGCTTGATGGATCCTGGCGATTTCTTCTCCGGAAAGATACGCTTCAGGATAATCGCTCAACCAGTTTTGCGGACGGGAAATGAAAAATGTCGCATTGAATCCATATTTCTGCAATATGGGAAGTACAAAATACAAATGACTTTTACAACAGTCATCAAAAGTCAAAACAACAGTCTTTTCAGACATATATACTCCGGCATCACATATTATCCAGTAAAAAGATCAACTCATCTGCGGCCTCTTTCAATGAGCCGGGATAACCGGTACCGCCGCCAAGGCAGAGATAACCTGAGTAGTTATGACACCGCAAAATCGAAATCAATTCCTTGATTTCGCCGTTGCCGTATGCCAGCAAGGTCGATGAACCATCCCACAACGCATCGACCACATCAAGTTGTCCGATACTTTTAATGAAACGACCGACCCGGTAAGAATACAAAAACGGATGTTCTCCGGCTTTGACAAACGCTGCCGGATTGAAGCACACACTGCATTCATTATGCTTCTTGAACTCATTGACCGCCGAAGCCAATGCCAGTGCCGTGTGGTTGATGTTACGGAAAGAAACCGCCAAACCATTTTTCACCGCATATTCAGCCGCCGCAACAGCACCAGCCGGCAGGATCAAACGATCAATGCCTGCCGCCTTGGCCAAATCTGTCAGTTTTTCCGGAGCATCCGGCACAACCTCTGCACTCAATGCGCTGATTTCTATACCGTTTTCCCGCAACTCGGCGACGATACGCTGCAGTTTTTCAGCAGTCATAAACGCACACGCTTTACCCTGCACATAATCCAATTCGATCAAGTTTATACCAACTTCAGAAAGTTTTTCCACCATTTCCGGCACATAACGCCCGGCAAGTTTCGCAGAAGCGGTCAATTTGAATGATTCACAACTCATCCGGTCGGCAAAGATCGCCGCCCGTTGTTTAACGCAATCCGCACACGCGGGATTATCACACAGAACAAATGCCGGATCTTCAGCACCAATCGCCAAACCGATATCCAACAGATCTTGCGATTTGATCAACCGAACCTGCGCATTGCCGATCCGGGAAATTTTCATTGCGCCGCTTTCCAAAAAGCAATGATCCAAACCGATAAAATCACGATGCGGTCCGGGATAATAGGGCCAATCTTTGGTGATTTCATTCCCTTCCGGAGTTTTGAAGGTCGTCGTAGCGGTATTCATATAAGGCAGCCTGAGCAATGCTTCCACACTGTGCAATGATGTATTGCGATCCTGATCACACCCCAAAAGACAAACATAACCATCCATTTCTGCCAATCGGGTAAATGGCGTATTTTCGCCATGGGCAGTTTCTGCCTGCCAGTGATCCAGACACAATGTTTCAGCATCAGCACCGATCGCAGCCAGAGTACCCACCGGAGCAGTACTTATGACCGCCTCCGGCCGTTTCTTCAATGTTTCAGTAATGATTCCCAAAGCTCCGAAAACCGGAACCAGCAAAGTTCCCTGACTTCCCAAAACTTCCAGAAAGGCATCGATCACAGCATCTGCGCCGCCATCCACATTGCCCAAACTGTATAACGAACTGTGCAATAAAACTTTATCTCCGGTAGACAAGCCTATTTCCCGCAGACCGGCAACGATTTCACTCTTTGTCATTATCCAATTCCTTTTTTCCAATAGTTAAAATTCAGCGACGACCCGGCATGGCAGTTGGGTAACTTGCGGCATTTTAGCAAAAAGCGTGGTCAAACGCACTGTACCGACCGGTAATTTATGCAGATTCACCGGCATGCACACCGTAGAAACCCCTGCCCCGAAAAGTTTCGGAAAAACGCCATGCAGCGCCTTGCTTTCATAAATATCAGAAACCAGCAATTTGCATCTGCTGTCAATGATCCATTGTATTGCACTGTTATCCAGATAAACACTGCGGCGATCAATATCTGATGGCTCCATAGCATCAGCCAGAGCGTTGATTATCAAAGCCGGAGTGGTCACTTTTCCACCGAATGCCTGTTCCAATTCATCGGCATTCACGGCCCCTTCTCCGCTTCTTTTGGCCAAACGGATCACGCTTGCCGGCACCCGGTAGAGCATATCCAAAGGACAGTTGTCCGCATAAAGCCCGTTATCAGTCTGGGCAATATGACCGGGGAAATCAATATATGTACCACTCATACCGTCGTGATTCATGTTATATGTCACACCGGTATACGCAGTCAAACCGGATTGCAGGGCTGTCTCTTCGCGCCGGATATCCGGAGCATATCTTTCGCCGATGAAATCCCACGTCAAATCCACTAATTCTGACATAAATAAATCTCCACAAGTTTTACCAATCAGCCGTCAGCATATCCAAACGCGGCAGGCCGGTAATTTTTATATTACAACGGGTAATCTCCTGCTGATACTTGAAAGGCAATGAAAAAATTTCAAATTCACGCCCGCTCAATGATTCCATAACCGGCGGAGTATTGATCTCCCGGATAAACACTTTTTTTATTCCCGGAAATTTTTGCAGGAAATTCAAATCAGCCGTTGATATGCAAAGTGATTCAACTCCCCTGCCGATAAAATTATTCCAGTTCAAGGCACGATCCATCATTCCGTACTGACGGCCATTATGCAATTTGATCATACGCCAAACTGCCAGATGTTTGACTCCGGGCAAATTGTTGAGCAGTGCCAATGGATCATCCATCGGCCAGAGGCACTGATAAAGAGCGATACTTTCAATTGGTTTAGTCCGCAAAAACGCCTCAGGCACGCGGCAATTGAATAAAACCAGTTCTTTCAAAGGCAGATTGCAGCAATTCATCCACGCATCAGAGACATCGGCGGTCAACCCCTTGATCCGTAAAACTTCCAATGGCATATGACGCAACAAAGACAACGAAAAATCACGGCTGCCGGATACGTTGATACTGATTCGTTTCAACCTTAAACCGCTTAAAAAATTCCAATCATTGATTGCCCGGAATGGTTGAAGTGAAAGCGACTCCAATGGCAAAGACCGCAAAACCTCCAGTGCCCCCGGCTCCGGTGAGAAGCCATTCAGTTGCAGATGCTTCAACGGCATTCCCCGTAAAAATTCAAAATTTTTACAATCACTGATTACCCAGAGAGCGGTCAAAGGCTTACCGGCAAGTGAGGAAAAATCAAAATTGCCTATATACGCCTGAATACCGACCGTGTGCAAATTATCCAATCCGGCAGGCAAAGATATTTTTCCCAGCGGCACAGTACGCATATCATTCAAATAAAACTCTTCAAGCGCAGGCAAGTTGGCACTTTCCAGGCCGGTAACTTCGATTTGATCAAGCACCAACACCCGCAATTTTGGCAGAGATAAACCACTCAAATCGGCGTGACGGATATAGGTTGTTCCCCGGATTTCCAAAACTTCAAGGTTTTGAAACTCATTGATCGTCTGCCCGTTGAAATTGTAGATCGCATTGTCGGCACCGATCTGCCGGATGGTCGCGACCTGATCCGGTACGACCGGCGGCTCTCCGAAGAAAATATTTTCAAACCCGGGCCAACGCGGCCGGAATTTATTAAACGAATTACCGCCGATCATCAAGTGGGTCACGGAATCTTTTTCGTTGGCAACCGGCGGATTTCCGTTTTCACCGTCCGGCGTTTCCGGAGTTGATGCTGTTACCGGAGCAGATTCAGGTGAAGATCCACCGGCGATCGCGGTTTGAAGATTTTCGCCGCGGGTCCACAATATTTTATTACCGCATTTGACAATATTTACAGATTCCGGAATGGTTATCCGGTGCTGGATCGTGTCATCTCCCCAAAACTCCACCGTGCCGGAAAGAGTCAATGTATCCTTTTCGACCTTGCCCCGCAACTCAAGGATTCCCCAGGCTGTTTCAGCATATTCGCCATTCAGCTCCAATATGCCAGGTTCAATAAACCTTACCTCATCCAAACAGAAATAATTTTCATCCAATGCTTTCGGAGCCGCACATCCGCAAAATAAAAGGATGCACCCGATTATGTTGATTAAATATTTTACCTTGCTCATAAATCATATTATTCCATAAAATCCGCTGTGTTTTAATATATCACGCTTCAGATGGATTACAAGAGAATTCGGGTGTTGAAAAAAAAGTTTTTTGCTTTATATTAGTCATTGCAGAAAACAATTTGAATGGAGTTGAGAGATCATGAAAAAAATTTATGCAGTAAATGGCAGTCCGCGCAACAACGGCAACACCGCAAACATACTTCAACATACTCTGGCAGGAGCAGCCACTACCGGAGCCGAAACGGAACTCATCCACCTCGGCCGCTTGAATTTTTCCGGATGCCGCAGTTGCTTTGCCTGTAAACTGAAAGACGGAGACAATTTCGGGCGTTGCGCATTGCGGGACGGATTAACTCCCGTTCTGGAAAAACTCATCCATGCCGATGGTATAATTTTTGGTACACCGATCTATTTCGGTGCCGAAAGCGGTCTTTTCAGAAATTTCATGGAAAGACTCTTTTTTCCGCTGCTCAAATACACCAATCCACCATCAAGTGCCGCTCCGAAAAAGATGGAAACTGCATTTGTTTACACCATGAATATTCAGGAAGAAGCCATTACTGATTACGGCTACCGGGAATATCTGGAAAAATGTAAAACATTTCCGCAATTGATTTTCGGCTCATCCGACGTTGAAACGCTTTATGTATGCGATACCTGGCAGTTTGATGACTACAGCAAATACGAATCCTCGCTCTTTAATGCGGAACATAAGTTGGAAGTCAGAAAACACATTTTTCCGGCATATCAGAAAAAAGCATTTGAATTGGGACGGAAAACAGCATTAAAATAAAAAATGCAGTTGTTTATTCTGGATAGAAACCCGGCATTTTCTCCACAAATGCTTTGCGATATCCATGTGCGTAAAATGTGTCTGGAAACGGCCCAGATACTTTCCGGAGTGATTTTTTGGCAACAAAAAATACCATACGCTACCATGCCGAAGCCTTATTCGGTTTTTCATCCGGTGATAAAAGCACTGAATACCCCTTTTAAGGTGAACTGGGTTTTAACATACAACACCTTTTTGCATTTGGAATATATTTTCCGTTTCAATAAAGAACATTGCTATTCAAAGTTGGCAGCGATGTACCGGGGAACACTCTTTCAGCCATCTGCTTCAGAAGATTGGAGTTTTGCCAGAGCATTCAAAAATTTTCAAACGCTTGAGCCGGATATTGTGGCAGCATACCGGGAATATTACCGTTTCAAAAAATCGCAGATCAGCCGCTGGTACTATACCAAACGCAAAGAACCTGATTGGCTGGGATAGACAGAGCATTACTGCTTGAATAGCAACACTGAAATCCGGAGCAAAAAAACCTCATACTTCAACCAAACGGTCTGCGACAAAATAATTATTTTTTTCAGCATACTGCTTGAAAAATACCGAATCACGGATAAATTATCTTTCAGATAACCTTAACCCAAAGGAGAATAAATCATGAAAAAGTTTTTCCCATGTATGATTGCAGCATTTTTTGCACTGATTGTATCAGCAGAAACTCCTGCACAAGCAAAATTTAATGCTACAGTAAGCCAGGTTGATGTCGGCGGAGAGATGCTCCAATACCAGGATAACCGCCCGGCAACAGAATTTTTCAACAATACCCTGCCGGCAATTTTCCGGGTGATTTTCGCTAATGAACCCTTTGCGCCAACCGCCAACAATGCAGTGGAATCTGTCGTAAGGCTGCTGAATATCGGAGCTTTCAAAGCCTTCGCCCAAAGTTCGGTGCAGGTCGCTCCGGACACATACGTCTACAAAATATTCACATTGACTGACATGAAAGCTAAAAGCATTCTGATCGATCCGTCAATGAGCAATGCTCCTGTCGATTTGACCATATTACCGGCAGATACCCGGATCGCTTTCAAGACCAGAGTGAATTTCGGTCATATTTTTGACATGGTATACGCCGAATTGAAAAACAGTACCGATCCCCGGTTTCAGGAAATTGCCGCCGGAATTGACCAATTCAAACAATCCGGATTTGACCTTCGGCAGATGTGTGACTCGGTCGATGGAGATATCGAAATTCTGGTCACCGGCACCACGCTGGCCGATGCTGGAATCAAAGTTAGCATTCCAGACAAAAATGGTTCAATTTCACTCATCCTCAAACGGATGATCCCGCCTGCTGATGGCGATATAGTTGCCCGCATCCCCTCCCCGATCGGAGAAATCATCGTGCTTTATCAGGATGGCAGAATCACCGCCACCAATCAGCCCCGCTTGTTGGAAGCCCCCGCGGCCACACTGGCATCTGTTGCCGGTTACAGCAATCTGCTCAAATACATCCCTGCCGATGGTTGCGGCTACTTTCTGCTCGACATCCCGCAGGAAGTAATTGCCCAAGTAAGAACTGCTCTGGAGGATACTCCCTTTGTCTCAATTTTTGATATGTTGATAAAACCCTGCCGTGCGATATCGGTATTTCAAGTCAAGGACAACGGCTATTACTCGGTCACGGCGTCAGACTTTTCGTTCTATCAACTTGCGCAATGCATCCAGACCGGCGCACTCGCCGTTCCGGCATTGATCGCGCTTCCGGCCCTTGAAGAGGCCAGAGAACGTGCTGCTGTTACAAAATGCTTCAATAATATGCGGGAAATCAGCACAGTTATCCTTATGTATTGCAATGACCATGATGCGACATTCCCGGATTCCCTTTCTCAACTGCAGGAATATCATCTTTCTGATGAACAAATTACCTGCGGAGTGATCTATTTCGGTTCCCCGGTAAAACTCACCCAGATCCGCAATGCAAGTTCCATGCCGATCGCAATTTGTCCGGTTGAAAACACCGACAATGCCGTGGTTATTTTCGCCGATGGTCACGCGGAAACGATCACTGTTGAAAACGGGAAAAATATTATCGACATTCTGGCAGAGAATTATTCACTGGATCAGAAAACGATCAACTACATCACCAGAAAATTCAACGAGAACCAATAATTTATGAAAACGATTCCGAAAACCGTTTGGCCCGGAGGCACCCAACTCGCCCCGGTACCGGCAACTCTGGTTGGTTGCGGAGATGGCAAAAACTTTAAATACAACTGCCTTACTGTAGCGTGGGCGGGCACTCTTTCCAGCAATCCGCCGATGGTGGGTATCGGGGTGCGCCCGGAGCGTTACTCCCGTGGTCTGATTGAAAGCAACGGTGCATTTACAGTAAATATGCCGACTGTTGCCATGGCGAAAAAAGTTGACTATTGCGGAGTAGTCTCCGGCAGAGATGTGGATAAATTCGCCCAATGCGGTCTTACTCCCATTGCCGGAAGCAAAGTTGCCGCCCCGGTCATTGCAGAGTGTCCGCTGTCTTTAGAGTGCAAAGTGAAACACTCCATTCATCTGGGGTCACATATTCTTTATATCGGTGAAGTGGTTGCCGTGCAGGTTTCCAGTGAATTTATCGATGAGAAAAATCACTTCGACATCACCAAAGCAGATTTGCTGGCTTATGCTCACGGCAATTATATGTCACTGGGCGAAGTAGTCGGCACATTCGGCTTCTCGGTCAAAAAGAAATAACTTCGCCATAATACCCGAAAGGGCTGTTGCAAAACCTGATGTTTTGCAGCAGCCTCTTTGATTTTATATTCAATAAAGAATACAAACGGGAATCCCCGTTCAACGACGGGGATAATTTTGGAAACGACTTGGTTGACGTTCCGGTACCAGATCACTGCTCAAAAAGAATGAAGTCAATGGCTCATAGCCTTTGGCACACATCAACTCATCCCAATTTTCCGGCAGAGGGATACGGATCGTAACATATCCTCCACCCGGCAAACACATACTTTTATTGCGGCTGGCATCACCGGTAATCAAAATTGCACTTTTTCCGGCTTGCATGACCGGAACCATTTCAATTTCCGGCAAGGCCGTCCAACGCAAATACTCCGGAACCGCAACTTTGCGACTGTTTTCCTGACGGCTGATCCGGATTGCATGGCGACTCAATGGATAAGTTGCCGGATCAAATGAACTGCCCGGATTAGCCCAATAATTAGCATACACTCTTTCCATCACCGGGCGCAAGGCCGTTGCGATCAAAGCATTTTCAAAATCTCTTTTACTGCGGTATTGCCCTGCGAGAATTTCTGCGACACTGCCGGTAATCAGAAAAGTCCTAAAAACAAACGGAGTACCGCTGCCTAATGCAAACTGTTCTTTTTCAACCGCATCCATAGCGATCAACTCCATCACCCTTAATGGATCAGAGGTCGCCGGAGTAAGATTATTGCCCCAATTCAACGCCGATGATGCAGTAAGGGTGCTTTCATTTAACTGATATCCCATTTGCATATGATAAGGCAGCCAGCCGATGGCAACAGCCTGTTGCTCATCTTCTGCCAGACACCACGGCATAAGATAACCGAAAGTACCCATCCGGTTCTGTTTGATATAATAACCGCCGAAATTGAGCATCGCCAAATTTATAAACCGACCGATCAAAGCGTTGCGTTGATGGGAAATTTCACCTTGAGCATAATCGATCCCCAACTGCCGGGCAAGCGGCCCGTTTATCCAGCAATACGGTGTCCACGCATGAGTGCTGGCCAATGTCCGCCGGAAATCGCCATTGGTCATTGCTTGAGTAAAAGCGATCAGTATCGGCATAAATTCCGGAGGACAACCGGACATTGCTCCATTTACGGCAATCATTTCTGCAGTGATTTTGCGGTTGGCTGGCGGCACTGTCGCAACAACCATATCCGCCGGATAAACCGAAAACTTCAAGAATTCATCAACCAATTCCCTGGTCGGTGGTACAATCGGCAAACCATCACTCCAACCATTATCTGCAAAATACCGGTTTATTTCCTGATAAGTGCCGGTAAATTCACGTTCTAAAGTTCCCCCTGTTTGTGAAACTTCATCGTCACTGATCGGTGATATCAAAGCCCTGATTATTTGCGGATAAAGTATATTCCGGGTATTTTCCAGCAATTCTTCAGTGCTGTGAGCAGAAAATGCGCCCGGATAAACAGCGACCCGCAACACCGGAATACCGGCATTAGCGGCAACCGAATGCGCCTGACGATCAAATCCCGGTGCGGCGATCATCACCGCCGGAATACCACAATATTCAGCAGCAATACATGAACCGCATTCTTTGGGAGTGCATAATCCGCAGCCGCCATTGCCGGAAATCACAGCATCTACGCCAAATTGCCGAAGTCGTTCAATAAATTCGTTATATTGGTGACGGACAACTCCGGGCATGGGCCATGGTCCGGCGGAACCGATCTCATTGAGCAAAATAACTCTGGCATCCGGATAATCCTGCAAAATCAATCTTTTAAGTTCCGGATGAGTGACCCTTGCCATAAAACTGCCACCAACAATGGCAATCGTTTTCCCGGATAAGGTTGTCAGACGTGGAGCCTGTGAAATCCGGGGGACGGCACTATCTGCCACCGGCAAAAGTACCCGGAAAGACAAGCTTCCTCCGCTGTCTCCGGGAAGAACGCATGAATCTTCACTGCAAACTTCGGCAGAAAGAACAGGGAGCATCATCCACAAAAAAATCCCAAACAACAACTTTTTCATACGATCTCTCCCTGTGGTAACTACATCTTTTTAACGGATGCTGCGTTTCTTTTATTTCTCACGGAGAGAAAAAATGTAAAGTCATTCAACGTACAGATTGCAATGTACGGCGGAAACTGCGGTTGTTGCGGCGGTAAATATCCCGCATCCGCCGGTAACCGCCACCATAAACCGGATCACGGGAAGCCTCTTTGGCCCGGTTAAGGATCGAATTGCCGATCCGGATATTATAGAGAGATGCGATCAATTCGCAAAAGCCTTCTTCGCTGGTTTTATCCCGAACTTCTCCGATATTATGCCGGATATAATCATGTGTCAATTCATGGACAATGGTATTGATCAGTATCATTCTGGGCATTGTATTCAAGATGTATATATGGCAGTTTTCCTCGACGATTACCCGTTCTTCCCGGCCGCCGCGCCTCCGCACTTCTTCTCTTTTGCTGTATTTCATCAACCCCAACTGATTTCCGCCGCCATGTTGCGCTGCCGGAGTCTGCCGGTGCAACTCCCGGAGATCGACAATATGCAATTCGATCCGGTGATGTTTATCATAGCCGTAAATTCTGGCCAACTCACTGCGCAAATGATTAAATATCCGCTGAATCTCCCGTTGATCGGTTACGGCAGATGAACGGCAATCACGGCAAATTTGCCTGCCATCGGGCAATTTTCTCTGATTATTCGGGAATGAACAATAATAACATTTGGGCAATGAGCGGCATTGAGAACAAAACAATTTTTCCTGACCGTAATCATTGGATAATGAGTAGATCTGCTCCGCCCCTCTCTGACATACCGAACACTTGTATATTTCCTGCATACACTCACGACTGCAAAAGTTGCGCTCTTGCATAGTATACATTTGTTCACATGGTTTGTCACATACAGAACATTTGGGCAAAGTTTCCAGAAAACACTCCCGCGAACAAAAATCATTGCCGGAGGCATGAAAATATTGTCCGGAAATTCTCTGGTGACAGAAGTGACACTCTCTGCCCCAACTGCTCAACGGCAGTAAACACAAAATAAAAACTATTATTTTGCCGATATTGCTTTTACTCATATTCTGCTTAACGCATTTTTTCGTTGGTCATCGTGGCAAAACGTTTACTGCTTACTTCAGAAAGCATCGCTTCTCCACGGAAAAAGCGATCGAATTCATCAAGGATATAAGGCAGAAAACGGTCACGTCCGGTAAATCCGGCATTGTGCGGCGTAAGAATGACATTATCCAAATCGTTAAATGGATGATCTTCAGCAAATGGCTCCTTGGAAAAAACATCCAGAATGGCATTTATCCTGCCGGTCTGTAATTCGGCAACCAAATCGTTTTCTCTGGTCAATCTTGCCCGGCCGCCATTGACAAAGGTTGCACCATCTTTCATCATGGCGAATTCTTTTGCACCGATACGCTCAAAATTTTCAGCAGTAACGCCGACCAGACAGTGGAATACATCGGCATTTTGCAACGCTTCATCCAAGGTGGCTTTTTCAGCCCCGTATGCAGACAGTTCCGCTTCGGAAGCATGATTGGAAACGATCAAAATCCTGCCAGGCTTGAGCGGAGCAAGAAATTTGAGCAGATGTCTGGTCGTATCCCCCATCCCCCAAAGAGCGATGGTCATTTTTTTGATATCCTGCATATTGTATGCTTCGGCCCAATTCATCCGCCCTGCCCGGTTGAGTTTTGCATAACAGGTCAAATTACGCTGGGCGAGCAATGTGGCAAGCAATGACCATTCGGCAACGGCCTCGGCCATGACACTGTTGGCTCCGGTAACTTTCACCCCGGTAGTAAAAGTGGATTCATTGACCACCGCCACTACGGAACCGGCACAATGCCCAATCACCTTGATCTTGGGAGCATTTTTCAGAAATTCTGCTGAACAAACCGGAGAACGCCAGGTGGTGATCAACGCATCATATTCAGGAAGTAACTTACTCCAATCTATATTTTCCACATCGCCGTCTTTGGCAGGGAAATCGATTTGAAAACCATATTTTTCCGCCTTTGCCATCCCCATTTCATTCCAAAACATCGGATAGTGTTTCTGAAAAGCATTGATAAAAAGAATTTTTTTGATTGACATACATTCCTCCGCAAGATATCTACACTTATAAAATACACCTGATTGACAATTTTTGCAAAGAAATTACCTGATTCTTCTTGCTTTTTCGCAATTTCAAGTCTATAATATGTCAAATAAGGAAGGCTTTTAGATGAAAGAAAAAACTTTGACTGTATATTTTGCCGGAGATCTTTTTGACGGCAAAGATATTTCCGGCAATTTGATGCTGGCATCTGCCATTGAGAAAAATTCTGCCGGACGTTACAAAATCCAGCTTCCTCAAAACGGTGAATGTGAAGTTGCAAACCGCACCTCTCAAACTATCCGGGATGCTGATTTTGAAATGCTTTTAAGTTGCGATGCCATCATCGCCAATTTCGACGGCCCGGATTTAGATTCCGGAACCGTGGTAGAATTCTGTTTTGCCAAAATGGTCGATATGCCGGCAGTATTACTGCGCACCGATTTCCGCGACAGCGGCGATCATACTCTGCCGGATGGGTGTCCGTGGAATTTAATGTGTTCGCATTATCCAAGAACTGAAGTACGCCACATCAACAGCATGGTACTGTATCATGAATGTAAGCAAAGTACAAAAACACCTGCCGCACTGCTTGAAAACTATTATCAAAAAATCGCCCGGACAGTTATTGAAGCTCTCGACCAGGCCGTTGCCGCCGATTCGTGGCTGAAAACAGATGAATTATCCAATCAATACGCCATGGCGGTAAAAAGTATCGGCGGCGGAATAAGTCAATTACTTACTCCGGAAAAGTTGCAAGATATCGTTCAACAAAAAGCCGCTTCCGGCATTTATCTGAAATAGAAAATTGCGGAAATAAATGCTTATCCGACAGCATGATTTTCAAATTCAAGGCCGTGGTAAATTGCTTTACCACGGCCTGTTGCTTTTATTGAATTGAGCAATTTACCAATCCGTAATAAACCGCAAGGCACCACGACACGCCGAGAATCAGCCAGAGAATAACTCCGAGCAGCACCGGGCGCAATCCCAATTCTTTGAGCTTATCCCGGTTAAGGTTCGCTCCAATCAAAAATAACGTAAGAATCATCAAATATTTGGAAATCTCCTTGATCCATCCCCCTGCCCCGCGCAAAACCGGCAACCATGTCACCAACGCCGCGGCAATCAAAAATCCGGGAATAAACCACGGTATCCTCAACTTCAACTTACGCCCCTCTCCATCACTCTTATCAGCAATAAAAAACGAGAGAAAAAGCGTTACCGGCACGATCCACAATGCCCTTGCCAGTTTGACCACCGTACCGACTTCAAGCGCATTATCCCCATATTGAAAACACGCTCCCACTACCGAACTGGTATCGTGGATCGCCAATGCCGCCCAAAAGCCGAATTGTTCCTGCGAAAAATCAAGCCAATGACCAACTGCCGGAAAAATCAGCAGAGCAATCGCATTAAGCGCAAACACCGTAGCCGATGCCATGGCTATCTCATGCGCCTTGGCTTTTAATGCCGGAGCGGCGGCGGCGATGGCACTGCCGCCGCAAATCGACGTACCGACACTGACCAGAAATGTGGCATTTTTCGGCAACTTCAAAACTTTTCCCAGCAACGCTCCCAATCCGATACCGGCAACAATACCAATCAAAGTATAAATAAATCCGCTTGCTCCGGCATACAAAACTTTAATTAAATTCATGCCGCATCCCATGCCGACGATCGTTGCCCCCAGCATAGCAGACGTTATTTTTGAAGTATATTGTGCAAATGGATTGCCCCACGTTACCGCAAAAATAATTCCGGCTAATACCGCTATTCCCGGAGCCCAATCCCGCGCCGGACTCCATAACCACGGTACTATAAAAAATGCCGCCGCCAAAACAATAAAACAAATCCTTTTAATCATATCTCCTATTTCCATATAAAACAGGAGCGTTGAAATAACTCCAACGCTCCGAAATCAATGCATTCAATTATGCTCAAAGGTTTTTAAGCATATTGAGCAACACACCGGCAGCAACCGCTGATCCGATAACACCGGCCACATTCGGCCCCATAGCGTGCATCAGCAGGAAGTTGTGCGGGTCAGCTTCCTGACCGACCTTATTGGCCACACGGGCGGCCATCGGCACCGCAGACACACCGGCAGAACCGATCAACGGGTTGATCTTGGTTTTGCTGAAACAATTCATCAGTTTGGCAAACAGCAATCCGGCAGCAGTACCAATGGAAAATGCCACCGCGCCAAGGAAAAGAATTCCCAATGTCTGCACACTCAAGAATTGATCCGCTGAAAGTTTACTGCCAACCGCAATTCCCAGGAAGATGGTGACAATGTTGATCAACGCATTCTGGGCGGTCTGATTCAAACGTTCAGTCACACCGCTTTCTTTGAGCAAGTTACCGAACATCAACATACCGATCAACGGAGCGGCATCCGGCAAAAGCAACGCACACAGCAAAGTGATCAGGATCGGGAAGCAGACCTTTTCGATCTTGCTCACCGGGCGCAGAGTGGACATTTTGATCTTACGTTCAGCTTCTGTAGTCAACAGACGCATGATGGGCGGCTGAATGATCGGTACCAAAGCCATATAACTGTAAGCTGCCACCGCGACCGCACCGAGCAATTTCGGAGAAAGACGGCTGGTCAGATAAATACTGGTCGGGCCATCCGCACCACCGATGATACCGATACTTGCGGCATCTTTAAGGTCAAAGTCAATACCAATCGCACCGAGAGCCAAAGCACCGAGCAAGGCAGAGAAAATACCGAACTGGGCGGCACCGCCGAGCAGAGCGGTTTTCGGGTTGGCGATCAATGGACCGAAGTCAGTCATTGCACCGACACCGAGGAAGATCAGCAACGGGAAAACACCGCTGTTGATACCGACTTCAAAAATCATGCCCTGCAAACCATCCGGTCCGGAAATACCGGCCAATGGAATATTAGCCAACAATGCGCCGAAACCGATCGGCAGCAGCAAAAGCGGTTCAAATTCTTTGACGATCGCCAGATAGATCAGCACCAGAGCCACCAGCATCATGATGACACGGCCCAGACCGAGAGTCCAGGTACTGCTGAAATTGGCCGTCGTCTGACGGTACAGGTCGTAGATACCGGTACTCTGCCACAAATCGTTGAAAGTTTTTCCCCAACCGCCGAGTTTCTGACCGGCAACATCTCCACCGGCAACCGCACTCTGGGTCATTTCAATAGCCTCAAATTCGGCAACCACAGTACCGGGCAGCAAGGTGCCGGCATCAATAACGCTGGCATCTTTGGTTCCGGGAACCAAACGGATCGTATTCTTGGAATAAAGAATACCTTTGCTGTAACCTTCCGGATGATACATCATCAACTGACGACCGGGATTGCAGACACCATCATAGGGAATGGTGACCGTGTAAATCGTCGCCGGAACGAATTTGATTTCTTCGCCAGCGGCCAGTTTACCGACATACAGCAATTTACGGCTGTTGCCTTTGACCCACCACTCAAAGAGGTCATCACTGGAATTTTCATCCAGCACATAACCATCACAGGCCAATTCACAGCGAACCGCCATCACCGGGCAATTTTCAACTTTCGCCGCATCTTCGCACCGAACCCCGGCGGCAGTGAAAACCGCCGCTACCGAGAACATCAGCACCAAACTGATTTTTTTGAACATACTCATTTTACTGAAATTCCTTATCCGATGGTCAAAAGCGTGTCACCCTCGGCAACAACTGCTCCGACAGTTACATCCACAGAAGCAACCACACCATCTTTGTCAGCGGCAACCGGAGTTTCCATTTTCATCGCTTCGAGGATCATCACCGTATCACCGTTTTTCACCGCATCACCGGCTTTCACCAGAATTTTGGTCACAGTGCCCGGAAGCGGACTGGTCATGGTGCTGGCACCACCAGCCGCAGGAGCGGCACCGGCAGCACCGGCGATGGAGATCAGAGCATCTCCCTCGGCAACGACCGCACCGACATTGACCTCGACAGAAGCGATCACGCCATCCTTATCAGCGGCAACCGGGGTTTCCATTTTCATTGCTTCAAGGATCATCACCGTATCACCGGCTTTGACTGCATCACCGGCTTTGACCAGAATCTTGGTTACAGTACCCGGAAGCGGACTGGTCATGGTGCTGGCGGCACCGGCAGCGGGAGCAACGGCTGCCGCAGAAGCACCTTCAGAAAGTTTGACTTCAAAACTCTTGCCGTTGACTTTGGCAGTGTAAGCATCACCGGCGGCATTGAGTTCAACCACGACATTAGTACCATTGACATTGGCAGTATAAGCCTTTGCGCCACCTTTGGCTGCCGGTTTTTCCTCTTCTTTGTAACGGATGCCCATGGGCTTGTCACCTTTGAGGAAGTTGATACCCTTTTCACCGCAGGCAGCGGCGATGAAGATATTTTCTTCGGTAACTTCCAAACCATTCTCTTTCAGCAGTTCGGTATTGTAAGCGATACCCAGTTTCGGATTGGCATCGTTGAGTTCAACCACTGCTTTATCGGTCGGTTCAAGACCGAGCTGCTCGCTTGCCCATTTGACCAACTGCGGATCAGGAGCAACCGGAGTTTTACCGAAATAACCGAGAACCATTTTACCGTAGCCGTTGGGATCCATTTTCCAGGAACCATCCGGATTTTTGCCCTGCACCGCATTGCGGAAAGCCTGCTGGAAGTAGAACTGACTGACCGGAGTCACGCTGGTTCCGAAACCGCCTCTGGCCACCACATCACGCATTTCCTCAATGCATTTGTCATATTTGTCAAGGCATTTATTATCGCGCATCATCTGGGTATTGGCAGTGAGCGCACCACCCGGCATGGGTGAGAAGATAATCTTCGGAGAAACCTGCATTGATTCAGGCGGCATGAAATATTTATCCATGCATTTTTCAAAGATTTTTTCCACACCGAGAATTTTTTCCGGATCAATATCCAAAGTGTAATCCGTACCACGCAATTTCTGATACATAACGAGGATATCTGCTTCACAAGTACCACCGGAAAGCGGACTCATCGCCAAGTCGATAACATCAGCTCCCGCTTCAATTGCCGCCATGTTACAGGCAACCGCCATACCGGCAGTATCGTGAGTGTGGAACTGAATCTCTTTGGCTCCTTTGCCGTAGTTGGCATCGAGAATTTCACGGGCCTGTTTGATAGTTTCAAAAACAGTCGCCGGAGTGCTGGTACCGGAAGCATCTTTGAAAGCTACGCTGTCAAAAGGAATGCCGGACTGCAGAATTTCATTGAGACGATCAATGTAAAATTTAGGAGTATGGGCGTAGGCTTCGTTCAAATTAGGAGCAAGTCCCATCAAAGTAACCGTAACCTGATGTTTCAAACCATGTTTGGCAATCGCACGACCGGAAACATCAAGGTTGCGCACATCGTTGAGAGCATCAAAGTTGCGAATAGTGGTAATACCATGTTTCTTGAAAAGTTTGGCGTGCAGATCGATGATATCGCTGGACTGACTGGAAAGACCAACCACATTGACACCACGGGAAAGAGTCTGCAAGTTGACATCCGGGCCAACGGTTTCACGCCATTTATCCATCATCTGAAAAGCATCTTCCTGACAATAGAAATAAAGAGCCTGAAAACGGGCACCGCCACCGATTTCGATGTGATTGATTCCGGCTTTCACTGCGGCATCAAGAGCGGGAAGAAAGTCTTCTGTTTTTACCCGGGCACCGAGACAGGACTGAAATCCGTCACGGAATGAGCAATCCATGAATTTAATCTTTTTCATTAAAACACCTTTTTATAGTTTATTTTTTTATTTCTCAATTCAGCGACGGGCAGCCACTGCAGCGACCGCAGCCGCTACCAGAGCCGTATCATCAGAAGATGCCGGCGCACTCTTTTTAACAGCCGCTTTGGCCGCATCTTCGGCAGCCTTCTGCTTTGCTGCGATCGGCGCAATGATTTTGGACATCAACTTCATGCAACAGATCATGATAATCAGGAACACATACACCATTCCCATACCAAAGACCATCAACTGAAGTCCGGCGAGCATTTTATCACCCATGGATACTCCTTTTGTTTTTAATGACCGTTTGACCGGTCACTGTTTTGGTTTACACTTGTTTTCCAACAAATTAAAATCAATCAACGATGTGTCGATCTTCACATCTCCGCAATCAAAACGGAAATTTTCACCATCGGAAGAACGCAAACACATCTCCCCGTTTGCTCCGATCGCAGTAAAACACCCCTGCCTTACGCTGCCATCGGGCATATTCAAAACCAGATTTTCCCCGATCAGACGATTTTCATCACGCCACAATTCAAGTACAGTTCCGGAATTTGATTGATATATAATATAGTATTTTTTTATCTTTTCTGCAAGTTCAAAACGCAACTTTTCAAGAAAAAACTTTTTCCCGACAAGCACAGATAAGGAAGTTGCCGGATTTTCCAATACGGCAAGATCATCAGAGCTTTGATTCACATTGATTCCGATACCGGAAACCACCCCTCGTAAACATCCACCACGCAAAACGCCTTCAGAAAGGACTCCGGATATTTTACACTCTCGAATATAGATATCATTTGGCCATTTAAAAAAGGAGAAAGCCGCTGGAGCATATTCCCGGATCAATTCTAATCCGGCAAGTCCAATGATGATTCCGGCATGAAAGGGTTTTTCAACATTTTTGAAAACTGCACTGACCGTAAGAGCAGTTCCCGGCAACGTCTGCCACTTGCGCCCCAATCTGCCGCGCCCGGCACTTTGAAACACCGCAGCGATGACCGTACCATCGACCAGCGTTTCAAAATTACGCATCGCCCAAGTATTGGTAGAATCCACCTCATCAAGCACGATCAGGGGAGATTTTTCCGGAGATTCATCCATGATCTGCCGCAAGCAAAAAAATCAAATTTCCTGCGAACCGGCAGCTTCGCGATTCTGGAAGCAGACCACAGCCCAAACGGCAATGATCAGCGAATAAACTACTGCATATCCGCACGCTCCATAAACATAACTCATCGGGATCACACGATTCACTGCCATCGCATCAGCCATCCAAAAAAGCTGCCAGTTGGGAATAGCCGCATAAAGCAAAGAATAAATCGCAGACAAAGTCGGATCAGATGCGCCGGAACCGAAAAGATAACTGGACATCAAGCCGAGAAAGAAAAATACCGTACACAAGCACATGGTAGGCACGACGTCAAATTTCGTCGCACAACCAACCGATAATACAGACATGACCACAACCGCCGGGATCAACAAAAAGAGTGCTTTTCCCAAATCAGCCAGTGACAATTCCGGATGCGGCTGATACTTCAGACAATAAATTGTCATACCAATCATCAACAAAGCGGCCAAATATGCGGTAAATTCCGAAAATGAGACTCCCTTGATGTAATTAAGCACCAAACCGCCAATACAGGCAACGATCAGCAAGCCGAGAAAAAAGAGATAGAGAGTCATCTCCATCCGGAATTGATCTACTGCAATATAAACCGATATCACAGAAGCACAACAGCAAACAATACAGAAAAGTACCGACACAGCCACGATTCCGATCATCTTGCCGATCACAAAACTCCACCGGGGAATCGGCTTGCTCAACAACAACAGCACTGTACCATTACGCATTTCTCTGGCAATCGTACTTGCAGCACTGATAACCCCGATCGCCAATGAAAAAAGCATCGTGGTTGCCATCGCTCCGTCTACGACCAGTTTCAATTGTTCTCGAAAAACGAACAAAGTCATCCACGGGTAATGTCCGATGATCAGCAAAGCTCCGAAAAGCATCAGAAAATACACCGGTTCCCGGAGAGCCTCACGGAAACAATTGACAGCGATACGGTAGAGTGAAGTCATATTTTTACGCCTGAAATTGAATTAGAGTGCATCAGGTTCAGCAACAGGAGTATCATCACTGCCGGCAGGCTGTGCAGCCGGAGCATCACCACGGGCGGGCGGAGCGGATGGTTCTTCTCCGTCGGAAGAATCACGAACCTCGGCATCACTCATGGAAAGATCAAAGTAATTGCGACGGAACTCACGGGCGAGATTTCCGATATTGAGCAAATCATCCAACTCCTCTGCAATACGCCCCCAATCTCCACCATAAATACGAATAATGGGAATCCGTTTGGTATTGATCTGGCGCAAAGCATTTTCCTGCTCACGGGTAACATATCTTTCATCTCCGATAATAACCACACGGTTGGGATCAAGACGGTTGAGATAGGCCGCAAGACGGTCAGCCGGGATTTCAGTTGTGGAACGGGTCATAAAGAGGAAATAACGACCATCATTGGTGATCACCATATACGGTTGACTGGTCAACCCCTTGATCGTAGCCGCCATCAAGCGCGGAGTTTTATAGTTTCCGACCACAATCAATGTTTGAGGAGCGCGACGCGAATTGTGACTCATAAAAGGAGCTGCTTGCAAAATTGCCGTCGCCATGAACACAAAAAACGCCACCAGAGAAATTTTTTTCAACATCATATCTGCCTTTCCACATAAAGTTGGTTGTAATTTTATTTGCCGTCTTTTTATTACAGCATTTTGATACACTTAATAAATATAATCTCGCAACATCACAAACGCAAGTTTTTTTATCACAAAACCGCTTTTTTTTCGTTTTTTCCGTCAAAGTTCACTGATTTTACAATTTTTTTCAGTTTTTATGTGGAAAAATCAGAAAAGCGGATTATATTAATAAAATGTTGTGATTGCGCAACCCCGTGGTGTAATGGTAGCACAAGTGGTTTTGGTCCATTTAGATTAGGTTCGAGTCCTGGCGGGGTTGCCATTTTTGTGTCTGCGAACCAGTTTCAGAGGTATTCACTTATGATCAACGTCAAAAATCTCAAAGAAGATTTCTATAATTTTTCCGTGGGATTCTGCATGGGAGGAGCCAATGTCATCCCCGGCGTTTCAGGCGGAACCATGCTCTTTATAATGGGGGCTTTTGCAAAATTGACCAATGCGATCAGCACGATTGCCAGTGCAGAAACACTCAAATTGCTACTTGCCGGTCAATGGAAAAAACTTTATGAACGCATTCCATGGCGTTTCCTTTTCGGGTTAGTTTTGGGAGTAGTTGTTTCGTTTGCCACTTTGGCAAAATTTTTCGTTTGGATGCTGGAAAATCACAAATCATATACTTTCGCTTTCTTTTTCGGCCTGATCATTGCCAGTATTTTTACCGTCAACCGTCAAATGCAAAAATGGACTCCCGGTGCGTGGATAAGTTTTGCCATCAGTGCGCTGGCGGCATTCGGCATAGTATCACTGGTGCCGGTTGATGGCGGCAGTCAATGGTACATGCTCATGCTCTATGGTGCCATTTGTATTATCGCCATGATCCTGCCCGGTCTTTCCGGTTCTTTTCTGTTGCTGATATTCGGACAATACCACCGGGTATGGCTGGCGGTCGGCAATCTTTCCCATTTGCAATTTTCCGCAGAAGATGTTTCAACCGTTCTTTTCCTCGGCCTCGGTGCGGTGATCGGTATAGGAGCATTTGTTCATCTGCTCAACTATCTGCTCAAAAACTTTTACAATGCCACTATCGCCGCCTTGATCGGCTTCATGGTCGGAGCAATTCCCCGTCTCTGGCCATGGCATCACGAAATTAATGAACGCATGATTTACGATGCTCCGGAATTCAATTTAAGCATGATCGGCATCATCGGCTGCCTGCTTGGTGGTTTATTACTGGTAATTGCCATTGAATTTTTCGCCCGCAAAAAAAAGAAAATCGAGGAAAATAATTTATGAATCCAATATTTTTTGAAATCGGTACCCTTTCCATCCGCTGGTATGGAGTTATGGCAGCTCTCGGTTTTTTGACGGCCTCCATTCTGTTGGAAAAAAACCGCCGTTTCGTCGATGGTCTAACGAAAGATCAATGCGGAACGATGATGATCATAACCCTGATTGCCGGAATTTTAGGTGCACGCATATATCATGTCATTGAATTTTTCCACGAAGATGGATTCGACAAAGACCCTGTTACGATTTTTTATATCCACCGCGGCGGTCTGGTTTTTTATGGCGGCTTCATTCTGGCATTTATTTCATTGGTGATCTATACGCTGAAAAATAAACTTGACACCATCCGGATTCTGGATATATTTGTTCCATCTCTGACGGCAGCTCATGCATTCGGAAGAACCGGTTGTTTCCTTAACGGCTGTTGCCACGGTGCAGTCACAGACAGTTTCTGGGGGGTACCCGCTCCGATCGGCACAAAATTAAGATTGGCCGGAGCCATGGTACATCCGGTTCAATTAGTGGAAGCTGCTGAAAATGTGATCCTTTGCATTGTCTTTTGTCTGCTGTTGCGCAAAGGAGCAAAACGCGGAACAGTCGTTTCAGCCTATTTGATGACATACGGTGTTTTGCGTTTCTTCAATGAAATGTTGAGGGTTGATGAAAAATATATCCTCAACCTTACCGGGGCCCAATGCATAAGTTTGTTGCTCATCATCACCGGAGCCGGATTGTTGTTCTATTCTCTGCACCGGGAAAAGAAAAATGCCTGTATTCACAACCACAAATGAAACATCCGGCAGGCTGGACCGGGCTTTGGCGATATTATTGCCGGATTACTCACGTACTTTTCTGCAGAATCTGATCAAAAATGGTGCAGTAACAGTTGATGGGAACCCAGTCACCCAACCGCGATTTGCAGTTCATGCGGGGATGACACTGTCAGTAACCATTCCGGATTCAAACAATTCCGAAACCGTTTCTCCTGAACCGTTTGAATTCGACATTCTTTATGAAGATCCACACTTTCTGGTAATCGACAAACCGGCGGGAGTCGTAGTTCACCCTGCCCCCGGCAATCACGAAGGCACCATCGTTAATGCCCTGCTTGGTCGTTATCCATCCATGTCACAAGATTTTGCCGAAGACGATTCATCCCGCCCTGGCATAGTCCACCGGCTCGACAAGGACACCAGCGGTTGTCTGGCTGTTGCCAAAACCGTGGAAGCAAAATTCAAACTTGGCAGAGCATTTGCCGACCGGAAAACCGGAAAAACCTACCTTGCCATCTGTCGAGGTGTCCCCAAACAGATTACCGGAGAATTAAAAACACTTATCGGCCGCCATCCGGTCAACCGGCAAAAAATGGCTATTGTGGATCGCAATGGAAAAGAGGCACACACAACTTATAAAATAATTGCCCATAAAATGGTAAATAATATTCCATTGACGTTGATAGAAGTAAAAATTTTTACCGGCCGCACTCATCAGATCAGGGTACATTTGAGTTCGATCGGATTGCCGATCCTCGGCGACGAGGTCTACGGCAACCGGAATTGTTCATTTCCCGGCGTTTCACGGCAGATGTTACACGCCTGGAAACTTGCCCTGCCCCACCCGGTCAGCGGCGAAATGATGACTTTCACCTCTCCTTTGCCGAAAGATTTCAAACAACTGCAAATGCTGGTTTCCGGCAAATAAACTGCGCCAGATTCAAGTAATCCGGCACAAAAAACACCGTATGTATAAAAATACAAACGGTGAAATTGTAATTACAAAACACGAGAAATATGCTGGGGAATACCTTTCAAATGCTCCCGGATATTCCATGATGTCAACTGCCATGCTTTTAAATCGTGATTATAAATGAAACTGCTTACAGAGGCATTTCCTGCCAGGGGAATCATATTGCCCGGCACAATCACTCCGGCGACCACCCGAAACATCCGTTGCAATACTCCACCATGCGCAACCAGCAAAATCCTTTTCCCGACATGACGGATGGCTGCTTCATCCAGAAAAGCGGCAATCCGATTCTGAAATTCGACACCTGACTCTCCACCCGGCATCTGAACGTCGATCTGTTCAAAACAAAATGACTTTGCCTCATGGGAATAATTAGCATGGATATCTTCCCACTTCAAACCATCGATCTGTCCGCAATTCCACTCACGCAATCTTTCATCGGCAAGCAACGGCATATTCTCATGTCCGCATCCGGCAATTATCTCCGCCGTTTTAAAAGCCCTTGACAACGGACTGCTATACGCCGCATCAAATTCGGTATTCTGCAGATATTCCGCTACAGCATGGGCTTGCCGGATACCATTTTCATTCAAAGGACAATCAGTATTACCCTGAAGAATTCCGGCACGGTTTGCCTGTGTCTCCCCGTGCCGGACAAAGATAAACTCTGTTACCATAGTTATTTAGTCAACAATGATGCAGAATCTTTATCAAGAAATGTCGTGCAATCCGGATGCAACTGCAACATACTGGCAGCACACATATTGGTCACCGGTCCTTCCAAGGCCATTTTGACCGCTTCCGCTTTACGCAAATCCGGCACACTGTTGATAATACAAGCGGCTTTCATGCACTGTTTGACACTCATGCTGATCGCATGGGTAGGCACATCGTCAAAAGTCGGGAACCAACCTTCGCCGAGCTGCTGCTTACGGCAACGCTCTTCCAACTCAATAACCAGATAGGCATCTTCAGTATCAAAATCAGCCGGGGGATCGTTGAAAGCAAGGTGACCATTTTCACCGATACCGACAAAAGCCACATCGATAGGATTTTCGGTAATATTTTTCTCCAGTTCTTTAAGCACGGCCCTGATATCTTTACCGGAACCATTTACCGGGAAAAATGCGGCAGGCGGCACCGGAAGTTTCTGAATAAAACGAGTCCACAGATAAAGACGGAAACTGGCCGGATGGGTGATCGGCAGACCGACATATTCATCCAAATGGAAAAATTTCACCACGCTCCAATCAATGTCTTTTTCAGTCAACAAAGCTTCCAACATTTCAAATTGGCTGGCACCGGTAGCCAAAATAACATTGGCATAACCTTTTTTGGCAATCGCCGCCCGGATTTTTTCAGCACCAAGAGCGGCCGCAGCTTTGCCTAACGCAAATTTGTCTTCAAAAATTTTCACATCCATTTTTTTCTTTCCTTTCACATAAAGATGGATCATTGTATCAACGAATCAAGTATTATCTGCGCACCGCCGACAGCGACACCGCGCCGCCCAAACATAGAACGCACCACGACCGGCGGTTTTCCCAATGCGGCAGCGGTTGAAACAGCAAGGAACTCCCGTCTGAATGTTTCAAAATGCCGCTCTCCGAACTCCAGAACATCCCCCCCCAGCACCAAGGCATCGGGATCAAAAAGTTCAGCGGCAATACCGGCAGCATAAGCCATAAAACGGGCATTTTCCAGAACCATACTGTCAGCGAGTCTGTCTCCGGCCTGATAACGGCAGATAAATTCATCCATATCCACACACATTCCGGTTGCGTCAGCATACTTCCGCAACATCTCGCTGGGTCTGGCCGCCTCTTCCAACACCCGGGAATCAGGCAAATGCATCCGCCCCACCTCTCCGGCGAACCCATGACTGCCGGTAAAAATTTCATTATTTATTACCAATCCGGCACCGACACCGAACCCACTGGTTAAATAAACCAGGCGTGAAGCATCACGTCCCGCTCCAAAAAGAGCTTCTGCCAAGGCGGCAGCGTTAGGACGACGCTCAACTTTCACCGGCACACCAGCATTGTGTTCCAACATTTCTGCCAGAGGTTTGCCCACAATGTCCAAACTGGAATGAACAACGATCCCATGGTTATCCACCAAACCGGATACAGCGATTCCGACACCAGCCAAAACGCCTCCGGAAATACTGTTTGATAACATTCTGACAAGTCTTTCCGAACCTTGCAAAATATTTTCAAAATTATTCTCATAGGCTACTGATTCAGATCGCAGTACCCCGCAGGACAAATTACACAGTACCCCTTCGATCAAACCATCGCCGCCGAGGTTGATACCGATCGCACAACGCGCTTCCGGCACAAATTCCAACATAATCGGCGGCTTGCCGCCGGTCGAACGCCCCGGACCAAGTTCACGCACCAATCCATCTGCGATCAATTCTTCAACGATCGCAGATACTGCAGGACGGGTCAACGAACATTTACGAGCCAATTCAGCCCGTGATATTCTCCCCTCCCGGCGGAGTTTTTCAAAAATGCGGCGTTTGCCGGATATGTGTGTGAAACGCATAAGCAAAAGTTTGTAAATTAAGTTGACATTTTCCCAAAATATACTGCATTTTTCCGATAAAGTCAAACTATTTTAACAAAAAACCGCAAAATATTCTTTTTATCAGTAGAAAAATCGTACTTAATGATGTACGTTTAAGAGTGATCAGAGTAAAATAAAAAAACGAAAAGGAACTTCTCATGGAAAAACTCGTAATCATAGGAAATGGTCCGGCCGGTTCAACAGCAGCAATCTATGCCGCCAGAGCCGGTTTAAAACCACTTGTTTTCGCTGGAAATATCCCGGGCGGGCTGCTTACTCAAACCGGTGATGTGGAAAATTTTCCGGGATTCCCTAATGGTGTAAACGGTTTTGATCTGGTGATGGATATCCAGTTTCAAGCGGAAAAATTCGGTGCGTTTTTCGAATACGAACAAATCACCGATGTTGCGCTTACTCCCGGTGGACCGCATACACTAAAAGTTTCCGACGGGAGAACCATTGACTGTCAAGCTCTCATTATCGCTTCCGGAGCAATTCCGCGACGGCTGGATATCCCCGGCGAAGACCGTCTCTACGGCAATGGAGTATCGGCTTGTGCGACCTGTGACGGTGCGTTTTATAAAGATGTGCCGGTTGTCGTTGCCGGCGGCGGAGATTCTGCCATGGAAGAAGCGTTGTTTCTGACCAGATTTGCTTCTGAAGTCCATCTGATCCACCGCCGGGATCAATTGCGTGCATCTTTGATCATGGCCGAAAGAGCCAAACAGCATCCCAAAATCAAATTTCACCTCAACACTTTGATTACCGAAATCGTGGGAGATTCCAAAGTTTCAGGAGTAAGAATACTTGACCGGGAATTCAACAAAGAGTCTCTGCTTCCCTGCTCGGCAGTATTCACTGCTCTCGGCCATACCCCCAGCAGTAAACTTTTCCACGATGCCGGAGTGGAAACAGATATCGCCGGATTTATTGTTTTGAAAAACAACACCTCCTGCACCAATATTTCCGGGGTTTTTGCAGCCGGGGATTGCGCCGATCCCCGTTACCGTCAGGCGATCGTAGCTGCCGGCATGGGGGCAAGAGCCGCAATGGATGCAGAAAAATTTCTTGCTGATGCAGAATAATCAATATCGGATAATCCACAGCGCAAGGCGTAAAAAAATCGCCTTGCGAATTGCTCCGGACGGAGTCATTGAATTACTGGTTCCGCAATCATTCAATGACCGCTTCGCCCCGCAGTTGATTCAATCAAATGCTCCGGCAATAGAAGCACTGCGCCGTGCGACTCC
Source organism: Lentisphaerota bacterium (assembly GCA_015061625.1). Taxonomy (GTDB): domain Bacteria; phylum Verrucomicrobiota; class Lentisphaeria; order Victivallales; family Victivallaceae; genus UBA1784. Next base: position 143,286 of record SUWG01000002.1, on the reverse strand, counting down.
CCGCCGACCGCAATTGGATTTCAGCGGTGAAAGCAAGTTTTTGCTTTTAGGAGAGTTGTTTGAGTTGCGTCATACTCGCCGTCTGCGACTTTTTGATGATGCTTTTCTCATTCCCCGCGGCGATGAACAATCTATGAAAAATTCCATGATAACCCTCTACCGGGAACTTGCACTGACCGTTTTTCGCAAACGCATGGAGATTTGGGAAAATAAATGTGGTTTGCACCCATCAAAAATACGGATAACATCGGCCAATACCCGTTGGGGGTCATGCACATCCGCAAAAGTTATATCTTTAAGTTGGAAGTTGGTTCAGTGTCCGGTTGCTTGCGTGGATTATGTAATCGTCCACGAATTATCTCATTTGAAAGAAATGAATCACTCTGCTCTTTTCTGGCGCAATGTTGCCAATATTATGCCGGATTATCAGCAACGGCAACAAAAACTTAAAATATTTGCCAAAAATTTACCGTCTTGGGATTAAAAACTTTACAACAGCACATCTAAATCAAGACATAAAAAAACACCATCGGAGTAATTCCGGTGGTGTTCCCAACATTTAGAAAGAAACTTTTACATCGCCCTTGATTTCAGTAGGCGGCGCCATCAGTTGAATTCCGACCGGAATACTCCAATCCCGTTCCCATGAATTCAGCAACAACGGATCAGTTTCGCCCCCCCACGGATTAAGATCAACAATCAATATATCATTACCCGAAGTAATATAAATATCTATCACCAAAGTTTTTACCGGCAAACGCCAAACGATTTCATCAACAAAATCACAGGCTTTTTTCCAATATCCATCTTTCACCCCTTCCAACCGGCGGAAATGGCGGATCAAATGATATTGACTCATCGCCGAAAGTTTACCCTCATAAATAAAAAGTCGGAATTCCCGCGCCTTGGTAATATTACGAAATGGACGCAAACAAATAAATTCCACCTCTCCTCTGGCCGCAGAATCCGCGACCTTTTTGCTTTGAAGCAAATAGAAAAGTGCACTTCGCGGCGAATAGACAGCTCCACCTTTAGTGCTGAATCGCTCGGTATCCGTCGGCGCACAACAGTCCACAAAAGCAAAGGCATTGCCGGGAATGTCCCCCATCGGCTCTGCCAAATCTGCCATCAGTTTTTTTCCATCTTCAGAATAAAGATACTTTTTAGCCTCGCCCTCATCCATGTGAGAAGCGAAAGCATCCCTGACTTCTTTACGCAATTTGACAAACTTCGTATCCCATGTCCACGGAGCCAAATCCGTATACCACCGGGAAACCCTGAAAAATTTTTCAGTTGCTTCCATTGGCTTCTCCTTGTTTTTTTTCATCTTCTTCATCCGCTGACGGATTCAATGCCATATAACGCAAGACATAGAACAAATACCCGGTCCAACCGATAAGAAACAGATAACTGTAATAATTGGTTCCCGGCAACTGCAATGCAGGAAAAGCATTTACCACCAATATCACAGGGAAAGCCGCATATACGGCGGTTTTCCAAAGGGTCGTAAATGAAAACAACTGCTTTTTCATCGACAGCAGCCAATAAATCACGGAAAAGATCAGCGATGTAAAAAGTATCAACATCAAACTTGAAACAAAGAACAATGCCGCCTTTCCGACCGCAAAACCAAATCTGATCAAACGGAAAAGACGGTAACTATCCATCTCGCCATCCATTGATTCCGGAAACGCCCAACGGCTGTCACCAAGTTTCATGCCGGCGAACTCGATCATTTTATCTTTCATGGCCGGATAACCAATCAAATCTGCAGAATTTTCCAATGAACCATCCGGCAAATAACGCACCCAACTCCATAAATCGCCATCATGACGGGTAAAAACAAACAATCCGGCCTGATTCCAAACGATAATCAAATTGCGTTTTTCCAAAGTCTCATCAGCATATTCAGCATCCGGTCCCTCCGGAGTATAAATCAACAGAGTATTATACGGCAATTCCTGGCGACGGTTTTCATCCGGAGCATTCCGGGGAATAATGCCACTTTCAGATAATTCAACACTTGCTCCGAAAACTTCGTTGAATTTATGATATGCTGCCCGCCAACGGAATTTTACCATTAAATAATTGCCAATACCGATACAGATACTGCAAAGCAAACAAAGCACGAATAAATGCCAAATCACCCTGCCCCATGAGTGCTTCTTACATAAGTCATGAAATATGTACGGCCCACGGCACGTTCCAAAAAAAGAACGCCAAAAACTCATTTTTTACTGATCCTTCGATAATTGCAACTCTGCCCGATACTTTTCAACCGATTCAAATCCCCGCGAATAACTCTTTCATCTTCCGGAGCAAGACGGTCAGTAAACAGAAAACCATCCAAATGATCCAATTCATGCTGAATACAACGGCCCAGCAGACCGCCGCATTCAAACTCAAAAAATTCACCATCCAAAGTCTGTGCCCGGAAAACCACTGTTGCCGGCCGGGTCACCGGAGCAAAAATATCCGGCACCGACAAACAACCTTCCTCTCGTTTGATCAACTGTTCAGAGCGGGCGACTATTTCAGGATTGATCACAGTTAAAGGCATTTTCGGCAACAGATACTCTTCGCCGGGTGTACCGGTGGAATTTTCAGCCGGCACATCAAAAACAACCATCCGTAACGATTTACCATACTGCGGAGCCGCCAATCCGATACCATTAAAGACCCGCATTGCCTTGAGCATATCAGAAGCAAGCTGGCGGATCTCGTCAGATACAACAGTTACCGGACGGGCGATCTCTTTCAAGACCGCCGCTCCGGCTGTGTAGACAATAAACGACTCTTTTTTATTTTTGCCAAACATTTTTGTAAAGTATATTACTGTTCAGAAGCTGAACCCGGAATCGCCGGAGCGTTACCGGCAGGTGCCGGACGATTCACTGTCGGAGCCGCGACCGGTTCCGTCTGACCACCGGCAGAACCGCTGTCTGCAGATTCTTCCGCAGCGGCAATGCCATCCAATCCCGGATAACGGCTGCTTCCATCATTACTCATGTAATATTCAGCAGAAGTACCACCGACCACTGAAATCAACTGCGCCTTGGCATTTTGAACATTGATGTAACTTGAGGCAAGAGATGTTTCCGCTTCGACCAAGTCTCGCTGGGCTTCATTCAAACGGGTAAGCTCAGCTTTACCGGCCTGATATTCCTCCTGAACAAGATCCCGCTGACGGGCGGAAAGTTCACGCACTTCGGCAAGCAAACGTGTTTTACGGACATTCTGAATATAGTTGGCGTATGCGGTACGCACTTCACTGACCACAGCAAACCACTGCGCCGCCACCTGATACTCCGCCACAGCCTGTGATGCCTGCGCTTCACGCAACTGATTAAAGCGGATCGCGCCGTTGAAAATTGTCCAGGAAGCTTGGATTCCGTATGAAAATCCAGTAGTATCAATACTATCCCAATGATACCGGGGATAATTTCTCTCATCTCTGGTACTGACCGACCACTGGGCGTAGCCGCTGACCGTCGGAGAATAAGCCCCCCAAGCCTGATAAACCTGATATTTAGCAATATTCAACTGTTCACGATAAGCTTTGAGATCAGGACGGTTGGCCAATGCCGCATCCAAATAGATCTCAACCGCAGGCAAATCAGCGAACTCCGTCTGATAACCTTCCGGGAAAGTAACGTGTTCCGGCAAAGTTCCTTCCGGATACCCCATCAACTGCGCCAATGCATAGATTGCCACTTCATACTGATAATCAGCAGCAATCAAACTGAGATCCGCATTACGGACATAGATCTCAAAGTTAAGCACATCACTCAAAGGAGCGGCACCGGCATCAAATTTATGTTTGGTATTTTCCAGAGAACTCAACTGGAAGCGTTTATCCTCCAATGCGATCCGGCGGTTTTCCTTTGCAAGCAGCACCGTGTTGTACGCGTAGGAAACAGCCAGCATCATGGTGCGGCAGGCATCTTCTTCCATTCGGGCCTGATAATCAAACCCACTGCGGGCGGCTTTCAACCGGAACATCCGGGCAAAACCGTCAAAAATCAAAAGTGACGCTTTAACTCCGGTAGAGGTGTTGATCCCCTCATACCGGGGATGATCATGAGTCGGGCTCGAACCAGTACGATGAATATCCCACGAGGTGGATGCACCCAAATCAAAAAATGCGGTCACAGTCGGAGAATAAGCCCCCCAAGCCTGCAAATATTTCATTCGGGCCGCTTCCATCGCATGATAAGCGGCTATGTAAGTCGGATTATTTCTGATCGCAATACGCTGGGCATCACGCAATGTCAAAACAGTAATGTCCTTGAACATATCATCCGCAGCATCATTCTGACGCTGAGAATAACTTTCACCGTAAGTTGCAGCCGCCGGCTCCTGATAACTGTAACAACCGGCAACAGCAACCATAACAAATGCCATTGCCCCCTGCCACATCCTACTAAAACTCTTGCCCATTACAAACAATCTCCATATTTTATTTATGTAAGGTTAACTTAACAATCAAACATAATGTAGCATATTTTTTGCTTTTTGCAAGTGTTTTTTCAGATAAATGCGAAAAGAAAAACCCGTAAATTTTCATCGACCCGCCCAACAACGATCGAAAAGAGTGCTTCTTTGTGAATCTCCTCGCCCCGGATGGTGCGACTCTTAAAACGCACAGCCCAAACCAACCGGTGTGCCGGTTCCAATTCCAAGCGGCCAAGGAAACGCCATGAAACGATCTCCCCCATACTCGCCTGGATTTCACGTTGCTGATTGTTGAACATTTCCGGTGTATATTCCTGACGGCCGCCACGGGGAATAAACTGGATGTACTGCTCAAAATTTTTAGTCCGGAATGCCTCAAGCATCACCTCGCCCATTTGCTGCTCTCTGGCGGCAATTCTTTCGGCTTCACTCAATTCCTCTTCACTTTGCCTGACTGTTGCGCAACCGGTAAAAAAAATCGCTCCAAGCAGTATCAACAACACTTTTTTCATTTTTCATCATCCTTTCATGCTTCTATTTATTGTTATAAAACATTAGTGAAAAACTCTTTGATCCTCGGATTGTCAGAATTCATCAACTGTGTCGGAGTTCCGACCTCCAAAATTTTACCATGATCCATGAACACCATACGATCAGCCACCTCAGCAGCGAATGTGATCTCGTGAGTAACTACGATCATAGTCATACCTTCTGCGGCAAGATCTTTCATCAATGACTGTACTTCACCAACCATTTCCGGATCCAAAGCCGATGTCGGTTCGTCGAAAAGCAAAATTTCCGGCGACATTGCACAGGCTCGGATAATGGCTACCCGCTGTTTCTGACCGCCGGACAACTGCATCGGATAAGCATCCGCCTTATCCAGCAAACCGATCCTCTGCAATAAAATATCTGCTTTTTTCTCGGCTTGAACTTCAGTTAACAAACCGGTTTTCACCGGAGCCAAAGTTATATTCTGACGAATAGTAAGATGGGGAAACAAATTAAAATGCTGAAACACCATACCGACTTTACTGCGGTAACTGTTGATTCCACGAGAATCCGCATTGATCGGCTTGCCATGAAACAACACCTCGCCTCCGGTAGGCTTTTCCAGCATATTCAGACAACGCAGAAAAGTACTTTTCCCGGAACCGGATGGACCGACGATAAAAACTGTTTCGCCTTTATGCACCGAAAAAGAAACGTTATCCACGGCACGCAAAGCCGGAAATTCCTTGATCAATGAACAAGCTTCCAAAATGATTTCATCACTCATTTTTCTTCAACCTTTTTTCCAATTTCTCCAATGCAAAGGAGAAGGTCATCACCAGAACAAGATAAACCAATGCCACTGCGATCAATGGCAGAAACGCATTATAAGTCTGACTGCGGATAACATCCCCGCCCTTGGTCAAATCTTCCAACGCAATAAATCCGCACACACTGGTTTCTTTAAGCAGTACAATAAATTCATTGCCTAATGCCGGTAAAACATTTTTCAAAGCCTGCGGCAAAATGACCAATATCATGGTTTTACTGTAAGATAATCCCAAACTGCGTCCGGCTTCCATCTGGCCGCGATCAATGGACATAATTCCTGAACGGATGATTTCAGCCACATAAGCCCCGGAATTGATGCCGAAAGCAATGATCGCAACCAACACTTTATCCACATCCATTGAACCGAATACCACGAAGTAGATTATCAGCAACTGCAAAACCACCGGGGTTCCCCGGATGATCATCAGATATACCTTGCAAAGGAAATTGGCAATTTTCAATTTCCCCGTCGTATCAGCAGTACTGCGGATAATCGCCACAAAAAATCCGATGGAAACGCCGAGAATCACCGAGAAAAACGCCACCAGCAGTGTCACTTTAAGACCATTGCACAGATAACGCCATCTGGCATTTTTCACAAATACAGTATACAAATCATCCTTGAATGAACCATCAGGATCAGTTTCAGCGACTTCGATGTCGGTAACTTTTTCGTATTTGGCCCTGATATTCTCGATCGTACCGTCTGCAATCATCTCTTGCAATGTTTTGTTGATCATTTCCAGAAGTTCACGATTTCCCTTGGCCACGGCGAAGGCGTATTCTTCGGAAGTAAGCGGTTCATCCAGCAATTTCAATCCGGCATTTCTGGCAACATGGACCCGAGCAGGCTCATAATCCAGAACCACCGCATCAAGTTTTCCGCTTTTCAATGCGGCAACAGCCGTACTTGCATCGTCAAAACGCTGGGGATTGCCGATATTTTCGGTCACAAAAGTATCGCCGGTCGTACCGCTCTGCACACCGATCTTTCTGCCCTGCAAGTCCTGCGGAGCGGCAATGTCAGAATCTTCACGTACAATGATGACCTGTTTAGCCTGAACATAAGTTACTGAAAAATCCACCTCTCTTTTACGGTCTTCTGTAACCGTCAAACCGGAAGCGGCAATATCCCCTTTCCCGGTTTGGATGGCAACGATAATGGAGTCGAATTTCATATCCTCGACCACCATTTCCATCCCGTTGCGCCGGAGAACTTCACGGATAATGTCAATGTCAACTCCTACAATCTGGCCGTTTTGATGAAACTCGTAGGGAGGAAAGTTGGCAGAAGTGACCACCTTGATAACTTTTCCGGCCCACACCGGCATCAGAAACATCAAGGACAAAATGAAAAATAAACGTTTAAACATCATTTAAAAACCACCTTTCAATCCGGCAATAAAAGCCTTTGTGCGCTCATTTACCGGATGATTGACCACCTGTTCAGCACGTCCTTCTTCCACAATGATTCCGTCAGCCATGAAAACGATGCGATCAGCCACCATCGCAGCAAAATCCATTTCATGAGTAACAATCACCATCGTCATATTTTCGTCGGCCAAACTGCGAATCACCCGCAAAACCCCTTTGGTCAATTCCGGATCAAGTGCTGACGTCGGTTCATCAAAGAACAGTATCTCCGGATTCAAAGCCAACGCCCGGGCAATAGCCACCCGCTGTTGCTGACCGCCGGACAATTCACAAGGATAAGAACTTGCATAATCAACAAGTTCCATTTTTGCCAGCAATTCCATCGCTTTTTTTTCCGCCTCCTGCCGGGAAACACCCGCCACATGAACCGGGGCATCAATAATATTTTCCAGAACCGACATATGCGGAAACAAATTAAAAGCCTGAAAAACCATTCCACATTTGCTTCTGGCTTCTCTGATTATTTTCCGGTCTGCATAAACACCATTCTGCAAAAAAACGACACCGCCCATGGAAATAGAACCGCCATCGGCTCTTTCCAGCATGGTAGCACAACGCAATAAAGTGGTTTTACCGGAACCGGACGGCCCAATCACCGCCACGACCTCACCACGCCCGACTTTAAAAGAAATATCACGCAACACGCTGTGTTCATGAAAACTTTTGGAGAGATTACTTATTTGCAACAAATCCATTTTCATCACCGATAATAGTTCAATTTTTTCTCAATCAATGCCATGCTCCAAGCAACGATAAAGTTGAAAACATAGTAAAATACTCCGGCGACAACAAATGGGATCATCGTCGAAGATGCACTGCCGATCTGCCGTGCAATGGTAAACATTTCCAGCACTGACAGCGAAAATGCCAACGATGTATCCTTGACCAGTGTGATCACCTCATTGGTCACCGGCGGCAGTATCCTTTTTACCACCTGCGGCAGAATAATGCGGAAAAATGTTTGCACTCTGGTATACCCCAACACATCAGCAGCTTCATACTGCCCACGGGAAATCGATTCGATCCCGCCACGGTATATTTCAGCAAAATAAGCGGCATAATTCAACGAGAAACCGATGATCACTGCAATAAAACGATAATCGATCCCTAAAAATTCAAGTCTTGACAACTGAATACCAAAGAGATAAAACGGCCCGAAATACCACACAAGAAGTTGCAGCATCAGCGGTGTACCGCGCATGATCGAAATGTATGCCTTGAATATACCACTGACAACAATACTTCCACTCATTCTTCCCCAGGAAACCAACATTCCCAGCGGCAATGCAAAAAGCAACGTCAGAAAAAAGATCATCACCGATACTTTTAAACCTTTAAGCAACTGCACAGCAACATTCAACACATCCACTCCGGCATTATCAGCATCCTCCTGAATATCCAATTCCACTGTGCCGAGGATCATTCGGTTTTCCCCGTCAAAATAACGGGCGGAAATCTCCTGCGCTGTGCCGTCTGCGACCATTTCAAGCAGTGTCCGCTGCACTGCATCACGCAACTCGACATCTCCTTTGCGGAAACCGATGCCATAATACTCCGGCATCACAGTTTCTGCCAACACACGGAACTTTCCCGGAGCATTCCGCATTTGCTCGGCAGCAACACCCTCATCCATGGCAACCGCATCCACACTGCCGGCCTCCATCATCATCACCGCTGTCGGATAATCCGGAGTAATGATCAAACCTTTCAGTCTTGAGCCGAGTTGTTCATAACGTTTGCCATCTTTGCTCAATGCTTTCTGTACCGGGGTATCAGTTTGTACTGCAACTGTTTTTCCATGCAAATCTCTCAAAGTAAAGATCGGAGAATCCACCGGAACCAAAACGACCTGCTGATTGGCAACGTAGGGATCGCTCCATGTGTAAGCGTGTTCGCGACCATCAATCGTAAATCCATTCCAAATACAATCGATCATTCCGCTGTTCAATTCAACATCTTTGGCATCCCAGTTGATCGGTTTCAGCACCAACTTCCAGCCATTGCGGCGTGCAACTTCTCTGGCCAGGTCAATATCAAATCCACAATATTCTCCGTTTTCCTCCATGTAACCGTAAGGAGGAAAGTTGGCATCAAAACCGATGGTAAAAGTACGACCGGCATCATTCTCGCCGGAATCCCGGCAAAACTTCCACCAAAAACAGAAAACCGCGGCAACAATTACAATGCCGGTGACAATAGAATAAATAAGACCTTTTTTCAAAATTTCCCCCGCTTAACTGAAAAAAATTGTAAAAAACATATTCTATAATATATTACCTTTTGGTCGTTAATACAAGCACTTACTTGATAACAGGCTCAATAACTATTGAAGAAATCTTCCAGTTTCCATCGATTTTTTCCGCACTGCCGCTGATCCGGTAAACTCCGGACATTTCATCTCCGGAATTTTTCACAGTACAATAAATTTCAGCATCACAACTGAATGTTGCTTTCTCTCCGGCGACCTCCGCAGCAACATCCTGTGTTTTGATTTCAAGTGAATCAGCCTGACGGAAAAAAATTGCGGCATATTGCACAAGTTCTTCATTGGAAACATCCATAGAGATTTCCGGATCAACGATCCTGATCGAAATGCGCTCTGCAAAAAACTCTCCGACCTTCTGATGTTTCAATACTCCTTCATGAGCCGGTCTGCCGCTTTTCAAAAACAATGAATCAGCCAACTCCTGAACCATATTGATCACTGCCCGCCGGTCGCGGCTCACAAACCAATATATTCCAGCCAGAGCAACACACAGAATAAATATTACAGCACCAAAAATCACTTTCTTTTTCAAAACAAAGGCCCTCCGCTTATCCGGTCGAGCGGCACCTCTCCGGATATGTGTTCCAAAATATCCTGATCCCGGTTATCACCGGCCACAAAACAATGTCCTTCCCGAACAGTTACCGGACCGCAATTCCATTCACACGTATTTACGACATACGGTTCATCTTGGATTTCACCATTCACCAACAACAGACCATTGCGGAATTCCACAGTATCTCCGGGCAATGCCAAAACCCGCTTCAGCAAAAAACGTTTTCCGAAATAACGGATCGTAACGACATCGCCTCTTTGCGGAGCATCAAACAAATAACGCCAACGGAAAACCAAAGTGAAACTTCCATCCTTCCACGCCGGTTCCATACTATTGCCGGAAATGACACAAGGCCGGAAAACAGAAAATAAAACTACAGAAAACAATAATAACAGTAACAAACGGATCACAAAAGCCCGATTCCACTCCGGCATGACATACCGTTTCCATCGGCTTGACTCACCATTCATCAGTTATATATCCTTACTGCTGTTCTTCTTCGTAGACGGTTCCATTTTCAGTATATTCGCCATCAGCATATTCGGCATATTCGCCGTCAGTATATTCGCCGTCAGTATATTCGCCATCAGCATATTCGGCATATTCGCCGTCCGCATATTCACCTTCGGCATATTCACCATCATATTGCTGCTCTTCCTCACCGTATGCGGCATCATAGGCAGCCGCCATTTCAGCCTCCTGCTGTTTTTTTTCAGCTTGCAATACTCCAAGGAAACGTCCTTTGTCACTGGCTTTCATATATGCTTCTTCAGCAGAAATATTTCCGGCATCAAATTCCCGCTGAATGGAGTTATCCATCGCCACCATTCCCATACCGACACCGGCATCAATGATCGTTCTGATATTGGATATCTGCCCCTGACGGATCGTATTGGGCAAACCGTCAGTATGAAGCAAAACTTCATGCACAGCGACACGGCCTCCGCCAAGTTTACGGCAGAGCAACTGGGAAACAATCGCCTGCAAACACTCTGCCAACATGGTACGGATCTGAGCCTGCTCATCCGAAGGAAAAGCATCAATAATACGGTCGATGGTCTGCGGAGCGTTGTTGGTATGCAACGTGGCAAAAACCAGCATACCCATTGAAGCACAAGTTAATCCCAAACGCATAGTTTCATTATCGCGCATCTCACCGATAAGAACAATATCCGGGTCAGAACGCATTACGCCGCGCAATGCTTCCGGGAAGGAGTGGCTGTGTATTCCGATCTCCCGGTGAACGATCGTACAATTTTTATTCTGATGCACAAACTCAATGGGGTCTTCGATCGTAATGATATGTTTACTGGTATAAGTATTGATATAGTCGATCATCGCCGCCAGCGTAGTGGATTTACCACTGCCGGTAGGTCCGGTAACCAGTACCAGACCGGATTTGTATTCGCAAATATTTTTTAGAACTTCCGGAAGATGCAAATCTTCCAGTGTCAATATTTTACTGGGAATTTGACGCAAAACACAGGCCATGCCGTGATAGTTGTAAAAAAAGTTACAACGGAAACGTGCCAAGCCGGGGATTTCGTGAGCGAAGTCCAGATCGTGCTTTTCCATAAAAACTTCCCAGCGTTTTTTGGGCAGACAGATTTCCTCCATCAATTCTTCCATAAACTCCGGGGTCAGAATTTCATCATTAAGCGGCTCGATATTACCGTGAAAACGGGCTTTGGGCGGAAAATTTATCGACAGGTGCAAGTCTGATCCGCCATTATCCAGCATTTGACGCAAAAAACCATTGATAATCGGTTCGTTTCTTTCCATAATATTTCAAATCCCTTTAATTTGAATTTCCATTATCTTCTGCGTTTGGCAGCGGCATTTTGAGCAAATTCGATGCGCGCCTGTTCCTTTTTCAACTGGAAGATGATAGTTTCATCTTTCATGTAATCCAGTGCCGCTTCAAAAGAAATCAAACCGAGTTTAAATTTTTCAAACACGCACTGATCAAAGGTACACATTCCCTGCTTTGTAGCTGTTTGCATTGTAGAATGCAAACGGAAAGAATTTCCTTCGCTGATAATGTTGGCGACCGACATTGTGTTAAGCATTATTTCGTAAATCAGAGTCAAGCCCCCGAAACCATCAGGTATCAACTGCTGACATATCACACCGCGCATACTGCCAGCGGTCATCGCTCTGATCTGCGGCTGCTGACTCGGAGGAAACACATCCAGCAAACGATTCAACGTATTCGGAGCATTACCGGTGTGAAGTGTACCGATAACCAAGTGACCGGTTTCCGATGCGGTGATCGCGTTCTCAATCGTTTCAAGGTCATGCATTTCGCCGATAACAATGATATCCGGGTCTTCGCGCAACGATGCTTTAAGAGCAGTGCGGTAACTGTTGGTGTGTCTGCCTACTTCACGCTGGGAAACCTGACAGTTTTTGGATATCTGTAAAATTTCGATCGGGTCTTCCACTGAAATCACATGATCCTGCCGTTTTTCATTTACAACATCGATCATCGATGCCAACGTCGTCGTTTTACCGGAACCGATAGGCCCGGTAACCAGAATCAAACCGTTGTGATAATCCAGCAAACGTCTGATATTTTCGGCATCTTTGGGCAGATATCCGAGCTCCTCAAGCGATCTTACCTGACTCGGTACCAAACGGTAACTTCCGGCGATACCATCTTTCTGCTCCATCATACACACCCGGAAGCGATCATAGCCGACCTCCAGGGCCAAACTCATATCTTGAGCCTCAATAAAATTTTTGCGTTGTTCATCTGTAAGCAATGCAAAATTCAACCGTTTTGCATCCTCTGCAGTAAGAACATATGAGTCAATTCTTTCTATTTGCAACATTCTTCTGACAAAAGGCGGTGAACCGGCAGACAAATGCAAATCACTGCATCCCAATTCCCGCAAACTGGTCAAAATAGTCACAACTTTTTCCCGAACTTCTTCATCTGATAACTCTGTGACATCATCCAGCTTCGGCAAATGCTCATAAAAATAGAAGTTATTAAAATCCGGCATCTGTCCATCTGCATATCCCTGTTCATCCGCCTCTCCACCAAATGGAGAATATCCGGATGCGGCCTGCTCACAAGCATAGTCGATATATTCCTGGATCCGCTCTACCCAGGCCTGCTGTTCTTCTTCGGGCAAAGATTCACAAAGTTGATTCAAAACAGTTTCGGCAAAATAAGAAACATCATCGGGCTGACCGAGATCCACCCACAACTGCTGGGCATCATCGTCTTCAACGATTCCGGCATCGGTCAACGCATAAACAAACCATTGTATTTCCAAAGGGACATCCGGTGTCATAAAAAAAATCCTTTCCTGATAAGAATAACATGGTAACCGCACTGTGTCAACTTAATACAATAACACATCAAACTATTGAAGTCAACCTTTTTTTCCATGTATCAACAAAAAATACTCCCCGTTGCCGTCGGTACCCATCTTTGGAAATAAAAAAAGTAATAAAGTGTTTGAAAATTGCAAACAGTTGTATTATATTAAATATAATGGTTTGGCACGTTTGTGCCTTTTAACTCAAGAAACGATGGAGGTAACCCCGTGAGTTTTCATCTGTTGGTATTTGTCAAACAGGTGCCGGATACTCAAAATATTTCCGGTGATGCGATGACTCCCGAAGGCACTGTGAACCGTGCCGCCCTACCGGCAATCTTCAACCCGGAGGATTTGAATGCTTTGGAATTGGCCCTTGAACTCAAGGACCGTTATCAGGCCCATGTGACCGTTGCGACAATGGGAATGCCCGCCGCTGCCGAGGTCTTGCGCCAGTCACTTTACCGCGGTGCCGACCGGGCAGTACTGGTCACCGACAGAGCACTTGCCGGTGCCGATACTTTGGCAACCAGTTACACCTTGAGCTGTGTGGCGAAAAAACTTGGCAATATCGACCTGGTTCTCTGCGGCCGTCAGGCTATTGACGGAGATACTGCCCAGGTAGGTCCCCAGATTGCCGAAAAACTCAACATCCCGCAGATTTGCTATGTTGAAGAAGTCAAATCTCTGGAAGCCGGCAAAATCGTTGCCCGCCGCGCCATCGAGGGCGGATATGAAGTTCTTTCTTCACCGCTTCCGGCTCTGCTGACCGTTATTGATGCCAATGATCCGCGCCCGATGAATGTCAAAGCGATCATGAAGTACAAACGCGCCCGCACCCCCGGAGAAATTGATGCCGCAGCCAAAAAAGGCGAGATTGCCGATCCTGAAAAATGCAAGGCCGACCTCAAAGCCGCCGGTTTGTTGATCGAAGAATACTCCGCCGCAGACATCAATGCCGCACCTGACCGTATCGGCTTCCCCGGTTCTCCGACAAAAGTCAAACAGGTTATGAGTGTTGTTCTTACCGCCGGAGAGGCCAAGACCGTATCCGCCGATGCTGAAGGTATCGCCGGACTTATGCACGAACTTATCAGCGATCACACTCTGGGGTGAAATATGGCTAATATTGGAAATGTTTGGGTATTCATTGAACAGGAACAGGGCAAAATCGCCGGAGTCAGTTTGCAACTGGTTTCCAAAGGCCGTGAACTGGCAGACCGTCTCGGTGTAAAACTTGAAGGCATTCTGCTCGGAGACAATCTCTCCGGTTGTATCGACACCCTTTATCACTACGGTTGCGACCGGGTCATTCTTGCAGAAGACCCCCGTTTGGAACCTTTCACCGTGTTGCCGTATGCCAAAGTCATCATGAAGTTGATTTTGGAACACAAGCCGAATATTCTGCTTTTCGGAGCAACTCTCAAAGGCCGTGAACTGGCTCCCCGTATTGCTTCCGAAAAACTGGCCGGTCTTACTGCGGACTGCACTGATTTGCAGATCGACGATTTTGAAGACAAGAAAAACGGCAAAAGTTACACCGACAAACTTATGCAGATCCGTCCGGCATTCGGCGGTAACATCATTGCCACCATTGTCAACACCTGGGATGATCCCCAGATGGTAACCGTCCGCGAAGGTGTAATGAAACTCGGTGAGGAAGATACCTCGCGCAAAGGTGAACTGCTCCGTATTCCGGTGGAACTTTCCGCTGAAGATACGGTCATTCAGGTCATTGAACGTGTCAGAGCTGACAAAGAGGTCGATTTGCAAGGTGCGCAGATCATCGTTGCCGGCGGTTACGGTGTCGGTTCAAAAGAAAACTTCAAACTCATCTATGATTTGGCAGAGGCTATCGGCGGTGAAGTCGGTGCTTCCCGCGCCGCAGTCGATGCCGGTTGGATCAGTCACGATCATCAGGTCGGTCAGACCGGTGTCACCGTCCGTCCGCGTCTTTACATTGCCTGCGGTATTTCCGGCTCCATCCAGCACACTGCCGGCATGAGCGAATCCAAAAAGATCATTGCGATCAACACCGATCCGGATGCCCCGATCTTCAGTTGCGCTCATTATGCGATCGTCGGTGATCTCAATCAGGTCATCCCGCAGATGATCAAAGCATTCAAAGCCAAGCAGCAGTAACAGGAGAAACTATTACAATGTTGAACTATTTTTCAGACAATCAGGATCTCGAATTCACGCTGCATAATCTTGAGCTGGCCGAAATCACCGGTCTGCTGGAAAGAAATTATACCAATGCGGAAAAATTCGAAACGGCCCCCGTTGATTTCAAAGATGCGCTCGACAACTATGAGCGCGCATTGAAAGTCATCGGTGAAATCGCCGGAGAACGTATCGAAGCCCGTTCCCGCACCGTGGATGAAGTCGGTGCGCAATTCAAAGACGGCAAAGTCATCTATCACCCGTTGACCCTGCAGAACCTCAAAGACCTCAACCAAGCCGGTCTGATGGGTGTTATGCTCGGTCATGAGTACGGCGGCCTGAATTTCCCCTGCTCTGTCTACACGATGATGACGGAAATCGTTTCCCGTGCCGATGCCTCATTGCAGAATATTTTCGGTTTGCAGGACATCGCTGAAACAATCAACTTTTTCGGCAATGATGACCAGAAAAACTATTACCTGCCCCGTTTCGCCACCGGCGAATTTGACGGATCAATGGACTTGACCGAACCGGATTACGGTTCTGACCTGCAATCTGTCCGTCTGCGGGCTTATCAGGATGAAAACGGCCAGTGGTATCTCAATGGCATGAAACGATTCATCACCAACGGTTGCTCCAAAGTGCATCTGGTACTGGCCCGTTCGGAAGAAGGTACAACTGATGGCCGTGGTCTTTCCATGTTCATCTGCGAAGCCTGTCCGCAGTTGGTGGTACGCCGTATTGAAGACAAAATGGGTATTCACGGTGTGGCTACCTGCGAATTGCAATTCAATGATGTTCCCGCCCAGCTTTGCGGAAAACGCCGTCTGGGTTTGATACGTTACGTCATGAGTTTGATGAATGGTGCCCGTGTGGCAATCAGCGCACAGGCCGTCGGTATTGCCGAAGCCGCCTATCGTCAGGCCCGTAAATACGCTTCCGAGCGTGAACAATTCAAACGCAGCATCGACAAATTCCCGGCCATCTACTCCATGCTCAGCAGCATGAAAGTCCGTTTGACCGCCGCCCGTGCATTGCTGTATGAAACCACCCGTATCGTTGACTTGCGCAACGCTTACACCCACATCGTCGAGCATGGCACTCCGACCGATGAAGACCGGGCGAAACAGAAATATTACACCAAACTGGCGGCCCAGTTGACTCCGATGTGCAAAGCTCTGGCCACGGAAAGTGCCAACTCCATTGCTTATGATGGTATTCAAATCCACGGTGGTACCGGTTATATGCGCGATTTCAACGCAGAGCGTTACTATCGTGATGCCCGCATTACCAACATCTACGAAGGCACCACCCAGTTGCAGATCGTGGCTGCCATCGGCGGTGTGATGCAGCGTGATGCCGACAAGCGCATGGAAGAACTTTTCGCCATGGAGTTGCCCGCCGATCTTGCCGCGTTGCGTGAAAAATTGGTTGCGCTCCATGCCAAACAACTTGAAGCGGTCAAATTTGTCGCTGAAAAACGTACTGATGAAGGCAACAAAGATACCGCCTATCACGATTTGATGGCCCGCAATCTGGTCGAAATGGAAACTTACATTTTCGTCGGCTTGCTGTTGTTGCGTGATGCCTCGATCTGCGCTGACCGTGCGGCAATCGCCGAACGTTACGTTTTGGATGCGGTAGCGGAATTTGAACGTCGTTACCTCAATGTCTGTTCCGGTGATACGAAACTTATCGCCAATCACCGTGATATTATTGATTACTGACAAGGAGACTTTTAAGAATGAACAACAGTTATCTGGAACGGGCCAAACAGAACATCACTGATCCGCAGATTCTTTCAGTCGTCGCCGCCAAACGCGCCAAACAGTTAGCCGCCGGCGGCCGGCCAATGATCAAATGCGATTCAGAGAATCTGCTTGACATTGCTCTCCTGGAAATTGCAGAAGGTCTTTTGACCTACGAATTCCCGGATGAAACCGAAGCCGCTGAAGAAAAAACGGCCGCAGAAGAGTAATTCTTATATCTGACAAAGGGGCAGTTGCCAAACCTTGAAACAAGGTAAGCAACGCCCCTTTTTTTATTATTGTAGACTTTTAAGGCATTTATTTTTTTGCTCAAATATTCCACTGATTCTGAAACCGCGCGAGCAATCAACGGGAAGGTGTTTGACAGACGATATCCGGGAATGATTTTACAACAATTGCTTTTATTTATCCGGCAATCTGATCAAAAAACAGAATAGTTTTCACAAATTCAGCGTTTTATTGCAAAAATTTTACGCAACAAACGATCAACTCCGGCAATGCGGTATATTTTATCCACCGCAAAATTACTGAATACTCCGATTATCATCAAAGCCAAAATAACTCCGGGCAGATACCACAAATATTTCAGCGGCTCATATACCGGCGGATTGTGGCGAACTATGTACTTTTCCCAGAAATACGGATAATTCTGCACCAAATATATTCCCAATGAATTGACACTGATAAAAGAAATTATTTTGATCCACAATGGATCGACCATCTTTATCCGGGAACAAAGTATCAGCAGACAGGCCGCTTCCAACACACAAAATGGAGTGGTATACTCCATATACCGCTTACCGGCCAGCAATTCCACAGCCAGCGGAACAGCGACACTTGACAACAACAGCAAAATCAGAATCAGAGTGATTCTTTTTATTTGCAATATTTCCGGCAGAAGTTTTTTGATCGCCGCTCCGAAAATAAAACAAATGATCAGCCAAATAGTTGAGTAACCATTGGCCAGAATCATATTGCCGCTATTATTATCATAATAAGTCGGAATCGCAGAAAAAACAGCAAGCATCACTGCCGATAAGACGATATAATCACGTTTGGAAAATTTACTCAATGCGGTATTGAGCAGCGGCATAAATATCAATACGCCGCAGTAAGCACTTATATACCACCAGAAACCGATAAATGGGAATACTGTTTTTCGCATATCGAAATCGTATTCGCGCCCTCCGGGAAAACAGAAATAAACCAATAAATAAAGCAAAATCCCCCAAAAAACCATCTTGAGCAGAAATGAAGAACTGCGATACCCCCAATGCCGATCATAACCGCCGGTATTGTTTCCCATTAAGAAACCGGAAAGCATGGCAAAACAATTCACCCCGGCAAAACAAACATATTCTATAATCAATCCGGCGTAATACAACCCCACCGGGGAAATATGCCGATTCAGCAAATTGCAATGTTGAAAATTTATATGCAACGCTGTAATCATCAGCATTGCCATAATACGGTATAGGTCCAATCCGTACTGACGCTCTTTCATTATAATCATTCCTTTATATACGGAGCCTGACCTTCTCTTATGAAACGCGGAAGTTCCATAAAGTTTTCAGAAAGGAAATTGTCTCTTTCCACATCTTTGGTAAAGATGATCCCCATCATTTCCAACAACCCGAAATGCGCCCGATCTGCCTGCAACGGGACATGACGCCGATCATTCATTCTGCGCACGGTATCTGCCATCAATTCCCGGTAACGGCGATTAGTCCAAATTAAAAATGGAACTTCGTAAGCAGTGTTCTCTTCCGAACCTGGTGTTCTCAAACGCTCCGTATCACAAACAGAACCATGATCCGAAATATAAACAAGATACGCCGGACGATCCAGTTTTTCCAACTCTTCCAGCATTCTGCCCAGCACCATATCGGTATAAAGCACAGATGTATCGTATTCATTTACCCGCGGCGAATAACCGGTGTCATCCAGAAAAATTCTGGAAAAATCGGCCGGATAACGCGATGCATACGGCTCGTGACTGCCAAATAGATGAACAACTGCCAAACGGGGAGTCTCCTCCGTTTCCCTACTGGTACTGACAGCAACCCACTGAATAAATGAAGGCAGTAAAATGCCATCATAAATACCGGCATCTCTATCCTCCTGCAAATCACTGAAATTCTCTTCATGCATATAAGTTATACTGTCAGCAGTGCTGAAAATCATTTGCAGAGGTGAATCTGCCCAACCGGATTTGTTTTGGTTGGTGATCACATCGATCCGGTATCCGGCAACTTTCAAAGCATCAAAAACAGTCCATGCCACATGACGATTTTCCAAAGTCATATTGGTCAACCAATATTTCAGGGCGGTTATGGTCATCGGCAAAACGGCGATAGTATCATCAAAAGCGATGATAGCATCTTTTCTCGCCAGCAAATTCGGTGTCGTATTGCGTTCATAACCATAAATAGAGTGGTGAGAGCGGATGGCAGACTCACCGATCACCAATACACCGATCGGCGGTTCTTCGACTAATTCCGGAGCAAGAACCACATAATCCGGCGGCGTACGGTGACGCATTTCAACGATAAATTCTCCGGCATGGCGGTTGAAACTGCGGATATGTTCATATATGCCATTCAACGGATGAGTTTGAAACATTGCACTGACAACATTCCATTCACCGCTTCTGACTGTATTTACTGCCGGCCACAGCAAAATAAGAACAATAACCCCGATTGCACCAAGATCCCCGGCGCAATATTTCTTTGCCGGTTGGTACAGTTTCATCGCAAAATACAACGAAACAAAATACGCCGCTGCAATGCCGGTTAAAATCAACAGACTTTTGAACGAAACGTAGGCGGAAAAAAATCCCTCTGTTTCTTCCCATGTGGTATCATAAACAAGATACAGAACAGATTCGCAAAAAAATGTGCCGGTGGTAAAATATATTGCCAGCAAGATAAATAAAATCAAAAATTGTGCCGTAGTTACTCCCCATAAAAACCAACGGTTGCGGCGGCAGATAAAATGACCGGTGAGTAAAAAAAACAACAATGGAATAACATCATTCAAGCATGACAACGGAGGCCAGATTTTAGAATATGACAAAGAAAATCCATTCATGGCGATCAACAGATAATTGATCACCGACATAATGATAAACATCAAAAGGATATAAGCGGCCTCGCCGGCAGAAACGGCAAAAAAATCACGCACTTTACGCAATTTTTCCAACATGAATTTGCCAATTTGCTTAAAATCAATACACATAATATAATTATTCCCCGGTTGCTGACAGTGAAACACTTAATATAGCACAAATGTACCTATTTACAAGCAAATACTGCAAAAAAAGCCCCGGCAGCAAACCGGGGCAAAAATCAGAAAAACAATCAGGCTTTGATGGCAACAGCATCTGAACCTTCTTCGACGACCAACACCGGAGATTTCACTTCGATCCGGTTACCGGTACGACGGTTTTCATCGGCATCAGCAATGGCTTTTTTAACCATTTCAGCCATTGCAGAAATAGCACTTTCAACGGCAAATTTACCATATTCGGCAGAGGCAAGTTCAGGATATCCCATCACGCCGACCTGAATTTCTTTACGCTGGCGGGTAGTAGAAATTTCCTGCGGCTGCCCACTCAAAGTGGTACAAATCTGGTAAGCATCCTGGTCATGACGCATTCTTTCCGCCAGAGCAGGTTCATCCAACTCCAGATTTTCCATCTGAACCAAATGATTGCGGTAAGCAAGCATCAAAGAGGTTTCTGATTTTCCGGCATGGAAATCTGCTCCGCCACTCATCCGGGGATCCTCCGGAGCGCGCCAGTGATCCCCGCGACGCAGGATCATGATCATGACTTTTTCAAGAGAGGCATTGAGCCACTTCAAAATACGCAACGCTTCTTTGAGCTGGGCAAGACTTTCCGAACCGCCATGACCGGGGTAAATCAGAATATTTTCAAAGCCCTGGGAAGCCAGTGATTCGACAATATCGCACATCACAGCACAGAAACTGGTCGGACGGATATTGATCGTGCCGGGCAACTGACCGCCGGAAAAGCAGTAGTTCAAAGGCGGAGCGACAATACAATCCAGTTTTTCGGCAAGCACATAAGCCGGGACTTCCGCATTGTGGATATCCATACTCACCGGCAGATGATATCCGTGCTGTTCCACGACACCGTAAGGTATAATGATCGTTTTGTTGGTTTTGAGATATTCGCGGATCTCTTTGACCGTCATCTCTCCCATAGCATGAGTTCTCATGGCAAATTCCTTTTTTTGGATTTGGTTAATCTTTGCAGATTTTATACTGTACATCCGGGAGAGACATTTTGCAACCGGACAGAACATAATTAACCGGAAAAATCTTTAATTAACGGCCCGTGACAAAGGGGCGGATTATTACAGTGGCTTCAAGAGTGATCGGCAGACCATTCCATTTTTTCATTATCGGCAGGCCGATGTAAGTGTAATAATTTCCTGCGGCATTGTTCCAGATCAAAATATCGGGAGCGGCGATACCGAATTCCACATTGTCTGCCACCAGACTGGCAAACTTTTTTCGGGTAATGGAGCGCACTTGACCGGAATAAAGCGGCGAGGTATTACCATTTTCATCGCCTACCGTATCAAACGGAGTATTTTTCCATCCCGGCATACAAAACACCAATTCATCCCACATCTGCACTTCTCCGCAAGATATTTGTGCGGTGATTTTTATTTCCGGAGAGTCTTTCCGACACTCATAACGATACACTGCCCGGGGCTTTCCGGGAGCGGTGTTATCATCATCATACACAAAATTGCCGGAAGTTTCCACGACCAAATATTCCGGAGTATTTTCAATTATTCTTATTTCTGCGAAGCGCTCTTTCCACAGAAAATATACCCGTTTGTTTTTTACCAGACGATCAAGGAAACGTATTGGCGGCAGAGAAGTGCCATCACTCAACTTCAAATCAAAAAAGAACATATGTCCCGGAAAAAAACTTATCCGGTAATTATCTGTAACGACCTCGATAACACCACTTTTTTGAACTTCGCCAAGTAAATTGCCTTCCCCGCGAAGTGACAATGCTCCAAGCAACGTCAAAATTATCCATACTTTTTTTATCATTATTATCACTCCGAAAAAGGATCTTTGTCAGTTGAAAAACTGCGCCACAATGTTGCTGCCTCTGAAAGTATCTGTGCATCCACCGGCAATATTTCATCGTCAATATCGCCAATAATCCAAATTTGAATTTCCAATGGTGCCAATTGGATCATTCTGCTGAAGTCTGCAGCATAATCCGCAACTTCATCTACCCTCATGTTGGAAAACTGCATCACTATTTTTTGAGAGTCGCTCATATTACGGTGCAAATGATCGTAAACCACTTCAGCCTGCTGCGGCTCTGTACCGGGATTAACAAATATAAAAAACTCCCGGTTATCAACCCGAATCACCCCGGATTCAATCAACGGTACAGAAATACACAAATTATTGACTCCGCAATGCAGCGGCATACGTCTTAAATTTCTGAAGTCAACCGGCCGCCCCATTGTACCGGAAAAAAAGTAATCAGTCAGACTCCGGCGCACATACATCGCCGACTTCAAAAAACGGCGGGTGACAGTGCGGTTTGGCCGGCAGAGACTTTCAACCGACATCCACCCAAGTTGTTCATTATTAACCAGCTGATTTGCGATTTTAAAATTCCATGCCAGTTTTTCATCACCGCCGCCAGCCCGCCCGAATAATTGAACTTTACTCCAGTAACAATGCTGAAACAACGGCACATAGTTATGCGCCATATACCGCCACGGCAAAAGAGCATCACACAACCCGACATACGGTTCGGCGGCATCCTCTGAAGCCAGGATCGCATCCGGATGTTCCGAACTCATCCGCTGACGGATATCCAGCAGCATAGGCCGGTATCCGTTATTATACCATGCATCCAAAGCCCCCGGCGAATGCGGATGAGACGAATCATAACACAACAGAAAACGGGAAGCGGCAATCTGATCAAGATACACACCATCCACCCCGTAATTAAGAATCCGGCACACGAAGTCAGCAACCTTATTCTGCCATACCGGAGCTGCAGGACACATCACGGCAAAAGGAACATTACGATAACCCTCGGTGACAACTTTGCCCGCCGGATCTTTCACCGCACAAGGCTCCCCGTATCTGCTGTACTCAAAATCTTCATCCCGGCGGTCACGCAGTTCCCACAATCTGCCGTTGGTATAAGGAACCACCCGTATTCCACGTCTTTTCAATTCCTGAAATACAGTGAAACTTTCCGGATCACCACGGTGCTGGGGATAATCACGGTCAAATTTGCCGCACCAGCCATAATAATGGATCGTAAACGGCATACCGAAATATTCCAGCAACTTGTCGATTTGTTCCAGCGAACGGTCATCATAAATAAGTGACAGCCACAACGAATTTTCTCTCAACCATTCAGGTATTCTTCCGTACGTCCCCTGCCCCCAGAGAGCTTCATTTTCGATAAATCTGCGGTAAATGTTCCCGGCATCGAACCAATCTCCCCTGAAAAGTTCCAATATGGCAGGTGCCTCCGGGGCAAATTGCCAGATCCCCTGCTCATTCTGTGATACAGACGGCCAGATATAATCCACCGACAATGATTCAGGAGAGGTTACAAATGAAAGCATTTTAGAAGAAGCGATGGGGTCTTCAACGGCGAAATAAACTCCTCCGCTTTTATCGTACCAGGCCCCGAACTGCATCGAAGCAAATCCCGACGGGTAATATGCCGAGTAATTGAAACGGCTGTTTACGGCATCCGGCACAGCCATTCCCGACATCCGGGGAACCAGCAATACAGACGACGGTAAATCTTCAAAATTACTCAAACGCCAAGACGGGAAGTGAACCTTCTGCAATTTGATTTCCGGAGTCCTGCCACACACTCCGATCCGGTATGCAAGGCGGGAATTTTCCAAAATAATGGTCACATCCGCCAACACATTACGCTGTTCATAACGGATGTCGAAAATAAATCTTCCATACTCATCTCTGGTAAAATTTGTCAATCTTGAAGTAACATCAGAACTTCTTCCGGTAACAACAGCAGTGCGTGAATC
This sequence comes from Lentisphaerota bacterium, assembly GCA_015061625.1. Taxonomy (GTDB): domain Bacteria; phylum Verrucomicrobiota; class Lentisphaeria; order Victivallales; family Victivallaceae; genus UBA1784. The sequence continues at coordinate 118,909 of SUWG01000002.1, read as the reverse complement.
TTTCTGAAGAAAAATTCTGAATATCTCATTTTTGGCACCGTCGAATACGTCGCGCCCGGTATTTCGGTCAAACCACACCGCCGGATGATATTTTTCTCCTGCGATATTGACAAAACATAAAATCGAATTGCCGTTATCAAAAAGTTCCAAAACACCGATCGAATTCTTTTCTTCTCCGGAAAAATCAAAGCGATCAAAACCGGTAATGATTCTCTCCGCTTCCGTTTCATATCCGGAAAGCAATAAATACTCAACACAATCAATCGCCGCCAGAATTCTGGAACGTACCGGTTCGCTCTGTGCAAGAGCAGAACGTCTCAACTGTGCCAACTGCATCTGTTTTGCAGTGGAAATTTCCGGAAGTACCTCAAATGCAGGAGTTATACGTTGGTCAGCCATGACCATGGCCCGGATATCGGCATCACTCAATACCCATGGATAAAGAACTGCTTCAAAAGTATTTCCCCGATAATCCCATCCTGTCCCGAATCCATCAGCTTTACCGGCTTGCACCGGATGAGTATTATTTTGCGGAGCCTGATTGTAACCGCGGTAATGGCGGATCACGGCTCCGTTAACGTAGATAACAATATCCGTCCACAATTCACCGCTTTCCGGGACACTGTGAGTTTTGGCAGTAAATGCCAAATGATAAGTTTTCCCCGGCTGTAATATAAAATCCACCGGGGAATCAATATAGGCCGCCCAGGTGTTACCGGCAAAATAATTAAAGTAAAGCCGGTTGCCCTTGCGGCCGAAAATAAAGTGATTATGCTTGTAGAAATATGAATCGAAATAACCATCCATATCTTCCTGGGTCAATGACATATTATCAATACGCACGACCGCAGTGCCGCTGATACCGGTTTGAGAAATAAAAATATTCTCACTTCCGGTAAATATCCCACTTCTGTTGAGCCGGTAAACATCAGCGGCGTCAGAACTGGTGCGGCCAAGCACCAGCCAAACAAGAATAATGATCCACAAACGCTTCATATTTCTGCAATTCCTCAATTTCCGAGAACAGTCAAAGTGGAACTGCCGCGTTTGTAATACTTAAGAAATTTATTAGGTGAATTATACAATTCTCCTCCGGAAAGCGATCCGGCATGGCCGTCGAAGAATGAAACATTAACCTGATCTTCACTGTGATTGCTGCGCGGAGCATAAGTTTCATAACCCGCATTGGAACCATTGGTCAAAATCCAACTGCTCAACGCCGGGTCTCCGGCATTAGTACCATCTGCAAGTAAAATCGTTGAACTGGCACTATTCAATGCTGTGATTTTATAAGCGGACAATGGTTCAGCACCGACAGACACATACATACCACCATATTTAGACTGAAAATCGGTGCGGAAATCTGCGGAACAGCGTGCCATGGAAAACATCCCATAGGCCCGGGAAAGATATGTTGCTTGAGCATGAGCCGGCTTGGAAGGACACCAGAAAATCGGGTCTTTCGCAGAGAGCATATTAGTATATCTGCTGTCCTCGTCACACAGCAAGGTTGACCACCCGGTACCGGCACCATTGGGGCCGGCTGGAACCTGAAACGGTATGAAGTCATTATAGTTGTCTGCATACATTTGCAATGTCAAAGTCAACTGTTTCAAGTTATTGATACAAGTGGCGGCACGTCCTCTTTCTCTGGCCGAATTCAGAGCCGGAAGCAGGATCGCTGCCAAAATTGCAATTATCGCAATAACAACGAGCAGTTCAATAAGAGTAAAGCAGAAGTGCTTTACTCCGCCATGGCGGAAAGAATCTCTTTTTTTCATAATAATCATCTCCTATGTTATTTTTTTCGGGGTGAAGAATAAAATGATATTCCTGCACCTTTGCTGTATATTATATTGTGATAAATTTTTCGCTGTTTCAATTCAACCTTTCTGTTTTCCGGTGTTCCTTGCATTCTTTTAACACCGCAACTTTACTTCGGTTTCCAAAAACGGTGGTGATAAAAGTCCGACAGAAACAAATTGTTTTTCTTCAACTTCACAGGTTTTGAATTGAATGTTGCCAGTCCATACCGGCCGGCGGTCATTAAGATAGAAAGGCCCGAAAACATTCTTCCGGTGACCGTATACCGTAACACTCAACTCATCTTCGCCGTTACGTTTCAACTCATCGCCGATCTCGACTCTTTCCGGCGGCCATGCCAGATATTTTTCCACGCCGTTATTGACTTTGATCCCCAAAAGACAACCACGCCATGATGGAAATGAAAGAAACACTCTGCCCTTTTCTAATGAATCAAGTTTAAAGTGATAAGTCAAATTACCGGAGTAATGGGGAAATCCGAATTTGCACCAATCACCGAGATCGATCAGCGACGGCAATGCGGTGATCCGGTTGTTTTTCACCCCGAAATTTCCGAGCAGATAAACCGCTTCCACCCCGGATTGTTCAGCAGAATAAATGCCGGTAAGTTCAATGATGTTTCTACCGGATATCAAAAATCCGGAGGCAAGCGGCATTTTACGCAATGCATGATCCACATACCAGCTGTCAGCAGCTGCAGTCAAGGTTCTGCCGTTTACCGTGATTGTATAAAGTTCCGGATTTTCCAGCACCAGGAAACACTCCGCCGGTACAACATCACAATAAAACTCATAACGCAGAATCAAGTCAAGCGTTTTGACATCCTTCGGCGGTTCAAGCTGACGTTTCCACGGCTGTGCCATTGCGACACCGCGTAATTCAGAACCAAGTTCTTTTCGCAATTTATCGTCAATGCAGAGAATATATTCCCCGCTTCCGCGCCATTGGCCATTGACCAGATAATCGGCATGATCCAACACCAGTACGTTAGGTTCATCAAGTGAATACCCTAAATTCCGCGACGGCAGTTCGGCAATTTTCTGCAATACCGGTTCCTGTCTGGGAGGCAACACCTCCTTTTGCGGTATATTTTTGCTTATCACAAACAACCGGGACCCCAGTTTGGCAAACGAAGTATCAAAACAGTACCATCCTTCCTGATAAACCGATTTCACGACATAAATATTACCGGTTTCCGGGTCAAATTCATAGACTGTACCATTTTCCGGTACTTTCACTTTGACCGTAGTTTCCGGGAAAGTCATGGTACGGTTGCAAACATAATCTTCCATCATCATATTTTCGGAAAATTCCTTGCCGAAATTGCAAATAAAAAGTGAGTAAAAATCATCCTTTTGTGCAAGATGGAACAACAGCGGCCGAATTTCTCCACCGTTACCGGCACGCAAAGAGACCCGCCTTGCCCGCAACTCAAGTTTTGCAGTAAAATCACTTTTATCAACCTTGATAAAATATCTGTTGAATACAGTGGCAGCTTCAGTTGAATTCAGAGCATCGACATATTCCGGTGCATCTCCGAAATAACAAACCTCCACGCCGTCAGCGGCAGATTTTTCCAACAGTTTCAAAGTCGTGCTGCGGATCGTTGTCAACTCCGGAATAAGAACTATTCGGTAAGATGCTTTGCCGATATGCAATGAACCATTTTCCGTGCTGCCAAATCTGGCAATGATATCTTCATCGCCGTAATCAAAATCAAGATTTTCGGCAAGCAGTTCTTTGGTCAGCCACTCAAATTCCAAATCCATTTCCGGACGTTTTTCGGGAATCAATTCCGGATGACGCAGAGTGGTACTCCAGAAAGACTCCACCGGATGAATAACCAGCAAGTCGCGGATCTCTGATCCTCCGGTCAAAACCGAACCGATCCGGGCGAAGTAATCCTCTACCACCGGATATTTCTCCGCCCACGGAACCTGATAAGAAATACTGGCAGGATAATCCCGTTTTGATTCGCCGCCCATTGAGTACCATGCCAAATGCGGACAACGGAAGTTGATTCCCAAAGCATACAGAAAATCCCCCAATGCCTTGTGTCCATAAAAGGGGAAATCCCAACCTGTACATCCGTAAATCTCCGTAAGACGATTCTTTTTACCGAATTGCCGTGCCGCAGAAATACACTGTTTGACCGTAACCCAAATATCCCAATGCTCCGTCAGCAAATCAATCCCCGGCATCTGCATATGCTCATAAAAACGCATAACCGCTCCGGAACAGGCGGTTTGAGCAATCAAACTGTCTTCGGTCAAAACGTGACCGGTCATTTTCATATTGTTCTTATTACACCACCGACCTATCGTACCGGCAAAGGCATCGACAAACAACTCTGTGATCAGATTGAAAAATGCCCACCGGTAAAAATTCACCTTTTCGACGGTGTGATAGAATAATTCCGGCAAATGTTCCAAAAGATCTCTGCCGTACTTTTTCTTAAACTCTTCCGGGATATCGGCACTCCACGGCAGAGCCTTTACAGTAAAGTGAGAGTAACACGGTTCATCGCTGAAAATACCGGGGACAGTCTTTCCGAAAGCCCCGCCTATTTCCCGGCGGTACTGTTCGTGGGTAACTTCAATAAATTTTCTGACTGCATCTTTATTGAGTGTATCGATATAAGTTTCGCCATTGAACCATGAACAGCGTTTATCATACTGCCAGTAAAACCGCAATACTTTCTGATCGGCCGACAGGTTGTACAACTCTTTTTCCGTTATCCGGCGATAACCGGAGATCCGGCGGGCAGCGAAGTCGGCATCAACCAGAAAATATGCCAGTGTATTACCTTCTCCGGAAGTGGTAAAAACATCGGTTATTTCTTCGCAATAAAGCCCTTTCATCTTAAAACGATCATCTTGAGTAACCAAACTGCCGGCAAATCCGGATGGCCAGCGATCCTCATCATAAAGCCACGCATTGATGCCGAGTTTTTCCGCTTCCTGCACGCAGGCCCGCACACAGTCGAACCACTCATTGCTCAAGTAAACGGTATTCAATCCCACCCGGGAGTGCATGAAAAATCCGCCGAATCCCATCTTTTTCAATTCCCGTATCTGCCGGAGCAATTCGGGAATTTCAAGTTTGGAGTTCCACGCCCAAAGCGGTGCTCCCCGGAACTCATTTCCGGGGGATCTGAAACTTTTCAATCCACTTGCTTTCATTCAAATCCTCTGCAATAAAACGCGATTTTTCAATATTTCTCATTCGGCGGTAAAAGTGTACCATAATCGATAAAATAATATTCCGTAAAATGTATGCCGCTGACCACTTCTCCGTTACACAATTGCCGGGATATTTCTTTGACACAACCAACACCCTCATCCCACGCAGAAGAAAAAACCGTACTGATTTTAAAATGCGACACAAACCATTCGTTTCTGCCGCTGGAAGTCACCACACTCAACTCTTCCGGTATTTTAATACCCTCTCTTACCAAAGCAGCATATATTCCGAAACTGACCACATTACCGAATGGTATCCATAAAGCAGTATAGTTTCTGGCCTGTCTGGCAATTTCTGCACTTTGAGCATAAAGCAATTTAGTCGCACTGGCAATTGACCAGTGAATATTTATCGAACTGAAATCATCAAAGGAAGCATTGTACTTGCTGTAAAGTTGTCTTGCAACATTTTCGTAAGCTTCACAATTGACAGTCAGAATTTTCCGGTGCCCCATTGCCAGCAATTTATCCAGGACCATGGCATTTCTTTCATTTTGAGCGATATAATACTCAAAACAATGTTTAGGGGTGTAGTTGTTTTTAAAAATCCGGCATCCCATTATCACACATGGTTTTCCTGAATTATCCAACATTTTCAATATATCATCATTTACATCACAAGCGATGAGATAGGCCACCTTATCTGCAGAAAACATCTCATAAAAAAAACATTCGACAGATAACAACTCGTCCACTATCTGTACAGTTATCACAAAATTTTCTTCCGAAGCCTGATGCATACATCCGGCAACAAAATCCATAAAATTCGGGTCTTTCAAAGATTCTTTTTCCACGAACATTACAATTTTTCTGAAAAAATTTTCCAACCGGCAAATAACTTTACGTTTCCTCTTACAGCGGGATAATTTACTTTGTGCCTCAAGCAAACTCAATGCAGCACGTATAGTAGTTCGGGTACAATTATAACGTTGAGCAAGTTCTCTTTCACTTGGAATACTCTCTCTGTTACAGAAATCCATATTGATCCTGTCAGCAATTTTCCCGTATAAGAATTTACTTTTTTGCACAGATACCGTATTCACACCACATCACCCTGTCTTTATGTTGCGATTTAATTATACCATTGCCGAATTGCAAATGCAACTACTTAATTTGTTCCCAAAGTAAAATTCGAAAAAAAACATACACCTGCTGAAAAAAATCATACCAAAATCACATACCAATGCAAAAAAATATTACAGGTGAAATGTTATGCTCTCATCCTCCTGAATAAGACAGTTATCTCAAGAGGAGAAAACAGGTAAAAAAAATGGGGATAAAAAAGAAAGAAGTAGAAATATGCTCCATTGACAACCGTCATGGAAGACAAATTTTTATTCAACGGGAAACAGTTGATTTCCCGGAAATTTTTCTTATCTGATCGCGCAAATCTGCAGCGCGTTCAAATTCCAAAGCCTCGGCGGCAGAAAGCATTTCGCTGGTCAATTCCGCGATCAGTGCCGCCATTTCCCGGCTATCCATATTCATTTTATCAAAATTGACGATGCCGTCACCGCCATCGTTGAATGTATTACAGTTGAAATCCGGCATTTTGCTGCGCTTATTGCGTGGTTTACTACCGATAATCTCGCTGATCGTCTGCCGTTTTTCTTTAACCACTGTTTGTGGAATAATTCCATGTGCTTCGTTATATGCGGCCTGTTTTTTTCGTCTGCGGGCAGTTTCATCGATAAGTGATTTCATCGCCGGAGTGATTTCATCACCGTACAGAATAACTCTGCCATTCCGGTTTCGCGCCGCCCGGCCCGCAGTCTGCACCAGAGACCTTTCAGAACGCAGAAAACCGACTTTATCCGCATCAAGGATCGCCACCAGACCGACTTCCGGCAAGTCGATTCCTTCCCGGAGCAAATTGATGCCGACAACACACTCAAAATCCCCATCGCGCAGTTTATTCAGCACCCGCACCCTTTCCAAAGCATCCATATCCGAATGCAGATAACTGGTCCGGACTCCGATATCCAGCAGATAATCTGAAAGTCTTTCCGCATTTTTCTTGGTCAGAGTGGTAACTAATGTTCTCTCTCCGGCGGCAGAAACTTTACGGATCTCTCCGATAACATCATCCAACTGCCCCTCCAGCGGGCGGACTTCGATTTCCGGATCAAGCAAACCGGTCGGGCGCACAACCAACTCCACCATCTCTCCGGAACGCTCCTTTTCCATTTCTCCCGGTGTGGCAGAAACATATATCGTCTGTCCGGTCAAGCCGTCAAACTCATCAAAGCGCAGCGGCCGGTTTTCCAAAGCCGACGGCAGGCGGAAACCATGATCGATCAACGTCTGTTTGCGTTGCCGGTCAGCCTTATACATGGCCTGTACCTGCGGCAAAGTAACGTGTGATTCATCAACGATAGTAAGAAAATCATCCTTGAAAAAGTCAAAAAGACAATACGGGCGCATTCCCGGCTGACGGTTGGATAAATGCATGGTATAATTTTCAATTCCACTGCAATACCCCAACTCTTTCATCATATCCAAATCATATTCGACCCGCTGACCGATACGCTGGGCTTCGACCAGCAGCCCCTGATCTTCAAAATATTTCACTCTTTCCCGCATCTCCTGCCGGATGGATTCAGAGGCCTGAGCGATCCGATCCGGCGGCATCACAAAATGTTTGCAGGGAAACAAAGTCCCTTCAGGAAGAACAGACTTCAATTTACCGGTCAAAGCATCCCGCCGCTCCATACGTTCGATGGCATCGTCGAAAAAACTTATCCGGATAAAATCATCTCTCTGCGGTTCAAAAACATCCACCACATCACCACGCACCCGGAATTCACCTTTACCCGGTGCGGTATCGTTACGGTTATACTGGATTTCGATCAACCGGCGCAACAACTCATCACGATTGATGGTATCTCCGGAATCCAATCGCACACACATTTCAGTAAACTCTTCCGGTGCGCCCAAACTGTAAATACAGGAAACACTTGCTACAATGATCACATCTCTGCGCTCAACCAGACTGGCAGTGGCAGATAAACGTAATTTCTCGATATCCTCGTTGATCGAAGCATCCTTGGCGATATAGGTATCGGTTTGGGGGATGTAAGATTCCGGCAGGTAATAATCGTAGTAACTGATGAAATATTCAACGGCATTTTCCGGAAAAAAACTTTTGAATTCACTGTAAAGCTGGGCTGCCAGAGTTTTGTTGTGAGACAGAACCAGCACCGGCCGGTTTTCTCTGGCGATAGCCTGTGCCAGCACAAAAGTTTTACCGGATCCGGTAACTCCATGCAAAGTCTGATAACGTTTACCGTTTTTCAGATTTTCCCGGAGTTGCCGGATCGCTTCCGGCTGATCGCCGGCCGGTTCAAAGGGAGCGTGCAGTTTGAATATTCCCATAATTGATCATCAGAAACGGAAATCCCGTTTGCCGTTGCAAATATCTTTCAAATTCTGCTCTGCGATGGAACGGACTTTTTCATTGGGAACATTCTGCAACTCCAAAGCGATCATCTTATCGCCGCTCTCTCTAGTTTCCGACGTTGCATAATCTTCCAGATACTCTTTCAACGTCATCAATGCATTGGGCTGACAGCAGTTGGCGATCTGCCCGGATTTAACCAGACTCATAAACCGGTCTCCGGTACGCCCCTCACGGTAACAGGCTGTACAAAAACTGGGAATATGCCCCTGCTCCAAAAGCCATTTGATCACTTCATCCAAAGTCCGCAAATCACTGACATCGAATTGGGCAGTTTCATCATGACGCGCTTCGGTAGTGTAGCCGCCGACACTGGTACGCGAACCGCCGGAAATCTGGGAGACACCAACTTTCAAAACTCTTTCTCTGGCGGCTTTGGATTCCCGGGTGGAAACGATTATGCCGGTATAAGGCACTGCGATACGTAAAACTGCCACGAGTTTTTCAAACATATCATCCGAAATGGCATTGCTGAATTTTTCTGCGTCAATGTCATCCGCCGGACGGATACGGGGAACGCTGATCGTATGCGGGCCTACTCCCTTGAATGCCTCAAGGTGTTCAGCGTGCATCAACTGGCCCACAAAATCGTAACGGTAGGTACTTAATCCATACAAAACTCCGCAACCGACATCATCGATGCCGCCATCCATCGCCCGATCCATCGCTTCAGTGTGCCATGCGTAATCGTGCTTGGGGCCGGCGGGGTGAAGTGCCTCATAGTTCTTTTTATTGTAGGTTTCCTGAAACAGGATGTAGGTACCGATACCGGCATCTTTAAGTTTCCGGTAATTTTCCACCGTGGTAGCGGCTATATTGACGTTGACCCGGCGAATGGCTCCATTTTTATGCTTGATCGAATAAATCGTTTTGATACTCTCAAGCACATATTCGATGGGGTTATTCACCGGATCTTCACCGGTTTCCAGAGCCAGACGTTTGTGGCCCATATCCTGCAGAGCGATCACCTCGTTACGGATCTCCTCCTGGGTGAGTTTTTTGCGGGGGATAGTGCGGTTCTGCACATGATACGGGCAATATACACAACTGTTGATGCAATAGTTTGACAGATACAGCGGAGCAAACATCACGATCCGGTTACCGTAAAATTTGCGTTTGATCTCCATAGCCAGATCGAGAATTTCCCGATTTTTATCCGGCAAATCACAATCGAGCAGCAGCAGAGCCTCACGGTGGCTCAAGCCTTTGCATTCTCTGGCTTTGGCAATGATCTCACTGATCAAAGCGGCATTATTTTTATTCTCATCGGCAAATTTCAAAGTTGCCTGAATTTCGCCGTCATCAATAAAATCCACGGCATGGGGAGACATGACATCATACATAAGAAAACCTCTGCTCTTTTTGCATCCTCTTTCTCTGGAGGAAACAGCAAAAAGCAGATGCCATAAGTACGGCGAACCATTTTTCAACTGCATCCCCCGGCATCAGGAACCATACCTTTTGCCTCGGAAGCGTTTCAGCGTATAATATACACTGACAAACAGAGGTTTTCAAGTATCATCTGCGTTCGACACGGCAGTTGCTGTCAAAGGCGTATTGCCCCAAAATGGTATTTTGCGGGATAGAAACATAACTCAAGCGACCTCTATAGCTGGAAAAAGCAAAATCTCCGATGCGGATAACACTATCCGGAATAGAAACACTGCTCAACATGGAGCAATAGTTAAATGCACTATCTTCGATTTCAGTCACTCCATTTTCGATGGTTACAGAAATCAACGAGCGACACATGGCAAATGCATTGTTTCTGATTATTTTTACCGATCCGGGAATAGTGATCTCTCTTAACCTTTCACACGAGTTGAACGCATATTCACCAAGCACCTGCAATCCGGCGGGCAAAGTTATATCAGTTATCCCGCAGTCTCCAAAAGCGAAAGTCTCAATTTCCCGCACGCTTGCCGGAATGGTAACCGTTGATAAGTTCTCACAACAATAAAACATTCCATTGGCAATCTTCGTAATACCGGCAGGCAAAGATATTTGTCTTAACTGACGGCAATGACTGAATACATATCCCCCGATCTCACGGCATCCGGAAGGAATATTTATTGAAGAAATGGAGGTTCCGCTAAATGCCTTATATCCGATTTTGCGAATATAAGGCGACATTTCCACACTGCGCAGATTAGTGCATTCCTCAAAAGCACCGTCACCGATTTCAACAACGGCACTGGTGATCACCACTGAACGCAAATTTTCATTTCCATAAAAGGCATAATCACCGATGATCCTGTATCCAAGCGGCACCCGGTAATTAGTAACAGTATGCGGCACCATTACAACCGTTTTACTGGTCTGATTCAACCACACCCCATCTGCGGTTACCGTAAAATGGCGATTCCCCGGAGCAAAGGAGACTGAACGGCAGTCTTTAAATGCTCTGCCGCCGATATCTTCCACACCGGCTGGTATCACAACTTCAAGCCGCTCACACTCGTGAAAAGCATCTTTACCAATCTTTCTTATGCTATCCGGTAATGAAAATGGCTGTAATTTATCACATTCACCAAATGCTCTTTCGCCGATTTCAACCACGCCGTCAGCAATAACCACTCCGGTCAATTCATCGCAGTCAAAAAATGCCCCCGTCCCGATGACCTTGACATTTCCCGGTATAGTCACATTACGCAAATTATCGCATTCAGAAAATGCTCCTTCACCAATGGCAGTAACATCATAAGGGATGGTACATGACACTATCGATGACGGAGCAAAAAGAAGCGTTTGTTTACGCACATCGATCAGCATGCCATTAGCCGCCACTTTAAATACCTGATTTCCGGAAGCTATACGGAGCCTCACATCAGTTCTTCTGAATACATTCTCCTCTATTTCAGTCAAACTTGCCGGGATAGTCACCGTTTGCAATTTTCTGCAATTGGCAAAAGCATAGGCACATATTTTGCCCACCCCCTCTTTGATCGTAACCGAAGTCAAATCATCGCATGATGAAAACGCATTATCTCCGATGGAGGTTACTGATCCGGGAATTACAATCGAAGTTAATGCAGTACTGGAAAAAGCACTTTTACCAATTACACGCAATGACTCCGGCAAAGTAACCGAAGATAATTTTTCGCAGCTGTTAAAAGCACATTCTTCAACAACTGACACTCCGGCTCCGAACTCAACAGAGGTCAATGCTTTACACCAGGAAAAAGCATCTTTACCGATCGTGGTCACGCTATCCGGAATGGTCACAGAAGTCAATGCTTCACACCTGGAAAAAGCGTTTTCGCCGATCGTGGTCACGCTATCCGGAATGGTCACAGAGGTCAATTTGCTACAGGAGCGGAATGCCCCATTGCCAATAGCAGTAACGCCATTGGGGATCACCACTTCAGTAATATTTCTATTGGTACAGCCGATGATCGTAAGGTTATCTTCAGAAAATAAAACGCCCTTGTCTTTCAACGCCTGCACTTGAGCCATATCCAAAGTTGCTTCCTGCCCGTCTGCAGATTGCTCTTGCGCAGTATCGGCTTGTGATGCATTATTGCCCTTATACCAATAATTCCACCCGAACAATGCAATTCCGGCAACAAGCAAGCCGCAAACACAGCAAATAATGATTTTCACCGCTTTATTTCCATGAGATTCCGGCGACGACGGATATTGTTCCGCAGGACGTGCCATCCCCGGAGTCGGAGCATAAGGAGAGTACGCTCCCGGTCTCGGAGAAGCAGGTCGCGGAGAAGCAGGTCGCGGAGAAACAGGTCGCGGAGAAACAGGTCTCGGAGAAACCAATCTGGGGGTAACCGGCGGTTGCGGAGCAACCGGAATAGACACCTCCTCTTCAATCGGTTCATCCTCATCGGCAACGATCTCTATTTCACAACCGCAACTTGAACATTGATAAACACCCTCATTCTCAATATCCAATGGTGAATTACATTTGGGACACTCTACACGCATTTTTCTTTCTCCTGCAAATATAATGTTTATATGAATTGTAACATTTTTTTACTTTTCACATATTATATTCCACAGCAAAAAATATTTTCTTACACCATTTTATTAAAAAAACATAAAATTTTCAACAAAAAAAAGCACTCCAAGACCGGAGTGCCTTCGTAAAAAATATTATTTTATCTGGTGGTATCAACTTCAAGAATGGCAAAACAGATATCTGCCGGCCGGGGTGAACCAAGCATCCGCTGCCAGTTATATTCCGGATTGTCACGCCGGAATTCATCAAAATAATTGTGCTGGGAATAGTAGACCATATACCATTTACCATCGCCAAGCGGAGCAACAAAAGGATAGGAACAATCATCACTGCTCGGCATCCTTTTCACCAAGGTCAAATTGCAATCTTTATCCATGGTAAAAAGATCCATCCGGAAGTCTTCCGCACCAAGTCTGCCCATGCTCCAATGTCTGGCCGCTACAACAAAGCCATCGCCGACACACTGAAGCATAATGCCCTGCATCCCCTCTTTGATCCTCTTTGCCGTCACAAATTTACCGTCTTTGCCAACATTGTAATACCACGGCCAGAAATTCCTCACATCGATTGTACGGAGAATACAATGCAGATCGCCGGTCGCATCGACCGCCAGAGATACTTCATTGCCGCGTTCCGGGAAAGTCAGCCAGTGTTCCCAATTCAGACCGTCACGGCTTTTATACAGACTTGCGGTATTGCCAGGAACATAAGCCGTAGCCACATAACCGCCATCATATGCCACCACGCCCCAGATAAATGAATTTTTCAAAAATCCGCTCACCGGAATTTCGATAAACTTACCGTCATCATTCATTTGATAAGCCTTGACGCACCAACTTTTCTGATTCGCCTGATTATAAGCGACCAATCCGGAATAAATCATCAGTTTGCCGCCAACCACCACGCACCGCGGATCACGCAAATCTCCATTACTATCGGCAATTTCCGCAATTTTTTCCCACGTTTTCCCCATATCTTGGGAACGGTAAACCGGCAAAACTCCATTTCCCGGCCTATGTCCGACAGCCTTGCGGAATGACAAATAAAGATCATTTCCGAAACGACAAATCGATGGGAATGCATTATGATTACCATCATGCACCAATGTTCCAACTTCTCCGACTGACACCTCCAATGCACAAAGCATCATACACGAGGCCACTGCCAACACTGCACTTAAAATTTTCATAAACTGCTCCTTTTTATTTTTTTGGTTGATCGAAGATATATCAATACGCTGTTAACACCGGTACCGATATCGACACGAACATCTGACAAAAAAACTTTTTCGCAGATCACCACCTCAAAAAAAATTGTCTTTTTGTCAATCACAACATTTGCAATACAACTGCTTTATTGCTACATTAATATAGCATTTTTAAAATTGTAAATAAATAGCATTTTTGTCGATTTTATGGGAAAGTTGTCATTTGAAACATTTGCTGAACAATGGGAATGGCCGGGAACTCCGGAAAGTACCCGGCAAATGCTGTTTTACTTGCGTGAATGCGAGCAATTACTGCACAAATCCGCTTCGCAATATTGGTATTTATCCAATTTGCCCTGTCTACCGGGACGGGAAAGATTGAACTATCTTTTCCGGGCAATTTTTTATTTTCAGGGTGAAAATTGTTTTACTACCGCAGCCTTTGACGGTAAAATATCTGAAAAACAAATGCTTCCCGGTACCATTGCCGTCGGTGGTATCGGCAACTGGACTTTGAGCCGCAATCTCCGGAATGACAGCCGGTCCCTTTCCATAATATTCATGAGAGAATTGATCCGTCTGGTCTATTCCGATTGCGGACAGGCTTTTTACAGTCACCACCCTCCGGCCAACGGGATTCTGGCCGATATGATTGCCATCGCCCATCGGATCACCCTTGATCTCACCAATCCACGGGATGCCCGGATGAATGCCCTGCTGATCGCTATTTGTGAACAACTGAAACAGGATATCAAAAAATTTTCCCCGGAAAACATCCGGAAATATCCGGAAAATGTGGAAAAAGCGATCCATTATATTCATCTTAATTTCCAATATCCAATAAATTGTTCCGCTGTTTGCGAAGCACTCAAACAAAACCGGACGATGCTTTCCGGAGAATTTCATAAAGCAACCGGAGTGACCATGAAAGAATTTATTCTGGATCTGCGGCTTGATAAAGCCAAGTGGCTGTTGGAAGCCGGAAATCTGAAAATCAAAGATATTGCCGGGCAATGCGGCTTTACCGATCCCGGATATTTCATCCGGGTATTCAGGAAATATGTCAAAACTTCTCCGGCCGGATTCCGGAAAAATATTACTGCGGCAAATGAAGCCGAATAAAAAAAGACACCCCCGGAATCTACCGGAAGTGTCTTGAAATCAATTACTGATTTTCAGTCTTCGGCAACAAAACTGTCTTTGCCAACGCCGCAAGCCGGGCAATTCCAGGTATCCGGAATATCCTCAAAAGCAGTTCCCGGAGCAATTCCGCTATCCGGATCGCCGACCGCAGGATCATAGACGTAACCGCAAACTTCGCACACATACTTTTTCATAATTTTATCTCCTTTTTTGTTTCAACCGGCATTTTACCGATTTATGTCAACTTTGTCTTTTTCGCCGGATGGTATAATATGCACTTAAAGTGTAATCCGTTGCCACCATGGAAAAATCCAGTATGTAAAGCCAAAACACCCAGTTGGTCAGACATTCACTGTGCAAGGCACTTATCTTACCGCAAATACCGCAGAGATAACCGATCAGCACCAGTGACAGAAATATGAAACTTTTGCCTTGCGGATTTTTTACCCGCAAGGTTTTAATGATCGCCGGCGGCCAACTGACACCGAAACAGATCAACATGATGCCTTCCCACATATTCCCCGTATCCGATCAAATATTGTTTTTCAATTTCTCCGCCAATTCAACACCGGCATCAAATGCCTTCTGCAACTCTTCACCGGTCGGCATATATTTGGATTGGATAAACGCAATGGGCAAATCAAATTTCATTGCTTCCAATTCAGCTGTGATCTGTTTTGCACCTTCTCCGCTCCAACCGCAGGAACCAAATGCAAAACCGATTTTATTCAGCGGTTTGAGTCCTTTGATGTAAGTCAACACATCAGCCATTGCCGGGAACATCTGATTATTCATCGTCGGCGCACCGAATGCAACCAAACCGGAGCGGGCAACGGCAGTCATAACTTCACTGCGTTCACTGACCGCAAGATCAATAATTTCCACTTCCACCTGTGCAGAACGCACCCCATCAGCAAAAGCCCTTGCCAATTTTTCCGTAGCGTGCCACATAGTGCTGAATACCACCACCGCCCGCTTCTGCGGCTTCTGCTCGGCATAACGGCGGTATGCCGCAAACACCTGATCAAAATCTTTGCGGAAAAGCGGCCCGTGATCCGGAGCGATGATTCGGATAGGCAGATTAAGTACGGGCAGAGAATCGAGCAATGCCAGAATTTTGCTGCTTTGAGCATTGATGATATTGGCATAATATTTGCTCATTTCATATTCAAGGATGGATGGATCGTACTCATCCGCCCAGAGTTTGCTTCCGGCGAGATGCTGACCGAAAGCATCCTGGGAGAAAAGCACTCCGTCACGGTCGTAGAAAGAGACCATGCTGTCGGGCCAGTGAAGCATTTTGGTTTCTACAAAAGTCAGATCACCTGTTCCCAAAGAGAGCGGTCCGGAAGCGACATCAACATCTATGCCATAGTAAGCCTTGAGCGTTTTTGCCCCCATTGCTGAAGCAAAAACTTTTTCCGGTTTGATCGCAGCGATGGCATCGGTCAAAGCCCCGGAATGATCCGGCTCGGCGTGATTGGAAATGATATAATCGATTTTTTCCGGATCGATCACAGTGGAAATACGTTCCATCATTTCATCAAAGAACGGTTTTTTCACCGTATCGATCAGAGTGATTTTTTCATCAATGATCAAAAAGGCATTGTAAGTAGTTCCTCTGCCGGTCAGATAGCCGTGAAAGTTACGGACGCTCCAATCCACGGCCCCGACCCACCAGACATTATCGGAAATTCTTTCAGCATTGTAAAAACTTTTCATATTCCCCGTCCCCCATTTACTGAAATCATGGCTTTTGCCACAAACCATGAATATTGCAACTTGCCCGGATCACCAGTTTTGGCGACAAAGGCACATAAAATGCCGCCTGCGGCAAATCTCCGGGTTTAAGGTGATAACGGTTGACATAAGCACCGTTGATCACTTCGATCCATTCAATAAAATGTTCAGGGGTCATCGGATGGGCAGTTTCTCCGATTTTGACCAGAATCCCATCTTCTCCGGCCTCAACCACCGGCACGTGTTTTTCCACAGCGGCATCAACCGAATTGGCCTGTTGCAAATTCATCGGAATACCACAACACACAGGAGCTTGAATATCTTTGGCTCCCGGATTGGTAACTTCCATTTGCAATCCGCATCTGGAACAACGGTAAATCTCACAGTTTTTCATTTAAACAACTCCCGAAATATTCCCGCACACCGATCATCACACTCCCCTGAAAACAACCCCGGCCGGAGCATAAAATGCTCTGCCGGCAACCATTGACTTAATATATGCCATTTTATTATTTTTTCAACTTGCATTTTCAAAAAAACAGTATATATTTCTCCCTGAAACAAGGAGATATCATCAGATGAAAAGTAAAAAAATCCCTTCTGACATCCAAAAGATGAGTTTTGAAGAAGCTTTAGCCGAATTGGAAGTGCAAGTCGGCAAACTTGATGAAGGAAGTTGCAAGACGGTCATGGAACTGACCGACTGTTTTGAACGCAGTTTTTATCTTTCCACCCATTGCCGCAATATTTTAACCAAGTTGGATAAGCGCATTTCGCTGTTGACATCGGATGACGGGAAGGATGGTCAATGGGAAGATTTCGATCCGGAATCGGGCCGCCGGGAAGACGATCTTTTTTGAATTTCAAAGATTCTTCACGGCGGGCAAGGTATCTCTGGTAACTGGCATCGGATTCTTTTGCACCCTGCTTGCGTTTGACGGAATACTCTTTATACTCCGGACTGATATAACTGCCGGTAAATTCCTCGCCGATGTGACCGCTCCCCGGATTGACCACGCCATCGGTATATTCCATCACAAAGTCAAACAGCTGGTCAATGCTCCGCCGGTAATCTTCCGGAGATAAGGAGGTGTCGCCCAAATCAAGGTCGCCTGACATGGAAAATTTCGCCCCGCCGGAGGAATTTTCCGGATTTTTTGAAGAAACGCTTGGATTTTCAAAATTTTGAATTATATTATTTATAAAGTTCAAATCCAGATTGTTCACGTCAGCGAGATTCCTTCGCTGTTGGGCAATCAGGTTTTGAACTTTTTCTTTGTCCAAATATAAAGTCCTGCCTTCATCTATCCAAAACAGCCATTCATGAAGATCTTTAGGGAACAATGTTCTTATGTTGTTTACGGCGATACCCCGGTATGTTGAATTTATATACAAGCCGACAAGAAAGTTTTTACCGTCCTTTTGAATTTCTACAATAACATTAATAACAGAAGGATCAGGGTAAGAAAATACTCCAACTGGCTTCTGCAACGCAACAGGCAAGTTTTTTACTGTTGAAATGTCAAATGGATGATTATCCTGTTTTGATTTTTCTTCCAATCTTGTCGCTGACAACTCGATCGGCAGATTGGGAACGCCGGTACTCAAGAGAATATTTCCCGGAGTGCCAAGTTGGTGGATATAACCTTTGGGCAGAGTGCCGGCTATCTGACGGTCAAGATCATCGTTGAATTTTTGATTGACTTCTTCGATATTCTGCTGTAAATCCCCTTGCTTTGAGAACAACACCGTGTTGCCAGTGGAATCGGTTTTCTCCGGAACGGATTTTTCAACGGAGGGAACGGAAGTTTCCTTTTTGTCTGACTTGTCTGACACTTCGGACTTGGCTGCTTCAGTTTTGGGTGTATTACCTATCTCGGCATCTGATACGGTTTCATCAACCGTTTTACGCATCTTTTCAGAGGTGGTGCGGGTGGCTTTCTCGATTTCTTTGGCGTTGAGCGTTTTGCCGTCAAACGTGAAAGCATTGCCGTTTTTGGTGAAACTCTTGCCGTTTACCGTGTGTTCACCATCCGGCAATTCGGTAAACGCCATAATGCGCTCACGGCTCCCGGCTTTGGCAGAGGTGATTTTGTCAATTGCTTTCTGCGGTTCGGAGGTCTGCTCTGCAGTGGCAGTTTCGGCTTTGCCCTGCTTGGCTTCCCGCTTGGCTTTTGCCTGTTCATTGAGGTCGGCAATGGTGATCTTTTTCTTTTTGCCCTGCTCGGCAACTTGCTCACCAACTTGCTCACCAACTTGCTCACCAACTTGCTCAACCGGAGCGGCGGTGTCGGACGGCGTTTGTACGGACGGTACGGACGGTACAGACTGGTCTGATTCCGGGGGAACTGATAAGTTTTCTTCAGGAGTTGCCGCCGCGGTGGTCTGCGCTTCTCCGGTGGCGGTGACAGAAGTTCAAGCAAAAAAAAGACCCTGCAACGCATCGCAAGGTCTTATATTTTCTGAGCAATTTTTTATTTTTCCAATTCATTCTGTTGAGCGACCAACTGATCTGCCCCATATATCCGGCGTAATTTCGGCTTCTCGATCTTTCCGGTCGGATTCCGCGGCACATCTGCAAAAATAACTTTACGCGGCCGCTGATAACGGGGCAAAGTCAAACAAAATTCGTTGAACTTTTCTTCACTCAATTCATGATCCGGCTTCAATTCCACGATCGCCGCCGCGATCTCACCAAGCCGGGGATCCGGCAATCCGATCACCGCCACATCTTTTACCGCATCATGTTTGCGGATAAAATCTTCTATTTGAACAGGATAGAGATTCTCACCTCCGGTAATGATCACATCTTTCTTGCGGTCAACCAAATAAATAAATCCATCAGCTGACTCTCTTGCCATGTCTCCGGTGTAAAGCCAATTATCCGGCGAAAGCACCTCTTTCGTCGCTTTTTCATCCTTATAATAACAACGCATCACACCATCGCCACGCACTGCCAATTCACCAACCTCGCCACGCTTGACATCATTGCGGTTCTCATCAACGATCCGGGTTTCCCATTTATAACCGGCAACCCCGATGGCTCCGACATGATCTATATTCTCCATTCCCAAATGAACCGCCCCCGGCCCAATCGATTCGCTCAACCCGTAATTAGTGTCATACTGGTGTTCCGGGAAATGTTCCTTCCACCTTTTGATCAGACTCGGCGGCACCGGCTGGGCTCCGATATGCATCAACCGCCATTGACTCAATTCGTAATTTTTCAAATCGATCTCCCCGCGGTCAATGGCATCAAGGATATCTTGCGCCCACGGAACCAACAACCACACAATAGTACATTTTTCCCGGGAAACTGCATTGATGATCCACTCCGGCTTGATCCCGCGCAATAAAACCGCTTTGCCGCCAACCAGAAAACTGCCAAACCAATGCATTTTCGCCCCGGTATGATACAACGGTGGAATACAGAGAAATACATCCTTATCCGTTTGCTGATGGTGTTTTTGTTCAACCCGACAGGAATGCATCAAACTGCGGTGACGGTGGACTATCGCTTTGGGAAATCCGGTAGTGCCACTGGAAAAATATATCGCCGCATCATCCTCATCATCAATCGGGATTTCCGGATTTTTACCAGAACAATACGAAACCAGACTGCTGTAAGATTCCGCAAATGACGGACAATCTTCACCTACATAAATGAAAGACTTCACTTTAGGTAAACGATCGCATATATCTTCAACCCGACCGACAAATTCCGGCCCGAAAATCAAATAGTCGGCATCTGCCAAATCCAGGCAATAACGAATCTCATCTGCCGTATAACGGAAATTCATCGGTACCGCCATCGCCCCGCTTTTTAAAATTCCGAAATATATCGGCAGCCACTCAATGCAATTCATCAGCAATATTGCCACTTTGTCACCCTTGCGGATGTGACGGGTCAACAGAAAATTTGCCAAACGGTTGGCCTTGCGGTCAAATTCCCCCCACGTCAATTCCGAACGGAAAGAATCTGTACGGCTCGGCTCGATCAAAGCGTAATCCCTCCATGTGGTGTGGCGTTTCTCAAGTTCCTGCGGATTGATCTCCACCAAAGCCACTTCTTCGGCGCGTTCAACAGCATTTTTGGTAAGAATATCGGTAATCGGCATATTTTTCATCTTCCATTTTCAAGTGAATATTTCATGTTTCATCCGATAATATACCATCTTTATTCACTTTATGCAAGTGCATTTTCTTTGACAACGCTTGTATTTCAGCGTAATGATGCTATATTATACAAATGTATTTTTCAAGCAATCAAAACAACTGACAGGAGATAATAATTATGTTCAGTGCTTCCGACCTCAAAAAAGGTCTCAAAATTGAGATCGACGGTTCCCCCTGGCTCATCACCGAGTTTGAATTCTGCAAACCGGGCAAAGGTACTGCGCTTTACCGCTGCCGCATGAAAAATATGATCACCGGTGCCGGCATGGAAAAAACCTATCGCCCCACCGATAAAATCGATGAGCCGGATATCGAAGAACGCGAACTTTACTACTCCTACAACGACGGTCACAACTACGTTTTCAGCGATCCTGTCACCTACGAAGAAATGTCCATCTCTCCGGAAACTCTCGGCGACAAAGCCTATTTCCTGATTGAAGAAAGTCTTTGCAACTTCATTCTTTTCAACGGCGAACCGATCGACATCACCCTGCCGACATTCATCGAAAAAGAAATCGTCGAAACCGAGCCCGGTGTGCGCGGAGATACTGCCACCAACGTCACCAAACCGGCTAAAATCGACAACGGTTACGAAATTCAGGTGCCGCTTTTCATCAACGAAGGCGATATCGTCAAAATCGATACCCGTACCGGTGAATATGCCGAACGCGTCAGCAAAAAGAACTGATTTTTTCTGCCGTTTCAGGACTCCGGAATTCCGGAGTCCTTTTTAATTTACATGATTTGTAAATGAGGTTTTTCATGCTGAATTCATGGTGGCTGCCGACCCTCTTTTCCGCAATCGGGCTGGGTATTTACGACGTTTGCAAAAAACATTCTGTCAAAGACAATTCCGTAATGCCGGTGCTTTTTCTGGCAACATTGAGCGGAACCGTCTTTTTTGTATTGTTCTCGGCGGCCCAGGGGACATTGATACCCGCCTTAACCTGCACCATCAACGAATTTATTCTGGTGCTTATAAAATCGGCTCTGGTTGCTTCCAGTTGGATATGCGTCTATTATGCCATGCGGGAACTGCCGATATCCCTCGCCTCCCCGATCCGTTCCACCTCACCGCTTTGGACAATGATCGGCGGCATTGTCATTTTCCGGGAGCTGCCGACCGTCATGCAAGGTATAGGCATGGTCACCATACTTGCCGGATATATGTGTTTTTCTCTGTTCGGCAAAAAAGAAGGGTTCCCCTGGAAAAGCAAAGGTATGCAGTTGATCATCGTCGGCACATTGCTCGGTGCAGCGTCCGCCCTCTACGATAAATTTCTGCTCAACTCACTGCATATTGACCGGCAGATGCTGCAGCTTTACTTTTCTCTGGATCTGGTATTTCTCCTCGGCGCGGCATGGGGAATAAGAACTCTTTTCGGCCATCTGCATCCATTCTCTTGGAAATGGAGCATCCCGGCAACCGGAATTCTGCTGATAATCGCCGACTATTGCTACTTTTTCGCCGTCAGTCAGGATGGGGCACCGATTTCCATGATCTCCCTTTTGCGCCGTTGCAGCTGTGCAGTAAGCTTCTTTATCGGAGCAATGATTTTCCATGACCGGAACATCAAACAAAAAAGCTGGGCCCTATTGCTTTTGATCATCGGTGCGGCATTGTTGGCTCTGGCAAAATAAACGTAAAAAAAAGAATTGTTCGCACTATTTATTTAAATATATTGCGTTGCAGACTTGATAAAAGTGTAAAGTAAATGTATATTCTCATGTGACATTTTTTTAGAATCAAAACAATCGGATGCGAAATGGCAAAAAAGATCAAATATTCGGCGAACTTCAAACGCAACTACATGGCTGTTTTTGCGCTGACACTTTTCTGTCTGATGATCGCAACTGAATTGTTTTTGGCATTAAGCATTCCGGCATTTGTCCAAAGAGAAGATGCTTTTGCTGATGAAATCCGCAAAAGAGAGTTGATCATGCTCTTTGACAAGGCACGCAACGAGTGCCGGGATATTCCGGAAAACAACGAAACGATACGGATGGAAAAAAAACTTCTGGAAGATACCCTTGACCACTTGGCCTTTTATTTACGCAAAGAATCCGACCGCCTGACTCCGGAAGATGTCGCACAGCTGGAGCCGCTGGTTGCCCAACTTCACCGGATCGCCGCCAGATTGAAAAGCGGTAAAACCTATTCAACGGAAAGCATATTGGATTCATCCGCTTTCATCAACGATCTCATCCAGCCGCGCATTAGGAGATAAAACATGAGTTATACGGAATATCGCACCGCTGTGGAGAATTTTTCTTCAGCTAAAATCGCAGTGATCGGAGATTTGATGCTGGATGTGTATTTATGGGGAGCTGTCAACCGCATTTCACCGGAAGCCCCGGTACCGGTGGTAAACGTCCGCAAACGTACTTGTTGCCTCGGCGGAGCGGCTAACGTCATGCGCAATATCGCCACTTGCGGCGGCCATGCAGTAGCATTCGGCGCAATAGGCAACGATGAGGCCGGTAAAGAATTGCTGCAGGAGTTGCAGAAATTCGGCATTTCGCCTACCGGCATCGTCACATCCGACATACGCCGCACCACCGAAAAATGCCGGGTAATCGCCGGAGCGCAACAACTGTTGCGTACTGATTTTGAAGACACCCTGCCATTGGAAGATGAGTTGCGGGAAAAAATGGTTTGTTCGATCGAAAAATTGATCCGGGAAAAACAGATCAATGCCATCATCTTCGATGATTATGCAAAAGGCGTTCTTGCGGCATGGATGCTGGAAAGAATCATTGCGGTCGCCAAAGAACATAACGTAGTAACGATCCTCGACCCCAAACCCAAAACCGGAGGAGTACCGGCAGTAAAAGGTTTAACATTGTTGAAGCCGAACCGCTCCGAAGCATTTGCCTTATCCAAAGTTCTGGATGACAACACCGGATGTCCGCCGGAAGAAGATCAGAAACTGCTTCTGGCTGCGAAAAAGATTTACAGTGAATGGGAACCGGAATATTTGCTGATCTCTCTGGCTTCGCAGGGCATGGCTCTTTTCCACCGGGGGGAATTGCTCAAAATAATCCCGACTATGGCCAGAGAAGTTTTCGATGTTTCCGGTGCAGGAGACACGGTCGCCGCAGTCTGCACCATGGCTCTGGCCGGAGGATGCGATGCTGTTACAGCAGCAGCCATAGCCAACCACGCCGCCGGAGTGGTAGTCGGCAAAATCGGTACCGCACCAATCATGAAAAATGAGTTACTCGCAGCACTTGATTGATATTCAACAATTTTCGGAGATAAAAATATGACAAACGTAAAAGTCGGCAATCTTACCATCGGTAAAGGTCAGAAATTAACCCTGCTCGGTGGCCCATGCACCGCTGAAAGTAAAGAAATATGTCTGGAAATCGCAGAATATCTTTATGGTCTTTGTCAGGAATTGGATATCCAGTATATATTCAAAGCCTCTTTTGATAAAGCCAACCGTTCCAGTGGAGCATCACGCCGCGGTCCCGGCATGGCAAAAGGATTGGAATATCTGGCAGCAGTCAAAGAAAAATTCAACATTCCGGTAGTTACCGATATCCACGAGAGTCATGAAGCCGCCCCGGTTGCCGAAGTAGCCGATTTGCTTCAAATACCCGCATTCCTCTGCCGGCAAACCGATCTTCTGGTCGCCGCCGGCAAAACCATGAAACCGGTCAACATCAAAAAAGGACAATTCATGGCTCCGGAAGATATGCGCGGCGCATTGGAAAAATTCCGCAGTACCGGCAACGATCAGGTAATGCTCTGTGAACGCGGCAGCAGTTTCGGTTATCACAATCTGGTAGTCGATATGCGCGGCTTGCAAATCATGCGGGAAATGGATGTGCCGGTCGTATTCGATGCCACGCACTCCGTTCAATTGCCCGGTGGTCAGGGTACATCCTCTGGCGGTCAGCGGGAATTTGTCCCTGCTTTGGCCAGAGCAGCAGCAGCAGTTGGTATTGATGCGCTTTTCACCGAGGTTCATCCCCGTCCGGCGGAAGCATGGTCTGACGGCCCCAATTCTCTGGATTTTGAACAAATCCGCCAAACATTAATCGAGGTAAAAAGGATCCATGATCTCATCGGCTGATTTTCAAAAGATCACAACTTTGATTTTTGATGTGGATGGTACTCTCACCGATGGCCGTCAGGCATATTTGAGCAATGGAGAGAACATCAAATTCTTTTACCATCACGATATGCACTGGTTGAAAATGGCTATCCGGGCCGGTTTGAAAGTAGGCACTCTTTCTGCCGCAGTCGAACCGGTGAATCGCATCGTGCCTGAAGACATATTGAAACTCACTTTTGCGGTCACCGGTTCAAAAGACAAACTGGAAACTTTTGAAGAAATCCTGAAAAAATATCAACTGACTGCAGAAGAGTGTCTGTATGTCGGAGACGATATCGTTGATATGCCGGTTATAAAACGGGCGGGGATCGGCGTCGCAGTTGCAGATGCAGTTGAAGAGTTGGATGAAGTGGCCGATTTCCGAACCAAAGCCGCCGGAGGTCAGGGCGCGGCTTGTGAAATAATCCGCCGTGTATTAAAGGAAAAAGGCTTGTTGGATACAATAATGGAGCGTTACCGCAAATGAAAAAGAAATCGTTGTGGCTGCTTTTATTCTGCCTGATATTTTCCGGAACTTTTCTTTTGGCAGGTGGAATTGAAGATATGAATGGGCTGGAATTGAAATTCATCAAAATCCCGTTCTATAAAGATCAGAATTTGCAGATGCTGATCTTTTCAGAGTCAGGCCGCCGCCATGAAAGATACATTCTTTCTACCAACACCTTTCTGGATATTTTATTGAAAGATGCTGATGTTGATCGTATTCCCGATGGCTGGGGCGAGAGCAGCCGTCCTTATGCCCTGAATTCGCCACTGACCGAAATTCTGAATTTCTGGCGTTCTCGTTTCGATATCAGCGATGCCGTTATCTTCACAACGGCTTGTTCCATTGACCAGACGGGGGAACTGGTCACCGGAGAAGATAACGTTTATTTACGCACACCGATCTTTGACTTGGATGGTGTCGGATTCAGAGCCGATTTTAAAAGACAGATCATTGAAATCGACCACGATGTAAGAATTGTAGTGCGATCTTCCGACCTTGATCCGAGAAAACTGCTCGCCGGTGCGCCGGTTCCGCAAAACCAGCGGCTTATCACCGCAACTTCCGACCGGTTGCGGCTTGACCGCAAAAATAATAAGATCATGCTGATCGGTAATGTCAAAATCATTGATGGCAGAAACACTTTAAGTTGCGACCGATTAACAGTATTCATGAATCAAAACGGCCAATCTTCACAGTCCCCTATTCCAGGAGGAGAAGATGAAAAAGCCATCCTCAACGGAGTAAGCCGTATTTTGGCCGATGGCAATGTGCGTTTACAGCAAGTGCCGGCAGATCCGGAAAAAATGGCTGCTGAATTTCAGGAGTCTCACTCTGAACATTTGGAATATGATGTGCGCCGGGGAATAATCATTCTTACCGGAGAACGGGAACTGCCGACCTTGCGCCGGGGAAATGATACCCGCCTCAGCGGCAGAAGAATCGAATTGCTCCGGCATGAAGATAAAATGTTTGTCATGCAGGATTGCCGCATCGTATCTCTGGTCAGAGATGAAAGAGGAATGCCGCTTTACGAGCGGGTCATCACCTCTGACAGGGCAAATTTCGATGGCTCCAGCAATGTGGCAAATTTTCACGGCAACGTGGTTGCCAAGGATGATTCCAACACATTATATACTGACAGTTTGCGGGCTCATTTGATTCAAGACCAACAGGGGTCAGGTCATAAGCTTGATTTACTTTTCGGCAACGGCCATGTCCGTATCGTCAGCCGTTTTGAAAAAGATGATCCGGATAACCCCGGACAAAAGATGGAAAGTACCAGCACTATCACCTCCGACCAGGCAGAATTGAACTATCGCAGTAATAAGTTGATCTTTTACAACAATGTAAAAATAAGAGATGCGGCAGCCTCTCTGGATTGTGACCGATTGGATATTTTCCTTGCTGATCGTGCCACCGGTGCCACGCACAGGCAGAGTGTTTCGGGTGCACCGATGGCTGCCGGAGCGGAAGGAAAAAACAAAACCGTGACCAAAATCATCGCCAGCGGACACGTTGAAATGATTTCAAAAGGCGATAAACTCAATACCGATATCCTCACATTATTTTTCAGAGAATTACCACCCGGAGAACAACCGTCTCCCGGCATGATCCAATCCGGTGGAGTACAGTTGATCCGTATTCATTGCGATGGTTCTGTCACAGCCACCAGTCAAGTCGAACAGGATGGGCAAGTATTGCCGCGCGTTTTGCGGGCCGCTAATGCAATGAGTGATCTGTTGCGGGACTACAGTGAATTTCACGGAAACGTAACTGTAATTGATGGAAATACAGAGATCCGATGCCGGGATATGTATATTTTCACCGCCCCTGCCCCGCAACTGCCCGGCACCGCCGCAACACCGGTTCCGGAGTCATCGGCGACAGCTGAAAATTTACCAATAGATGATATCGATGCCGATCCGTTTGCAATGGATATGGGCGAAGATTCCGTGCCAACAAGAATTGCCTTGACTGACACGCAGGATTTAAAACGGATAGTATGTCAGAAAGATGTGGAAATATTGCGCAAAGACAAACGCGGCCAACTCCACCGGGCTGGAGGCGACCGGGCAGTATATACGATCAAAACCAGAGAAATCGTACTTACCGCCGAAAGGCCCAACCGGCCATGGCTCCGCAGTAACGGGCGACGCCAATATTGCGATATCATCCGCAGTGATATGGCAACAGAAGATTTGCGCGGTATCGGCAATGTAGTGGTTATGCCGGATGAAAATTAAATTTTTCCGTCATTAAACTTGAAAATTTCACGGATCGTATTATGTTACATTCTGTAAATAGATGTTTTTTAAATCATGAGTAAATTACCGGTGAATTGTTTTGTTGACGTCCATTATTTGGACTATGCTAATCCGAATAATATTCTCTGCCGTCAGGAATTAAAAAAGTTACAACATTTTTCAATGCTGTTCCGTTGTCGTGCCGCTGATTTTTTGATTCGTAACAATATATCCAGACGGGATAACGGCGGCAGAGCAATCGTATTCCGTATTACATTCAAAGATATCTGGCCATGGCACATCCACGATGAAATCGGTAGAATCATCGAGTTTATTTGTCAATCATGTTTTACTGACGCGACTCATTCATGGGATTGTCTGTGGATATTAAAATCCCAAAAGATAAACCGTGAAGAGTTACTCTTTGGTGATATAATCTTTTTCGGCGACAAAAATATCCCGGATGCAAAACTGGATAAAGTGCTTGTGGACCTTAACTATAATCAGGATTATATAGATAAAGCCATATTGCTGTTCCCCGATAATGATATCCGGGAAAATTACAGCGAACTGCAAAAACTCTGCGCTCCGACCAGATCATGCAACATTTTGCAATGT
Organism: Lentisphaerota bacterium; assembly: GCA_015061625.1. GTDB lineage: Bacteria > Verrucomicrobiota > Lentisphaeria > Victivallales > Victivallaceae > UBA1784. Next base: position 90,675 of record SUWG01000002.1, on the reverse strand, counting down.
GAATTTGCCCACAACATACCACGTTAAGTCCTTATCATCCCGGATAAATATTTGCATTATCCGGGATGAATGCTATATTAAGACGTTATTTTTTACATATTCACGCAAGGTCGTCTATGTTAAGCGATATATTTTTTCTGACCGGATGCATAATTTTTCTTTTTGCTCCGGTTTGTTTCTGTTCAATTTTTTTCAATGAACGCCCGGAAAGAATTTTCTATATAACTCTGCTCATCAACTCCATGATATTTTATTTCATGGCGATTTTTCATGTTGCCCAAAGTGGGTTTGCGATACTTTATACCGCCAATTTATTATTATATATTCCAGTGTTTTATAAAATAAGAAAAGAAAACCGGCAGAAAATCATAGTTCAACTTATCACTCCGGGCAGTGTCATATTATTGACCGCCATCATTGTCAGTTTTTTCATTTCCCGTTATATGATCATCGCTTCATGGGATGCGATCTCCCACTGGGGCAAAACAGTCAAACTCTTTATCGAGGAGGGAAAACTTGGCTGCGAATACCCGGCGAACATTCTGAATCACGCTTCATATCCTCCGGGCAGCGGAATGACATCTGCCCTGATCCACAACTGTTTTTTTTCCGATGTTTTCCGAGACGGGATATTCATTTTTGCCCACTGTGTAAGCAGTTTTGCCACGCTGGCATGGTTATTTTCATTTTTCACCTGGGGAAAACAACGTAAAGTCACAGTAATTCTGCTTCTCTCATCTATTATTTTACCATTATTGACTTTGCTGGATTGTTTCACTTACGGACTTACCGACTCCATTCTGACGATAACAATGGCGATAGCATTCTACCAACTGATATCGATGAAAAATTTCCATTGTTGGGAAATTTTTTCCTTTGCGGTATTGACCTCGTGGCTGTTCATGATCCGGGATGCCGGATGGGGCTATGCTGTTGCATTGCTGCTTTTGTGGACAATAATCATCATCACAAACCGGAAAAATGTATTTTTCTCACCGGATAATCACACTATTTCCAAATCCAAATGCGTATTGGTTGCCTTAACATATATCTTGCCGCTGGCAATGAAATCAAGTTGGAGTATTTTGCTTTCATACTACCACACCCCGATCCGTTTTGACAACCATGCCCGGATCGATGTACTCTCCCTTTTTGCCACCCCGGAAAGCCGCGGTTGGGAACTGCTGAAAAGATTTTTGATCCAATTTTCCTGTGGTTATCTGGAATTTTTTCTTCTGCTGGTTGCCATTGGGATCTATCTGATTTATAGAACTTCCGATAAAAGTATTATCCGTCAAGTCAAAATAACATTGATATTTTTTTCTGTCGCACTGCTGTTTTTTATCAGCGGCATATTTCTGTTCTATTGCCGGGAATTCACCTCTCTTGACCGGTTTCCATCATTTTTCCGTTATGTCAATGGCTTTTTACTGATTCCGGCGTTTGTATTGCTTTTGATCTATAGCGACATCTACTCAAGATCACCTTCCAACGGAAATCATAATTCAACAAGTTGCGAAACAAAAGATATTATTAAAATTATTGCATTGACGATTTTACTGGGATTGCTGCAGTTGATTCCGATAAAAGAAACCGGAACCTATACACGATGGCGTACCGAATGTGACAATATAAACCGATATGCATCTGTAATTCAGCAGCCGGAATCATCTTTTATCATTATATGCACTAACGGCAACGGCTTCAAATCACTCTATATGTCCTATCTTTATCCGTATAATTTCCGGGATTCGGCATATTGGGATCCGGTGTTGCCAGGCTCCCCGGAGAGTAGAGAACGCGCATATTCCCAAGAGATCACCCCGGAAAATTTAAAAGAGGAATTCAGTCAGGTGAAATATGTGTTCTTTGATAATCCGCAAGAGGATTTTTTACGCAATTTTCAGGCACTTTTTGCCCCCGGAATCCAGATAGATCAGGCGGCGATTTCCGGCAAATTGTTTCAGGTAACTTCTATCGGGCTTGTACCGGTACAACAATAATCAATATGAAAGATATTTATCATGAAAACAACATTGACTGATGGCAAAGGCAAGGTCTGGATCGAAGAATTACCGATGCCGATCCCCGGAGATTACGAGTGTTTATGCCGTATCGATGCCTGTGCCACCTGTACTGGAACTGACAAAAAATTGATTTCAGGAAAAATGTCATGGGCAAAACCGGAAAATTATCCGGCAGCACTCGGTCATGAAAGCGTCGGAACAGTGATCCAAACCGGTAAAAAAGTCCGCAATATTGCCGTGGGAGAACGTTATCTGCGTCCGGCAGCCTGGTATTCAGGCACAGTAAAGCATGGCATAACTTCATTCATGGGGGGATTTGCAGAATACGGTATAGTTACTGACATTAAAGCATTGGCCGAAGACCACCCGGAAATCACCCCGCCATATTACTGTAACTATCAACAACTTATACCGGCAGACATCGACATTTCCAACGTTGATGCAACAATGTTGATAACATTAAAAGAGATTTACAGTTTCATCCGGGATATCGGTATCAAAGCCGGAGACAAAGTTGCCGTTCTCGGAGCCGGAGCCGTGGGCATGAGTATGGTGTTTTTCGCAAAACTTGCCGGAGCGAAAGTAGCAGTTGCCGCCCGGCGCGATTCCCAATTGGCAACCTGTCTCAAGGCTGGTGCTGATCATGCGGTTAATGTTTCCACACAAAGTTTAAGTGCAAGTCTGAATGAGTGGTCGAATGGAGGAGTGAATTTTTTACTTGATGCCGCTGGTTCAGCAGAAATGTTGATTTCAGCTTCGGCGGCATTGGCCTCTGAAGGTGCGATCTGTTCTTATGCCGGGGGTAATGCTGTTGCGGAGAATTTCGGCAAACTAAAAGTACCGGTTTACTGGAAATTCATAGCCTCGCCACCGAAAGAAAACACTGCACATGATCATATTTTATCGTTGGTAAAAATAAAAGCGATACCATTTGAATTGTTTTATTCAGATATTCTGCCATTGGAAAATATTGCCGGGGGTTTTGAAAAAATTTTCGCTAAAAAAGCAGAAAAAACCGTTTTCATAATGGGAACAAAGTGAAACTTTTTCTGTAAATTCACTTGATTTTTCTATTTTTACGGTGTATTTTTTCAAAACAGATCAAGGAGATAATGTTCCATGTATAATTTTCAGGATATCGCACCGATTCCGCCATTTCCCCGGAACGAACCGGAATTTATCAATGAATTAAGAAAATTCTGTTCCAGAACGCCCCATTGGATGAGTGTAAAAAAAATTCCGGAAAATATGCTGGATATCAGAGGTAAATGGATTATCGGATCTTCATTTCCGGATCCGGAAAATTTACTGGATTCAGCCTATGATGCGATCACACGTTTTGCGAAAAAATATACCGGCAATACCAGTTCACCGGAAGTAAAAATATCTTCTGTTGCAGACAACTCTCTGGCTTTTGAAGAGTACCGTATCAAAATAACTTCAACCGGCATCACCTTGGCTGCCGCCGATACCGAAGGATTGCGCCGGGCTGTTTACGCATTGCTCGATTTAGTCCGCAGCAGCGATATCCCTGCACTCTCTCCGCAAACGATCAGCAAAAAACCATGGTTGAAAAACCGTATTTCCCGCTGTTTTTTCGGACCGATCAAACGGCCGCCGTTTTTCAGGGATGAGTTGACGGATGACACCGACTACTATCCGGAAGGTTATCTGGATATGCTTGCTTCCGAGGGAGTAAACGGTATCTGGCTGACCGTTGTTTGGAAAGAACTGGCAAAAAACAGTTTCTTTCCGGAAGATCCCCTGCGGGAAAAACGTATCACCAAACTGCGTAACACCGTTGCCAAGTGCCGCAAATACGGTATAAAAGTATGGATATTCTGCATTGAACCGGCCTCATGGAAGCCGGAAAATCCTCTGCCGCAAGGCTTTGAAGACATGTGCGGAGTACCGGCTTTTGAAGAATACCGGGCATTTTGCATTGCCAGTGAAAATTCATTCCGCTATATCCGGGAAACCTCGGCATCAATTTTTGGCGATGTTCCAGATCTGGGCGGCATGATGTTGATTTCTCTGGGTGAACGCCCGACATCATGTTTGAGTTATATCTATTCAAGTCCCGAAGGTAAATTGCCATGTGCGGATCAATGTCATTTAAGTAATCCGCAAATCCTCAACCGGGTACTTTCTGCGATCAAAGCCGGTGCCGAAGATGCCGGAAGCAAAGCGGAAGTTTTAAGTTGGCTTTATAATCCGCGCCCCCAGCAGATTCCGGACTGGTGGTTTGAATTACCTGCCGGCCTTGATGAAGAAAAGATACTTGCATTCAATTTTGAATCCGGCTGTACCAAAGCACAAACCGGGAAAGTACACGCCGGCGGTGATTATTGGCTCTCAGCCATCGGTCCGTCAGACCGTTTCGGCAGAATGGCGGCAGCGGCAAAAAACAATTGCGGATTTGCGGCAAAACTGCAAGTCGGTTGTTCTCATGAATCAGCGACAGTACCTTTCATGCCGGTGCCGGGGAATCTTTATCACAAATACCGGGCCATGAAAAATCTCGGGGTCCATCATGTCATACAGTGCTGGTACTTCGGAAACTATCCGGGCTTGATGAACCGTGCCGCCGGAATGCTCGCTTTTGAAAATTTTGAAGATGACGAATTGACTTTTCTCCGTAATTTGGCCCGTCCGGAATGGGGCAATGCCATGTCTGAAAAAGTTGCCGTCATGTGGCAAAAATTCGGCATGGCTTACAACAATTATCCTCTGGATATCCAATTTCAATATTACGGTCCGATGCATGATGGCATCGTTTGGCCGCTTCATATCAAACACTCCATGCGTTCGCTGCCCCGTTCATGGAAGCCGGATCAATTCCCGGCCGGTGACACCATCGGAGAAGCATTGGTCAATCATTCTTTAGCCGATGCAGAAATACTGGCAGGATTGTTGTCAACTCAATGGGATAACGCGATTGAAATATTACCGGAACTGCGCCAGAAATTCGCTGATGATCAGGAAAGAATGCGTGATTGCGATCTTTATGAAGCACTGGATCTGCTCTTTAATTCCGGAGCCCGCATCCTTACCTTTTATCATTTGCGGCAAGTGCTTTTAAGCGGGGGATCCGGAGTCATTCCCGATATGCTCGATTTGATCAGCAAAGAAAAATATGCCTCGTTACGCATGATCGAATTATGTCAGAGCGACTGCCGTCTGGGGTATCACTCCGAAGCAGAAGTGTATAAGTACTTCCCGGAAAAATTGCGTTGGCGGATCGGAGAATTGGATAAATGTACCCAAGCATTGCGTGAATTGCAAAATCTCCCGGCCGAAGATATAAAAAATATCCTGGCATGGGAAGGAATAAAATTTCACACCGGAAAATCTTATCAGGCGGATACATTCTGCTGGTCAGCCATAAAAAACGGTAATGAATTGCAATTCAGAATAAAATATTTTCCTTTGGAACAGGGGATTTCTCTGGAACAGAGACAGCTTTTACTGATGGATGCTTCCGGAACAAAATTCCCGATACTGGTCAATGTTTCAACCGGAGAACAAACCGCATATTGTGAAGCCGCTCAGGGAATAAAAGTAACTGCTCTGACAAATGATGAATATACTGTTACGGTGCCTTGGGGAAAATTTGATTATGCCAAAACAATTTTTGCCGGAGTACAGCGTACATGGTTCGATGCGGAACGCAAATTTCACAGCGACAACACTCCATCCGGCGAATATGACCCGGATCCGCGACTCAATTTCAATGGGTTTTCTCCGGAAAGACTCGGATTGTTGTATTTGGAATAATCACTTATCCACGACCCGCTGATGGGTTTTCAGCCATTTTCCCGGAGTAATATTGTGGTAAGTTTTAAACTCCTTGGAAAAGTGATAACGGTCGGCAAATCCGCATAATCCGGCGGCGGTTTTTATATCCACACCTTCCTGCAACAAAGATATTGCTTTATACATCCGCACCTGACGGCAGTAGCGCTGCGGAGAAATCCCCATTTCTGCCTTGAATAAATGGTTGAAACGGGTCGGAGAAAGGTGCAATTCTGCAGCGATATCACTATTGCGGATATTGCCGTCATTACGATTGATAAAGCGGATCGCCTTATTTATCACCTGGGCCTTGCCGGGAGAATCGGAATGACTGAAGAAGTCTTCCGGTATACTCAAAAGCAATTCGTGTACCAAAGTATAAATCTGCTGCAATTGACGTTTACCCGGCGAAAATGCCGCATAAAGCCGCTCAAGAAACGGTTGAGACGGCAATTCAATAACTTTACGTTCCGGCAGATCAAACGGAGCAGAAGCCTGAAACCAGATGAAATAGTGCCTGGGAGCCTGACTGTGCTCTCCGGAATAAAGCGTGTGAGGAGGAATCAACAGAATTTTATCCCCGGTCAATTCATAGCGTTTGCCGCGGGAAATGCAAGCACACCCCGGATCCGGATTATACCACATCACCCAGCAGGGCTGCAAACAATTTATTACACTCCAGTAAGTCAAACGATCACGATATCCGGCTCTTGACAGTACGACCGACTGTTCAGGAGTTAATTCCGAAGGAGCAAAATTGACAATATCAGACATTTTTTCGACAAAAATTTACATTGTTTTACTCTTTTATGCGTACTATATTATAATATAATGCACAATTTTGCACATTGCAAGATTTTACCCAATCAGCAACCATAATAAAAGGAGCATGACTGATGAAAAAGAAACAGTATTCATTCCCGATGGGAATGAAGCCCATGGGCTTCACTCTGATCGAACTTCTCGTAGTTATTGCCATTATCGCCATTCTTGCGGCGATCCTGCTTCCGGCTCTCAACTCTGCCCGTGAACGCGGGCGGGCGGCAAGTTGTGTAAATAATCTGAAACAAATCGGCAGCGGTGCGGCACAATATCTCAATGACCATGATTATTTTCCCCGTTCCGCGATTTATGGTGGTGCAACCACAACACTGCCCCCCTGGTTCGCCCAAATCGCCCCCTATATCGGTGCACCGGTAAAAGAAAGCAGTAATGGTCCGACACTTGATGGCACTTATGAATATGGTGTCTACGTTTGTCCCTCCAATGATTATACTTTCAGCAAAGGTCAGATATACGGCGGCAAATCGGGAATGAACTACGGTATCAATAAATATTTCGGTTATGGCACAAGCATTGACGGCACAACGATCTGGGCACTGAAAGGTTCTCAATTGGTCAATCCATCCTCAAAATATTACATTATGGATGCCAAAACCTATAATATGTCCTGGGATTCCGGGGTTGCAGATACCAGTGGCATCGCCTACCCCCACAGCAGTACCCGCTATCTCAATATGCTTTTTGCCGACTTCCATGTTGACAGTCTTGCCCGTTCGATCACCCGTGAATCCGGATCCACCTGTAATCTTGATGGTTGGGTCCCCGAAAGAGATAAGTTCTGACGCTTTATGAAACTGAAAATGCTTTGCTCATCTTTGCTCGCTTCGGCGGCAGTAATTGCCGCTGAAGGTCCCAATCTGCTCAAAAACCCCGATTTCAAAGATCCGGCCGGTTACCGGACACACTGGAAATTTGAAAGTATGGGTGATGAAATATTTGAAGTAAAATATGATCCGGAAAAATCTGCTGTTTCCATTGCTTCATGCAGTAATGAATTTTCCGGTTATCTCGGTCAGTATGTGGATGTAACCCCCGGCAAAAAATATATCTGCCGGGCACGGACACTGTTGCCCAAAGGTCGAATCCTGCTCTATGCCATCGGCTATACTGCCAACGGCGAAAGCACCGGTACCGAAGGCAGAATATGGGATTACTCTTATACTGACAATCCGCTTTTCCCCAACTTCATCCCGTTCGAGTACTCCCCGGGAGGCGGGATAACGGATTGGAAAACAATTTCCTTTGAGTTGACAGTGCCGGAAAATATCACGAAATACCAAATCAAAGTAGGCAGTTATTTCGGCGAGGGAATTTTGTATGTACGACAGGTTGAATTCCGGGAAATACTTTAACAGATTCGCCGAAAGATTTTTTTAACCATGAAAAAATACCTTACTATTATGGCTTTGAGTACCGTTTATTCTCTCTGTGCAGCCCTGCAAATCGAAATTTCACGTTTCGTTAACGGCGAACATGAACCTCTGTCTGCCACCTGCGGTTTGGATGTACAGCAAAACACTGAAAAAAACGGTGCGATTGATGAACTTCACTTAACTCTCTGCAATAAGGGAGAAGAAACCCTGCTGCTGCGTTTGCGTGCAAAACTACCGGCAGGAAATGCCGGCGGTTCCTACTGGGATGGCAACAGTTATCAGCGTAATCTCACCCGGAGTTACGTTCCGGTTCTTGACCGTCATGTTTTTCCCCTGACCAGTTATACGGATAACGGCAATATTTACATGCTGGGCTTTGCCCCGTCGATTATTGCCAGCCGTTTTGAACGCAGTCTGGAGATTTCCGACGGTAAAGCAGTCATGGTCTTTGACATATTCCGGGTGCTTTATCCGGGAGAATCTCTGACCGATATTTTTGTCTCGGCCAATTTCACCGGCGTAAGTTACGTCGAGTCAGTCGAAAAATACCATCTTACTTATCCGGAATGGTTCCGCCCCGCCCCCGGAGTCGATCCACGCATTTACGGCACCGGCGGATATCTTTCCAGTGATGCTGCCTTGAGAGATTATCAATATGAAGAGTGCCGCCGTACCGGTTTTGACTGGGAGTGGTACTACAACAGTTATCAACGGTCAGGAGATTATTACCCATCGGAACAATTCTGGGATGACTCACTGGGATACAAACAGGAAAAGTCCCATGCAAAATGCAATATTCCCGGCACAATCGCCGATTGGGAACGCAACCATCGTATCCGCACTGCAGCCGGGGATAAAACAAGTGCATTATTCTACTACTATATGTCGCAATACTGCAACACCGATCTGCTTCCGCACTTCGCCGATTCCCGCTGGGTCACGGCCGATGGGAAACCCGGTTACCGGGTAAAAGGTTGGGCGGATGAATTCTGGGCAGAATATGTCTGGTCCGGCCGGGCAGGTTCATTCGGAGCCAAGACCCGTTCCGACCTGGCCAAACTCTGGCAGAATCTCACGATTGCCGGTTTTGCTCTTGATTGTGCCATCGGTACCACCCCATATTACGGAGACCTTGTCCGTCAGGAGCCGTACCGGGCATACGACAAAGATGGTAAAATTTTTGTACTTGAGGGTGTCGCGCTGGCCTATAACATGAACTATACCCGCAATCTCCCTTTGCGTCCGGATGGGCGCCGGGCAGGTTCGATAGTCAATGCTCCATACAATTACCTTTCTATATTCTATGCGGATGGAGAAATGCACGAAGCATCGGCATGGGAAAGAACCGATCTGCCGGTACCTCACCGTCTGATGCTCGGCCGCAAACCATGGGTTCTGTGGAGAGGATTCGTTCTCGCTCCATTCCTCGACTGGGAAAAACTCTCTCCGGAACAAATCAACACAGCGATTTCCGGTGCAGTTGACTTTCTCACGCTCTTTTCTCTGCGTATGGGTGCAAGTCCTTCCAAAATGTTTATGCGTGGCTATCCGGATATGTTGGCGGTCAAACCGCTGATCACCATGCTCAACCGGGCCGGTTGGCACGCTGCCCCCTATGTCTGGGTGGATGGGATCCCAGGTGCCGATGATCCATGGGAAAATACTCACCCGTACTGGGTTTCACGCTATGGCGAAGGCGAAAACAGTTATGTGGTAGTATCCAACCCGTCAAGAGAAAAGAAAGGCGGCACACTGCGGATTTCCGGACCGAAATTCAATGTTCCCGGAGCGATTTATGCCGATATTTCCGGCAGAGCAACGGTCAACCGTTTCGATCATAACGGTGATACGCTGATCGATTTTGAATTGCCGCCATTCGGCTATCTGGTCCTGAAACAGACCGGGATGAATGGTTCACAGCAAGTGACCTCTGTTCTGCCGCAGAAAGCACCGCGTTTCACGATGGATCCGGCTGATGATTCATGGGTCGAAGCCCTGCCTCTTTCCGATGACCGCAGCGGTGCATTGGCCGCGATCGTCGGCAAAGCGGATGAAGTAGCTTCTCTGGATTATCTGATTACATCTTTATCTACCTACTCCGCCTTTCACCGCGGCCGTCTGCGGGTTCCTGCCCCCAGATTATGGCATTTGATCGGCACTTTCCATGAAAGATTCCGTTTCCCGGTGGTGGAAACTTCCGATGCTAAAACGATTTTTGCCATCGGTGCAACCGCCAGAAACCGTTATTTTCCCGGTGTCACGGCAACCGATCAAATCGTTTACCGTCAGAAAAACGGACGTCACTTTGTCGGCTTTTTCCCCGGAAAAATGAGCGAAGCGGAGTTGCTTCGGGAATTTCTTTTCCGTCTGGACAGAGCCTATCCGTTTGTTGCCGGCACCATGTCTGACTGGCCGGGCAAAGTTCAGGCTGCCGATAAAGCATTCCGTAAAAATCAGCCGACTCTGGCCGATGCTCTGGTCCACCCGGCACACGGGGTGAGATTCGCACTGAACAATGGCGAAACAGCCATTGCCAGACGTGACGGGAAACTGTATTTACGCACCAGATTTTCCGATGAATACGACCTTGTCACCGAATTGATCACCGGCAATAATGGTCAATTTGAATTTGGAAGTTCCCGCCGGATCCCGGCCGGACTGGGAGTAACCTCCGATGCCATGCTTACCGGTCAGACCGTATATGCCGCCATTGACGAAGGGGCACCGATGTTGACGACTTACGGCAATGTCGGAGCCAATCACGGGGCATTGACTGCATTGACCTTAACAATTCCGGCTCACGGTTTTACCTTGTCGGATGTGGGGAAAACCAAATTGACAGCCGCCCGGCGGACATATTACATTCTGCGGATAATTGATGAAAACAACATCCTGGTCATGTCTGAAAATATCGGACATAACGGAATCGGATTTTTCGACCGCAGTTCATTGCGTACAGAATTTTCCTGCAACGGCAAAATTTATAAAGTTGAGCGGCTTCAACATACCCAGTTGATCCCCAATCTCCGAATCAAAAGGCAGAATTTTCTGCTGGATGGTCAACCTTTACCGGAAGGTGAATTTATCAAGCGGGGCAGAATACTGACCTGTGATGAAGTTTATGAAATCGTTTCTCCGGCCGGATTGCTGGAACTGGTGTTGAATAATCCCGGCAGACAGGTAGATCTAATCGATCCATCGATCCCCGGTGCAGCAGAGATTACGAATCATTATACCTTTACCGCAGACGGCACAATGTATATTGCTCAAAAAATCCGTATCCTTGAAAAAACTGCTCTGCGTCAATATGGTCTGCTGCAAACCCAGATCATCTATACTCACGGCAGAAGTCCATTCCGGGAATACTGGATACCCAAAACTCGGCCTTTTGAACAGGATGGTCGTCGATTTGATTTCGCCTGCGGAGTGGATTCCACTCAAAAATTGCCCCGCATTATCTTCTCCGGAGCAATGCTGGCCGATCCGGCGAACTTACCGGATCGCTTCATTCAGATCGCCGGAGTAAATGACCCGCGACGCGGCGGGCGGGTTCGGGAAACCGGTTTGGTAATAGGTTATTCGCTTTTCAATGGTTCAAGCATACCTGCAATCCGCAGAGATGCGGCAGTAAACCAGCCGGTGTGGATCAATGTCACTCAAAAAAGTTATCCCTATGTGATCTATTCTCAAGGCGGAATCATTATGGAAGCAGGAACTGTCATTGAGGCCTCCGGGTACCGGAAACTTTTTGACCCGTCCCGCTTCGGTCCAAATGCCCCGGCGAGTTATACCATTGAAGAAAACGGTAAAACCTTGCTTTATTTACACTTCGCTGCTGCCGGAAGTGTGGATGTGCCGGAAAACTTCACCCGGATCGTGGAAAAATCCGAAGGTGTATCCTTTACCGACGGCAAAGCAGTTGCCACTGCTGCCGGAGAATGGATAGTTCTGGAATAATTTGCCGTTTTGTTTTCTTCCGCTCCCGGAATTTCAATATTCCGGGAGTTTTTTTATCCTGATTGCAAAAAATCCCTCTTTTTTGACAGAAAATGACATTTTTTCGACAATTTTCAGCATTTCTTTTGACAATATTATGCATTACATTATAAGCAGAGTAGTATTCTTTTGCATTTGACAACTCTTATCAACCAAAGGAGATTTCAAAATGAAATGCCTCTCATTTTCCTCAAAAGATGTGAAGTGTGCCGGATCCACCTTGATCGGACTTCGTGCAAGTGCCGCGGTTTCATCATTGTATATTCCTGTTAAAAAGACAGAAAACACCTCCTTTTCACCTGCCCGCAGACAGATCTTCACTTTAATTGAATTGCTCGTAAGCACAGTTATCTCATCATTGCATTTTTTGACACAAAAAACTGCGATTGAAACTAAACAAAGAATACCGCTTTTCTTTGAAAGCGAAAGGAGGCGCGGGGGAAAGGGAAAACTCTCTTTTCCCGTGAAAAGAAAGTTTTCCTTGTCCCCCGCACACTCATTTACTTTAATAGAATTGCTGGTGGTTATTGCGATCATCGCCATCCTTGCCGCGATTCTGCTGCCGGCACTCAATTCCGCCAGAGAACGCGGCCGGGCGGCAAGTTGTATCAGCAACCAAAAACAAATCGCATCGGCATTCAATATGTACAACAACAGTTTTGATGATTATTTTCCGCACTATTACAAAGCCGGTTACGGCAACTGGACACGGCCGCTGCTGGATATGGGAGCTGTGGAAACTTCCGTTTTTGTCTGTTCTTCTCTGGCTGTTAACGGTGACTATGCTCAAGATTATAAAAATTCAGAAGGCATGCCATATCCGGGTTACGGCATCAACACTTACGGAGTCGGTTGCTGTTATTATACCAAACAGGAAGAAGGTTCCGCCCGAACTGCAATGTATAACAAATTGAGTCTGATCAAAAATGCTTCAAAACTCTGTCTGGTCGCTGATACCAGATGGGGCAATAATACCACTGTTTCGGGTTATTACCGTTTTCTCAATGCTCACATGATCGGAGCTTCATATGGAAACATTGACCCGCGCCACAATGAACAGCTTAATTTTGCTCTGGCAGACGGTCATGTGGAAACCTTGAAACTCAAACCGTGGCCCAATGAATTTGAGCCGCATTTCAACAACAATTATCTGACAGGCCTTTGATCACACACGGGAACCGACCTCATGAAAAAAATAATCATTCTGCTGTTGGTGTTTTTTGGTGCCTTGCTTTGGGCTGATGAAAAAAATCTGATTCAGGATCCAACGATCACCACTCCGGAAGGAGGCCCGCATTGGTTCCTGGCGACCACCACCAGAGAAGTATTCGAATTGGAAAAAGACCCGGAAACCGGATATATCTATCTGGCTTCAACCGGTGCCGATTATTCCGGTTACCTCTGTCAGATGGTAAAAGTCAAACCCAATTACCGTTACCGCTTTACCGTACAGTTGCGTCATTTATCCGGAAGGGCACTGCTCTGGGTCAAAGCCTTTGATCAAAACCGCCGGATATTGCATTATGACCGTCGCACCTATCTGATCAGCAGTGCATCCAATCCACTGGTTCCCCATTTTGTGACCGCGGAGCAACTGCAGGGAAGCGGTTCAACCGACTGGCGGACTGTAACACTGGATGTAGATACGGTTAAAGCGGACAATGATACTGAAGAAATTGCCTATCTGCGTTTCGGTACCGGACCATATTTTTCGGTGACTAAAATGTGGATTCGGCATATGAGTGTAATCGAACTTGGTCCGGTGGAGGCTGAAAAATGAAATTTATTGTTTTCTTGTTGACAGTTTTAACTTCCGGCATGCTCTCCGCTGCCGAAACCAGACTGAATATTCTGCGTCTGACTGCTCCGCAGAGTTATGAAAACATATATCACAGCGACAGTTTGCAAGATACCGAACAAACCATCGGCAATTCAGTAGGCTTGAAAATAACCGTTAAAAAAGCCGGTTCACTTAATGAATATACTTTTTCTGTAACCAATAACGGCAGAGAACCGGCAAAATTACGTTTCCAGTTATTGATGCCGGTTGCCGGAGCAAATGGTATATTCTGGGATGGTTTCGAGTATTTTAATCAAGTAAGTTCCACTGTTGCACCGACTCACGACATGCACAATTTTCCGGGTGCATCATACATTCTCGGCAAAGAACTCTGCTACCTCGGACTTGCGCCGTGGACAATTTCCAGCCGGTTTGAAAGAGCAGTGGTATTCAATAACGGCCAAGGAATTCTGCAATTTGAGCATTATACTGCGGTGTTGCCCGGTGAAACGATAACTTTCGGCATGATCTCCGGCAATTACCACAATGCCGGCAGGATTGTCGAAGCCATCGATGAAGTCCATCTGGCATATCCGGCCTTTTTCCGCCCGATTGAAGGTGCCGATGAACGCATCTATGGTGCCGGAGGGTATTTTTTCGGCTCCAATGAAACCAGAGAACAGCAGATCGAATCAGCACGCCGTGAAGGACTCTCCTGGGAGTGGTATTACAACTGTTTTCAGCATACCGGCGATATTTTCCCATCGGAAGAATTCTGGGATGCTTCGCGGGGGTACAAAACAGAAATCAGCCACAACCGCTGCAATGTCCCCGGTACAGTTCAGGATTGGCTGGAATATAACCGCAACCGGATCCGCCATGCCCAGCGAACCACTGCGATATTTTACTATTATATCCAGCAGCACTGCTGCGAAGACATTCTGTTTCAACATTATCCGGATTCGGTATGGGTGAGAAAAGACCGCAAATCCTGTTACCGGGCTCACGGCTGGGCCGAAGAAGGCTGGTCCCGCTATGCTTGGCCGGGATCTTACGGTTCTTACGGAGAAGCATTGCGCAAAGACCTTGCACAAGTTTGGAATACCTTTGATGTTTCCGGCTTTGCCCTGGATTGTGCGATCGGCAATTTGCGCTGTTATGATGCTCCGGCAATGAATGAACCGGCCAGAGCATTTGAGGATGATGGAGATATTTTTGTCAGAGAAGGTGTGGCGGTTGCGTATAACTTGCAGTACACCCGTTCACTGCCTCCACGGCCCGACGGCAGACGGGCCGCAAGTGTCCTTAATGAGCATTACAACTATCTGCCGGCATTCTACGCGGATTGTGCCATTCACGAAATGCCGCCATTTGAACGAACTGAATTGCTTGCCCCCCGTAAATTCATGCTCGGACAGAAACCGTTTTACTTCTGGAAAGGCTTCCGGATTGACAGTTTGCTTGATTGGACTCAAGGGAAAGAAGCCATCATGCCGGCACTTAATGGCATCATAGACTATACGATTATGGCCAGTTTGCGTTTCGGAGCTGTACCGGCGATCTTTTATGATCGTGGATTTGCCGACATCGCCCGTTGGAACCGCACCTTTGCCGCATTGCAGAAACTCGGTTGGCGGGCAGCCCCTTATGCAGAAGTAGTCGGCACCGATGAATTTGATCCGTTTGCGGCCGATGCAAAATATTGGATCAGCCGTTTTGGCGATGGAGAAAACAGCGTGATCGTTATTTCATGTATCGACAAAACCAGACACAAAGTGATTCTGGAGATCCAAACGGAAAAATTCGGTGCCGGACACGCCATATACGCTGCGACCGATGGAACAGTCGTTCAAAACCGCATCGAAAACGGACGCACCATGGTCGAACTGGAACTGGCCGATCATCATCCGGTGATCCTGCGCAAAATCGGCACCGGCAAACCGGCACCGCGATTTTATATTGCCCATATCCGTCCGGTTCATATGACCGTCGATGCTGACGGCAAGGGAGCGGAAACCCGTTATTACTGGAAAAATCAGGTTATCCGTACCATTCCGGCACCGGTAAAATTTGATCCGGTTGCGATTTACCGTTTGGATTACGGAGTCGATCCCCTGAAGTCAGCCATCGTTTCCGCCCCCGGTGAGGGTGAAGCGGTCGAACCGGGCCGTGATCAACTGGCGATCTATTTTGAATATTTCCGCACCCGCCGCCGTTACTCATATCCGCGGTTATGGGGCCTGGAACAACGCTGGGTAAAAAATATGCGGATGCGTAAACTGACGATCGAAGAAGCTGCCGATGCTCCGGAAACATTGCTGTTTGCGGTTGGTCCGGCAGCCCGAAAGCACTTTTTCCCGGATGAAAACTTCACCGATGAGATCGTCATCCGGAATATCAACGGCAAAACGGTCGTGGCATTTTTCCCGGGAAGATATTCCGAAAATGATATTATGCAAGTTTTCATGCGTCAGATGGATCGGAAGTTTCCTCATTATGGCGGGATCTCTGACCGCTGGGCCTTGAATATCAAATTTTACGGTGGCACTCTCGATAACGGACGAACCCCGGAACGGGCCAAGCCGCAGGAATAATACAACTCAAGGGCCGTTGCAAAACTGTTTTGCGACGGCCCTCAATATTTTATCTACGGTATTTTTCCACCAGTAAAGCTCCGAGGCGGACACATTCGGCACAAGGATAAGGCAAAGTGGCGGATTTGATTTCCCGGCAAGTTTCCGCACCGGCAAGAGCAACAAATTCAGAGATCATTTGAGCATGGCACTCCGCCGGAGTCAATTCCAAAGCGGCATGAAGTGCGCCGCATCTGCCCAATGGTGCTTTACCGCCGCCGCAGACTTTCATACTTTCAGCCAAAGCCTCATCCCCTGCCCCGGCGGCGACCGCCTGGGCGCAATTGTGCAATTTCGGTACGGCAGTAAACAATTCAACAGCTTTACACATGATCTGTAACCTTTATTTCATTTTTTCTAAAAAAACAGCGTAATATACCATCATACGCATAAATTGTCAAGTTTCAAAATCAAGGAATTTGCATCTGACAATTTTGTGCAGTATAGTAAAGGCATAACACTCAAGGGACAGGTAATGAGCAAAATTCTTAAAGATTCAACATTTTTTCAAAAAGGTCAACTGCCCGTATACTTGTATTACACTGACCACAGTGGAGATTTGGAATTTCATTCACATGAATTTTCAGAAATTGCCATAATGTTCAATGGTAATGCCATCTACGAAACGGATTACAGTGAAGAAAAAATTTCCACCGGAGATGTATTGGTAATTCCGCCAGGTGGTCTGCACTGTTACCGGGAAGAAAAAGATGTCAGACTGATGAATATTATTTTTCACTTTGAACAACTGAATATTCCGGTGCGGAACATTTGCCACCATCCAGGATATGTGACACTTTTCGGCATTGATCCTGACTTCTGCCATCAACAAAAATTTTATCCGAAATTCAAACTGCCACCTCAGATACTCAATACGGTAGAAACGATTTTGATAACGGCATATGAACTGCAAAAAACGGCGGCGCCCGGTGCATTGTTGGCAGTATATGGTGCATTTTTACAAATCATTCCACTGCTGCTAACCCATTATTCACCGAACTTTCAATCCCGTCCGTTACCATTACCTGAAAAATTTCAGGAAACGGTAAATTATATGCTGAAAAATTACCTTAATGAATTGAATATTGCCCAACTTGCCCCAAAAGCCAGTATGTCACAATCAACATTCACCCGGACATTCAGCAAATCACTGGGTAAAACTCCACTGCAATACTTGCTCCATTTAAGATTGGAAGCGGCCAGAGAATTCTTACGCAACGGATGCTCCGTTTCAGAAGCTGCTTTGAAATCAGGTTTCAAAGACAGCAGTTACTTTACAAGACTTTTTCACAAACACCTAAATTCCCAACCGCGAAATTGGAAAAAACATTGACGGATACTTTTTTGCCGATTTTGTCCTGAATATTGCCATTTTTGTTATTTTTTTATCCTTGTTTTTGTAGTATATTTATTGCAATTAACAAAGGAGGTCTTTATGATAATGAAATGGCTTGCATCAATGATTTTACTGGCTATAATGCTACCACTCGGAGCAGCCAATATATCCATGGAACGAATATTTGCTCCGAATTTATTAAAAAATGCAGATTTTTCAATAAAAAATACTCAAGGAATGCCTCAACATTGGTATTTTGATAATTGCTCCAAAGCAGCATTCACATTCCGCAGTGACATCGGCGGCATAGTTATCGAATCACCGGGACAGAAATACGGTTATTTTCTTCAACGGGTTCAGGTTCAAGAAGGGGTGCGATACTGCATAAGAGCAAAAATCAGAGCATACCGTACTTTTGCCAATATATGGTTAAGTTGTCCGGAATACAATGACGGCGGCAGCCCATTCGGGCATTATCCGGTAAGTCAAACAACATTTTTCATTCGTGCATACCCCCACCAGGGCCGATCTGCCAAAGCAATTCTGGATAAATTCATAGACCCTGATCTGGTTTCCGGAGTAAATGCCGATACATGGACAACTTATACGCGGGAGTTCACCCCTCCGACCGGCAAAGGAATCAAAACTTATGCAATACGCTGCGGATGTTTCGGTGGATATAAAGGATGGGTAAACTATACCGATGTCTACTTTGGACAGGCAGCTTCAAATCTGCAAATCACTGTCAACACCAATAACTGGTCATCAATCGTTATCAAAGATAAAAATGGGCAGGAGTATTTCCGTCAAAACAAAACAGACCGGCAGAATTTCACAGTCACTCTGCCCACTCAAAGCGTTGACTATATTTTAACTTTAACCTTATCAGATGGAAAAACAGAAAATTATGAGGTCCCCAATGAATAAGTTTTACACGATTTTATTACTGCTGCTTTATTCAGTAGTCCTCCGGGCTCAAAGTTTTCTGACCATAACCGATGCCCAAAACAATAAAGAACTTTTCCCTATACAATCGGTTGCCGACGGTACTTGGCAAAATGGGTCATTGTCTGTAAAAATTGAAGCGGTCAAATATGGCTCACTATCCGGTTGGAAATTTACATTCAGTGATTCCGGATCCTCTCACCGTTTACTTAAAATAAAATTCCGGGAAACATTGATTTTTCAAGCATCCATGTTCTGGGATGGCAACACCGAACACCAAATCACCGATACGCCGATTTGCCGGGATTTGTTGCTTGAAACATTCCCCATGGCTGCGGCTTACAATAATGAAACCGGTTGGGCGGTATCTCTTTCTCCGGATTCAGAATTAAGCACACTTTACCGGCAATATTCCGACAGTGCAATCGATCTGGATACCCGGATCGTTGTCGATAAAGATCACCCGCAAACAATTACTGTTTTGAGCGCACCATTTACTCCTGATTTCGGCTGGAGAAATGCAGTTGATGCTTATTACCGGGCATTCCCTCGATATTTTTCTCCGATCGAAAATATTGATCCCAGAATCTACGGTGTCGGCGGAGATCATTGCTCGTCGCATATGACCAGACTTTTTCAGACCCACAGTGCCAGACAGTATGGAATGGATTGGGAGTGGACCTATGCTCCATGGTATGAATCCGGGAACTGGTACGCAGTCGGAGCCGGATGGCAGGGTGATACCAATCCGGTACGCCGTTACAAAGATGTCAGAGATACGTCATGGGTAACCCGCGATATTTTTGATGCTTTTGTCCGGGATGAAATGCGTTATGGAAACATAAATACTGCAATGTTTTTCTATATCCTTGTACGTGATATCCATCAAAATTTGGCCAATAACTATCCTGAAGCAGTACAAGGTACCAGTGGACTGCCGAGTATTCCGACAAACAGAGGAAAAACCAAAAGTGTCTTTGCTCCCGGTTCACCGATATTCGATTATCTGAAAGAACAACTGCGGCTGATCGTGGAAAATTATGAGGTCAGCGGTTTTGCCTTTGATATGGCCAACAGCACCAGTGTATTCAACACACCATCACAACTTGCTTACGGCAGAGGCAGAACATTTGATGATAACAACAATATATACACCTCTGACACAATTGTGCCGATCCCGTTTGCCGAGTATATTCATACTCTTACCCGTAACGGCAAGGCAATGGGGTGTATATTTAATATGGCACTTTCAGAATTTTCTCCTTTCACTGTATTCCATGCAGATGCTATCATGATGGAAGGTTCTCCGGAGTTGAATATTGATATGGTTCTGCCGTTGCGGTTATCTGCCGGCAAAAAGCCGATCGTCTTTTGGGGTGTCGTACCATACACAGCCAATACTGCAATCAAATGGTATCGCATACCGGCATCGCAACGCGCAGCAATCGCCGCCGCTCAAGCCAAACTGCTCCATTTCAAATGTCTTGAAATCGGTGCAGTTCCCAAAAGTTGGAATGTGGGAGCGATCCCCATTGGCGAAATTGAAATCCTGAGAACTATTCAACGGGCCGGATACCAAGTGATCCCGGCAGTCAAAGATGCCGGAAAATTTTGGGTGGGGCGTTTCGGAGAAGGAGAACAGACCATCATCACTATCAGCAATCCGGAACGTACAGCAACTACCGCAACCTTGCGGGTAATAAACCATTATCTTGGAGATGGTGTTTATGGATTCATCCCGGAGAATGGCTCTCTGGAACAGAAAATCATTAACGGAGAAACCATTTTTACCATTACTCTGGAACCGCACACTTATGCCGTTTTGCGGGCTGTCAAACTTTCCGGTAATCCGGAAAACTTCACCGCTTCACGCAACGGAAATCAAGTCACCTTATCTGGAAATAACATAACAACGTTTGCCTGCCGTAAAGAAGATATGCGTGGATTTTTCGGGCCGGCATCCGGCTGTTTCACCAATGGTCAGGCTGTTTTAACCTATCTTCCGATATGTGATTTTGATTCTTCTAATCCGGTTCTTACTGAATTCATGGATGACACCAATACACCAGTAGTCGTAGCTCCTCAATCCGGCAAAGCGTATGATGCAGCCCTGATGATGAGCGTTTACCGTCCGTTTGTCGCAGCCAGTATCAAACGTTTTGGAACATTACGCAACCGGGAACCCGGATTCATGGATGGCTCAATGCAGCGTTTGGAATTGATCATTGTTTCTCCGGACCAAATGCCAGCACAAGGCAAAAAAATTCTGATCGGAACAATCAGCAATTTCCCTGACCTTACGCCGGGGGCTAATCATCCGGCAGGATTTGTAAAACTGGTTGACAACAACACCCTGTGGATCGGCGGCAGAAATGAAAATGAAGTATTTCAAGCTGCAATGACCTATTTTGATGCCCTTGATAAAATCCGCAACAATACCGATAATGTAAATTTCATCCACCCTGTCGGTTGGGGGGCAAGGTCGGAAAATTTTATAAATGCCCCCGATGGCGGAAAATATTTGCAAATCACCGATGGTCCCAATAATCAGTGGCGTTATGTCTGGTATGGAATCAAAGATCTCGGTACTTGCCGCACGCTTTCATTTACCACGGAAGTCAAGACAGTAAATTTAACTGACGGCAGATTTGACGTTGGATTTTACGAATTTGATGCAAATGGCAAAACGGTTCGCTTCACACCGGTACAAATCCAGCCGGGGACCGATTGGCAAACTTATTCCGGCAGTATCACATTGCATCCGCGAACAGTCAGTGTAAAATTTTATTTCCTCGGCAGAAATATGGGGAAAGATAATAAAGTTTGGATACGCTCTCTGGTAATCAGAAAACACTAAATCAGTAAAGGAGTTTTATTTATCATGAAAAAATCATTCACTTTGATCGAATTACTCGTAAGCGCAGTTATCTCATCATTGCATTTTTTGACACAAAAAACTGCGATTGAAACTAAACAAAGAAGTCCGCTTTTTTTGAAAGAGAAAGGGGCGCGGGGGAAAGGGAAAACTTTTTTTTCCCGTGAAAAAAAGTTTTCCTTGTCCCCCGCACACTCATTTACCTTGATAGAATTGCTCGTTGTAATTGCGATTATTGCAATCTTAGCGGCGATTTTACTTCCAGCCCTGAATTCCGCCCGTGAACGCGGCCGCAGTGCCAGTTGCATCAACAACTTGAAGCAAATCGGCAACGGAGCCCAAATGTATGCCAGTGATTTTGAAGGATATTTCACGCACCGGCAAGGTTTTATTACAGAATATAATTATAGCGCAATCGCATTGCTTTCTCCATACGTCGGTGGACCGTCAAAAGCAGATTTGGCATCAGCTGCAGACAATGATGCCAGGATAAAAATGACACCGCAACTTTTCTACTGTGATATTGAACAAAGTGGAAACTTCAATTACTATGCCTACAGTTACAAAGCCTCCGACGGTGGAGCCATGCCTTTATTCAAACTTCAGGACTACGGAACTCTTCATACAAAAACTCATGGTACTCCACAAACAACTGTATTGGCTGCAGATTCTTACAATGGAGGCATAACACACACCAACCGGACATGCTTGTATGGAGCAAATTCCGCGAATTATGCCAGTGCCAATTTCAAACACTCCGGCAGTGGCAACTTCCTTTTCGTTGCAGGACACGTTCAAACATTCACCCCGGATGGAATAGTCCGGCCGCTGGCCAGCGGCACTGATGCACAATATGCGGTATACAACGGCGGAAGTATGCCGATATCTTCTTACTATACCGGAGAAAGCAGTACTAAAATAAATAAGTAAGCAATTTTTCTCACAACTCTCTTTGACGTTTGGCAAAGAGAGTTTGTTTTACAATTCCGGTAAAGTTGCGGAATATGCGGCAATGCTTTGGCGCAACTGGTCGGTAAGCGGTATTTTGGTCTGGTTCACAAAGTCAAAATGCACGATAACCTCCATCGCACTAACTGCCAATTCACCGGATTCATCATAGATCTGATGGTCGAGAATTATACTCGTATTTTTCACTTCACGGACTTTTGTCCGCACTTCCACATTTCCGGGAAAATGCAGTTGCTTTCTGAATTGTATCTCCGTCGCCGCCTCGATCGGCCCCGTTTTCATGCCGACATAGGCCGGTAAACCCACCTTTTCCATATACATCACCCTGCCCGCCTGCAAATAGCGCACGATCGCAACATTATTCACATGACCGAGCAAATCCAGATCGCCCCAGTCGATACGCAACTTCAAACATTGATACTTCATAACTCTGCTTTCCTGCAAATCATCTCTATTGACAATATAATCGCTTTGATCAACCAATTCAAGCATCGCAAATAATATACCACTTTGATACACTTTTTGCAACGTTTCCCGATGAATCCTTTTTCAACACGTTTCAATATATTTATTTTATAAAAAAACACATTTTATGCCTTGAATACACTGTTTTTCAGGTGTATAGTTAAACAACAACCACATTTTTTACAATAAAGGAGTAAAAAAATGAGCGAAAACAAACGTTACTACGGCTCCATGCCATGTATCGGAATCCGTCCGACCATCGACGGCCGCCGGGGTGTTCTCAAAGTCCGGGAATCTCTCGAAGAACAAACTATGAATATGGCCAAAAGTGCCGCCAAACTCTTTGAGGAAAATCTCAAATATGCCGACGGTACTCCGGTAAAAGTCGTCATCGCCGATACCACCATCGGCCGCGTCGGTGAAGCCGCCGCCTGCGCCGATAAATTCCGCAGAGAAGGTGTCGATATCACCCTGACCGTCACCCCCTGCTGGTGCTACGGTGCCGAAACGATGGATATGGATCCCAATACCATCAAAGCTGTCTGGGGATTCAACGGCACTGAACGCCCCGGAGCCGTCTATCTGGCTTCCGTTCTGGCGACCCACGCCCAGAAGGGCCTGCCCGCATTCGGCATTTACGGTCACGATGTGCAGGATGCCGATGATACCAGTATGCCCGCCGACGTCAAAGAAAAACTGCTCCGTTTCGGCCGGGCGGCGATCGCCGTTGCCACCATGCGGGGCAAATCCTATTTGCAGATCGGTTCGATCTGTATGGGTATCGGCGGCTCGATCATCGATACCAACTTCATCGAAGATTACCTCGGCATGAGAGTCGAATCCGTCGATGAAGTCGAAGTCATCCGCCGCATGACCGAAGGCATCTACGATAAAGCAGAATACGAAAAAGCCCTCGCCTGGACCAAAGCCAACTGCATCGAAGGTTTTGACAAAAACCCGGAAAATCTCCAGCGCAGCAGAGAACAGAAAGATGCCGACTGGGAATTCGTCGTAAAAATGATGGTCATCATCAAAGACCTGATGAGCGGCAATCCCAATCTGCCCGCCGGTTGCGAAGAAGAAATGGTCGGTCACAACGCTATCGCCGCCGGATTTCAGGGGCAACGTCAGTGGACCGACTTCTACCCCAACTGCGACTTTCCGGAATCCATGCTCAATACCTCATTTGACTGGAATGGAGCCCGTGAACCCTACATCCTCGCTACAGAAAACGATGTTCTCAACGGTTTGGGTATGCTCTTTATGAAACTGCTGACCAACCGCGCCCAGATGTTCGCCGACGTGCGCACCTACTGGAGCGGTGATGCTGTCAAACGGGTCACCGGTTACGATATCGAGGGCAAAGCCAAAGAAGCCGACGGATTCATCCACCTGATCAACTCCGGGGCCTGCTGTCTGGATGCCAACGGCGCAGCCAAAGATGCCGACGGCAACGGTGTTATGAAACCGTGGTATGAAGTTACCGAAGCCGATCAGAAAGCGATCCTTGAAAACTCCACCTGGAACTATGCCGATATCGGTTACTTCCGCGGCGGCGGTTATTCATCACGTTTCGTCACCACTGCCGAAATGCCGATGACCATGATCCGTCTGAATCTGGTCAAAGGACTCGGTCCGGTCATCCAAATCGCCGAAGGCTGGTCAGTCAATCTGCCAGATGAAGTCACTGACACCCTCTGGAAACGTACTGACTACACCTGGCCCTGTACCTGGTTCGCTCCCAGAATCACCGGTAAAGGTGCATTCAAAACCGCTTACGATGTGATGAATAACTGGGGTGCCAATCACGGTGCCATCTCCTATGGTCACATCGGTGCGGATATCATCACCCTCTGTGCCATGCTCCGTATTCCGGTGAGTATGCACAACGTGGATGAAGAGAAGATCTTCCGCCCGAATATGTGGGCGGCATTCGGTATGGATAAAGAAAGTGCCGATTACCGGGCCTGCGATTCCCTCGGTCCGCTTTACCGCTGACCGCTGTAAAACAGCAAAAACTGTGGCAGACAATTTCGTTTGCCACAGTTTTTTTGTATAAAAAATTCCCCGCATTTCCGGAGAAATGCGGGGAATTTTGATTTGATGATTTTTTACGCTTCAGCGGCTTCATCGCTTTCGTTGCGGACTGAACCATCGTCAGCGTCATCCAATTTGGCATTGGCCAACGCTCTGAAAAGTCCGATCACGTCGAAAACACCGCCAACGAGGAACCAAATCGTGCAACCGACACCGAGGATCAGCGTGATGTAGATCTTAACGTGCCACAAGGTCAACCAGTTTTCGTTGCTCAATGCACCGGCAAAATGCAGTGAAGTATAAACAATGAAAATGATAGACCAGGCAATCGTCCAGAGAATACTGGCATAATAGATGATCTTGTCGCCGATGGTAAATTCCGGAGTGATACCGAAAATCTTATCGATCTTGTTGACATTGCTCTGCTCAACGTGTTCCTGATTGGTATCGTAAATACCGCGATGGAGCATTTTATCCAGATTAAAGTCAGGTTTACCGGCTTTATGCTCAAGCAGAGAGATGATCACATAAAGCAACGTACAGGTGATCATGTTGATAAAGTTGATATACTGACCGTGGATCGGGAAAATATATTCTCCGGCAGCATTGATCAAACTGGGGTGAGCGATCCAATCCCAACCGAAGTTGTCGATCAGCCACTGACCGAGACCTTTGGGCCAAACCTGCTGCAGAATGATTCCCAACACCGCGTTGGTTGCACCGTAAATGTAACTGACCCATGCAGCAATCGTACCGCCGCGTTTCCAGTAAAGTCCGCCGATGATCGCCGGTCCAGCACCGGAAACGATCGCACCGGTCAAACTGAAGAACAGATAAACCGGAGTTTCCTGTACCCAGAAGTAACTGAAAAACCAGCCGAAAATACCGACAGCCAGGATTGCCAAACGCAATGCCCAGATATGCTGTTTCGGAGTAAACGGTTTCTTTTTGAAGGGCATGACCACATCCTGAATAAGGATCGATCCCCAACTGTGCATATAAGTATCATCGGTTGAGAGCATCGCAGAGAACATCACAGCAACAAACAAACCGAGCAATCCGGAAGGCATGATCAATGACAAGGCGATCGGCACCATCTCCTGTCCGCGCTCCGTAGCATTGGGAATAGCGGCAAGTTTCTGGTTGATAATTTCACGCAATTCGGCAAATTCAGCCAGTTTGGGACTCATAACAGCCATAACTGCCAACGGGAAAAGCATCAGCATCAAAGTCTGCGCCAAACCACGCCAGGTTCCCATGACACCAGCCATTTTTCTCTCGTGCGGGTTTTTAGCGGCAGCAGCATAACCGGCAGCCCCCTGCCAGCCGCCGCGGCTGTAGAACAAACTGACAAAACCAATCAGGTAGTACCAAATATTGAAGTCCTGAATTTTAGTGTTTTCAAAGGGGTTGATGTGAGAGTATCCAGCCTCTTTGTTAAGAGCTTCAGCAATCTGATCCCAGCCGACAAAACCGCCGGTGGTATCCCAATCGCCGAGTTTGAAAATGAAGAAAATGAAGATCACAAAGGCGATATTGCACAACACTCCCTGCATGAAGTCGGTCACCATAATGGCAATCTGACCGCCGAATGCGGCAAAGAAAACCCCCATACCGATCGCAAAAGCCAGCAGAATACCGTAAATATCCCAGTTGATTCCCAACCATTCAACATTGTACGGGAGCTTACAGAAAGCCATAAGGAACTTCACCGAAACCATCGGGAAAATACCGTAATTGACCACACCGCTCAAAAAGGTGATGATACCGGCCCCCAAACGGAACTTACGGCTGTAACGCACTTCATAGAACTGTGCCAGCGTAAAACAACGCGTTTCACGCATACGGTAGGTGACCCAGGCGACCAACGCAAGAACCAGTGAAAACGGTGCCTGCATCATGCCCCACCAGGTGGAAGCAAAACCGCTTTTCATAAAAGCTTCCCATGAGGCAACCGCACTGATCAGACCGAATCCGGCAATACCCTCGGAAATACTCATCACATACCGGCCGGCACAGCGGTTGGCCGCGAGAAAGTCTGCGGCATTACGCATATACCGGTTGCAATAGAGCAATACTCCGGTGAGTACCACAATAAAACCGATAACGATTGCCCAGTCCAGAGATTGCATTCCTTCGTGGTTGATTTCGATCTGCCGCAAAGCAGACCCGAATAGTGACATCATAATTTTTTCCTTTCCTTTCTTTTAGTTTTTTGGTTCAATTATGACTTGAATTTTTATTTTATATGGTAAAAAAGATAAAACACCCCCCCCTGCAAGATAAGGCATTTACCTTTGTAACGAAAAATATTCACCTTTTATTTCAGATTTCCTAAAAAAAAGAAATAAAAATCCGGGATGCTTTACAATATCATGAAAAGCAGTTTTTTTCAAGTAATCAATGCACTTTTTTCGTTTTTTTGTGGACAAATAACAGTTTTGGGGATATATTAAATGCATTATGAGAGAACATCACGACAAAAATAATATCGCCCCGGAAAAATTCCGGGCTCAACTGAATCTGCTCAATGACTGTGCCAGAAAAGTTCTGGCCTCCGGTTTCGGCAGACAAATGCCTGCAGACCGGATTCTGGCAACCTATTTCCGGGAAAACCGCAAATGCGGTTCCCGTGACCGGGCATTTATTTCAGAAACGATCTATGCATCATTGCGCTTCTGGGGTTTCATCCGGCAATATCTCCCGGCTGACCGTCTTGCAGAATTGGAATCCGGCAGCATCCTGCTCACGGCCAGAGAACTGTCTGCCCTGCTTATGGCCGGAGCATTTGTTTCTGGAGATCAGGCCAATGCATCAGCCATTGCTTCCGCCTGTTCGATGCCGACATTACCTCATGCGCTGAATAATCCCTGTGCCAGAGCCAATCAGATGGCAACTTACTTCAATTGTGACCTGCGGATAACAGACCGGGATCTGCTTCCGGCGTGGATATCGGAAAAACTTCCGGAAAATCTGGATAATGAAAATTTCCTTAAAATGCTCTCATCCCGCCCCCCGATGTGGATAAGGATGCAGACCGATACTCCGGAAAAAGTCATTGATGAATTGAGAAATTCCGGTGCCGAAGTCACCCCGCACAACACTCTGCCGGATGCCGTCGAAGTGCGGGCAAAAATCAATCTCTATACTCTGGAGAGTTTCAAAGCCGGTCTTTTTGAGATACAGGATCTGGCCAGCCAGTGCATTTCCATTGTCGCCGCTCCGAAACCGGGGGAAAGATGGCTCGATCCCTGTGCCGGTGCCGGTGGCAAAACTCTGCACCTTGCCCAACTGATGAAGCGCAAAGGTACCGTGCAGGCCGGTGATATCCGGGCAAAGAAACTTGACGACTTGCGTCTGCGCGCCCGGCGGGCCGGTTTTCCCAATATTGTCACCAAAGCCCATGACGGCGGAGTTTGGAAAGGCAAACATCTTTTTGACGGAGTACTGGTCGATGCCCCATGCAGTTGTTCCGGCGTGTGGCGGCGCAATCCGGGGGCCCAGTGGAAACTGAAACCGGAAGATATTTCTGAATTGAGCAATACCCAGAAGCAAATTCTGGAAAACTACGCCAATGCCGTTCGCCCCGGAGGAGTGCTGGTTTATGCCACCTGTTCACTATTTGATGCAGAAAACTGCGAAGTTGTGCAGAAATTTCTTGCCGGACATGAGGAATATAAACTTGATCCGTTTGAAAATCCGTTGACCGGAAAAATCGCACCGGGAATGCTCCGCATCGACAGCACTGACGGGAACTGCGACGCCTTATTCATGGCCAAAATGCGCAAGGTAAAATAGAAATGAGTTCATTCAACATCGTCCTTTTTCAGCCGGAAATACCGCAAAACACCGGCACTATCGGTCGTCTGGCAGTCTCGACCAACTGTAAACTGCACCTGATCGAGCCATTGGGATTTTCTCTGGAAGATAAATATCTCAAACGGGCCGGCTTGGATTATTGGCAGCATCTCAATCCGGCGATCCACAAAGACTGGGAAGCATTCCTTGCCGCCGAAAAACCGCAACGGATGTTCTTTATTTCCACTCACGGCGAAAAAAACTTTTTCGATGCGAAATATGAAATCGGCGATTATCTGGTTTTCGGCCGGGAATCTGCCGGTTTGCCCAAAGAATTTTATGAAAAATATATGGATGATATGTGGCAAATCCCCATGCCCGGAGAATTCAGCCGCAGTTTGAATCTGGCCAATGCCGTCAGTATCACCCTCTACGAAGCAATGCGGCAGAACCGGGATATATTAAATATTTGAAAAAACACACAAAGTGTGTTATCTTATATAGATGAACAACTCAAAAAAGGAGATAGAACTTATGTGCAAAAAACTTGAAGGAAAAGTCGCCATCGTTACCGGTGGTGCCCGTGGAATCGGCAAAGCGATCAGTGCGCGTCTCGCCGCTGAAGGAGCCAAACTGGCAATCGTGGATATCCTGCTGGAAACTGCCCAGCAGACTGCAGATGAATTCAAAGCCGCCGGTTTTGAAGCGAAAGCATACGCCGCCAATGTGGCAAAATTTGAAGATGCCGAAGCGACCGTGGCCGCAGTGGTCAACGATTTCGGCAGATTGGATATTCTGGTCAACAATGCCGGTATCACCAAAGATACGTTGATGCTCAAAATGACTGAAGATCAGTGGGATGCGGTCATCGCCGTCAACCTCAAAGGTACATTCAACTTCACCAAGGCCGCCGTCCGCCCGATGATGAAAGCCCGTGCCGGCAAGATTGTCAATATCGCTTCTGTCGTCGGCCGCATGGGCAACGCCGGTCAGGCCAACTACTCCGCCAGCAAAGCCGGTGTGATCGCGCTGGCCAAAACCACTGCCAAAGAATTCGGAGCCAGAAACATTCAGGTCAACGCCGTTGCCCCCGGCTATATCGAAACCGATATGACCGCTCAACTGCCGCAGGCTGCCAGAGATGCGTTTCTGACCATCATCCCCGCCAAACGCGGCGGCAAACCGGAAGATGTGGCCAATGTCGTCTACTTCCTCTGCTCACCGGATTCCGACTACGTCACCGGTCAGGTCATCAATGTTGACGGCGGTATGCTGATGTAATTTGATCGACATTGATCATTGCCCCGGAATGAAAATTCCGGGGCTTTTTTTATCTCAAAGACCGGATTTGATCACACTGGGTACTTTGCGGTTGCCGGCCGCCGCCGGATTGCTGATGGCGCACTCCAAAAGATCCACCGCCTCGGCCGCAAGTCGGGCAAAATCCTGATTCACCGTGATCTCTCCGGGGTTGACCTCATCACCGAACCGCCATACTGCGATCCGTTTTTCGGGAAAACGACGGTGCAGAACTGATGAAATACTTTCCAGATTTTCACCGGCAAGAATAAAACTGTCGCACTCCGGCAAATCCCAGGTTTCCACATCGATATTTTTGCCGTAATTGACAACCATCGCTGACAATCCGTAACGCTCCATACTCCGCCGGTAAGCTTCCAGCCGCAGTTTACTGCACAATGTATCGGCTGACAGCAGAACAAACAGCGGCTTGCTGCAGCCGTGAGCGATCAGCATATCCACGACCGTTTCCACCGTATCTTCCTCGTTGCTGGTAACTGAAAATATACCGCCGACCGTTTCGCTGTAATCGTTGACCGTTACCATCGGCGTCGGCCGGACAGCCGACCAGCGGCGGGCGATGCGGTTGAATGGCGAAAGCGATATTGCCCCGGTTATATAAAGATTGTCAAGCAAAGACATATCGTATCCCGGAACGATGAAAAAACGGAATTTCCGCCGGTGTAATTCCAAAGTCAAATGCTGAACAAGCATCAGCATATAGTAATCCGGCGCGAAATCAGCTACCGTCCAGATAACAGCAGCCACCCGCCAGCCGCGCTGCGGCTGATAATGATGCCGGTCAGCCAATTTTAAAATTTTCTCTCTGGTTTCTGCGGAAATCCGGCCGCTGCCGCTCAATGCCCGCGATACCGTGGAATGTGAACAGCCAACCATCGCCGCCAATTCTGTCATCGTAACTTTTTTCATAGCAAACTCCCGTCATATCCAATATAAACATAATGCCGGAATCGGATTTTGTCAAGGTTTTGTGCGCATTTTGTGCGCAACAAAAACAGATAATGTGTTGCAATCAGTTATGCTTTTGGGTATATTTAAGATCAGAGATGAGATATTTTTCAATCATTTTACGGAGTAGTCATGCTGAAAATAACTGCAACCTTTCTCGATGAAATAAGCTGGGATATCCCCCATCAGAATTGGACCCCGGCCAAATGGGATCAGGATTTTGCCGCCATGAAAAAGGCCGGCATCAATACCGTTGTCATGATCCGCAGCGGTCTTGCCCGCTGGACAGCCTGGCCATGTGAGTATTTGCATAAAAATGCCGCAACTGCGATGCCGGAAACAGATCTGCTCGATTTGTTTCTCACCCTGGCCGAAAAATATGAAATGCGTTTTTTCCTCGGCCTTTATCATTCCAGATATTACACGCTCCACGGTCGATGGGATAAAGAGATCGATCTCAATAAAGGAACTGCGCTGGAAGCGTGGCAGAAATACGGCTCCCGGAAAGCATTTGCCGGCTGGTATCTCTGTCAGGAAATCAGCGTGAATTCCGGAAATATCATTGAACTTTATGCCGGACTTGGCAAATACTGCAAAGAGATCTCCGGCGGACTGCCGGTAATGATCTCCCCCTTTATCAAAGGTATCAAAGAGGGCAACGAATGGAATCCGGAACTTGCCACCGGCCTGGCAAGCATCTCTCCGGAAGATCACGAAAAAGAGTGGCGCAACATTCTTTCGCAGCTGAAAGGCGCAGTGGATATTGTGGCCTTTCAAGATGGACACGTCGACATTTTTGAATTGCAGAGTTATCTGGAAATCAACCGCCGGATCATTGAAGAATACGGCATGGAATGCTGGACCAACTGTGAAAGTTTCGACCGGGATATGCCGATCCGCTTTCTGCCGATCAAATGGGAAAAAATGCTCTACAAACTCAAAGCCGCCGAAGCCGCCGGAATAAAAAACGCAATGACTTTCGAATTTTCCCATTTTATGAGCCCGAACAGCATCTATGCCGGTGCTCACGGTCTTTATGAGTGCTACCTTGACTATATCAACAAATAAGCTTTTACAGAAAGGAGTTCCTTATGAAAAACATCAATTTTCAAAACAGAAAAATGTTCACCTTGATCGAGCTGCTGGTCGTAATTGCCATTATTGCCATTCTGGCGGCGATCCTGCTCCCTGCCCTCAATTCCGCCCGCGAACGCGGCCGGGATGCCGACTGCAAATCCCAGCTGAAGCAGTTGGCGACTGCCGAAGAATTCTACTGCAGCGATTTCGATGATTTCATCACTCCTCTGCGTTCCAAATTTCCCGGCTTCGCAGAATGGAGCTACGCTGCTTTGCTTTGGAAACAGGGATATTTAGGTGTCACATCTCTGTTTATCTGCCCGTCAATGGCTGATTTCCAGTATGATACGGAAGTACGCAATCAAACTTTTTCCAAATCTGCCCCCTATCAGCTCAACTGGATAAGTTACGGCATCAATGCTGCGGTCGGTTCTGAAATCTACATCTCTCAAGGTCAAGTGGAAGGTCCCGCTTACAAGCGCGGCAAAGTCCTCGCCCCCAGTCAGACATTCCTTTTTTCCGAAACCCGTTATGATGTCAGACGCGGCCGTTATTTCATCACCAGCATCAGCGACACCGCCGATGGAAATATGGAAAACCGCCATGCCGGCAATGCCAATATCGCCTGGATCGACGGTCACGTTTCTCAAATGCAGGATGCGGCGACCATTCTGCCCGGATTTGACGGCAAAGGCACCGCCCGTGCCAATTTGCTCTATATGAATCCGGAATACCGTCCCTGAAATTTGAGGAAATTGCCTTATGCTGAAACGCTACCCGATACTGTTGATAATGCTTCTTGCGTCAGTTTTGGCGGTTCATGCCGCCGAACTGCACACATCAACAGCCATAATCACCATTGATGACAATTCCGGCAAAATCTCCTCGATCCACCGTAAACAGGATAACACAATGGTGGTGACAGATATCCTGACTATCTACAATCTGTTATCCGACAGTCAGGATTATATCGCCGATGAATCCTGTGACCGGGCAGAAAAACTTCCCGGCGAACCGGGAGAATTGATCTATCAATGCACTAATCCTGATCTGCCGCAATTGATCATCCGCAAACGTTACTGGATCGAAAATGACGGTCTGCGCCGGGAACTGACTTTTATCAACAACAGCGATGAGATCCGCTATATGATGCCCTTTACGGAAAGTCACTTTTCCAGAACATTTCAGCGCGACAGTTACTATTTCGGTGCCGGCTATCTCGGGCCGTATCATCCGGCAGTATTCCCCCGCCGTCCCCAGCGGCTGGAAAGCTGGAAACAGAGCAGCAAGGGGATGGTGCTGATCAACAATGATCCGGCAAAAGGTTCTTATACCAATTACCGGGTCAAGATCAATGATACCGTGGTCTATCCGTGGTGGCAATCAACTATCGGCACTTACCGGGAGATCGCCGACCGCCTTTACTATCTGCCGCGCGGCTGGCGGATGTGTCTGGGAACACTGGATATGGCTCCCAACGGCGGCAATATCCGCATCACCGATGCATTCAACTTTTTTACCGGCGACATTTTCCATTTTTTCAGCGATGTCTACGGCAAAGATCAGGAAGTGCAGCAGGCTTTGGCGGCGATACCGCCTTCCCCGGCAGAGTGGACAGATGACCTTTTCTGCACCGTAAACTACAGCGATGAAAACAATTTGCGCTATCTTAACCAGATGGTGCGCAATGGTCACTTTATTGTCACATCCGGTCTGTTTTTCCGCTGGGCGGATTACCGGATCGGCGACCGGATCAGAAGTTATTACGGCGGAGAATATACCAGAGAAGAGCTGCAGACCTTCTTCCGTTCTTTTGCCGCGGTCACACCGCGTGCGCATCACTTCAACTATGCGATCACGGTGGCAGCGACTTTTGATGCACCGATCCTGCAAGAACACCCGGAATGGTTCCGCAGATATGACCGCCGCGGCAACGATTATCAGCTTTTCCCTGGAGTCATCCCGAATTTCCAGACGATGATGAATAATCCGGCATGCCGTTACTTTATGGCCAATCATATATTTGATATGGCAAGAGAATTCGGCCTGGATATGATCTATCTGGATGAAGCGCAGCAGCAGAATACCATCAACTGGCAAACCGGCGAATTGATCCGTGATGATCATAATATCGCCTTGTGGCAGCTGATGAAACAACGCAGTATCTGGGAAAAGATCCCGATGTTTTTCAACGGTTCAGGCCTGCCTTTTGCCGATGTCAATTATATGGAGGCTCTGGATCAGCTGAGATCAGAAAACTGGCGCAATTTCTGCGGCGTTGCTCTCGGTTTGGAATTGTTTTCCCAATACCGTCCCGAATCCCGTATTTGTCTGATCGGATGGTCTCACTCTAAAACAGTCACCGATTATGCCAACCGCTGCATTGCTCTGGGCTGGCTGCCCACCAACCTTTATCCGCAGCCGCTGCTGACGATGCGGGCCGCTTACGAAGTCGGAAGAACTCTGCCGATACCGGTCAGTTACACCCCGGACTGGAAAAAAGACTTCTCGGTCGATGTGGAAAGTTACTCCGTCAGACGGCGGAACTTCAATGATGTCATCCTCTCATTTATCAACCGGCAGGCATCTGCTGCCGACATTCCGGTCACCGTTGATCTGTCAACTTGCGGATTTGCTGACGGCACCCGGATCAATGTCTGGGCGATGCATACCAAACATTGCAGTCAGGATGATCCGGATTATCTGCTCAGCGAAAATGAATATGCCGCCAACTATTCCCGTTACAACTGGCTTGACGGCACGATCAGCACCCCGGAATTGATCTATTCCGGCAATGCCTCCGGCACCTTGCAGCACACTTTCCGCGATCTGGCAAAAGATGATATGGTACAGCTGGTCATCACCGCTTCCCCGGTTGCTCTTTATGCCGGTGACGGAGTACCGGTCAATTACTTTTTTACCGGCAACCGCCGCAGTGCCATTTCCCGGAAACAGCTGACCACTTCAGAACGCTGCTCTTTGATCTTTGCCGACCGGGAACAGGTATTCACCGAAATCACAGCCAACGGACAGAAACTGGATATCCGTCAGGCCGATGTCGGCGGCTTGCTGTGCCAGATCGTCACGCTTGAACCGGGTGAATACACTCTTGACTGGCAAAGCATTCCGAGAACTGCGATTCAGACCGCCGGAACACTTCAGGCGGTATTCCGCACCGATCCTGCCCGTATCGAAGCTGCCGGAGTCCCGGAAGGAACTTTACTGGCTCTGGAATTGCGCGGCCGCACCCGGCTGACCGGCACTTCACCGCTGATGCTGCCCGAACAGTATGAAAATGCCGTTTATCAGCTGCGCATCGCCGGATCAGACAGTGCTTCAATACCGGTAACATTAAGCGGCGGAGGCACTTCTGCCATCCGTTATCAGCCCAATCCCCGCCGCCCGGAACACCGTCAGGTCACAGATTGCGATGTTACAGTCAACGGCATTCACATCAAACGTTATGCAACATGGGCAAGTTACTCCCGCCCGATCCGCCGTTTGCAGGAAGAGCTGCTGCCGAGTCTGGTCATTGCCGATCCGCAGAATATGCG
Source organism: Lentisphaerota bacterium (assembly GCA_015061625.1). Classification (GTDB taxonomy): domain Bacteria; phylum Verrucomicrobiota; class Lentisphaeria; order Victivallales; family Victivallaceae; genus UBA1784. Next base: position 54,904 of record SUWG01000002.1, on the reverse strand, counting down.
TCTGGTTTCCCGTTCCACCCGGAAAGAAGCCGGTGAAGATTCCAACCATTATGCCGGTTTTGAGATCGATGGCGTCACATCGCTGCATCTGAAACTGACCAGTCACTTCTACGGACAATATTCACCTGCGCGCATGGGCCATCATGTCTACGGCGCCGGTATCCCGACACTCGACTTTGCCGGTCTGGTCGTCGATTACCGGGTAAACGGCCGATATACTCACCGGGTAAATTTTTCGGTGGGCATACACAATGCCCGGCTCAACAATCCGTACCCGAAATGGGGATGCAGCCGGAAGCAGGATCAGCTCATCGATCTGGGTGATCTGATCAATCAGGCGCCGACTCACGAATTCATCCTTGATCTGGCGCAATATGCTCCGGAAAACTGGGATGGCACGGTGTTCTTTTCCGTCGGATGCAATCATATTCTGCCCTCACGCGGTCTGACCGTGGAATTGCTGGGCAGCAGCAATCCGGGCAATATTCCGGTAATTCAGGGACGGAACCCCCAAGCCCCGACCCGGCAGATCCCGCCGCCGCTGGCATTGGGCAAAATTTCCACACCGCCTCAGCCGGCAACTGTATTTACCGCCCAGGAGTATCTCAAATGGCCCAAAATCACCAATCTGCTCCCCTTGCCGTCATACGGAGAAACATTGGGAATGCCGACCACCGGATATTGTGCTTACGATGAAGACAACCTCTATTTCGTCATCGTTGCCGATGAAACTTCCGGACAGGCCCTGCAGCTTGCCGGTGAACCTTACTCCAATGACCGGGTGGAACTCTATTTTCAAATCCGGCAAAATCAGAGTTTCATCCAGATCATTGCCGATGCCGGTGGCAAAACGGCCAAATTTGTCGGCCGGACACAAGATTATTCTTTGGATGGCATCCAATGCTTCTCGCAATATAAAACCGGCGAAAACTTCAAGATCTTTCTGGTCATGCCATGGGCGCAGCTGGGGTTCACGGAGATCTATCCGGGGATCAGTTTCAAATTCAACTTCTGTCGGGTAAAAATCAGCGGCAAACGGGAATTATCCTGCTGGGCTCCGGTACAGCGGTTATTCAATGAAACTGCATTTTTCGGCACTTTGCATCTGGGAAGTTTCAACCGTACCAACGGCCGTTACAATGAATTCATCATCAAATAATATTTAACAAAGGAGACATGAAATGATCAGAAAAATTATTCTTTCGTTTGGCGCAATACTCTTTTTGAGTGCAGCTTATGCAGAAACAATCCTTTTCAATGAACAGAACAGTTTTGTTTCTCCGCGCATCACCTTCGCAGATGGAGTTTTCACCATTTCCGGCAACGGCCGCTTTATGAGCCGCCGGGTCATCAGATTGGATGAAAACAAAAGATACACCCTGCAAATGCAGATCAGATGCACACCGGGTTCTCCGGAAGTAATGGCCTATGTCGGATTTCAGCAGTTTGATGCCCAAAGCAAATTCCTGCTGCCGGAATATTACCGGGTAGTCCGGCAAACTTCATGCACCCTGCTGGAACCGGCCGCACAGGGTGATACCCAAATAAAGATCACGCGTCCGGCCGCATGGAACAACAATGCAGTACGTTACGGCTGGTATATCGCATTTGACACATCCGGCGAAGTGGATGATGTGCCTAATATGAATGTTATCAGGATCCGCAGTTTTGAGGAGATCCCCGGCGGTCTGCTGATCACGTTGTCTTCCCCGCTGCGTGAACCGCACCGCCGCGGTGAAAAAGTCTGTTTCCACAGTGCCGGTCCCGGTATGTATACCGCGCTGCAAGGCCGCAGACTGACCGATCAGTGGCAGGAAATTTCCGGAACGGTTCAAGGTTTTTCCCATCTTGCCGGTCACAATCAATGGTGGCAGGATGCCGCGGTTGCCAAAATCCTGCTGGTCTTATCCCCGGCATCTGCCGACCGCAATCTTTCCGTAGAGATCAAAGATGTCCAAATAATCGTTGAGTAAGAAAAATTGACAATGTCCCCAATCTTGCGGGATTTACCTGCAAGATTGGATTTAAATATTTTTTAACGCATAAGAATATATCACCAAAGTTGTAACTTATCAACCGGGCATCTCGGCTTGTTTCCAACCGGTGGATGCAGCGTGTGGCAAGGTCGGGTTTTGCGATGAGTACGGTGCGGGAGTGTACACACGTACTCGACCGCATCGGCGCAAGAGCAAGGCGCGAGATTGACCACGACGCGCCACCGCAGGTGTGATATTCCACAAAAAAAAGAGACTGCAAGAAATATGAAGATGATCAAATTAAAACGCTGCGAAAAAAATCCAATTATGCTTCCCAGAGGAGATTCCTGGGAATCTGCTCACGTTTCCAATGCCGGAGCAGTTGTCCACGATGGCAAAGTGCATCTCATATACCGGGCAGAAGGTCAGGATAAACGCACCAGCGCACCGAATTCCTGGCCGATCACCCGGCTCGGCCACGCCGTTTCGGAAAACGGTTTTGACATTTCACAGCGGGATGAACTGCCGGTCTTTGACCGTTCGGAAACTGATCCGTGGCGTTGTTTCGGCTGTGAAGATCCGCGCATATCCAAAATCGGCGACACCTATTATATCGTCTTTACAGCGATGTCCCGTTTCGGCCACTTCGGCGATTCGCTGATGTATTCCACGACCAAAGACTTTGTGACCTACACTGAACCGCAACCGTTGATGCGGGAATTTGAACAGCGCACCAGCGGTTTTCTGCCGGGCAAAATCAACGGTGAATTCTGCCTTTTTCACCGGCCGATGCCCAATATGTGGCTCTCGTACAGCAAAGATCTGATCAACTGGCACGACTATCAATGTATTTTCCGGATCAAACCCGGCACCTGGTACGATAAAAAACTGGGGATCGGTGCGCCGCCGATACTGACCCGCTATGGCTGGCTGCTCTTTTGGCATGCCAAAAATACTGCCGCCGAATACGCTTTGGGAATTATGCTGCTGGATAAAGATGATCCGGCAAAAATCATCAAATTTCAGGGAGAACCGGTACTGCGGTGTGAAATGCCTTACGAAAAAGAGGGTTTTGTCAACAATGCCATTTACACTTGCGGTGCCGTTGAATTCAATGGACAATTCATCATCTATTACGGCTGCTGCGATCAATGCCTTTCGGTGGCCAGTGTACCGGCAGATGAAGTATATCAATGGTGTCAGGAACGCTGAACCGGCCGCCGGGTATCAGGGAGAACTGTACTTATCCGGCAGTTCATTTCCCTGTTATCCGGCAATATTCAGCAAAATATCGCGCTCCCAGAATATACTGACTGGCGGTATCAAAGTGTAATTTATCCCCACGGTCAACCAGATTTTCAGCAGAAGCGAATCCGGCCAGAGGAGTTTCGTTGGCGACTTGCCGGATCATTTGATTATAAGTTTCGGCATTCCATGAGGCATCGAGGAAATCACCGAGACCGCCGAGAATAAAGGGGACATGATGCAAATCCAAATCATTCCGGAAATTAGCGATCACAGTCTGTAATTTTTCTTTGTAGTTTTCAGTATGGCTGTTGGCATCAGATTCCCCCTGATGCCATAATACCGCCACAATTTCCCCCTGTTCCATTGCTTTGCGGGCAAGAACCAGAGCATCATCATAAGGATGTGCTTCTGAATGAGGATCTTTACCACCGGGCAGCCAACTGGCAATGGGAGTACCGCCGATCGAAGCGGGAATAAGACCGACCGGATGATCGGAGAACTTTTCCAGAAACAATTTCCCGAATGTCCGCCCCGGCCCTACCCCGCACCGGCGTTTATCACCGATGGTCAATCCCCGAACTTCAAAAGGATCTTGAGAATCATTCAAGCCCAGCAGATTCAATCGGTCAAAATTGAATGGATCAATAGCGGGTATCCATTCAAAATCCCGGCGGATGGCAGTCAAACCGGGAATTTCATAAATATCATTTTCAGTAAGAAACCCACGCCCGGACATATTGGATTGCCCGACCAGCAAAATCAGATTTTTTCCATTCATAGCAAATTCCTCTCACAAGCCGGATATTTTTCCGGCAATTCCCGTCAAAGTTTTTAAGTTTTTCAGCCGTCTTCGCATTACATTCTACACAAGGAGATGAATGTGACAGCCAATCATTGAACTTCGACAAGGGCCAAGCGGAAGCCGACGCTGATGGGCCTGAGCGCCGGGTAGTAGTAGTTCCGGCTCGCCGAGCGGCAGCCCATCGCGTAGCTGAACCAACAGCCACCCCGTAAGACACGGTCAGAGCCGCTTTCACACACCGGATCACTTACGGCTCCTCTGCTGAAACTGCCATAATAATCCAGACACCATTCCCATACATTACCATGCATATCATACAAGCCGAAATTATTCCGGTAGCCAAGAGAACCAACTTCAACAGTACTCTGACGATCAACTCCTCTATTTGCTCCGCCATACGGATTGTTACCATCAAAATTCATTTTGGAAGCATCTGATGAACTCCCGTAAGAAAAGGGTGTATCCGTACCGGCACGACAGGCATATTCCCACTGTGCTTCGGTCGGCAAAGTGAACTTCCAATTTTCCGGCAGCCAACCTTCCCGGTGTCCTGTTGCCGTCAATGTCTCACAAAATTGGATCGCATCATGCCAACTAACGTTCTCCACCGGGAGGCGCAGACCTCTGAAATATGATGGATTATTCCCCATTACCGCCTGCCATTGTGCCTGGGTCACCTCATATTTACCCAAAAAGAAGTCTTTGGTTAAAGTTACCCGGTGTTGGATTTCATCATCAAGCCGCCCGGCTTCAGTTGCCGGACTACCCATCATAAATTCACCTTTGGGAATTCGCACCAACTCAAGCGTAACATTGCCCGGAAGTCTGACTGTAAAAGAAGAAGATGCAGTCAGAGAGGTGGGCTTTTCTCCGGCCACCGCCTGAAACATGATGAAAAATGCACAAAAAATCCATAAAAACTTTTTCATTCGCCACGCCTTGCTTTCAATCTTGTTGATATCCTGATTTTTATCATAAAATGAATCATTTACTCCAAAATACATCTGACCTTTATTTTGCAATAACCACAAAACAGTAAGAATAATCAGACACTCAATAAAATTACCGTACAAATGTCGATTTGTCAAGCGAAAATGGGACATTACCAGACAATAACAACAAATATTTTTATTCAGGAAAACTTGAAAAAAAATTCCACCGGTGTTATATTCACTGACAGACGTGCATTATTTGCATTATAAAGGAGTTGAAAAATGAAAAAATCTGTTTTGGCTCTCTCTGTTATCATCGGTGCATTTCTTACTGTCAATGCCGGAGACAACCGCTTCTTTCACCGCCCCGGCGGAGCGCGGTATTATAATCGGGATGGATCGTCGGATGGCTATTCCAGAACCAGCGGCGGAACAACCTACTATTACAACCGGGATGGATCATCCGCAGGATATTCCAGAACCAGCGGCGGAACGACCTATTATTACAACCGGGATGGGTCGTCAGCGGGCCACTCCCGCAGCAGTGGCGGCACAACCTATCACTACAACCGGGATGGGTCATCGGCGGGATATTCCCGAAGCAGTGGCGGCACAACTTATCACTATAACCGGGATGGGTCATCCGCAGGACATTCCCGCAGCAGTGGCGGCACAACTTATCACTATAACCGGGATGGGTCATCAGCCGGATATTCCAGATAAAAAACATTTTTTATTTCCGTAAATCATTGCAAAAATTATCCATTGGTGATATATTTACAGCATAGAACCAACAGGAGAAAATCATATATAAAAATAAAAAAATCATAAGCAAAAATCAACAGAAGATCACGGTAATCTCAAATTACCTTTCAACAACGATATCTTCAAGAGAATGCCCCGCCATTTTTTGTAAATGACGGGGCTTATTTCCATACTCACAATTCTTTGCATCTGGCGGCGATCACCAGAAAACGGAAATCTGTATCACTGTTGTTGTAGATTCCGTGTGAACCGCCGTTACGGCAAACATTCACATCGCCTTCACCAAACGGATACTCTTTGCCATCAAGAATCATCACGCCGTGACCGGAAATACCGATGTACCATTCCTCATCAATTGTTTCCCCGCCGTGCTCATGGGTTCCAAAGGCAGATCCCGGCGGCAATATATCATCATGTATAAACCGGATGATCCCCCTTTCAGCAAGTCCATCGATCATATTTTTGAATTCCCATGCTCCTTTGCCGCCATGGCAAGGTTCAGCATTGAATATATGCGGTTTATTTTTAAAAAACTGGGTGGCACTCATAGTAAAATAACTCCTTTTGTTTTTATTTTTGATGACTGATCAGATATCTCTGCTCTTAAAGGTATAATTTGCGGTAGTAACTTTTTGAGGTTCAATGGGAACATTGGCAACGTGTCCGTCAAAAAATCCGATATTTGATTTTTCCTCCCGGCCATGAGTATAATATCTTTCCACCGGCACCCTGGCAAAATTCCAGTAAAGAAACATTGTTCTGTCACCGACAACTGCCAGCAATGAGGGCGATGCCGTTACCGCAGATGCTTTGCAACGGTTGAGAGCATAGGTCGTATCCGTTTTATTGATCGAGTAGCATGATGCATTATACACGTAACTGTTACCCCATGCGTCACTGTAAGTATAACTGCCATTTGGTGTATACGGCGAAGTCAATGAGTGGGTCGGTTCATCCGAGGGACAAAGAGTTGCACCAGGATTTATATCCGTGGTCAAATCATTGCCGGAATAAGGCAAACCAATATATGGATTGAGATATCGGGGTTTGGTTTTATCGTTGTATGGAGAAAAGCCAACCAATCCGAGTTTTCCTGCAAAATGTGTATTAAGATCCGATTGTTCCATGGTCGTCGGAACTGATGGAAAATAATCAGCATTATCATCAATATATTGGCTGAAAGCACTTGTCATCTGTTTCAGATTGGAAACACAACCGGTCTGACGGCCGCGCTCTCTGGCGGAATTGAGGGCCGGCAGCAAAATAGCCGCTAAAATGGCGATGATGGCAATTACAACCAGCAATTCTATTAAAGTAAATAAGTGTGAGTGCCCCTCTTTCTCTTTCACGCCAACTTTACTTTTTCCCGGAGCAACCATTACAATTTGTTTCATTTCAGACTCTCCTGTAAAATTTTGTATTTTGATTAAAATTCTGACCGCAAATCGTATATCACACCTTTTCCGGGCGGCCGGATCTCATTGATTCATACACTTTGGCGATCAGATGTTGGGTTTTGAAGGATTCCTCCATATTGGTAAGCGGTGTTTTACCGCTTCGCAAACAATCGGCAAAGTGTTCCCATTGACGTAAAAATTGCGAAGTACTGTCGCAGATCAACTCCTCCGCGGAATTATCCAAACGGCAGATCCTCAAAACACCATCCTCATGCAAACGCAATTCACCGTTATCTCCGAAAAACTCCCATTCACCGAATTTCCTTGCCGCATCAACTGCCGTGGAAGATTTGCACCAGTTACAGAAAAAGTTTACGACCGTACCGGAAGCATAACGGAAAATCACCGATGCACCGGCTTCAGCATCCAGCCTTTTATAATCATTTACAGCACAAGCGTAAACCTCTTCCGGATCGCCCAGACAGAAACGCATGAAATCAATATTATGCACCCCGCTGCCCATGATCGCCCCGCCGCCGATGGATTCCCGGTTTCGCCAGTTGGAGTTTTCAGCAGGATAAAATCTTTGATAGTGGCGGGATTGTGACAAAAGAACCTTGCCGATCCTGCCGGAAGCGATCGCCTGTTGCATCGCCTGATACTGGGGATGATAACGGAAATTGAATGCCACCATCGCCTGAATCCCGGCATTATTGACCGCTTCCACGATTTCAGCGGCTTCAGATTCATTACGTGCCATGGGTTTATCAAGCATGATATTTTTTCCTGCCGCCGCCGCTTCTTTGACAAAAGGCAGATGCAGATGGTGCGGTAAAGAGATGCAAACCACATCAATATCCGGATCATCCATGATTTCCCGGCTGTTTTGAGTAAAAACTACACCGTCAGCCTTACTGCCGAGCCACCCTTTTACCATGGCAAGTTTTTCACTGCTTTGATCACAAATCGTTTTTACCCGTACAGAATGATCCGGATAATCACTGATCGCTTCGATATGAAACCAGCCGAAACCGCATCCGATAACTCCGACATTGATAATTTTTTCATCCGGAATTTTCATAATATTTCTCCTGTTATTCCGTTTGTGCGACTAAACATTTCGTGTCCTGAAAAATAATATAATTTTTAAGATAAAAATTTGCAATATGCCAAATGTGATGTTATTGTTTATATTGTGACATAGGAGATTTCACCGTATGATCTTATCAAATATTCTTTTTATGACCGACGAAAACAGACTTGATCTGCCCAGACCGTTTTATCTGCAATGGGAGGAACAGCATCAGAGATATTATTCATTTAAGGAGAATCGTAAAGGTCAGGAACACGCCATTTTTCACTATTGTCTTTCCGGCCGGGGACAGGTAAGGTACCGGGGAGAAACCTGCGATGTATTGCCCGGTTACGGTTTTTTGTGCGCCATAGATGAAGCCGATTACTTTTATCCGGCAGACGGCGGAGAACCCTGGTGTTTCTGGTGGTTCGGCTTCAAAGGCGGCAATTACCGGGAACTGACTCACGCACTGGTGGAGCGTTTCGGAGCAGTTTTTCATCTGCCGGAGTACGATCCATTTTGCAGAAAAGTAAACGATTTGAAAAATAAAAATAAAATCATTCTCAATGAATTTGACGGTGCCGCTATGGTCAATGAATTGCTCGGCGCTCTATCCAGACATAAAGTCCATAATTTGAATAAAAATATGCCGCAAATAATCAAAGAAACCACTTTGCTGATCCGCGAGATGCCGGAAATTCCCAGAATCGGAGAATTATCCGGAGAACTCGGCATTTCCAGAGAGTACCTTTCCCGGTTGTTTCATACCTATATGGGAGTGTCTTTACAGAAATATTTGCAACAGCAAAGCATGAAAAAAGCAGAAGATCTGTTATTGAAAACCGATTGGCCCATATCTGAAATCGCCCAAAAATGCGGCTATTACAGCACATCAAGTTTCATCCGTATTTTCAACAGATACTTCAACAATTCACCAAGCCAATACCGCTCCCAAATGTATCAAAGTTTCAATTCCGATGTATCTTCCTGAAAATGTGCATAAAAAAAAGCAGCCGGTAAAGGCTGCGTAAGAATCATGGTGGATCCAGACGGACTTGAACCGCCGCCCCGGAGATTATGAGTCACCTGCTCTAACCGACTGAGCTATGGATCCACGTTATAAAACTATACTATACCCCGAATACAGGATTTTTTCAAGCCTCGTTAAAAAGTTTTTGCGTTTTTTTAACGTCTTTTCAATGTTAAAACCACTATTTCGGATCGATGACCGAGACGGATGGGAAAACCATTCCAGATACCGGTACCGTTGGAAATATACAATTTCATCCTGCCGACGCTGTATTCTCCGGAAACCTGTCCATGATTAAACATCCCCACCAGCAAATCCAATCCCCACACCATTCCGCCGTGGGTATGGCCGGACAACTGCAAATCCACTCCGGCTTCCGCCGCCTCAAGGGATAATTTCGGTTGATGAGCCAATAACAACTTAAAAGCCCCCTCCGGAACTCCGGCAAAAGTTCCATCAATATCGGGCAACGTTCCGCCCCGATGTTTTGCCGCCGGATCAGTCACCCCGCCCAAAGCGAAATTTTCCCCAAGCATCACATGGCGGTTTTCCAGCATCTCCACTCCATGAGCGTTTAAAAATTCAACCCATTCATCGTAACCGGAATAATATTCATGATTCCCCGGCACTCCATAAACCCCAAGCGGTGCAGATAATCCTCTCAACGGCAACACGTCCTCCCCACGCACCGACATTCTGCCGTCAACAAAATCACCGGTAATCACGATCAAATCACCATTTTGAGCGTTGGCAATATCCACAATTTCCTGCACATCTTCCCGCCCGGATAAACGATCGGCATGGATATCTGATAAATGAACGATCCGCAAATTTTCCAATTCTGCCGGCAGGTCATCTATATACACTGTATATTCCACAACTTCCGGAGTTTTCAATCCCTCATACATTCCGATCGAAACAATTATCACTACCGGAATCAAGCCGCTTAACCGCCATAACGGTTCCGTAAAAAATTTGGGCATCGGCTTTTTTCTGAACCGGCAAATCAGTTTGCCGATCCCCCAAGCTGCTTCATAAAGAAACATCCAACCGCAAAAAAACATCAATGAAGCAAACAACCATGCCACCGGAAGCAAGATCCATCCCGGCAAATCCGGTGCAAAAGCCAATGGCCCGCCAAACATCCGCAAAATATAAAATTTTGCCGATATCAGCACCACAAACACTGAAAGAATGATCTTCCACAACCGGGAGAACTTCTGCACCCAGATACCGCGCCAGATGACCAACGCCCCCAGCACCACAGAATATAACATCATTATTTGGACAACTCCAACATTTTTTCAATCGGACGGCGGGCTTTTTCAATAGTTTGAGCATCCAGTTTCACCTCTCCGGAAAGATCACGCAACACAGCCGCGATCTTCTCCAAAGTGATCTTTTTCATATCTTCACAAACCGGATTATTTTCCAACGGATAAAACTTCTTTCCGGGATTTTCTTTTTTCATCCGGTGAAGAATACCGATTTCAGTGCCGACAACAAATTCTGTCGCCGGATTCTCTTTGACCAATTTCAACATTCCCCCGGTACTAAAAGCAAAATCTGCCAGTGCGGTAACTTCCACCTTACATTCAGGATGTACCATTACTACCGCTTCCGGATGAGCAGCCCGCGCCTGACGGATATCTTCCGGAGTGATCCGGTTATGGATCGGACAACACCCATTCCACAGCCCCATCGGACGGTCAAGAGATTTCACCAGATTACCACCGAGATTGGCATCCGGCAGAAACATAACTTTCTGATCTTTGGGCAATGCGGCCACGATTTTTTCCGCATTGCCGCTGGTACAGCAGATATCGACCTCACTCTTTGTCGCCGCCGTTGTATTCACATAGGCAATCAACAGAGTATCAGGATTTTCTTCCCGGAATTTCTTTACGGCTTCAGCATCTGCCATATCCGCCATCGGGCAGCCGGAATCCGGAGCCGGATGCAAAACCACGGCATCCGGAGACAATATTTTTGCCGTTTCCGCCATAAAACGCACACCGCACAATACGATCACTTTGGCATCACATCCGGCAGCGATCCTTGCCAATTCCAGAGAATCACCGCTGTAATCGGCAATATCCTGCACTTCACCCAAAGTATAATTGTGCGCCATGATCACGGCATTACGTTCTTTTTTCAGTTGGATAATTTCCTGAATGATATCCATTTTCAGTCTCTCCTGTCAATCAAACAACCATGTGGATAGATATCTCTCACCGGTATCCGGCAATAATACCACGATATTTTTTCCGGCAAATTCCTCTCTGCCGGAAATCTGCAATGCGGCATACAAAGCCGCTCCACCGGAAATGCCGATCAGCATTCCCTCCTCTTTTGCCGCCCGTCTGGCGGCATTGCCGGCATTCTCCGCACTGACACAAACAACTTCATCGATCAGTGAACGATCCAGCACATCCGGCACAAATCCGGCTCCGATCCCCTGCAACTTGTGTACTCCGGCTTCGCCGCCGGAAAGCACCGCACTGGTATCCGGCTCAATGGCAAATATTTTCACTCCCGGATTTTTTTCTTTGAGGTAACGTGCCACTCCGGTCAATGTGCCGCCGGTTCCCACCCCGGCAACAAAAGCATCTATTTTGCCATCGGTATCATTCCAAATCTCCACCGCCGTTGAATCGTAATGCGCCTGCGGATTGGCCGGATTGGAAAATTGCTGGGGAATGATCGATCCGGGAATATTCCGGTTAAGTTCTTCTGCTCTGGCGATCGCGCCGCGCATACCGTCAACCGCCGGAGTCAATTCAATATCCGCCCCATAAGCCGCCGCAAGTTTGCGCCTTTCAATACTCATATTATCCGGCATGACCAGAATCAGTTTATAGCCTTTTACCGCTGCGGCGATCGCCAGACCGATGCCGGTGTTTCCGCTGGTCGGTTCAATGATCACTCCCCCCGGCGGCAATGCTCCGCTTTTTTCTGCAGCATCGACCATTGCCGCCCCTACCCGATCCTTGACTGAACCACCGGGATTGAAAAACTCTACCTTGGCCAATACGGTTGCCGCCGAACCATTCATCCGGCCGATTTTCACCAACGGAGTAGAACCGATCTGCTCCAAAATATTTTCAGATATTTTCATACGAACTCCATAAAAAACTACACTCTGCTTTAACATACTGTTAAACCTGATAAAATGCAAACTTGTTTTTACCTTGCCCCCGTGCTATATTAAAAAAAAATTTGATAAAGTGAGTGTTATATGAAAAAATTTCTGCTGGCTATGGATATCGGCAATGTCTGCGTAAAAATCGATCACGGACTTTTTCCGCAGCAACTGGGGGTTGAACAGACTCCCGAAACCATGAAAGAATTGCTCCGGGAATTTGAGTTCGGCCATCTCGACGGTGAAAAAGAATTTCTGAAACGGGCCGAAGATATCTTCCATAAAAAATTCACCTGTGAGAAAATCAAAGAAGCATTCAATGCGATCATCATCGAACCTGTCCCCGGCATGGTGGAATTGGTCAACTCATTTCCGTCACGCAATATCCAGGCGGTATTTTTCTCGGATATTTCAACACTTCACCTGCAAAGGACCAAAGAAATATTCGGAGCATTCAATGCAGTTTCCGGCGGAGTATTCAGTTTTGAATGCGGCAACTGGAAACCGTCAACGGAAATGCTTTCCGCATTTGAAAGCCGCTATGGTATTCCGGATCTCTATGTGGACGACCGCCCGGACTTGATCGAAGCGGCAAAAAAACACGGTTGGAATGCCGAAGTTTTTACCGGCGCACAAGATTTACAGGAAAAACTTCCGGCTTCAAGTTGACTTTTCCGGCAAGTAAAGATATAGTATATCTGTGCTTTTTATAAAACAACTGTTTGCAGGTATATTTTATGAGTAAAAAATTTTTTATCATCTTCTCTTTTGCCGTATTCACCTTTCTGCCGCTTCAAGCTGATGTTTTGAGATGCCGCTCCGGAATAATCATCGGAGCAGAATTAACCATGGCCAATGTCAATATAGCCAGTTTATCTACTCTCGGATTCCCGCAAATGCCGATAAACCGTTGTTATGCGATCATTTCAATCAAACCGGATGATTTACGTTCATTCAGTATCTTTGATTATACTTTGCAAGTGGCCGGGCTGGAGTTTCCATGTGTTGCCATTTGGCGCAACGGTAAATTTGAATATTTCACCGACAGCGTAGAAGCCAGCGCACCTCAACAACTGCTTTTTATCATTGATTCCAAAGTGATATCCGACAACAAAAGCATCGACATCACACTGAAAAGCAAGTTGAATGACCCTGACGGCAAATGGGATATCGTGGTGCCATTCACTGTTATCGGCAACAAACCACCCACTGCCATCAGCAGGATCCCGGCACGCGGCATTCTGGAGCTTTCTGAAGAATGAGTTCCCATGCACCTTTTTTGCCCATGTCGCTTCAGGAAATGAAGCAGCTGGGTTGGGATGAATTGGACATCCTCATCATAACCGGCGATTGCTACGTCGATCATCCATCTTTCGGAGCGGCGATCATTGGCCGTCTGCTTGAAAAACGGGGGTATAAAGTCGGTATCATCGCCCAACCGGATTGGAAAACTCCTGAAAGTTTGAAAGTTATGGGCACACCCCGTATCGGCATCGGTGTAACCAGTGGCAATATGGATTCCATGGTCAATATCTACACGGCCGGCAGACGTATGCGGCGGGATGATATGTTCAGCGAGAATGGTCAAACCGGAAAAAGACCGCCGCACGCATTGGTTGTTTATGCCCAACTGGCCAGGCAGGCATTCCCCGGAAAACCGGTTTTGACCGGCGGTTTGGAAGCAAGTTTGCGCCGGGTCGCTCACTATGATTACTGGCAGGATAAAATCCGCCCGTCAATGCTCCTTGATACGAAATGTGATATCATGGTCTACGGCATGGGCGAACGCCCCACACCGGAGGCATTTGACCGGATGCGGGATGGCAAAGATCTTGCCGGCATCCGCGGCACCGCAAGATTGCTCGGTAAAAAGGCAGCCCTCGAATTTGACCGTACCGGGTATGTGGAATTGCCATCTTACGAAGAGATACTCAACAACAAAGATGCTTTGATGACTGAAACCAAACTTGTCGAAGCAAATATGAATTATTACAGTGCCTGCGGACTTATTCAACAATACGGCGATCGCCTGTTGGTCATTGAACCTCCGGCAGAGCCGCTGACCAGCGATGAGCTGGATAAAGTCCATGAATTGCCCTACGCCCGTAAACCGCACCCGAAATACCAGGGACGGATTCCGGCTTTTGATGCAATCATCGACTCCATCCAGGCGGTACGCGGCTGCCCCGGCGGATGCGCTTTTTGCGGTTTGGTGGCCCACCAGGGGCGCACAGTAATGAGCCGCAGTGAAAAATCGATCATCCGGGAAGCGGAATATATTTCCAACCGCCCGACTTTTAAAGGAACGATTTCAGACATCGGAGGAGCCGCTGGAAATATTTTCGGCAGTGCCTACGACACAGAAAAATGCAAAAAATGTCACCGGGTAAGTTGTCTTTTCCCCAAACCGTGTCCCTCCTACAAATGTGATGGACAGGCCATGGTACATCTTTTGCGTACATTGCGCAAAATGCCCAAAATCCGTCATTTGTATATAAATTCCGGAATCCGCCTTGACCTTTGTCTGCGCCAGAAAGAGTTACTTTATGAATTGATCGCCCATCATGTTTCCGGACACATGAAAGTTGCTCCGGAACATCTGCATCCCGAAGTTATGAAACTCATGCGCAAGGGTACGCCGGAAGAATTTTATGAATTCATGCGGGAATTTGAACGCATCAGTAAAGAGTGCGGTCTGGAACAATATCTCATTCCGCTCTTTATTTCCAATTTCCCCGGATGCACCGATAAAGAGATGAAAACCGTTGATGATTTTCTGAATAAGCACCATTGGAGTTTACAACAGGTGCAGGATTATATTCCTTTGCCGATGACCATGGGGGCGGCGATGTACTACACCGGCAAAGCTCCGGATGGCACCCCCATTGAAGTCAACCGGGGACTTGCGGAAAGACGGGCCCAAATCCATGTACTGAAAAAACGCCGTTCTCCAGTGCGAAAAAAACGTTGATATTCAGGACATTTTCAACAAAGCATCTTTGCCACTCATGCCAACAGAAACTCCAAGCGCAGCGGCTGCAGAAGAAACTGCTTTAACCTCTGCGGCAAGCATATCATCATAATCATTCACTCCGCTGACGATCGCCAGAGCATGACCGAATTTTTCAGCGGCGGCAAGATTGATGTACCCGCACC
This sequence comes from Lentisphaerota bacterium, assembly GCA_015061625.1. Lineage (GTDB taxonomy): Bacteria > Verrucomicrobiota > Lentisphaeria > Victivallales > Victivallaceae > UBA1784. Next base: position 39,381 of record SUWG01000002.1, on the reverse strand, counting down.
CCAATGCTCCTTTGCCGGATGTGATCAGCAGGATTTTCACCCCGTACATATCCATTGAACCGGCCATCATGGCCTTGTCCTCAACCAATATCTTTTCCATAAAAAATATTCCTTACTGTTTAACAATATCTGCAAATCCGGCATTGACCACTTTTGCCAATGCTTCCGGAACAACTGCAATATTCAACCCGACCTTACCACCGGAAACCCATATCCGGTCAAACAATAACGCGGTTTCATCAATAAAAGTCGGAAAAAGTTTTTTCATCCCCAAAGGAGAACAGCCGCCATGCACATAACCGGTCAGCGGCAACAACTCTTTTAAGGCGATCAATTCAATACTCTTTCTTGAAACCGCCCTTGCGGCTTTTTTCAGATCAAGTTCTCCGGCGGAGGGCACGATAAATACAAAATATTCCCGTCCGGGTGCTTGAGCCACCAGAGTTTTGAAAACTTCATCCGGCGACCTGCCGATCTTCTTTGCTACCGACCTGCCGTCAATACAACCATCACCGGTATCGTATTCAAATGCTTCAAAATCAAGTCCGGCATTTTCTGCCAAACGCAGAGCATTGGTTTTTGACATAATTTTATTCATAAACAACTCCATTGTCAATGGATAATTTAGTGCGAAATTACTGATTTTTCAATTTTTTTTGAATATTTTTTAAAATTTTTTCATTCTGCTATTGACATTGATGATATTTTTCATATACTTATAAACATATTGATAAAACCTTGCAGTTGCCGGACGAGCCTGCAACCTCAAGGCAAAAAACAAAAAGGATAAAGTTAGGAATGAATATCTACGTCGGTAATCTGCCGTACAGCACCACTCCGGACGATCTGCGTGAAGTTTTCGCGGCATTCGGTGAAGTAGCCGCTGCAAGAATCGTCAATGACCGTGAAACCGGCAGAGCCAAAGGTTTCGGTTTTGTTGAAATGCCCAATGACGAAGAAGCCAAAAAAGCGATCGAAGCTCTCAACGGTAACGATATTGGTGGTCGCAAAGCAGTCGTCAATGAAGCGCGTCCCCGTGAACCGCGTCAGTTCCAAAAACGCTTCTGAACCTGTTTCAGAGATTCAAAACCTCCCGATTGTCAGATAAAAATACATTCGGGAGGTTGTTTTTTACCGTTGTAAAATTGTACTGATGAAATAAATATACCTTTCTCCGACAACTGCCTTTTCCTTGGTTGGCAATAAAAAATCAAGACCACCGGATACACACCCAATGGTCTTGAATGTATTCAGACAACGGTCAGTTTTCAGCCACCAGCAACGCCGCATCATGAGCAGGCAGAATGATTTTACCATGCCGGAGCGATGGTGTATCAAGCAATTCTTTACACTCAAGCGGCATATCATAATCAGCAAAACAATAGACAACCTCCTGTTCTGAATCGTTGAATATTGCCAATGCTTTTTTGCCGTCAACCGTACCGGAAAAAACCTGCGGCCAGCGGTTCACTTCCCAATTCACCGGACGAACATCACGCATACGCAATTTCTGCGCACGCCCAAGCAATTCCAAACGCTCCGGAGCGATTGTCCCCAAATGGTCGCTGGTCAATACTACTCCGGTAACAATACCGGTCAATACTGAAATTTTTGCCTCTCCATAAGTGTAGAAAGCATTATCCTGACGGGCCATAAGAGTATCAGGATCACAGCGGAACCAACGGTCAAACTTCCACCAGTTACACAAAGTCTGGTGTGCAGCACGGCTGATTGAGCATCCGGTATCAAGATCAGTATTGGCCACCCCCTTGTACGGAGTACTGTAATATCTGTTGGTATCAGAACTCACCCGGCAATTATCCACCAACCCCATGCAAGGCATGAAAGGCGCAGAACAGGCCAACAATACCGCATCCGGCACTGCGTCACGAATAGCCTTGATCGCACGACGGAATGCACTGACCGGGGTGGCATGAGGATCATTGCGTCTACCTTCCATCAAACCGTAGGATAAACCATCCATTTTGAAGTATTTATACCCCCAAGACCGGAAGGTCTTGAAAATATGAGCCAAATGCTCCAAAACCTCATCCTGTGAAGCATCCAGACAGATCCAGTGATTATCCGGAGCCGGAGACCATCCCTGAATGACCATCGTGTTGCCATTTTCATCTTTAACAAACCAATCGGGGTGTTCAGCATAGACCCGGCTTGCCGTGGATGCCAGCATCGGCATCGTCCAAATCCCCGGTACACTGCCGCAATCTATGATCTTTTTGGCAATCGTCTGCAACGGAGTCGGCCACGCATCACGCTGGTCAAGCCAATCGCCCTGATGCCGCTGATAACCATCATCGATCTGAATATACTGCGCATTGTAAACTGAACGGTTTGCAGCAATGGCATCCACATTTTCCAGCAGATTTGCCTCGGAAACTCCGGCATAGTAGTAGTACCATGTGCAATAACCGCTCATATTCTCTTTGGCATCGATCGGCGGCACATCCATTGCTTCTGCCGCAAGTTCGGCATATTTGATCAGCAAATCTTCCGGATTGCTTCCTTCCAGAACCACCAGTTTTTCCGGTTTTTCGCCATCGGCGATGTGCGGCATGAAAACTTCCACCCCACGCAAACGACCGCGTCGGATAACAGTAAAATAGGTCAATGACCGTTTGGCAGTCAATGCTCCGGCCAGAATATATTTGGATGTATCCTGATCGCCCAAAACCACCACATCATGACTGACCAGCATCTCATCGCTGCCGTGAAGCCATTGCAAGTTGGGAGCAATCAAAGCACTGGACATGGTGTTGTTGCCACGGTAGACATAGGATGCTTCCGGCGGCAACTCCACCGGCAGATACGCCCGGTAACCGGGAAGTTGTTTTTGCCACAAATTTTTACTCATTTCACTATATTCCTTTACTCTTGAGGACATTCCGGACGGCCGCAACGCAACATACTGGCATTGGGAACGTCTATTTCAAACACCAATGGTTCACCGGCATTACCGAATGATTCCACCGGAAATATTTCAAACCGGCAATGCGCCCCCGGCGTTATCGCTTCACTCGGTATGCGGAAAACTTCCCGCCCGCCCTGATATCTGGCCAAACGGTAGAATCCGGCAGCAAACTTTTCCTCGGAAACCACTTTTTCACTGTTCCCGTCGCACTCGATGATCCTAATCGTGTAATAATGCACAAAATCCGGATGCTCTGCCGGATCAAAAAGCAAATAAAAATATCCGAAATCATAACGGAACATCCCTTTTGCTCCCGCGGGGAACTGCGGAGCCGGGCGCATCGCCTTGCGGGCCTCTCCATAAGATGGATGGGTCGGATCGTAAGGGATGGCAACTTTCCAAACGGCATCCGGTTTGATTTCACGCTGATCGTCAACATTATAGCGGTGAATATCAAAATGATCGTCATATATTTCCATAAACAACACCTGCACAGCCTCTCTGGCAAAAGGCACGATCACCTTGCCACAAGCATTGTAATAACCATCACTCATACAGGAATATGCCAGCGTATCAGTGGTAAATGCAGTAAATTTTTCCTGCCAGATACACCTTTCATCTTCCAATGGATAATGAGTGTGTCCTGAAATGGAAACCACCTGTTTATAACGGTCGAATAACTCCCGCAACTCCGGACGGCCGGATTCATTGAAACTGCCGGACATGGTGTCAGCCGGAGGGAAATGAGTGATTACAAATACCGGCTTTACCGGATCACGGGCAATGGCTTTTTGAATTTCAGTTTCCAGTTTATCCAGCATTTCCGGCGAATGTCTTCCACTGAAATCTTCAGAAAAAGCAATAAATGAGATACCTTTTACCACCTGATGCAGAGGATTGGCGACCGGTTGACCTATCCGGGTACAGAATTCGCGGTAAATCGCTTCCGGATCACGCACCACTCCGCGGGGTGTCCAATAATCATGATTCCCGGCACAACCGACATGAATGATCCCGCCGGGAAAATGCCGATCAAGCAATTTTTTATAAAAATCAAATGTTGCATAATTGGTGCCGTCAGCCAAATCTCCCGCCATGAGCAACACTTCCGGCTTTTTCGGAGCAAGAAGTTTGAATGCCTTATCCAAATTACTCATTCCCCAGTCATTGATCGACGGATACGCCTGGGAATCACTGACGATCGCCACTCTTAACGGTTCACTCATATTGTGCCTCTTTGAATTTTCTGTCTGAATAAGAAAGTTTGCTATAAGATACATCTTCACAGGATAAATTCAAGTACCTGCCGGAGGAAAAAGATTGAAAAAATGCCCTTTTACTGCTATATTAAAACAAAAGTCACATCATTAAAGAACAAACGGACTGTGCCAATCATGATCCATTCTGCCCCTGACAACATCATTTACCGTAAGAAATTTGCGATCCTGCTCTGCGGAGTATTGCTGTATTTTCTTTCCTGCATGGCAAAAGTTCTCATTCCCGGCACCATCTATGACGATTTGTTGAATGCCGGATTGAATGCCGAAATGATCTCTGATACGGCTGCAGCATTTATGTATGCTTATGCCGCAAGCCAACTGCTTGCCGGAATCTTTTCCACCCGCTATGGCGGAGTACGGATACTGCTTACCGGTGGCGCATTGTTTGCCATCGGCACGACAGGATTTCCTTTGACAGAGATGTTCCCCCTGATGATCATTTTCCGGATCGCTGCCGGCTTCGGAGCTGGAACTATTTTTCTCGGTGTGGTAAAATTGCTTGAAGATCTCTTTCCGGCCAAATTTGCCATGGCTTTGGGAATTGTCATGTTCTGTTCTTATTTCGGCCCGGCATTCGGCACGACACCAATGGTACTGCTGACCGGTGCTATCGGGTGGCGCAACTCAATGATGGCTCCGGGGATTGCGGCTTCTCTGGGCGTGATCCTGATTTTACTCCTTTGCAAAAGCACCATCAAACCGGTAGCAAAAGGCAACGCATTGAAGCCGCTGGCCGATATGTTGAAAAACCGTGCCATGTGGCTGGTCAGTTTTTCTGCCTCGCTGATTTTCGGTGCATATTATATTCTCACCACCCAAATCGGGCAGAAAAGCCTCATCGACCATTGCAATTTATCTGCCGGATATGCCTCAATGATCATTATGGGCCTGACTTTGCTCGTTGCGGCCAACAACATTACCGGCAACGTATTGTTTTCCCTGCTTGGGAAACGTAAAAAAGTCATGGCATTTATTTCTTTTCTTTCCACTGCGGCAGGAGCGGCAACCGGATTTTTTGCCTTCTGCTTCACCGATTCCACCATGCTGGTAACTCTGTCGTTTATCCTGATTGCCATACCGGCAGGATTTTTCCCGTTTTTCGGAGCTGTTGCCAAAGAACTCAATCCGCCGGAAGATACCGGCTTGTCAGTTGCTCTGCTCAATTTCTGGTGCTTCGTCTTTATTGCGGCATTTCAGAGTATCGGCGGCAAAATACTGCATCACTATTCAACAGGTGACGTGGAGAGTTATCCGCCGGAAGCATACTGCGGAATCTTCATCTTTTTGACCATATCCGGCGTTACAGGAATGATTTCAGCTCTTTTCTATCCGGCGAGTTCCGGAAAACAGTAACTTCGCACTTGATTTTCGAGGTTCCGCGATGTATATTATGGAACAGATTTTTTCTTTTCCCGGGAACCGAAAACTTGAAGCAAAGAAACACCATATCAAAACAGTTCTTTGGCCACAGTACCGCAATCATAGCGATTGTGATTTCCGTACTGGGGCTTGTGTCGTTTGCCGGTGTTACTCCCAATAATCCCGCATTTCCATTGCTGTCAACTGATGTTGTCGAATGTTTTGTTTCAGTTGCAGACAATGCAGCTATTCCGGTTGCAGCGCTCCGCACCGAAACTTTTTCTTCCCCCAGAAATTGCAATATGCTTTCGTTCCGGCGTTTGGCTTGTGAAAGCCAATCGCCATTCGTTTGGTCTGAAATATACGCCTCCGGATGCGGTACGGTTCAAACCGTATACATCACCCCTGCTCCGCATACGGTGGCAAATCCGGCAATTTTTGTAAGAGCAGGACCAAATAACGCTTCGATAATTTCAAAAGTTTTTATCGGATAAGAGGGAGTTTTTAATGCAAACAGCGATTCAAGTTTTGGGAGGATTGGCAATATTCATTTTCGGCATGAAAATGATGAGTGACGGCTTGCACCATGTTGCTGGCGAAAAAATGCGTTCGATCCTCCAGATTTTTTCAGCAAACCGTTTTATGGCTGTTATTTCCGGAGCAACGGTTACTTGTGTAATTCAGTCATCCAGTGCAACGACTGTTATGGTCGTCGGTTTTATCAACGCCGGATTGCTTAACTTGGTTCAAGGTATCGGCTTGATGTTCGGGGCACATATCGGAACCACCATCACGGCCCAACTGGTGGCATTCAAAATATCATGGATCATTATGCCGGCGATCATTATCGGCTTGCTGTTAAGTTTTGTTCCACGGCAAAGAATCGCAAACTGGAGTGAAACCGTGATCGGCTTCGGATTTCTCTTTCTCGGTATGGAAACTATGAGCAAAGCCCTCAAAGAAATTCCGAGAGAGGTTTTTGCCAATGCTTTCCAAACGTTTGAATGCGCTCCGGTCAATGGTATGATCCCGGTTTTCGCATTAGTCGGAGCAATAACTGTCGGCATGATCGCCACCATGATCATCCAAAGCAGTTCGGCGTGTACCGGTATAATCATCGCATTAGGAGCCAGCGGATTGATCGATATATATACCGCAGTACCTCTGGTGCTGGGGTCCAATATTGGTACCACAGTTACCGCACAACTTGCGGCATTGACCACCAACCGGGTCGCCAAGCAGGCAGCATTGGCCAACACCTTATCCAATGTGATCGGTGTGACAATTCTGTGTTTGAGTTTTTTGATCCCCGTTGGTGGCCGACCGGCGTTTTTTACCCTGATCGATTGGCTGGGAGGAGAAACGCCGAGACAGATCGCCAACGCCCATACCGTTTTCAACGTCATGAACACCATGCTCCTGTTGCCATACATTTCCTGGATAGCCAAACTTTGTGAAAAAATCATTCCGGTCAAAAGCACAAAGATCAAATATCAACGTCTGGAACCGCACTTGCTGGATACTCCGCCGATTGCTTTAGCACAGACGACCAGCAGTTTGCGGCAAATGCTTAAAAAAGCGTGGAAAATGATTGATTGTTCGTTTAAAATATACATCAACAACGATGAGAAAAATCAATCCATCGTCAAGCAATTGGAAAAACGCGAAGCAGATATCGATGCCCGTCAAAAAGATATCACCGAATATCTCTCGCAACTTATGCGCCGCAGTCTGACCAAACAGGAAGCGGAACAAATACCATTGCTTCTGCATTGTACCAACGACGTGGAGCGCATCGGTGATCATACAGAAATAATCCGCCTGATCACAGAGAAGCTCAATCAGGAAAAATTGCGATTCAGTCCGGAAGCGGAAGCAGAATTCAAAAAACTGCATAAAACGCTGGCCGCACTGGCAGATTCAGCTGTTGATCTGCTGGCAAAAAATGATATTGAATCTCATGACCGGGCGACAATGATCCAGGAAAATATGTTCTCCATGCTTGACCGTTCAGAAGCAGAGCATCTGGCCCGGATCAACGACGGCGAATGCCACCCGCAAGTGGGCATTTTATATTTGGAACTCATTGAAGAAATGCGCAAAATTGCCCGGCATCTGGAAAATATCAATGACCGTGCCGGTATGCTTTATGAAAAATTACCTAACGCCATAAAAGGGTAATTTATAAAAACAAAGAAAGGATTTTTTTTAACAAATGAACCTATGGACAACAGTCATGACCGTTTTGGGTGGCTTGGCCATTTTCATTTACGGCATGAAAATAATGAGCGATGGCCTTCACCATGTTGCCGGTGAAAGAATGCGCTCCATTCTGCGGCTCTTTTCAGCCAACCGCTTTATGGCAGTGGCTTCAGGAGCAGCAGTAACTTGCGTAATTCAGTCATCCAGTGCCAGTACGGTAATGGTAATCGGCTTCATCAACGCCGGCTTGCTCTCACTTACCCAAGCTGTCGGATTGATTTTCGGCGCAAACATCGGAACGACCATCACCGCCCAATTGGTGGCATTCAAAATATCATGGATCATTATGCCGGCGATCGTCGTCGGACTGCTCTTAAGTTTTATACCGAGAAGACCAATCGCCAACTGGAGTGAAACTGTTCTTGGCTTCGGATTTCTCTTTCTGGGTATGGATCTGATGAGCAATTCCCTCAAAGGATTGTCTTCAAATCCGGCATTTGCCCATGCATTTCAACTCTTCCAATGCGCACCGGCGGCAGAATCATATATTTTGCCGGTCGGAGCCTTGCTGGGAGCCATTGTGATCGGGATGCTGGCAACATTCGTCATTCAAAGCAGTTCGGCGTGTACCGGTATCATCATTGCGCTGGGCAACAGCGGTTTGATCGACATCTATACCGCCGTGGCTCTGGTTCTCGGTTCCAATATCGGAACAACGATAACCGCACAATTAGCGGCTCTAACCGCCAACCGGGTGGCAAAACAAGCGGCTTTGGCTCATACGTTATTCAATGTTATCGGAGTAATTCTGGTCATCTTGAGTTTTCTGATCCCATGTGGTTCTCAACCGGCATTTTTTGCCCTGATTGATTGGCTGGGAGGAGAAACGCCGAGACAGATCGCCAATGCCCATACCATTTTCAACGTTTTCACCACCTTGATTTTGTTGCCGTTTATCCCGCTTTTTGCCAAAGTTTGTGAAAAGTTGATTCCGGTAAAAGATGCCAAGGTCAAGTATCAGCGTTTGGAACCGCACTTGCTGGATTCCCCTCCGATCGCCTTGGCGCAAACCACCAGCAGTTTACGGCAAATGTTGAAAAAAGCATGGAAAATGATCGATTGTTCGCTTAAAATCTACATCAACAACGATGAAAAAAATCAATCCATCGTAAAACAGTTGGAAAAACGGGAAGCAGATATCGATACCCGTCAGAAAGATATAACCGGTTATCTTTCCGAATTGATGCGCCGGGATCTGACCAAACGGCAAGCCGAACAAATCCCGCTTTTACTGCATTGTACCAACGATGTGGAGCGTATCGGCGACCATACAGCGATCATCCGGGCGATCACGGAAAAGCTCAATCAGGAAAATCTCCGGTTCAGCGCAGAAGCTGAAGAAGAATTCAAAACCATCTGTCAAATCCTTAAAGAGTTGGCCAACTCGTCTGTCGGATTACTCAGTGCCAACAACGAAGCGGCGATCTCCATGGCTCAACAGGTGCAAAAGCGGATTTTTACGATTCTGGATGATTCGGAAGCAGAACATCTGGCTAGAATCAACAACGGCGAGTGCCGTCCGCAAGTAGGGATTCTTTATTTGGAACTGCTTGAAGAAATCCGGAAAGTTGCCAGACATCTGGAAAATATCAATGACCGCGCCGGAATGCTTTATACCAAACTGCCCAATGCGCCACGTTAAAAAATATGCTCTTTAAGGAAATAAATCATGCAAACATTTTTACAACTTGCCGGCGGTGTGGCCGGTATAGCCCTGCTCTATTACGGAGCTGAATATTTGATCAAAGGCGGTGTCAGTATCGCATTGAAACTCAAAGTTCCTTCACTGATCATCGGTCTTACCCTGGTGGCATTCGGCACCAGCGCACCGGAATTGGTGGTCAGTATTGATGCGACCCTGAAAGGTTCCGGAGATATCAGTATCGGCAATGTGATCGGTTCCAATATCTGCAATATCGCCCTGATCCTCGGTTTGAGTGCAGTGATCGCACCTTTGACGGTGCAGAAAAAACTTCTGCGGTTTGATATGCCGGTGCTGTTGATTTCCACAACGGCATTGACCGTCTTCTGTTTCTTTTCCCAAGGCATCACCCGCTGGCAGGGAATAATCTTCTTTTTCGGTGTCATCGCTTATACTATTTACAACATTTACTCCGGTAAAAAAGAAAATTCCACTGGAGATGATGAGGTGGCCTCCAGCAAAATTTATCCTTACTATCTGGCTCTGATCTTTGTTATCGGTGGTCTGGCGGCCTTGATCACCGGAGCTAAACTGTTTGTCAATGCGGCAATATTTATTGCTAAAGCCGGTGGCATTTCCGATGCTGTGATCGGGTTGACCGTCGTTGCTGTGGGAACCAGTCTGCCGGAATTGGCAACCAGTGTCGTTGCCGCCATCAAGGGGGAACAGGATATTGCCATCGGCAATGTGGTCGGTTCCAATATTTTCAATATCCTCTGCATTTTGGGTATCGCACCGTTGATCAGCCCGATCCACGCCCCGGAAATCGATTTGGTTGACTTGGGAATGATGCTTTTCGTTACAGTTTCTCTGGTTCCCATAATGCGTTCCGGTTGGAAAGTCAACCGGTTAGAAGGTGCATTTTTGCTTCTTCTTTACATCGGCTATACAGCCTATCTTTTTGTAAAATAAAAAAACAACCGTCTACTTCAGACAAATTCTCCATTCATGGAGAATTTGTCTGTTTTTTTTGTAAATCCATAAATCCAATGTTGTAAAAACTTGTTCCAGCGATATATTAAACAACAGTTGCAATAGCGAAATAAAGGAAAGCATTTATGAAAAATTTTGCTCAATTTGCCGATCCATTCTGGGGCAATGGTCCCTGTACAACCCCTGCCGGAGAAGATCTGGCAAAGCATTGGAATTGGCTCAAAGCCCAAACCGGCAATACCCACCCCGGAGCATTGATGCCTTTCGGTTGGGTATCTGTACTGCCTTTCAGCGGAGCTTATTCCAGCGGCTATGGCTGTAACGGACCATCAAGTGAGGGAGTTACTCCGCAAATCTCCGACCGCAAATGTGCTTATGGCTTCACTCATTTTCATACCAGCGGCACCGGATTTCTCGGTGAATTTTATAACTATTTTCTCATTCAACCTGCCATTCACAACACTAATACCGCTCACCTGTCTGAATTGACCGATGAAAGTGCCCATCCCGGATATTATTCCGGAAAATTGGTCGATTATGGTGTTGATTTTGAATTGACCGCCAATAAATATGCAGCTTTCCACCGTTGTAAATTTGCCGCCAAGGGAGGAAAAATCACCGTTGATACCACTCAAGCCGGACTTAAAATACCGATCAACCACTATCAGGAAAAAATTTTCAACACCCACTGTGTAAATTGTGGTGACGGCTGGGCCGAAGGTTTCATCACGGTCAATGGCGTTGAAATATTTTTCGCCTTAAAAGTGATTGCCGACATCCGCAAACAGGCAATATTCAATGGAATTATCGAATTTGATATCGATGGTGACAACGCTGAAAGCATCATTGCCTTTTCTCTGCTTTCCACTGCAGATGCCAGACACAGAGCGGAAGAAACCGTAAAAGCAGGGTTTGACAACACCAGAATACAGGCCGAAAATGCCTGGAATGACATTCTCAGCAAAATAGATACTGGCTTTGCAACCGATTTGGAACGGAACATTTTTTACAGTGCTCTCTATCACTCGCTGCTCAAACCGGTTGATGCCGGAATTGAGTACACCGATTTCCAAACCATGTGGGATATTTACCGCACTCAACTGCCGTTGATGATGATGATCGCCCCGGCAGAAGCAAAAAAAATGCTCTATTCAATGATCAAAACGATCAAACGTATCGGCTTTTTCCCCTGCGCTTATTTAATGAGCAGAGACTATAAACGGCACGATATGCAAGCAACGGCATTGGCAGTATACACTTTGTGTGATGGTTTTTTCCGTAATTTACTGACCCAAGCGGATTACCCGGCATTGAAAGAAGTTTTCTTATTGGAATTTGCCCATGCATCCACAGAAAACAAATCCCCCACCCACATTCTCGACCTTGCCGGAGCGGCCCATGCGGCTTATCAGGTAGCAGCAGAATGCAACGACCATGAATTTGCAGCGGAATTACAACAAAAAAGTCAGATTTGGCGCACTGCCTACGACCGGAACACCGGCTTACTGACCGCCGATGCTCCGTATTATGAAGGAACTCACTGGAACTACTCATTCCGCCCGCACTGCCAGATGAATGAAAGAATTGCGCTGGCCGGTGGCAAAGAAAAATTTGAAGCGATGCTCGATAAATTTTTTGCTTTCGGTTGTACCGATGAATATGACCGGCCCCGTCCGATCATCCCTGATCGTTTTGAGGGAATGAACAATGAATCCGACATGGAAACACCGGCTGCGTACTTGTGGTGCGGCAGAGCTGATAAACAGGCAAAAATCCATGACGTGATCCGCCGCTGGATGTTCTTTGACGGTCCGGGCGGATGTCCGGGGAACAATGACTCCGGCGGATTAAGTTCTTGGTATATATTCAGTTGCCTTGGTCTTTATCCTTTGACCGGCACCCGTTATTGCCTCTTGACCACACCGAGTGTCACTGAAGCAAACATCGACATTGACGGCAAAACTCTGACAATCAAAGTCAGAAAAGAAAGTCCGTCTGCGATTTATCCGGCAGGTTATGAATTTAACGGCGAAAAATTCACTGAACCATATTTACCCATTGCCCGACTCCACGAAGGCGGAGTGTTACAATTCACCCTCTGCGATCAACCGCAGGGCGATTCTGTCATCCCGGAATGGTTATAAAATCCGGGACAACGGAATTCAAAAAAATCAAAACAGAAACGGCAGGCCGGGAAATTTAAAATTTTCCCGGTCTTCTTCACTGTAAAAGACTTTCATCAAAAACAATCCATTGGGCGGCGCTGTTTCCGGAGCCAGGGTCCGGTCTTTGGCCTCCAGTATCCTTGTCACATCATCCGGTGTTGCCACCCCTGCCCCCACGGCTTCGATCATTCCCATCAAACAACGGATCATCTTATATAAAAATCCGTTGCCGACAAAAGTAATACAGCAGAATTGACCGATCTCATGCACCTCGATCCGGTAAATCGTGCGCACTGCATCATCAATTTCCCGTCTTTCCACCACAAAACTGGAATAATCGTGAGTACCGACAAGTCTTTCAGCGGCAAGTTTGATGCGTTCCACATCGACTTTACGCCACGGATGCCACGCATAACGCCCGACAAAAGGTGACTCATCCCCCAAATTCAAAACATAGGTATAAGCCTTGCCGAATGTATCATAGCGGGAATGAAACTCCAGCGGAACCTCTTTGATCGTATGGATTTTGATATCCGGCGGCAAACGGCGGTTCAAGGCCTTGAAAAGCCGTTCCATCGTGATCGCCGGTTGTTCCGGCACCAAAAAACTGGCCGCAAAATTCTGTGCATGAACTCCGGCATCGGTACGGCTGCTGCCAATCAGATGAATAGGCTGTTTGTCATACAATTTGGTCAGATGTTCCTGAATCACCTGCTGAACAGCCAAACAATGCGGCTGTATCTGCCATCCGCTGTAATTGCCGCCGTCAAATGCAATTTCCATTAAATACCGTTTGACCGGAATGTAGGGGGTTGGTTCGATGCCCATTATTACGCCTTTTTCAATTTAAGCGAACAGATATTTTCAACTGTTTCCATAAAACTTACCGTCGGTACTCCGGCAAATTCATCACTTTCCTCTCTGGTGCTATCGGTGCGGAAATACATATCCTCTGCGCCCTCAAACATCTCTACTTTCTTAAATTCCCCGGTCATACCGTTGTCTGCCGTGTAAAGTGCAAAAACGCCCTCTTCCGGAAAATTCTGCACCAGATCATCCTTGGAAATAATATCCATCACCGCTTCGCCTTCGTCGGAGAAATACACTTGTATCCTTTCAGCGACACCATCACTTATATCCGCTCCGGTAATCAGAACTGAACCGTTTTCCAACAACTCTTTTGCCTTTTCCGGCAACTGGGATTTTTTCATTTTTCACCTCTATAATAAATCTGATGCAATATCATTCCACCACAACAGCCCTTGATTTGACAACCGGATACTTTCGGCACCGATCTGCCAGCATCCCGGATTGCGCATCGCACTTTTCTGCGCAACATCCAAACGTTTTTTCCAACTGTCGGCTCCCGGCACTTTTTGCCATAACTCAGGAGTCCATCCGGATAAAGTCCGTAAATTTACCGCAAATATTTCATTCAACCGCTTGCCGGGAGAAATGGCATCTGTTTCCGGAGCAACTCCTGCCAGCCATTTATCCAGCGACTCGACCTCAATATGACGATCCACACCATCAAAATCAGCCGCCGCCGGACCGTAGCCACGCAGTAAACCACCGCGCCACACATTCAAATTATGCTGACACCATGCATCTTCTCTGGCATAATTTGATACTTCATAACGGTTTATCCCATAGGATGACAAAACCTCCTGTGCCTTGTCAAACATGATCTTTTCCCGTTCATCATCCACGTCAAAATCCTGCCCCAGCAACGCACTGCGTTCCGGAGTAAGCGAGTAACACGAAACGTGGTCTGCTCCGCAACCGGCGGCCAAATGCAGATCATTTTCCCATTGACTTAAATTTTCATCCGGCAAAGAATAGATCAAATCGCAATTCCAATGTTTGAAATCTGCTTCACGCACCAACGTCAAAGCACGTTCCAAAGCCTCTCTGGAACACTGTCTGCCGATCTTCTGCCGCAAAACAGCATCAAAACTCTGGATGCCGACACTGATTCTGGTAAAAAAACTGCGCAGGATCGCAACTTTTTCACCGGTCAAAGTTTCCGGATTGGCCTCAATGGATTTTTCAGCATCCGGAAAAAATGAAAATTTACTGCGTAATATTTCGATCAACCTTGATAATCTGTCGCTGTCCAAATAAGTCGGAGTGCCACCGCCAACGTAAAGTGTGGTCAATTTTTCCGGAATAATGACCTTTTCCAGACGATCCAAATAAGCATCCATTTGCGCCATTTGCACCCCGGCTTCGGAATAAAAAGCACAATACCCGCACTTTGATGCACAAAATGGCACATGGATATAACAATTCACCGCCGGATCACTCCAAAACCGTCAATGCGGCAGAAACCATATATTCGATACCCGGTTTGAATATCTCTTCCGGAGGCAGGAATTTCACATTATGCAATGGCGGCAGATTTTCCCCTGCCCCCAGACGGACAAATACCCCATCCGGAGCATCCATAAGGAAACAGGCAAAATCTTCCGAACTCATAGCCGATGATTCCAGCATCCGTACTTCAAGACCGGCCTTTGCTGCCGCTTTGAGTGCCACATTAACGCCACTTGCCGGATTGATTACCGCCGGATAATCACCACTTATGGTGATTTCACACTGACAACGGTGGATCTGTGCCACCCCCTGACAAATTTCCTGCAATGCCTGATAAAGTTCTTTGGCAGTTTCATTATCCAAACTGCGCAATGTGCCGCCGAATTCGCAACTTTCCGGAATCACATTATCCATTGCGCCGCCAAGTATGTTGCAAATACTCATCACTGCCGGTTTCTGAACATCGATCCGGTTGGTCACAACATACTGCAACTCACTGACAGCCGCCGCAGCCGCTAATATCGGATTTTTTGAAAGATGCGGCATACTGCCGTGACCGCCTTTGCCGGTAAAAGTCACCTTATAATGCAAACAGGAACTGGCCATACATCCTTCACGCACCCCGACAGTCCCCACCGGCAGCCCCGGTTCCACATGGAGTGCCGCGACAAAATCAGGTCGGATTCCTTCCAATGCACCGGCGGCGATCAGGTCACGCGCCATTGCCGTACCTTCCTCACCGGGTTGAAATACCAGCCGGATGGAGCCTTTGAATTCATGCCGCTTTGCCGCCAATATTTTCGCCGCACCCAAAAGAATGGCGCAATGCACATCATGGCCGCAAGCGTGCATTTTTCCGGGAGTTTTGGAAGCAAAATCCACGCCGGTTTCCTCCGGAACTGCCAGAGCATCGATATCCGCCCGCAAAGTAACATTTTTTCCCGGCGCACAACCATCAATAAATGCAACAGTATCTGTTTGCAAAAATGGCGGCAACACTCTCACTCCGGGAATTTTTGCCAATTCACGGCGGATAACTTCGCAGGTTTTGAATTCTTCACCGCTGGTTTCCGGGATTTGATGAAGTTCCTTACGAAATGCGGAAATTTCAGCAAGCAGTGCCTCATTAATTTCCATAGTTCAGCATCCTTCCCGATAAACGATTTTGCCGTCGACTACGGTAAGATTGATTTTTCCGCGCACTTTCATTCCGTCAAAAGGCGTATTGCGGGCTTTAGAACGGAATGTATTTTTGTCGATCACATATTCCGCTTCCGGATCAAATACCGTAATATCAGCAGCATTGCCGATGGCAAGAGAATAATCTTTAACCCCCAATACCTCTGCTGGCCCCGCAGTAAGTTTGGCAATCAACTGCGGAATCGAAATGATTCCCGGCACTACCAACTGGGTAAAGCAAACCGGCAATGCCGTTTCCAACCCGATAATACCAAATGGAGCATGATCAAATTCAACCAGTTTGGCCGTCTGGGTATGCGGTGCATGGTCGGTAGCGATCACCGTGATCGTACCGTCAGCAATCCCCTCTATCAAAGCCTGCCGGTCATCTTCACTGCGCAACGGGGGATTCATTTTGTAGTTGGTATCAAATTTTTTCACACATTCGTCAGTAAGGCTCAAGTGATGCGGAGTAGCCTCACCGGTCACCGGAATTCCTTTGGCTCTCGCCCGGCGGATCATATCCACACTGTCACGGGTACTGACGTGCTGCATATGGATCTTCCAATTTATCTCTCTGGCAAAAATGATATTGCGGGCAATAATCAACTCCTCGGAGGCTCCGGGAATGCCATTCATTCCCAGCAACACTGACCACTTCCCCTCATTCATCACGCCGCCCGCCGCCAAAGTGCTTTCTTCACAATGATCAAGGATCGGCAGATCAAAACTCTTGGCATATTCGACCACATGACGCATCAATCCATGATCCTGAATACATTTACCATCATCACTCAATGCCACGACCCCGGCATTTTTCAGCGAACCGATTCCCGCCATTTCTTCGCCTTTACCGCCTTTGGTCATATTGCCGCAGGGCAAAACTTTGACCACGCCCTGCGCATCAGCAATTTGACGGATATATTCAATCGCTCCGGCAGTATCTGCAGAAGGCGAAGTGTTGGGCATAGCAACAATAGAAGTAAAACCGCCTGCCGCCGCAGCCGCAGTGCCGCTGGCTATTGTTTCAGCATTGGTATTCCCCGGTTGACGCAAATGGACATGGACATCAATAAATCCGGGGGAAAGCACTTTGCCGGTCAAGTCAATAACCTCCGGAGATTTCAAAGCAGCCGCATCCACGATCACACCGTCGGCAATGGCAATATCACCGACTTCATCAATATTGCGCACCGGATCAACGATCCGGGCATTTTTCAACAATAATTCACTCATTTCCGGCACCCCGCAACTAAAAACAACACTGCCATACGCACAGCAAGACCATTGGTAACCTGTTCCAGAATCACTGAATTAGGTCCGTCTGCGACTTCTCCGGCCAACTCCACATCCCGGTTAATCGGCCCGGGGTGCATAATCAGGGTATCCGGTTTCATCCAATCCATCGTCGCCGCTTTCACTCCGAAATTGGCGGAATATTCACCGATACCTGGGAAGAATCCGCTATTCTGTCTTTCATGCTGGATCCTCAACAAATTGACTACATCAGCATTGACCACAGCATCTTTCAGATTGTGGCAGACCCGCACTCCGATCTCCTCAAACTCTCTGGGCACCAGCGTTGAAGGCCCGGCAACGGTCACATTGGCACCGAGTTTCAACAATCCCCAGATGTTGCTCCGGGCGACCCGGCTGTGAAGGATATCACCGATGATCGAAACATTCAAACCTTTGAAGCCACCTTTCTTTTCCCGGATGGTAAAGAGGTCAAGCAATCCTTGAGTGGGGTGTTCATGCGCACCGTCACCGGCATTGATCACACCGCATTTAAGCCGGTCAGCAATAAAATTCTGCGCTCCGGTGGCACTGTGACGCATAACGACCAGATCGACCTGAAGTGCCTCAATATTTCTCACCGTATCCAACAAAGTTTCACCTTTAAGCAGACTGCTGGCCTGCGCCTGCATATTGACGATATCGGCACTCAAACGCTGTTCAGCAAGTTCAAATGAAACTCTGGTACGGGTACTGGGCTCCACAAAAAAATTCACCACCGTCATTCCGCGCAATGCGGGAACTTTTTTGACCCGCCTTTCGGAAACTTTCTTGAATTCGGCGGCAGTATCGAGGATGAATGTAATCTCCTCTGCACTCAAGTCATACAGACCGAGCAAGTCTTTTCTTTTCCACTGCATCGTAATTTCCGTTTCTGTTATTTATTTTTGCCAATTTACATCAAAAATTCCAGCATCCATACCGGGAACAGCTTCAAAATTCACCAGAACCTTGCGTTCAGCAGGCAGTTGAACATCAAAACCGACAAAATCCGCCCGGATCGGGAATTCCGGCTCTCCACGGTCGACCAACACCGCCAGACGAATCAACCCCGGCCGGCCGTAATCAGTCAGAGCATCCAGTGCCGCCCGGATAGTGCGCCCGGTAGACAACACATCGTCAACCAATATGATCTCTTTATCATTAACATCAAAAGGAATCACCGTTTCATGAATTCTCGGCAGCATACTGCGGGTGCCGATATCATCGCGGTACATGGTAATATCCAACATCCCGAATTCCGTTTTTAAATTGAGTTTACTCAATTCTTCATGGAGCAGACGGGCCAACGGAACCCCCAACTGATGGATACCCACCAATGCGATGTCCCGATCAGAAGCAGCGAAGTGATCTGCGATCTGCCGGGCAAGATCCCGGACTCCGGCCATCATCTGTTCCGCATCAAAAAGTTGTAATGAAGTCATACTTTTTTTCTCCGGAAAATTTTATATTTTATATCTGTATATAATATACCTTTTCAACTCCATGCCTGCAAGATGCTGTAAAAATTTTTATCATCAATTTTTACCATCTGGCAACACAGTCAGTTTCACTCCGGCTGATTTTTGGAAAAATTTCCGTATTCTCCGGTTGAATTCGTCTACATCCAAAGCCGCAATACGTTTTTTGCGATCAAGCAATTCTTCCAGTTCCCGACCGTAATAAGCATCCATAACTGCATTGCTCAACAAAGTGTCAACAGAATCAAACATCCGCTCCAAATCAAAAAGCATACCATGTTGAGCGGCTTCAAACTCCTTTGCACTCAAACCGGATTTTGCCAATCGCTCTATTTCTTTCTCCAAAAGAGCCATTACCTCATCCTGCGCTCCGGCGGCAGTCATTGCATAAAAGGTTATCGCTCCCGGATGAAATCCGGCAATGAAGTTCATGCCGACCGAATAACTCAATGCATTTTCTTCCCTTACCACCTTGAACAATGTGGAAGCTAAACCATTTTCCGCATGATGCAAAATTTCCAGAAGATCAATATCCGGATCACAGGCACTTGCAATACCCGGCAACATCCGCAAAACCACGGTCTGCTCTCTGGGCAGAACAAATGATTCTGAAAGCACTTTATCCGGAAAAACCGGAAGTGCCGGAGATTTCAACACTTTGCCGCCTTTTCCGCCCAATGCATCATCCAGCATTTTTGCCCATTTGGTCACATCGGCGGCAGAACAATCTCCGCCGAATCCATACGCTTTCTTTCCGGCACAGCAATCACCGAAATACTCTAAAAGCATTTGCCGGTCGATCTTTTCAATTTCCTCAACCTTGCCGGTCTTTCTGTAAGCGTATGGGTGAGAACCGTACAACAATCGTGATGCCCGGTCAAATGCCGCCCGCACCGGAACGGCTGCTCTTTCATAAACACTTTCCAGACAACGATTTTTCTCTCTTTCCACTGCATCGGCGGCAAAATGAGGTTCTTTGAAAAGTGAACAAAGCAATTCCATTGCCCGGTTCATTTTACGCTTCGGCGCAGAAAATCCAACTGTTATGGAGTTTGCTCCGGGTGAAACGACCAAATCCATGCCGCACTCATCAAATTTTTCCAGTAACCGGACTTCATTGTATTTTCCGCCACCCGACATAAATACTGCCGCCAACAATTTGGAAATTCCGCAACAACCATCCGGCTCATGAAGGATCCCACCGGAAATGACCACAAAACAATTGCATAGCGGCAACCGTGATTCCGGCACATAAAGCACCGGAACTCCGGCAGATGTCAAAGTTTTTTCAATAGGTACCGATGCCAACGATGCCGGAGTTTTTGTTTTGCCGCTCTTATTGACTTGATTCACCCACACCCAATGTGACAGATCAAGATACTTTTCAGCGGCCATACGCACTTCATCAATTCCAATATTCTGCAACTGCCGCAAAAAAACATCTCCGGTTGCCGGTGAATTATCATAGATCATACCTCCGGCAATTTCTCCGGCAACATTGGCCGGATCACGCAAATTGCGCAAATAATCGGCATAAACTTGCCCTTTTTCCCTTTCAACATGAGCTTTAGGAATTTTTCCTTCTGCCACCGCTTCCAATTCTTTGAGCAAAGCCGATTGAAATTTATTCCTCTTCCCCGGCTCACACTTCGCAGAAATACCGGCAAAAGATAAACCGCACAATGAATAACAGAAACTGCCAACGCCAAGTGCCAGCGGTCTTTCCAAAATCAGTTTCCGGTTAAGTATTGATCCTTCTCCAATGCCAAGCACACCGAAAAGCAATTCCAGTGCCGGAGCATCAGCCGCTCCGAAACGGGGCCCGCGGACTCCACAAAAAATCCGCTCAACAGAATCCGGAAATTCCAACTCACTGCGCCGTGCAGATATCGGCAACGGCTCATCAGGAAATGTATACGGCATCAGAGAATGACGTTTCCAATCTCCCAGTTTTTCGTTGAATGCTTCAAAAAAATCTACCGCATTCAAGTCACCAACCGCAACTATTATACAATTTTCCGGAGCATAACGCTCCTGGTGGTAGGAGACCATCATATCGCGGGTCACAGATGAGATCATTTCCGGATAACCGATGACCGGGTGGCGCATGGGATGTTCACGAAACATTGTCCGGAGAAAACGCTGAAAAATTTTGCGGTCCGGTTCATCATTGCCACGCTCACATTCGCGCAAAATAACCTCTTTTTCAGCGACAAACCTTGCCTCCGGAAATTCCGGATAACGCACCATTGCACAAAGCATATCCACTGCTTTGCGCCAATGGACAACCGGTATTTGCATCGTATAACAGGTACGATCATAACTGGTATAGGCATTGACATTGCCGCCGAGTGCATTTACCGTCTCGGCCACACTGCGTGCCGGATATCCGGCACATCCCTGAAATGCCATATGCTCCAGAAAATGAGACAGACCGCATCCCAGAAATTCCCGTTCATGAATACTGCCGGTGGTTACATGAAATTGAAATTCGACCGATGCACCGGGCTGATGAAAATAACAGAGCCGGATACCATTATCCAACTCTGTTGTAATCGTTCTGCTCAAAATCCCCACTGTATTTACCTCTGGTCAATAAATGGAAGTTTATCTGATTTACGCCGCACACTGCGGATAGGAGATAAAACAGGCATCAGCGGCAATCCGGTTTTGAAATCATCAGGAGAATCATTTTCCGAAGCCCGCAACAAACCGACCCCGATCAACAAATACACCACAGCACCGGCATCATCCTCTTTTTCCATGCCCCAACTGGACAACACAGCCGATGCCACTGCTCCGAAACGGGCTGTTGCAAACTCCCGGATGCCATCAAGCAACTCTGCCGCCGAAACGTGCCGATGGGCACTCAAACGGGATACCGTAAATGTTACCGCTTCGGAAATGAAACTGTAGGCTTCTCCGGCAAAACGGGGATCCTGCGCTTCAAGCAAAGCCACTTTACGGGTGAATTCAGATTCCATAATTCGCCCCCCCCGACAACTTAAAACATCCGTCCCTGCTGTTGTCGCTGTTTTTTCATTTTCGGCTCTTCAAGTGCCAGAGCGTACCAGTTGTCACCGAATCCGGAATTGCTGAAGTGTTTGACTTTGCCATTGGAAAGATGATCGATGTTTTCGATCAACGCCTGATTGTCACTGGATTTTGCCGCATTTTTCAACGCTTCCAATGCCAACTGCACATCTTCACTATTCTGTCTGACCTTGATCCACGCATAAACGCAAGCGAGGAATGCTCCACTTTCACCTTTGAATCTCCAGCATTTAAGCCGGTAAAATTTATCCAGTTTCGGATCATCATTCTTATACATCCGGGCCATTTTGATACCGATGCTCTGGGGATCAAAAAGCAATGCTTTGGGGAGCAATTCATCCACTTTGGCATACTCACGCAACTGATAGTAAAGTTGGATTTTCATCGCATTGACCTGTTTGGCCAGCATTGCATTCCAAATGTAATACTTTTTGTAACCATCAAGTTCGACCAGAGATTTGCGGATAGCATCAAACTGGATTTTTTCCAACGTTTCTCTGGCAACTTTCATACTTGATGGTGGACGGCGGTTGAAAATTTCCAATTGCCGGTTTACTTTGGCTTGAGCCTCCTGCATAAGGCTTTGGATCTTCATCTGCCGGGCACCGACAAAACGGCGCAAGGTCAAACCGATCACCGACCAGCATACGATCATGGCAACGATCGTGCAAACGATACTCCAACCAACGCCCCACGCTTCATAAGAAAAATATCCACTTGCCGCACCGGCAATTATGACCAAAACAAATCCCAACATTTTTATACCTCGAATCTCATTTTTTACGTTTGCGCTGTTTAGCACGCTCTTTTTTAGCCAGTTTTGCCAATTTTTTCTTATGTTCCTGGGCTTTCTTACTGATCGCCGCCGGAGCTCCGATGATTCCGCCGCCGGGGGAGAATTCCGGCATGGTTCCGGTCGCTGCCATACGACCAAGCATACCGCCCGGACGCATCATTTTGCGCATCATTTCAAACTGTTTTACAAATGAACTGACCGCTTCTGTCGGCAAACCGCAACCGCGGGCAATACGTTTGCGCCGGGAAAAGTCGATCAAATCCGGATTGGCCCGCTCCTCTTTGGTCATGGAATAAACCATCGCTTCCATTCTGGCAAATTGTTTCTTATCCACCCCGGAAAGCGCATTGCTGATCTGTTTGCCGCCGGGCAAAAATTTCAGGATACCTTCCATACCACCCAAACGACTGATCTGTTTGAGCTGGGAAAGGAAGTCATCATAGTCAAATTTGTTCTTCTTGAGTTTTTCCTGAAGTTTCCGCGCTTCTTCTTCATCAATTTCCGCAGCGGCTTTTTCCACCAGTGAAACCACGTCACCCATACCGAGGATACGGCCGGCCATACGGTCGGGATGAAATACCTCAAGGGCTTCAAGTTTTTCACCGAAACCGGCAAATTTCACCGGCACTCCGGTAACTTTGCGTATCGTCAATGCCGCACCGCCACGGGCGTCACCATCCAACTTGGTCAGAATGAAACCGGTCAAATCCAACGCTTTATGGAAGTTGTCGGCAACTGAAACCGCTTCCTGCCCCAATGCGGCATCGGCAACCAGCAGGATTTCATCCGGATTGACTGCCTGACGGATACGGATAAGTTCCTGTACCATCGTTTCATCGATCTGCAAACGACCGGCAGTATCGATGATCACACAATCAAAGTTTTCCCGTTTGGCCACCGCCACTGCATCACAGGCGATCGCCGCCACATTGACACTGGTGCGCTCGACATGAACCGGCACATTGATCTGCTGTCCTAAAGTTTCCAACTGGTCAATAGCCGCCGGACGGTAAACGTCACCGGCAACCAACATCACTTTACGGCCATCCTGCCGCAATTTCAAGGCCAATTTACCGGCGGTGGTGGTTTTACCGCTGCCGTGAAGACCAACCAGCATGATCACCGCCGGACGGTTCTTCAAATTCAACTCACCGGCTCCGCCGCCGAGCAATTCGACCATCTGATCGTGTACTATCCGGACGATCTGCTGCCCCGGAGTAACACTTTTCAACACCTCCTGCCCCAGACAGGATTCTTTTACTGCTGAAATAAATTCATCTGCAATGGCAGCATTTACATCAGCTTCCAACAATGCCAGACGGATATCGCGCATCGCCTCTGCGATATTGGATTCCGAAAGGCGGCTCTCTCCACGGAGTTTCTTAAAAATCCCGTGGAGTTTATCACTCAACGAATCAAACATTTTTCTTTTCCTTTATATATTAACCCCATATAAAAATACAATATCATCTCTTAATATACTTGCAACGGAGCGTTACGTCAAGAGCATTTTCAATTAATTTACATTAATTCAAAAAAAAGACTTGACAAAAAATACTAAATGGCTTATTTTTTAAATAAATACTGAACTGTTTTCGGGAACTGTAATAATGACCTCAATCACCTCATCACAAATCATTGCCGGTCTGCTGTTGACTCTCGGTGCCGGACTTGCCACCGGAGTCGGCAGTTTCATTGCCTTTTTTTTCAAACATTCCGACCGCAAATTTCTATCTTTCGCCCTCGGATTATCCGGCGGAGTAATGATTTACATCTCTTTTGCCGAATTGCTCACGGAAGCAAGACTATCCCTCACAGACCTCTATGGACACCGTGTCGGATCGTTTTTTGCTATCGGAGCATTTTTTACCGGTATTGCTCTGGCGATGCTGATCGACCGCCTGGTTCCAGATGGCGAAAATCCGCACGAATTCCGGGCAGTCGAGGAGATGGATTCCCCCAGACACAATGACCGGTTATTGCGCAGTGGACTGCTTTTCGCCCTGGCAGTCGGCATCCACAACTTTCCGGAGGGCATGGCTGTTTTTATGGCTTCACTTGCCGATCCCGGAACCGGTATTTCCATTGCCATCGCCATTGCCATACACAACATCCCGGAGGGTATCACTGTATCGGTGCCGATCTATCATGCCACCGGCAACCGGAAAAAAGCATTACTATGGTCAACCCTTTCCGGCGTGGCGGAACCGCTCGGTGCTTTAGCTGCATGGTTGATTTTCGCACCATTTATTACAAGTGCAACCTTGCCGCTGATCTTCGCCGGAGTTGCCGGGATCATGGTTTTCATCTCCTTTGATGAATTGCTCCCGCTGGCAGAAGAATACGGCGAACATCACCTCTCCATTCTCGGTCTGATCTCCGGGATGTTGATTATGGCAGTTTCACTGGCTTTGTAATTTGTTGCAATATTCTGCCATCCGGTGTATATTATGCGCCTGACACCAATATTCAGGAGATTCCCAAATGAAAAAAAATATATTTACAGCACTTTTTTTACTGCCGTTGCTGATCACCGGATGCCACTGGTTCGGCGGAGTGCCGGACTACGATGAATTTACCACACGTTTCACCGGAGAGCGAACCGAATTATACGATGGGAATACTCCATGGACATTTGAGGATTTCCTGGAAGCTGAATTCGATGCCCACCCGGAAATGGAATGTGTTGATCTGCTGAAATTCTGTATTCAGGCGGCATACGGCGTGGATAATCTGCCGCAAAATGCCAGAGATCAATTCAGTGATGACTTTGACGATGCCCCGTTGGCTCCGGATCTGCCGCTGATTCAAGTGACCTCACCGGATACCGCCAGAGTTAGCCTTGGTGCATGGAAAAGCGCCGCATTGCCCCCGGAATGGCTGTTGCGGATGAGCATCATTGAATCAGCCTATTCTGATGGCGATGAAAAGCTGCAGGAATATGCTCAAATTGCCTGCCGGATGATACCGGATGCCGGAGTGAACTTTACCACAGAAGAATTCCAACAGGCTGTTGCCGGATATCTGGCCGCTGACCCCAGACCGCAAATTTCCCACAGTGATTCATACCGGCAGCATACTCCGCTTTACCGGGTGATAAACACCAGATACCTGCACACCATACCGGTACTTTTTGCCGCTGCCAGATTGCTCTATTCCACCACTCATACTCCACGGGTGATCGCCATCGACGGCCGATCGGCTTCCGGCAAAACCACTTTGGCAATGCAGTTGAAACTTATTCTCAATGCCCAGGTGATCCACATGGATGATTTCTTCCTGCCGCCGGCAATGCGCAACCCTTTGCGTTACAATGAACCGGGAGGCAATGTCCACTACGAAAGATTCAAGCTGGAAGTCCTTCCCCATCTGAACCGCAGCAACGCCTTTACTTATAAAAATTTCGACTGCCACACCAACACTTACGGCAGCCGGATCATCTGGTCATCGGATTGGCGCATCGTCGAAGGTGCATACAGTATGCATCCGAAATTCGGCACCTACGCCGATATGACCATCTTTTATGACATCGATCCGGAAGAACAAATGCGCCGCATAACGGCCCGTAACGGCCATCAGGCGGCGCAAATATTCCAGAGCCGCTGGATCCCGCTGGAAGAGACCTACATCCGGCATTTCGGAATAAAAGAACAGGCTGATCTGATCCTCAAATGATTACGGTTTCGCCCTCATGGGCAAGCATGACATCTTCCCGGCGGGCGATTGCTTCCTGTGCCTCAATATCCTGCGGCCACAACGTCAACGCCCGGTGATCAAACCATATTTTCACATTTTCGTCAATGTTGCCGGTCTGTTTCAGCACCCGGCGGATATTGGCAAACATGACCGGATCACTGTGTTCAAAGATACGCCAGTTATCCGGTTCTGACATGGTGGCATCCCACACGATCGCATCGATATGTGATTTGCCGATCAAAAGTCTGGCTTTAGTCAGCATCCACGCCGTATCCAAAGCATAAAGCAAGGTCTTATCTCCGGAAATCAGATAATTGAAAGTTTCTTCCCGGATATTGGTTACTGCATGATTGGAAGGCAATGCCAGAAACTCCACATCCTGCACGGTGAATTTATCCCCGAATGTCAGCGGATGCACGTCACAGCAGTCGCTCAATTCTGCACAAGCCTCTTGAGAACCATAAAAATTTATCCGGCGCACGGCGGCGATTTTACGCACTTCATCAAAATTCAGATGGTCACTGTGATTATGGGTATTGACGATATCAGTGATATTTTCCAACGGCACATTAAAACGCTTCATCGCCGCAGTAACCGTCGGCCCGCAATCCAGCAGGATCGTATCATTGAGCAAAGTGGAGGTACTGCCTAAAATCCCCGCTTCACCGTAACGTGACCAATCATAATCAGCCGCACCGCAACCGAGAAACAACATTTTCATAAGTGACCAAACTTTCTTTAATTATTGGATCAATCTCAATACATAAAAATCCCGCCGGTTTTCAACGGAAAAATGTATTCCGACTTAAAATACCTTTATCCGGCACTTTTGTCAACACTTTTTCCGCAAAAACAGACGGGATTTTCCGTGATTATTCTATATCAGATATCAAATCCGGGATAAAGGTATGCACTGTTACTGCCGCCTTCGCTGTTGCGAATCACTTCCAATTCACTATTGGTAAGATTGGATACATGACCGGCGACAAACAGAATATTGCCGCCGTCAGCATGGCGGCCGGCCAAGTCCACCGGACTGTTAAGTTTACACGCCGGAGTCGTAGAACGGGACGAACCGGAATTTTTGTGCAAACCATCGGCAAACATCAATTTTTGTGACGGAGACTTGATCGAATGATATTTCCAGACAGTCTGGATCGTTCCATTATCCACGATCGAACAAAGTTTGAAGTTATACGCATAAGACGGGTTGTCTTCCACGCCCAGTTTATCTCCAGCGTTATAGGCACTGTTAAAATCAGGATCACTGGGGCACTGCAAAATATCCTGACATTTGGCATAATCTTTGTTACTGACAAACGTGATCATCGGAGTATAAGCATCGAGCAAATGCGGCCACTTCAAAAAGTTGAGCGTTGTTCCACGATACATTTTCGGTTGGAACTCCACAAAATAGTCATCATTATCACTGCGATACATTTCCTGTGCAGTACCCAACTGTTTAAGGTTGTTGATACACGATGCCGTCCGGCCGCGTTCACGGGCAGAATTCAATGCCGGAAGCAAAATCGCCGCCAGAATAGCGATTATCGCAATGACCACGAGGAGCTCAATAAGAGTAAACCGTACCCGGTTTACTCTCCCATGGGAGAGTAAAAAACTGCTTTTCATCTTCATTTCCTTTCTTTTTTTAATTATTGTTCAACGGGGACAATAAAGACCGGTCGCCAAATGCCGCACAAACCGATGCGCTTGTCAATCCGGACAGTCAAAACATTTCCTTTATCTTTCAACAAACCGGCAGGGATCTGCACTTTGAATGAATCTCTCCATGAGTGCGGATTTCCCTCAAACGGATAGGGACGCATCCCGATCTGACGGCCATTGAGATAGAATGTCGCCGTACCATCCACCGCAATAAAAACAAATTCATGAGGTTTGGATGGATCTCTGACATCAAAGGTCGTGCGATACCAGCCGACACCTTTGAAGTCCTGACCGTGTTGTGCTTTCCACTGCTGACCGAATGGCTGCTGCTCCCAGTGGCTGTCAGTGCCGATAGCCGCCGCATCACTCCAATCGGCATCCACCGCCTGCCAATTCTGCCGCAAACCGATCTCCGAAGGATCAAAACGGATTTGCCAGTTTTCCAGTTTCTCCGCTTCTCTGGCATAGAGTTTAAGCATTTCGCGTGACGGCCAGTGACGGCTTTCCAGATATTGCAGATAGCCGATATTGATACCGCCAAGAAACTCCACCGAATTGCGGAAGCGGTCAAGTCTTTCCACCGCCTGGGCAAAAGGAGCAACATCTCCACCGGCCTGATAACGGCGGAATTCCCTCTGGGCCTCGATCATCATTTTGACATTATCCAAACCGGCCAGCAGAAATACCAGACGGTAACTTTCTTCCCGGCTCAAACCGCCGACCCGCTGCGCCCGGCGGAGCAGACTGTAACAATGATTCAACACCTCTTCGGTAAAAAGTCCGTCGGCAACCAGTAACATATCCAGAAAGAGAACTCCGCCCTCAATAGTGTCACCTTTGAATGGACTTTTATAACCGGATCTCATGGTCACTTGAGTAATGTATTCAAAATATTCTCTGACCAGATCTTTTGCCGGTCCGAAAGCCTGATAAAACTCATTTTCCAGAGCTTCGACTGAACTCGTTGAATCATGGTTGATCTGGGCAATGATAAAGTTGACCAGAGCCTGCGACGCCCAGTTTCCGGTGCAGGAATCCAGATCACTGCCAATCATACCATTGGCGGCAGCAAAGTTGAATACTTCATAATATTCCCGGTGATACTGCACCGGGAATGCCTGACCGTCACTGGTAAAGTTGGGACGGAAAAGCAATCTGGCTCCGGCATCCGACCAGCCTTTCCACTCTCTTTTGAACTGCTCTACTGCACTGTCGCTCCACGGATACATGATTTGCGGACAATAACGCAAAACGATCCGGTCATTGAGTCTGATTCTGCCGCTCGGGGCCGCACTGTAATTGGCATAAGCCAAACCGAAAATAATCGCCTGCGGATCGATTTTAGCAGCTTCCCGCTGGACATTCAAATAAAAAAGGCAATAACGGTCACTGACCGAACCCAGCGCAGCAGACCACATGGTATCTCCTCTGGCAAATAATTCAGCCGCCGCACGACGGCGGACTTCCGGAGATTCCGCGGCATTATCCGCCGCCAGACAGTTGTCGCAGACACACATCCCATTGGTGTCATTTTCATTGACGTTGATCACCCTTCCCCGTCTGGGATTGGCTGCCCACAACCGCACGATCTCCTGCGCCAGCGGCATACTGGTAGGACACATGGAAATCAGAGAAGGCAGTCCTTTGGTCGTACCAAAAGGATTGGGGCGGCGACTGCCATCCGGCAACAAATTAAAGAATTCCGGATGGTTCTGTCCGTATTGAGCATAAAATCCGGTAAATGCATGACCATGCTGATAAGCAAAATCCCAGGAAAAACGGTGACGTTTCAAATGCAGTTGCCAGTTGGCACGGAAACGGAATTCTGAATCTTTGCTTTTCCATCCATTTCCGGAACGGGGGATACGCCACCGGCTGGCTGCCAGACGGGGCCGAACCACGATTTTGCCTTCCGGAACCGAAATATCAGTTTTGCGCGGCGCATAAGTTCCCAGATCTCCCGGCCACAACCAGCGGACTCCAAGGAACTTTTCAATAAACTCATAGGTCGCAAAAAGCGTTCCCTGGGAAATATCCCATTGCCAGTTACCGGCCTCATCTTTACCGCAAATATAAACATTGTCACCGATGACCACGATTTCTCCGTAACTTTTCACCATATCCTGCGGTAAAGTCACCACTCTCTGCGTGGAAGCCGTGTTACCGAGGAAAATGTAACTGCCGTCAGGCAGTTGGCCATTATCCCGGAGCAATTCCGGAGCAGAAATACCGGCAACTTTTGCCAGATGATTGCGTAACTCATTGGCGGCATGGATTTCACTGCGACTGGCATCCGGACGGATAACCACGGCCCGGATCGCCCACTTGCCGTCTTTCAGCAGATCCATGGCGTCAACAGCAGTAAAAAACAAAACTGTCAACAAAAATACTGTAAACTTTTTCATTATCTTTCCCCTTTCCGGTTATTTCAACAATCCGGCATATTCACGGTAACGGTCATACAGACCATGCGCCTGAATATATGCGGAATTCGGACTCATAAAGTGAGAAAACTCAAAGGTGATCGCCTTTTCGATACCCACTCTTTCTGCGGCACGGAGTTTGTGCCACATCTTTTCCCACTTGATCGGCAGGAAATGGATCGGCATATCCCGGTCAAATGTTTCACAATTCGTCCAGCACGCCATATTGTATTTCTGCGCCAGACGCATATTGATCCGCAAATAATCTTCCAACTCCTGCAATTCCACATGGCCATCCTGAAATGCGATGGCATCGACCGATCCGGCAATGCAGGAAAAAATATCATCCCACTGTCTTTCATGATCATCCAAAGCGATAGAACCGGCATTGATTCCGAGATCAGCGTTGGCTTTCACCCCCTGAATGAATGGCGAAATCAACACCGGCAAACCATTGGAGATCGCTTTGCAAAATCCGCCGATCGCAGCATAAGTTTCCGCGACATTGCCGGTTTTGTGGGAAATTTCCGTACTCAAATACCATCCCTTGAATGCCTTGCGGTGACCGTAACGTTTCCATGCTTCTTCAATGACCAGTTTATTGGTGTCAACTTCCCACTGAAAATCCACCGTCTCCAGCGGACGGGCGGAATCGTAGGTGCCGAAATAGAAATCCATTTCATATTTTTCAGCCAGAGTAAGGAACATATCCACCAGATCGCTGTAAGGAGGTAAACAATTTTCCCGTTTCATCAACACTTCCGACGGATAAGTCAGATATTTGCGCAGTCCGCAACGAATCATGATCACCGTGTCGATACCAATGGCTTTCATACTTTGAAAGTCACGCTCCCACTCCTTTACCCCCCAGTTGTGATGAGGGATATCCCAACTGATCTCATCAAGAAAAGTTCCACTGATTTTCAACATTTTTTCACCTCGTATTTTCTGGTTGTGTTACGCAAAATCAAAGGGGCATCCAAAATCACCGGTGCCGTTTTCCGGCCATGGATCAAATCAATTATCATCTCCCCTGCCCGGCGGCCGATCTCCTCTTTGGGCTGTGCCACGGTAGACAACGGATACAACAACTGCTCTGAAGCAATATCCAGATTATCAAATCCGATGATCGAGACATCTTCCGGAATCCTTTTTCCCAATTCCAAAGCCGCCTGCGCCACGCCAAGCGCAGCAAAATCACTGGCGGCAAAAACTGCATCAATTTCCGGATGCCGGGAAAAAAGTTGCAATGCTTTTTTTCTGGCATCAGCAATATTCACATCACTTTCCAACACGACCGGCTCATGTGACGGCAATTTTTCAGCGACCGCTTCCATAAACCCACGGCAACGGTCGGCAACTTCCGGTGAATTGGCATTGTGTGAAATCATCGCAAGATGGTTGCAACCGCTTTCACACAACGCATAAACCGCTTCTTTAGCAGCTTTAAGATTTGCTACCGTCACAAAATATTCACTGATTTCCGGAGTATAGTCCATCAACTGCACTACCGGTATCCGGGTTTTGCGGATGAATGTCGCTGCCTTTTGTATATGTTTTGACGGATACAATATGATGCCGTCAACTTTGCGCTGCATCATCTGCCGGCAAATTTCCTGCGGATCACCGCTATCCACCGGAGGATTGAGCAACAACAACGTGTAGCCATGCTGCCGCACCAGACGTTCAAGACCACTGATGATCAAACTGTAAAAACTTGCCGATAAAAACGGAACCAAGACTCCGATCAATTTGCTTTTATGCGTTACCAGAGAACGGGCCGCCGCATCCGGGAAGTAGCCCATTTCCGCAACTGTTTCCAAAATAACCCTGCGGGTCTGCGGAGCAAGACGACCGGTATTATTCACCGCATGAGAAACAGTACGGATAGATACCCCCAAACGGTTGGCAACATCTTTCAAAGTGACCATAAAACCCCCATTCGGAAAACTGATTCAACGTTGAACCAGTTTTCAATTACATTTTACAATAATGCTTGATCTGAAAAAATGCAAACTGTTAACAAAAAATATCTGTAAATATTTTGCGGGGGAATCGGGATTTTAACAGAAAAACAATATCATCATGCAGCCGAAGACCCGCCCGCACCCAAGGGGGATGATGCGGGCGGGCCTCTTCACAATTACTCCTCGGCTTGCTTACAAGATTCAATATACACTGAAATATTTATTTTTCAAGATGTTTTTAAAAATAAATTGCAAAATAAATTGATTTTATTTAAAAAAACATTTCTGTTGTTCTATATTTTAAGATAATGGGGCATTGATGTTTTTACTTCCGAAGGAGCATTGAGATAAATCCGTCTGAATAGTGACGATATACCGGAGCCGAATCCGAATTAAAAAAAAAGGAAAACCAGAGGGTGTTACTCCACTGAGTTTTGCCAAGCTTTTTTCAAAAAGCGTTTTTGCTTTGCATTGCGGGCAATCTCTTGTCAAACTATCGGACACCGGCTCGGTTACATACATAGTATGCTCCCTCGCCGTTGCCTCTGTTTGACTTCGACCTTGCCTCGCACTGCTTCGCAAAAAGGCCGCTGTGTGTTTTGACTCTTGCGGGCTGTCGCCCTTTACAGGGGCTGCGCCCCCGTACCCCGTTTTTTACTTTGCATTATGGGCAATCTCTTGCCAAACTATCGGACACCGGCTCGGTTACATACATAGTATGCTCCCTCGCCGTTGTCTCTGTTTGACTTCGACCTTGCCTCGCACTGCTTCGCAAAAAGGCCGCGGTGTGTTTTGACTCTTGCTGGCTGTCGCCCTTTACAGGGGCTGCGCCCCCGTACCCCGTTTTTTACTTTGCATTATGGGCAATTTCTTGCCAAACTATCGAACACCGGCTCGGTTACATACATAGTATGCTCCCTCGCCGTTGCCTCTGTTTGACATCTTTCCTTGCCGCATACTGCTTTGTGAAAAATAAATCGATCAAGCCGCTGCAACGCAACGGCGCGACACCCCGCAAAAGAAAAACCCAGCGGGTGTTACTCCACTGGGCTTTTGCCAAGTTTTTCTCAAAAAGCGTTTTTGCTTTGCATTGTGGGCAATCTCTTGTCAAACTATCGGACATCGGCTCGGTCACATACATAGTATGCTCCCTCGCCGTTGCCTCTGTTTGACTTCGACCTTGCCTCACACTGCTTCGCAAAAAAAATCGATCAAGCCGCGACAACGGAGCGGCGCGACACCCCGCTTTTCTTTTGGTTACTTTTCTTTTCCCGTGAAAAGAAAAGTAACTCAGCGTTTGACACGGGCGTTGCCGTTCCAGATGCTCCAGACCTGTTCTTCGTCAGCGGGCTGGGCGTAATCTGTGAGATGAGTGGTGGCCAATGCACCGGTAGCCCAACCGAATTGAGTCCATTTTTCCGGTTCCCAGCCACGAAGGATGCTGTAAAGGAAACCGCCGACGAAACCGTCACCGCCGCCGATACGGTCAAGCACATGGATTTCGCGGGGTTCAACGACCTGCCAGACACCATCGACATTGGTGATAGCTCCCCAGAGGTGGGCGTTGGTATTGATGACCTGACGCAGAGTGGTGGCGAAAGCAACAGCGTTGGGATAGGCAGCTTTAACGCGTTCAACCATCTCTTTGAAACTGTCGATTTTGGCGGAGATACCTTTACCACCGGCTTCGGGGCCCTGAATTTTCAAGCAGAGCTGGAAGTCTTCTTCGTTACCGATAAGGATATCGGAAAGAGAAGCGATTTCAGCAAAAATAGCACTTAATTCTTCTTCGCGGCCCTTCCAGAAAGAGGCACGGTAGTTGAGGTCGAAACTGATTTTGGTGCCGTATTTTTTGGCTGCGCGCGCTAATTCCAGACAGAATTTACTGGTATCCGGACTCATGGAAGCAATCAAACCGGAAAGGTGGACGATCTGCACACCTTCCTGACCGAAAATACGGTCGAGATCAAAATACTTGACATTGAGCAGACGACCGACTTCACCGGCCCGGTCATTCTGGACACGCGGGCCGCGGCTGCCGTAACCGCTGTCGGCGAGGTTGAACTGGTGACGATAGCCCCAGGGGCCGCCCTGCTCGATTTCCGGGCCTTCATAATCCATATGACGACCGGCGAGGTTATCTTTGATCATGCGGGCAACCGGACTGTCTTTAACGAAAGCAGTCAAAACTTTGACTTTCAAACCGAGATAAGAGGCAATGCTGGCCACGTTGGTTTCAGCACTGGTCACCTGCATTTGAAAAGTATCGCTGCAATGAAATGGTTGACCATTGACCGGAGTCAAACGGACCCCCATACTGGTCGGGACAAGCAATGCGTAAGCGGCATCTTTTTTAAGTTCAATAGCCATGATGATTTTCCTTTTTGTTAAATGTTGTTACAAGGTTCAACTTTGATAATATAACACACAAAGTAATAAAAACAACTCACTTTACGACTAAATCTGTCAATTTCCGGGCAGCATCCGCATCCGTCGGCGTCCATTGGGAAATTTGAGTTGAAAAACGGTTCCTCTTTCTTCGGCGGAAACGACTCCGAATTCTGCGCCGTGTTCACGGCACACGCGTTCAATGATCATCGTACCGATCCCGTTGCCGCCTGCCTTGGTAGTCCGGAAAGGCACAAACATTTCCCGCAAATCATCCGGAGACATCCCCCGACCGGAATCCGAAAACTCCAATACGCGGAATTCTGCCGTTGAATAGCCGAAAATTTCCAGCACGCCGCCGTTGCTCATCGCCTGAACCGCATTGCGGATAATATTATAAAATGCCTGTTTGAGTTGAGCGGCATCACCGGAAATCTGTTGACTTCCGCCATCCCATTGACATTTGACGCTCACCCGCCTTGCTTCGATTTCCGGGCGCATAAAATTAAGTACATCAAAGACAGTTTCCCGCAAATCGACCGGCATAAAATCGGCCTTCCCAGGACGGATAGCAGTCAAAAACGAGTGAATGATGCTATCCAGCCGCTCAACTTCGCTTTCACACCGCCGGATCATCCGGATCGCTTCCAAAGGAGCAAGCGGCTCATCGGGGTCATCCAAACCGCGTTCAAGCAACTGCAGATTCATTGAAAGACAATTCAGAGGATTTCCGATTTCGTGAGCGACTCCGGCAGCCAGATGGGATACGGCCTTGACGGTTTCCCGCTCCAAATCACTGGTGGCACGGCGGCGGCTCTCGGTCACATCACGCAGAATGACGGTGGCTCCGGCATCATTTCCCAACGGCGCAAGATAAAATTGCAAAAAACGCAATTCCGGATAAAAAATCTGCAACTCCTGCCGGGTTGTGCGATTCCAACTGCCGGCATCTTCCGGTAATATCTGCTGCCAATCGACATCAGGCAGAAGTTGATTGAGCCGCAAATTTGAGGTATTTTCCGGCAGACCGAGCAACTCTTTGGCGGCACGGTTGAAATAACGCAGATGTAATTCGTGATCGATCACCAGAATACCATCCTCAATACAGTTGAAAACCGTTTCAAAAAAACCGCGTTCTTTCATCAGCAACGCCAAACCTGCCTGGCGGCTGGTCGCATCCAACGACTCAAAACGTTCACTCAAACGGTCAAAAAATTTTTTACGTCCGGCCATTTTACAACCCCGGTTTTTGGTGCTATATTATACTGTTGTTCAGTTAATATAGTATACATTGGGAAAAATTTCAACTGCAAAGGTTTTCTGTCATGCCGATATTCCGTTATCATTGTCCCGGTTGCGGGGCAGATTTTGAATTGCTCCTGTCACGTTTTGATTCACCGGCCGAATGTCCTGAATGCGGCGAAACTGAATTGGAAAAACAACCGAGTCTGATTGGTTCGATCGCTGATGGCAAATCAAAAACTCACTGCGGCATGATGGAGCAATGTCCGTCAGCCGGTCACTGCTGCAGCGGCAGTTGCGGATGCGGGAAACACTGATCATGAATAAAAAAGAACTTATTTCCGCTCTGGAATCGCTCGGTATGCGCCCCGGCCGGGGATTGGGACAGAACTTTTTGCTCGATGCCAATCTGCTGGAATGGATCGTCCGTAATTGCGGTGCGCAAACAAATGAAAATGTTCTGGAAGTCGGCCCCGGATTCGGCGCATTGACCGAAAAAATGGTTGCCGCCAAATTCAATGTAACTGCTATTGAATTCGATCACCGGCTGGCTGGATTTCTGCGGAAAAAATTTGCTGATGCGCCCAATTTCACATTGATCGAAGCCGATGCCTGTAAAGTTGACTTCAACGAACTTTTTCCCGCTGGCACCACCTACCGCGCCGTAGCGAACCTGCCTTATGCAATAAGTTCCGTCTTTATTGCCAGAATGCTGGAGTGCCATAATCCGCCGTCAAGTATGTTTTTCATGCTGCAAAAAGAGATGGGGGAACGGCTCGCCGCCTCCCCCGGTACCAAAGCCTATGGCGCACTGTCAGTCCGCACCCAACTGCTTTATGATGTGGCGATCGACAAAATCGTACCGCCACAGGTATTCTGCCCGCCGCCGGAAGTCGATTCAGCACTCGTTTCATTCAAATTAGCTTCTCAACGCCCGGAATTACCGGAGACTGTGGAAAAGATTTTCACTCCGTTGGTCAGAAACCTTTTCAATCAACGCCGTAAACAAATCGGCAAAATTCTCGGACAGATTTGCGGCAGCAAAGATACCGCCGCCAAAATTCTGGATTCATGCGGATTTTCCACCGAATTGCGCCCGGACAAACTCTCCGTTGCCGAATTCATACAACTGGCAACTGCCACTGCAAATGCCGGGATAATCAATATCAAAGGTTGAAGTTTTGCTATGAATAGAAATTGGAATTCCCTGCGCCCGGTATTGCAACATATTCTCGACAGCGAAATTGCCAACGGTAACGAAAATGCCTGTCAATTATGCATCATCGACCACGGAAAAATCGTCATTGATCTGGCATCCGGTTACCGGGATCAATACAACACCCCGTGTTCAACAGATGACCTCCTGCCTATATTTTCCTCCGGAAAACCATTTTTGGCCGCCCTTGCATGGGTTCTTGCGGAAAATGATATCATCTCTTTTCAAGATCCGGTCGGCAAATACTGGAAGGAATTTGCCGCGCCGGATAAAGCCGGGATCACCATTGAGCATCTGCTTTCCCACCGGGCCGGGATGTATCTGCTTCCTTCCGGTAAGCCGGATTTGACCGATTGGGAAAATATGTGCCGCCTGATCGCCGCCATGCCCCCGCGCAATCTGCCCGGCGAAAAATGCCATTATCACCCTCTTACATTTGCCTGGTTGCTCGGTCATACACTCGAATTGGCCACCGGGTTCCCCCTGCCCTTTTTACTGAAAAAATACGTTCTCCAGATCGCCGGAGTCGAAAACTCTGTATTTTTCGGCATCCCCCAGGATCAAATGCACCGCATTATACCAATAGATGATTCTCGCATTCCCAATCGTCCGGCATGGGAAGCAACAACTATGAATGATCCGGCAATTCAAGTTTGCTGTATTCCTTCATTCAACGGCATCGCCAACGCCAGAGGCCTTGCCGGATTTTACAGCAACCTGCCGGGAAATATCGTCTCTGAAGAAACCTTTGATTTTGCCACCGGAAAACTTTTCCGCTCTCCCGATGATCCGGTAAAAGATCACGAGTGGACCCGTTTTGCCCTCGGTGTCGTATTACGCGGTCCCGACCACGATCGCAGAATGTTCATCGGTCATGGCGGAGCCGCAGGATCTGAAGCATTCTATATGCCCGACGAAAAAATCGTCTTCGCTTTCACTAAAAACCGTCTTTCTCCCAACCACCCCGATCACCCCATCCGTGATCGACTCTCCCTCGCCCTCGATCTGCCCACCCGCTTCTGGTAGTCACTTTTCTTTTCACGGTCACTTTTCTTTTTACGAAAAAAGAAAAGTAACCAAAAGAAAAACGGGGTGTCGCGCCGTTGCGTTGCAACGGCTTGATCGATTTTTTTGCGAAGCAGTGCGAGGCAAGGTCGAAGTCAAACAGAGGCAACGGCAAGGGAGCATACTATGTATGTGACCGAGCCGGTGTCCGATAGTTTGACAAGAGATTGCCCGCAATGCAAAGCAAAAACGCTTTTTGAAAAAAGCTTGGCAAAAGCCCAGTGGAGTAACACCCGCTGGGTTTTTCTTTTGCGGGGTGTCGCGCCGTTGCGTTGCAACGGCTTGATCGATTTTTTACAAAGCAGTATGCGGCAAGGTCGAAGTCAAACAGAGGCAACGGCGAGGGAGCATACTATGTATGTAACCGAGCCGGTGTCCGATGAACAATAGTTTTTTCAATTCCGTCTTTCTGTTTTTTATGATTTTCTGCCGGGTTATGACACAAACCGTTGATAAGTCCTTTACTTGGCTTGTAATGACGATCAGACAGTGATATAGTATAGTCATTGCTTATTGCCACAGGCAATAAGTCATAAAACAGTAAAATATCCGGGATATGATTCCATGACAGATATAAAATTGAATCGGAGGCTTTTCGCAGAAGAGGAATTTGATGAACTGGAAAGACTTATGTCCACTTATTCCCTTTGCCAAAGCAAGCGGTCCGGCAAAACATTTCTTATTGCGACCAAATGCAAAAAGAATACCTGGTGGTACTGTGTTTATGCTTTTATCATTCCCTTTTGCATTGGTTTTATAATGCTGATCCCGATCAACAAGTGGATTTGTCTTTTGCTCGGGATCGCAGCCGCATCTGCATTTGTCGGCGGCTTATCTGTTATGCACAGGAACACACTTAAAAAACTGCAATTTCACCCGTTGATGGTCTTTGATCCGCAAAAAAGAATGATATCTTTTTACCGTTTCAAAGATGTTTCCTTTTTCCAAATGTCAGGCAAAGTTCAAAAATTCAACTTCGATGAAA
>SUWG01000013.1 GCA_015061625.1 Lentisphaerota bacterium | reverse complement strand
GGAATTTTTCATGCAGCAGGCCATTTACGATATCGGTGACGGCAAAATCATCATCGGCAAATGCTGTGACCTTGAGCGTTTGGGAACCGCCAGAGCCAATGCGTTTCTGACCACCTGTTCAGCGATCTGCACGCTGGATATCGCCGCCAATGCCGCCGCCAGACTCGGTGTCGATGCTGAAATTGCCGCCCAATGGCGGGAAACTGCCGGAGCTTTACGCCGCAATCTGCCCACTGACGGAACCAAATATCTGCCTTTCCCCGGATGCGAAGAAAAGAGTATCGGAGTTTTCGGCGGATTGTATCCTTACTTTGTTCTTGATCCGGATGATCCGCGGCAGCTGGCGGCGATCAACGATTATCTGGGCAGTACCGCTGAAGCGGGCAATATGTATCCATTCGGAAAGAACATCTGCACCTGGTACGCTTCATGGGTCGCCAACGGTATGATCCGGATCGGCGACAGTGCCAAAGCGATAGATTATCTGCAAAAGGCTTCCATTTCCGCCGGAGCATTTGACATAACTTACGAGATCAACGAGCCGGGCATATTTGTCAGCCACCCGTGGTGCTCTGAGCCGCCGGCATGTTACACGCAGGGCATCATGGAATTGCTCTGCCGGGCACAGGGAAATACTCTGCTGCTCTGTGCGGGAGTGGAAAACATCTGGGAAAACCTCTCATACACGCTCGGTGCACCGGATGATCTCAATGTGACACTGAAACTGGAAAACGGCAAAGTAACACTGCTGAAAATTTCCGCCGGAAGTTGTTACAGCGGCGAAATCACCCGGATCCAAATTCCCGGCAAAATCATGGATTTGAATATAAAAGCAAATGAAACAATTACTTTAATCGGAAAGGAGTAATCAGATGATCAAAAAAGCTTTATTGGGTTTGGCAGCCGTTACGATGCTGTCCGTAGCTGCCGGAGAAGATATTCCGGATTTCAGCAATTACAGCCGGTCGCAGGCGAGTATCTGTTTTGACGAAAACTTCAACTCGGATATTTCCCGCTGGATCCGTCCGGGTAAAAACCGTCCGCAGAGTTTCACTGTGCAGCCGCATATCGGTGTGACCGGTTCTCCGGGAATCAGTGTCACCAGCAGTGATCAAACCAATCTGCTGTCGTGGAAAGTGCCGGTGAAAGTCGTGCCGGGCATGGCGTACCGCATCTCTTTCCACTACCGTTTGAATAACCTCAAACTTAAAACCCCCGGCCGCCGCCGTGCTACGGTCATTGTCTGTACTCTGCATGCCAAAGACAAAAACGGAGCGAAAATCAAAGATTTCAATATGTGGATCCCGGCGGAAGACACCGGCAATGAGTTACGCTTCTTCTCGGAAACAGTGGTGATGCCGGAAAATGCCAATCCGGATACTTACTTTTCCATTCATGTCGACTGGTGGCACAATGGTACATTCATTTTTGATGATTTCACCATCGCTTCTCTGGAAGTGCCGGTGGAACTGCAGCTGGTTCATCCCGACCGCATGACCATGGATAAAGATGGAAAAATTTCAATCAGATATCAGCGCAACGGCGAAAATACTCCGGAGAATCTGGAAATGCTGATCGAAGCCGGCGGTGTGAAAAAACTTGCCCGTTTCGCCAACGGAGTTTTCACGGCGGATTTCGGCCGTCTGCCCGGAGAAAAAGTTCAGGTCAAAGCGACCCTTTTTAACCGCAGTGAGCGCAAGATCATCTCTGAACATGAGTGGGAGCTGAATAACGCCGCTGATACTGTGCCGGTTTCATATCTGGATGCACATCACCGTTTGATCCTTGACGGCAAACCTTTTATGCCGATCGGTATTTGTATCATGATGCCGATGAATGATACCCATTTCCGCCGGCTTCAGGAAGCCGGATTCAACACGATCCAGGTACAGCCGATGAATGGCACCGGTATCGGCAGACGGCAGCGCGGACATAATACTTCTGAAAATCTGCTTTCCTACATCAATCTTGCCGCCCGGTATGATCTCAAAACTCTGATGTTCCTGCAGCTGATGATCCCGGAAAAAGAGTTCATCCGCAAAGATCTGGAAAGAGCTTTCAACGGCAAAACCGCCCTTGAGGATATCATCCGTGAGATCGGTATGACTCTGCGCGGCAATAATAATGTGATCGGTTACTATCTTGCCGATGAAAACACCGCCCGCGAATTGCCCAGCACCCAAGTCCTGCGTCAGCGGATCAAC
Source organism: Lentisphaerota bacterium (assembly GCA_015061625.1). Taxonomy (GTDB): domain Bacteria; phylum Verrucomicrobiota; class Lentisphaeria; order Victivallales; family Victivallaceae; genus UBA1784. Next base: position 65,027 of record SUWG01000013.1, on the reverse strand, counting down.
TTTGCTGATCCGACTCATGTGACGACAACTTTGAGCAATACGACCACATTTATCGACAGTTATATTCATACCGGCGACATATTCCTCTTTGATTCTTATCCGTTCAACCATCAGCGTAATCCCGGTGTGCAGGGCGATTTGGTGGTTTCCGATCAGAATTTCGCCCGGATCGCTGCGACCGGAACTCCTTTCTGGCTGGTGCCGCAGGGCTTTGACTGGGCACGTCATCCGGCACGGCAGATGTTCGGCAGCACTCCGGAAGAAAAACGCCGTCACCGTATTCCCTCTGCGGAAGAATTGACTGCCCTGCCGTTGCTCGGTGCGATCTACGGAGCTAAAGGCTTTGTCTTTTACAGTTACCATGAAGTATTCGTCCACGGTGACAATGTCCAGCCCGGATTCAGCGACATTTTCTGGCCGCGGGTCGTTCAGGCGGTGCAGGTACTCAAACAACTTGAGCCTTTCATCATGAGTACGGAAAGTGTCAGTCAGGTCGCGGTTACTTCGACCGCCGGAACTTTGCGCAGCCGTACATTCTCCGCCAATGGCAAAATCGCGGTGGTGATCGTCGGGATCAAAAATGAAACCAACAACGGTGAGGGCGTATTGCCTGCCGGTAAAAAATTCACCTCACTTTACGGCAGAACTCAAATCGACGGCAGTAAATTCACCTTTACCAGTTCCGGAGTCAATTACGACGTGCTTATCAGTGAATAATCTGCAGATCAAAGGCAGTGACTTTTCAAACTTTGGGAAAGTTTATGCAAATGAATCATTATGACGTTGCCGTATGCGGAGCCGGTATTGCCGGGGTGGCGGCGGCGCTTGCCGCCGCCAGACGGGGCAAAAAGACGGTAATCATCGAGAAACAGCTCATCGTCGGCGGACTGGCGACATCGGGCCTGATCTATATTTATCTGCCGGTAAGCGGCATTGACGGCAAAGTGGTAACGGCGGGTATCGCCGAGGAACTCCTGCGTTATTCGCCGGATTACGGTCCGTTTGATCTGCCGGAGAAGTACAACGGGGTCGCAGGAGGGGATAACGGTAATGATCCGGAGCGTTACTGCTGCTGTTTTTCTCCGGCGGGGTATACGCTCACACTGGAAAGGCTTTTGCGTGATGCCGGGGTGGAAGTGTATCTGGAAACGACCGTGACCGGGGTGAAGTGCGACAAGGACAATCGCATTTGTGAAGCGGAACTTTTCTGCGGAGCGGATCATTGGAATATTGAAGCGGATTGTTTCATAGATGCTTCTGGCGGAGCATTCATGCTCCGCATGGCGGGGGAAAAGGTCTTCGGTGACGGCAACTATGTTACGCCGTGGGTGGTCGAACAGAATGAGATGCGGGAAAAGATCCGGACATTTTACTTTACCAAAGACCTTTACATGAATGCTCCGGAGCTTTCGGAAGACAGATTCATGGGAGAGGTGCTTACGGTAGCGGAAATGCAGGAATTCATCCGCAGACAGTATCAGGGTATCCGGAAATTTTACGATCAGGTAAGTGACCGCAAGAGGTGCTATCCGGTGCATTTACCGGCGATGCCGCAATTGCGCAAGATCGCCCGGATCGACGGGATGAGTTTGATCGACAGCGGCGAAGCGGGGATCTGCCGGGCAGATTCTGTCGGAGTGGCCGCCGACTGGCGGAAACTGGCGGAATCGTGGGAAACCCCTTACGGTGCATTGGTTCCCCGGAATATCCGCGGCGCACTGGCAGCAGGCAGATGTATCAGCAGTACCGGGGAAGCGTGGGAAATTTTCCGGGTGATACCGGCGGCGGCAATGACCGGCGAAGCCGCCGGAGTGGCGGCGGCGATGTGCAGTGACAGGAACATTGATCCGTCGGTACTGCCGGTGAAAGATTTGCAGAGAGAGTTACTGGGCAACGGGGCGATATTGCATATTGCTGACGGGCGCGAAAAATAAAAAAATTAAAAAATTTCGCTCTCCGTAGTACGGAGACGTGATCCAACGGCGGAACGTTGGTCGCCGCCATAAGCGGCGAAAAATAAGCGTAAGCGCATAAGGTCGGCGCAAGCCGACACCACCTGCCGGAAGCGAAGTCACGCGATAGCGTGACACTTGAGCGTAAGGCAGTAAAACGGGCTGATTATTAAAAAAACAAAAAAATCTGCCACCGGGTGCTACCCGGACGTGATCCAACGGCGGAACGTTGGTCGCCGCCATAAGCGGCGAGTAAAACGGGCTGATTAAAAAAATCTGCCGGATGAACCGGCACAACAATATATTATAGTATAGAGAGCTTCAACCAACCAGAAATGGAGGTAAAATTATGACAAAGAAAAGACATTCTGATTCAGTGAATCAGAAGCCGTACGGCTTCACCCTGATCGAGTTGCTGGTAAGCACAGTTATCTCATCATTGCATTTTTTGACACAAAAAAGTGCGATTGAAACTAAACAAAGAATACCGCTTTTCTTGAAAAGAGGAGTGGGGTTTGGGGAGAGGGGAAAAACCTCTTTTCCCGTGAAAAGAAGTTTTTCCCCTCTTCCCAAGAGCGCATTCACCCTGATCGAATTGCTGGTGGTAATTGCGATCATCGCCATTCTGGCGGCGATACTGCTTCCGGCATTGAATTCCGCCCGGCAGTCGGGCGTAAGGGCAAGTTGCATCAACAACCTCAAGCAGAATGCCACTGCCTTTGCCATGTATGCTGATGCCAATGATGACTATATGCCGCTGCCTCACAACCGCTGGATTTGGAGTACTTTGATGAGTGAAGTAATGGGTATGACCAGCGATATACCCAATGTCAGTGATGCCGACCGTGCCAGTAAAGATTACACCCACGCATACCGGGCGGCAACCAACCCGATTTTCGTCTGCCCGGCGCAGGGTCTGAATATCAAAGCCACCATGGAAGAAGTGTCAACGACCAATCCGATCGTTTTGGCGACCACTTACCGCCCGACAGTTTGTGAACCGGGTGATGTTGAAAATGGTAAACGCGGCGGCGGATGGGGTGTTGCCAATGCATCCAACGCAGCTTATCCGCATACCAAAAAATACAATGATATTTTTGATGGTTCGGTCGTTATGGCAGAATGCTATTACGCCAGTGAATATTCCAGCGGCAATAAGTTCACCCTGTTGGTGCCGACTTCCACAGCTTTGACCAAAGGAAATTGGAGAGTAAATTTAAACAATAACTTTGCCAGTCACAATGCTGCCGGTGTCAATTTTCAGCGGCATTCCGGAAGCAGTAACGTTATTATCAAAGACGGTCACGTTGAAACTGTCACCACGTCAAGTGATGTCGATAGCAACTATGTGTTGAAATAAGAATTGAGTTCTGAAAAATGTTGTGGATGAATTTACCGGCAGGACAGCCGGAATGCGGAATTGCCCTTTTCCGCAGTGAAATCGTGATCGATCGTCCTTGTGAAATAAGTTACGATGCTTCGGCGGATGAATTCTGCCGGATATACCTGGATGGCGAATGTATCAGTCGCGGTCCGGAAAGAGGCAGTGCGCAATATTGGTTCAAAATTTCCGGCAAATTGCATCTTGCCGCCGGTAAACACCGGTTGACGGCGGAAGTGTTTGCCTTCGGTATCAAGTTGACTGCTTATGCACAAGAGTCGGTCAGGCACGGCTTTTATTGGCAGGATTCCGCCGGATTATTCAATGACTGGCAGTGCAAAGTCATGGAAAACATCACTTTTTCCGAACCGTTCCCGGATTGGGGAGTTTATCCCAGAGTCCATGTCGGAAAAGAGTTTACCGGCGTGCTTGACGGCGGCGGCGATGCCCCGTGGCAAAAGGTGGAATTTTTTGCCGATGACCGGATCCTGCATGACCGGATGCTGCCGGAAATGCGGTTTGAAAAATGTGATGCGTGGCATTATGATTCCGGTCTGGTGACTTTTGATCACTATATGTGTGCGTATGGCAGTTACCGGTTTGAGGGACACGGGGAAGTGCAGATGCGCTGGTCGGAAACGCCTTATGTCAATGAAGAATACAACCCGTTTGTTTTCGTCGGCGACAAAGGCAATCGTGACGGTAAATTTTTTGTCGGCAACCGGGATGTTTTTGAAGTCGATGGCTGTCTGGATTGGCAGGATTTCCATTTCCGGGCCGGCAGATATCTGGAGATCGCCGTTACCGGAGATGTCAAAATCAGCAAAATGGAGTTTTACCGCACCGGGTATCCGTGGAAATTCAAAGAATTGCCGCCGACAGGTTCGGAAAAACTCGATCGTTTCGCCCGGATGGTTCTGCGGACGATCGAGTGCTGTACTTGGGAAACATTTATGGATTGTCCGTTTTTTGAACAACTCATGTATGTCGGAGATTCCCGTATAACGGCTTTGCTTACCTATGTGTTGACAGATGATAAACGTTTGGTGGAAAAGGCATTGAAGTTTTTTGCCATGAGTTTGCAGAGCAACGGCATGATCTATTCACATACTCCGGCAAAACATGAACAGATGATCCCGTCATTTGCCCTGATCTGGGTGTTGATGCTCCGGGATTATGCTGAAGTCAGCGGCAATATTGCTCTGGTCAAAGAGTTGCTCCCGGCCGCAAGACGGATCATGGAGGCTTTCCCGCCGGAAAACGGCTGGCTGTTTCTCGATTGGGTGCCGACCTGGAATAACGGCGTGCCGAATGGCGGTTGCGCTATAAATTGGCTTTGGTGTCAGGCGTTGGAAAATCAGAGTTTTCTGGAAAATTTCTGCGGCAATACCGATTCTGCGGCGCACTATCTTGATCAAGCCCGGAAAATCAGTGAAAAACTCTGCCGGGAAAATTGGGATGACAAAGTCGGACTTTTCACCGATTGGAATACGCATTACGATTTCAATGAACACACGCAGGTACTGGCATTGCTGTGCGACACTTTGCCGCCGGAAAAAGCCCGCCGGATCGTGGATGTCATGCAAAACTTCTATTTTATTGAAAAAAGCAGTGCCTACTTTTCCTTTTATTATTTGCAGGCGATGTTCAAGCATAAGCAGAAAACTCTTTTCGACCGCCGGGTGCAGAAGTTTCTGGAATTTGAAGATCAGGGATTGGATACCACTCCGGAAAACTTCGGCAGTGAGACCCGTTCCGATTGCCATGTCTGGTCGGGCCATCCGCTCTACTTCATTTTGAAAAAACCGGTATGAGTCATATCCGGAAAGAAGAACAGGTTATTTTACTTTCCATTTTTTATGGTATTGATTCGGGCATGAGCCGGAATTGTATCGGTAAAAAACTCTTTTATCCAGTAATGCCAGTTACCCGAAATGCTTTGTCATCGGGGGTATATGTTGAAAAAAAGCATGGAGATTTTCTTGTAAATTACGATTTTCGGTGTATATTAATAAAATACAAAACACCATAACCAATGTTCCGGATATGGTTTCCGGTTCAACAGGTTAAAGTCACGAGGAAATCAGGGATGAAAATTTACAACTTCTCCGCCGGTCCGGCTATGCTTCCGGAAGCCGTCATGCGTAAAGCTCAAGCCGAATTTATCGATTTTCAGGGCAGTGGTAGCGGTATTTTGGAACTCTCTCACCGCGGCAAATTTTTCCAGCCGGTGATCGATCGCGCTGAAGCCAATGTCCGTGAATTGCTCAACGTTTCCGATGATTATGCCGTCTGCTTCATTCAGGGCGGTGCCAGTATGCAGTTCGCCATGCTCGCCATGAATCTGCTCAATGGCGGCACTGCTGACTATGTTGATACCGGTGTCTGGAGCAACAAAGCTGCCAAAGAAGCCAAAATGTTCGGCAATGTCAATATCGTCGCTTCTTCCCGTGATGACAAATATGATCACATCCCCGCCGCCGCCGAGTGGAAAATGACTCCGGGCGCAGCTTATATGCACATCACCAGCAACAACACCATCGCCGGTACGCAGTACATCAATCTGCCCACCGCTCCGGCCGGTGTGCCGCTGATCGCGGATATGTCCAGCGATATCATGTCCCGTATGTTCGACATCAATAAATTCGGCATGATCTATGCCGGTGCCCAGAAAAATATCGGTCCGGCCGGTGTCGCTCTGGTCATCATCCGCAAAGACCTCGCTGAACGCACCGATGAGAGCAAGGTGCCGACCATGCTCCGCTACTCCACCTACATCAACGAAGGCAGTATGTTCAATACCCCGCCGACTTTCGCCATCTACATCCTCGCGCTGATCACCGATTGGCTCAAGGAAAATGGCGGTATCGCCGCTATGGAACAGCACAACAACGCCAAGGCCAAAATGCTTTACGACTTCCTCGATGAAAGCACTTTCTACGCCAGCCCGGTCGCCAAAGCCGACCGCTCCAGAATGAACGTCGTCTTCCGCACCCCCAGCGATGAATTGGATGCGAAATTCGTTTCCGAAGCCACCGCTTGCGGCCTGACCCAGCTCAAAGGTCACCGTCTGGTCGGCGGATGCCGCGCCAGCATCTACAACGCCATGCCCGTCGAGGGCGTGCAGGCTCTGATCGACTTCATGAAGAAGTTCGAGTGTGCCAACCGCTGAAGTAACTGACATCATCCGCCGGAAAAATGCTTTTCCGGCGGATGAAATCTTTAAATACAGGGAGTTCCAACCATGTTTGAAATCGAGATCGACCGGAGTTTTTCCGCCGCTCATCAGCTCAAAGGCTATGATGGCGATTGCCGTAATTTGCACGGACACAATTACGAAGTAACTGTGACTGTTATCGCCGATACCCTCAATGAAGTCGGTATCGCTCTGGATTTCAAAAAACTTAAAGCCGCTCTGGATCAGGTCATCACTCCCTATGACCACCGTAACTTATCCGAGTTGCCCGATTTTCAGGAAATCAACCCCACCAGCGAAGTCCTTGCCCGCACCATCTACCGCAAAATGAGCGAATTACTCAATGACGGCAATGTTAAAGTCGCCCGCGTGCGCATCGGGGAATCCGCTTCTTCACGCCTGACTTACAGCGAATGATTTCCACCATGCTGCCGCTGATCGAATCCTTTGCCAGTATTCAGGGTGAATCCACTCACGCCGGTAAACGATGCTTCTTTATCCGGCTCGCCGGATGTAATTTGCGCTGCAACTACTGCGATACCACTTACGCCTGGAATGGCGGCAAAAACGTTTCCATCGCCGAACTTACCCGAATGGCTCTCGACAGCCGCATCCCTCTGGTCGAAGTTACCGGCGGTGAACCGCTTATCCACCCCGAAACGCCCGCTCTGCTTCAATCTCTGCTCGATGCCGGGCTGGAAGTGCTGCTTGAAACCAATGGCGCACTTCCGATTGCCAACGTGCCGCAAAAAGTCCGCAAGATCCTCGATTGCAAACTGCCCGATTCCGGCATGAGCGAACACAACCTTTTTGAAAATTATTCCCTGCTCACCCCGCATGACGAAGTCAAATTTGTCGTTTCCAGCCGTAATGACTTCGATTGGGCTATCCGGGTGATCGGTGAATACGATCTGGAAAATAAGACCCCAAATCTGATCTTTTCCCCCGTCTGGGGCAGAGTCAGTTTTGAAAATCTCGCCCAATGGGTGATCGATTCCGGCCGCCGTATCCGTATGCAACTGCAAATGCATAAATTGATCTGGGGCGACCGTAAAGGAGTTTGAACTATGAAAAAAGCTATCGTCCTGTTGAGCGGAGGACTCGATTCCGCTACCTGTCTCGCCGTCGCCGCCGCTGACGGTTTTGAATGTTATACCATGAGTTTCGATTACGGTCAACGCCACCGTAATGAACTTGCCGCTTCTGAAAAACTTTCCATCGTCATGGGCGCAAAACAACACCGGGTATTCAATCTCGATCTGCGCCAGTGGGGCGGTTCCGCGCTGACCGACGATTCGATCACCGTTCCCAAATCCGGCGTGGCCCAATCCATCCCCGTTACCTATGTTCCCGCCAGAAATCTCGTTTTCCTTTCGCTCGCCGCTTCATGGGGCGAAGTTATCGGCGCACACGATATCTTTATCGGCGTCAATAGCATCGACTACTCCAATTACCCCGACTGCCGCGCCCCATTCATCTCTTCTTTCGCTGAAACCGCACGCCTCGGTACTTGCGCCGTCGATGAAAACTGGCACTGGCACATCCATACCCCTCTGCAAAACCTTTCCAAAGCCGAAATCATTAAACTCGGCATCTCTTTGAATGTGGATTACTCCCTGACCACCAGTTGTTACGACCCCGATGACACCGGACGCAGTTGCGGTAAATGCGACAGTTGCCGTCTCCGGCACGCCGGTTTCGAAGCCGCCGGTGTCCCCGACCCCACACCTTACTTTTCTTTTTTAACGGAAAAAGAAAAGTAAGCAAAAGAAAAACGGGGTGTCGCGCCGTTGCAACGCAACGGCTTGATCGGTCGGGCGGTTGACACCGCCCTTTACAGGGGCTGCGCCCCCGTACCCCCGCCCCGATACGGACAATACGGACAATACGGACATTACGGACATTACGGACATTACGGACACTAACGGCAATCCGTATTACCTCTGCTTGTGTTGCTCCGTACTTTTCCGTACAACTCCGTACCCATCCGTACCGGGCGAATATCGAGCGTAAGCGAGCTACTGACCTGCTCCGGAGGGGTATTACCTCTGCTTGTGTTGCTCCGTACTTCTCCGTACAACTCCGTACCCATCCGTACCGGGCGAATATCGAGCGTAAGCGAGTTGCTGACCTGCTCCGGTGGGGCGAGGCGGTAGACCGCAGTCTGCCGGGGGTGTTTTATAAAATATCCAGCGGCAGTTCTTCCCAGCTGCGGCAATACCAGTCGGCGATTTCTGCCAACTTTTCCGGATTTTTTTCGCTGGGATCATAGACTGCTGCCACGGCGAATCCTGCCGCTTTAGCGGTGCTTGCCGCATAAAGAGCATCTTCAAAAACGATGATTTCCGATGGCGCGGCATTCAATTTTTCCGCCATCATCATGAATACTTCCGGTGATCTTTTAGACATTTGCAAGGTGGCACAACTCATCACCCGGTCGCAGAAAAATCCATCCAATCCCACCTTTTGCAAGGCGGCATTGACCAATTCCGATTCAGTGGCAGTGATGATGCCTGCCGGAATATTTTTGCTTTCCAATTCTGCAATTATTTCCGGGATCCCCGGCTTGATCTCCGCTTGATGACGGTAGAAATTTTCCACGATCTGCCATGTCTGCTGATGGGCACTATCCAGATCGATATTTATTTGTGGAAAAACTTTCAACACATATTCCAGCGCATTGCGGATGGATAGCACTTCCAGTTTCTTTTCCATGCCGGCCAGACCACCGGCTTCCAGTGTGATGCCGTGGCGTTGCAGAAATTGATAACAAAGATTGCTCCAGATGCCCATGCTGTCGAGCAATGTGCCATCCAGATCAAAAATCGCCGCTTTAAATGCCATATCGTTTTTCCTTTTTTATCGTAAATAATAAAACCCGATGGTTTGCACCACCGGGTTTTTCTTTTGGTTACTTTTCTTTTTCCGTAACATATAATGTTGCAGAAGTTTTGCCAAGTTTTTCCCAAAAGCGTTTTTTACTTTGCATTATGGGCAACCTCTTGTCAAACTATCGGACACCGGCTCGGTCACATACATAGTATGCTCCCTTGCCGTTGCCTCTGTTTGACATCGACCTTGCCGCATACTGCTTCGCAAAAAAATCGATCAAGCCCCGGATGCAATCCGGGGCGCGACATATCGTTTTTCTTTTGGTTACTTTTCTTTTTCCGTAAAAAGAAAAGTAACTTAGAGGGCTTCGGAAACGGCGACGGCGACGGCGACGGAAGCACCGACCATCGGGTTGTTGCCCATACCGATCAGACCCATCATTTCGACGTGAGCCGGCACGCTGGAAGAACCGGCGAACTGGGCATCGCCATGCATACGGCCCATGGTGTCGGTCATACCGTAACTGGCAGGGCCGGCGGCCATGTTATCCGGGTGCAGAGTACGGCCGGTACCGCCGCCGGAAGCGACGCTGAAGTATTTGCGGCCGTGTTCGATCGCCCATTTCTTATAGGTACCGGCGACCGGGTGCTGGAAGCGGGTCGGGTTGGTGGAGTTACCGGTGATGGAAACATCGACACCTTCTTTGATCATGATGGCCACGCCTTCGCTGACGTCATCGGCACCGTAGCATTTGACGGCGGCTTTGGGACCGTTGGAGAAGGGTTTTTCTTCCACGATCTTGAGATCGCCGGTATAGTAGTCGTATTCGGTTTCAACGAAAGTGAAGCCATTGATACGGCTGATGATATAAGCGGCATCTTTGCCCAGACCGTTAAGGATGACGCGGAGCGGTTCTTTACGGACTTTGTTGGCGGTTTTGGCGATACCGATAGCACCTTCGGCGGCGGCGAATGACTCGTGACCGGCGAGGAAGCAGAAGCATTTGGTTTCTTCGCGCAGGAGCATGGCGGCCAGATTACCGTGACCGATACCGACTTCGCGGCTGTCGGCTACTGAACCGGGGATGCAGAAAGCCTGCAGGCCCAGACCGATTTTTTCGGCGGCTTCAGCGGCGGTTTTGGCACCTTCTTTGATGGCGATGGCGGCGCCGAGGGTGTAAGCCCAGACGGCGTTTTCAAAGGCGATGGGCTGGACACCGCGGACGATGGCTTCCACATCGACACCTTTGGAAAGGCACAATTCACGGGTGGCTTCGAGGGAATCGAGGCCGAATTCTTTCAACGCTTTTTCGATCTTGGCGATACGGCGTTCGTAACCTTCAAACTTGACACTCATGGTCTGAACTCCTTATTCTTTACGCGGATCGATGGTTTTCACGGCTTCGTCGAAACGACCATAGGTCTTGACGTTTTTCTCGAAAGCTTCGCCGGGGCAGACGCCGTTGCGGATCGCTTCCATCATTTTGCCGAGGTGGACGAATTTGTAACCGATGATCTCATCGTTGGCATCCAGACCGATTTCCAGAACGTAGCCTTCGGCCATTTCCAGATAACGGGGGCCTTTTTCGGCGGTGGAGAACATGGTACCGACCTGTGAACGCAGGCCTTTGCCGAGGTCTTCCAAACCGGCACCGATGGGCAGACCGTTTTCGCTGAAAGCAGTCTGGGTACGGCCGTAGACGATCTGTTTAAAGAGTTCACGCATGGCAACGTTGATGGCATCGCAGACCAGGTCGCTGTTGAGAGCTTCGAGGATGGTTTTGCCGGGGAGGATTTCGGAAGCCATGGCGGCACTGTGGGTCATGCCGGAGCAGCCGAGAGTTTCGACGAGGGCTTCCTGGATGACACCGTCTTTGACGTTAAGCGTCAGTTTGCAGCAGCCCTGCTGGGGGGCGCACCAACCGATACCGTGGGTCAGACCGGAAATATCACTGATCTGTTTGGATTTTACCCATTTGCCCTCTTCGGGGATGGGAGCCGGACCGTGTTTGACGCCTTTGGCGACACGGCACATCTGCTCGACTTCGTGCGAGCACTGATACGGACAACTCATTTGTCTTTTCTCCATTGGTTGTACACTTTATTGCTTACTGGAAAAAATCCATATAACCATACCCATAATATAACACAGTTTTGTCCTTTTTTCAAGCCGTAACAATGCTTAAAAAGATGGTGGGATTTGAAAAACATTTTATGCTGTTGTACATTATAACAGCAACAGGTTAAATTTGATATTTGAGAAAGGATTTGGTCATGGCGGAATTCAATATGAATTGTCCGGGGTGCGGCACTGAATTGGAATTGCTCGATCAGTGGCGGGGAATGGAAGTGGATTGTCCGCAATGCGGAACCACATTCAAAGTGCCGATGGCATTTGATGCCGGGGGGGAGCAGGATATCCCGCTGGCCGCCGCACCGCCGTCAAATCCGGTTCCCGAAGCGTATCCCGGCGCACTTCCGCTTTATATGCAGCAATCCGAAGCGCAAAAATCCTACAAACGTCAGCGCGGTTTGCAAAACGGGGTAAATGCGGTGATCCGCAAAATCATTTCGCTGATCGTGCTGGCGGGGGTGCTGTTCGGATTGTGGTGGGGATTGCGTTTTACGTTGTACCGTACTGCCGGATTTGCCATCTGGAAAAAAGTTGACGGGGTGGTGATTTACCGTTCCGGTCACAGTATATTTTTCCGGGCGGAAAAAGGGGGAGATGCCTTTACCGGGGAGATTTCGGAAAATCTCTATGAGGATGGTGTGCTTACCGGTTTTATCAAATATACCTTTGATGGTGGAGATCTGGTTTCGATGGAACGTTTTTCTGTGGATGAAAACGGCAATGAAACTTTGAGAGAAAAAAGAGTTGCCGAAAACGGCCGGATCGTTGAAGTTACCAGTTATGACCGCAACGGGGATGAATATATGAACACCAAATACCGTTACGATTGGCTCGGCCGGGTCAAATCCGGCGAAATGATCGCTGAAACAGATGATAAAACCATTGAAGTTCCGATCGTATTCAATTATCACTGGTACGGGCCGATCGAATCGATGGTGATCGATTATGAGAAAGACGGCAGAAAATTGTATCAACAACACATTTTCAATTCCGACAGCCGGGTCGAGGTCTTTGTTTATGAAACGGAAGACTATTATGAACGAATTGTTTATGAATATGTTACCAAAGAAGATGAAACCAAAGGTATGACAAGCGGTTTTACTGTTTACAATAAAAACGGCCGTCAGATAAGAAAATGCACGATTTCTTATGATGGTGATTACAAGCCGTCTTACAGTTTCCAATGGAATTGATATTATGCGTGAAAATTTGATTGAAAGATTGAAAAATCTGCCGTCGGAATTCCGCAGTTTACCCTTTTGGGCATGGAACAATATCCTTGATGAGCGTGAGTTGCGCCGCCAGATAAATATTTTGCATGAAATGGGTATGGGCGGATTTTTCATGCACGCCAGAGTGGGATTGAATACGGAGTTTCTCGGTGAAACGTGGTTCAAATGTGTGGCCGCTTGCATCGATGAGGCGGAAAAACTGGGCATGACTGCCAATTTGTACGATGAGGATCGCTGGCCATCCGGTTCGGCCGGGGGCAAGGTCACGCAGAATAAAAAATACCGGATCAAGGCTCTGGCTATGAGCAATACGCCTTTGCCCGATGAGCCGGAAACGGAATTCCTTGCGGCTTTTTCGGTGGAAAAAGTTGACGGTATCCCGGTGACATGGCAACGTTGTGAAGTTGATGCTTCCGGGGAAAAACTGTACTTTTACTGCTGTACTGCCAAGCCGGAATCATGGTATAATCACGGTACTTACGTCAATACTCTCGATCCGGAAGCGATCGCCGAATTTATCAAGATCGCCTATGAACCGTATGCGGCAAGATTTCAGGATAAATTCGGTTTTTCAGTCGGTTCGATATTCACCGATGAACCCAACTACCGGGCGGCACTGTTTTCCGAAAATGCCAAAACTGTACGCAAAAGTGAGAATGTTTCTGAACCGCCCAAAATCCTGCCGTGGACCGGTAAACTGCCGGAGAAGTTCCATGAAAAATACGGCTATGACATTTTGAGCGACCTGCCGGAACTTTTCTATGAGAAAAACGGTGAGGAGTTTTCCAAACTCCGTTGCGATTACTTCAATTTGCTCACCGGATTATTCGTCGAAGCCTACATGAAACAGATCGGTTCATGGTGTAAAACTCACAACTTGCCGCTGACCGGACATATGCATTGGGAAGATACCCTGACTTACCAGCGGCATCAGATCGGGGCGGCTATGCGTTCATACGAATATATGCAGGAGCCGGGGATCGACCAACTGACCGAGCATCTGCAAATATTTGACACCGCCAAACAGTGTACTTCCGTGGCGCATCAACTGGGCAAAAAGCGGCGGTTGACCGAGTGTTACGGCTGTACCGGCTGGGATTTCCCTTTTGCCGGTTACAAGGCTCTGGGCGAGTGGCAGTATGCGTTGGGGATCAATGCCCGTTGTCCGCATCTGGCGTGGTATTCGGCCGCCGGGGATGCCAAACGGGATTATCCGGCGAGTATCTTTTTTCAATCACCGTGGTATCGGAAGTTTCCGGTCATCGAGGAACACTTTGCCCGGTTGGGGGCGGCTCTGGCTGATGGAGAAGAAGTCCGCAATATTCTGGTCATCCACCCCATTGAATCGACCTGGGGCTATAAATCCGACATCCGCCTGACTGCCGCAGAAGCGTGGGAGGAAAATCAGAAATTGATCGATGTCCGCAATGCCCTGTTGGGTGCAAATCTGGATTTTGATTACGGCGATGAGGAACTTATGAGCCGTCATGCGTCGGTCAGAGGGGCGGTTTTGCAAGTTGGTTCAGCGGAATATTCTGCGGTGGTCATACCCTATGTCCGCACGCTCCGGCGCACCACTTTGTCATTGCTTAAAGATTTTGTTTCCGGTGGCGGCACGGTGCTTTACACCGGAAAAGTGCCGGAATATGCCGATGCCGTGCTTTCCGCAGAAACGACGGAGATATTCAACTTATTCACCCATGCCGCGGTAACGGAAGTTGCCGCCGGGTTGGAAAAATTCCGGGAAGTATCGGTAAAAAGCAACGGCGCAGAGGTCAATCCGGTATTGCCGTTGCTCCGCCGGGGAGAGGATTTCCAGACACTTTTCATCTGTAATGCGGGGCATGATCTGGATGCTTTCCATCAGGAGCATGAACCGGGAGTGCTGGAGCGTACCGCTGAATTTCCGGCACTGGAGGTCACGCTCAAATCATCCGGAGCCGGGGAAATCGTCGAATTGGATCTGGACAGCGGAAAATTTTATGCGGTCGATTCACTGTATTCCGGCGGCAAACGCACATTTTTCACCTCATTGCCGCAACTGGGATCAAAATTATTCATTGAATCCACCGCCGTTTTCCCGTTGGCAGAACGCCGTGAAGTGCCGGAGGGTAAGTTGTTTATGACCTTGCCCGATCAGTGGCATTTCACTTGCGCCGGAAAAAACACCCTGGTTCTGGATGAGCCGGAATTTGCCATCGACGGCGTCTGGCACGATAAGGAATTCTTTATTTTCGCTGATAACATCATCCGCGATCATCTGAATATCCCCCGGCGGGGCGGGGCAATGGCTCAACCTTATACCCGGAGCAGGGAAAATGGCGGGAAAAGTGCGCAGTTCACTTTGCGTTACCGTTTTGAGATCAGGGAAATGCTGGCGAAACTGTACCTTGCCGTGGAAACTCCGCAACTTTTCTCAATGGAACTCAACGGGGAAAATATCACCTTTGAGGATGAGGGCTTCTGGGTCGATCCGGCGATCCGCATGGCGGCATTGCCCGCGGCACTTCTGCATGACGGGGAAAATATATTGGTGCTTAAAACGCAATATGATGCCGCTCATCCGGGGATCGAGTCGCTCTTTTTGCTGGGGGATTTCGGTGTCGATGCCCATGATGCACTGATCCGGAAACCGGAAACGCTTCAATGTGGCAACTGGTGTTGTCAGGGGTTGCCGTATTATGCGGATAATCTGACATATTTCTGTGATGTCGCCATCGACACTTTGCCGGAAGATCCCCTCTGGCTGGAAATCGGTAACTGGCGCGGGGCATTGCTCGGAATTTCGGTCAATGGCGGTCAGGAGGAACTTTTGCCGTGGCCGCCGTATACGTTGAATATTTCACCGTATCTGAACTCCGGAAACAACCGGATCGCTATCACCGTTTACGGACACCGCCGCAACTCATTCGGGCCGTTTTACATGAATGAGGCCACTCCTTTCTGGAATGGCCCGCTGCAATTCAAAACCCGTCAGCAGGATACCAAACAACTGGTTCCCTGCGGGTTGCTGGAAAGTGTGAAGATCACTTACTGAAATTGGCGCACTTCGCACCATTTGCCCGATTCACAGGCGGCGTATACCGCATGGACAAATGCCGCCGAGCCGGAGGCTTCCGCCAGGGTCACTTCCGGTGATCTTTTTTCTTCGATCGCCCGGATGAAGTCGGTCAACTGGGCGGTGTGTCCGGTACCGTAGTAGACTTTGCCGTGGATATCATCTTGTGAAACGGCATTTTCCAGCGTTTCCCGCACTGCCCTTACGGCTTTTTCATCGTTGCCGTTGAGGTAGGCAAGTTTTTCATCGATGAATTCGACTTGCATTTCCGTACCGCAGATGGTCAGGGCACTGCGCCACGCCGCCGAGGCGGAGTTGGTGGCATTGACCGTGATGAAAAGGCCGTTGACAAATTCCGCCACAAATGAGACGGTATCTTCCACCTCGATCACTCCCTGATGGGTGAGGTTGGCACTGGTTGCCGCCACCTTTTTCACATCGCCGAAAAGGAAGCGCAACTGGTCGAGAAAGTGGATCGCCTGATTGATCAATACTCCACCGCCTTCACCGGCTTTCGTGCCGCGCCACGCATCTTTTTGGTAGTATTCATCGGTGCGCAGACAGGCGAAATTCAAATTTGCCGTCAGCAGTTTGCCGAAGCGGTTCCGGTTGATAAGTTCTTTGAGAACGATGTTGTTCCGGTTGAAACGGTGCTGGAATATGCCGGAAGCCGCCACTTCGGGGTGTTTGGCGGCGGCATCGAGCATCATCAACAGATCTTCCGTGGTGCGGCCGGGGACTTTTTCACAGATGACGTGTTTGCCGGCATTGATGGCGGCGCAGACGATTTCCGCATGACTGGCGTGGTCGGTGCAGACGCTGACGGCATCCAGACCGGGATCATTGAGCATGGCACGGTAATCGGTAAAAATTTTTGCCTCCGGAATATTTTCCGCCAGTTTTTCCGCCCTTTCCGGGATCAGGTCGCAGAAATATTCCACCTTTGCTCCGGGAATTTGCTGGTAACCAGCCAGATGGGTCGGGGCAATGACACCGCATCCGATAATGCCGCATTTTATCATGATTATTTTCCTTACTTTAACAGACCGGTCGCATTGAGCAATACGATCAGCAGACACGGGATGACGATCACCAGCATACAGAAGCGGTAGACGTATTCCCGGTACCACGGTTTTTCCGGATTTCTGATTTCCGAACAAATCGTTTTCAAGCCGACGATGGCAATGACCAGCAGCGTGGTGAAGATCGCTCCGATGGGCATGAGGATACTGTTGCTGATATAATCAAGCGTATCCAGAATATCTTTGCCTTTGAGCGCATCGATAAAGGCCAGCGGATGCACATGACTCAAAAGATTGTAACCCAGCACCGTGACCATGCCGATGAGCATAACTTCGACCAGACACAGGGCGATCGCTTTTTTTCTGGCCAGGTGCATTTCCTGCATCAGAGTATGTACGTTGGTTTCCAGCAGCGATACCGCACTGGTCGCCGCTGCAAAAAGCACCAGCACAAAGAAGAGGAGACCAACCAGTTGACCACCGGCAAAACCGGCGAAAACCTGCGGCATGATCACAAAGATCAATCCCGGCCCGGCATTGGCGGCGGCTTCTTCACCGCCGAATGCCACCACCGCCGGAATGATCATCAATCCGGCGAGAAATGATACCACCGTATCAAAAAGTTCGACATGGTTCACACTGGAAACCAGATCGTCACCTTTACGCATATATGAACCGTAAGTGATCATGATACCCATGGCGATCGACAATGAGAAAAAGAGTTGTCCCATCGCTTCGACCACGGTTTTGTAACTGAATTTGCTCCATTCCGGCTTGAGATAGTAGGTGAATCCGGCTTTGGCATTGGGCAGAAAGGCGCAGTAAATGCAGATGGCAATAATCAGCAGGATCAAAACGGGCATCAGGATCTTACTGAATCTTTCAATACCTTTTTCCACTCCGCAACAGACCACCAGAGCCGTGATGATGACGAAAAATGTGAAAAAGATCAGTGACCAGTGCGGAGACGTGATGAATCCGGTAAAGTGTCCGGCGGCGTATTCCGGAGAGGTGAATTCCTTTACCGGAGTGGAAAGCATGGTGAAAACATATTTGCTCACCCAGCCGCCGATCACACAATAGTAGGGCAGAATGATCATCGGCACGATGGAATTTATCCAGCCGCCGGGCACGATCAGTTTACCGGCAATACCTTTGTTTTGGCAAAGCTGCCGGAATGCCCCGATCGGACTGCATCCGGTCATCCGGCCGATACAGTTTTCTGAAAGCAAAAGTGCATAGCCGAAGGTCAGCATCAGTACCAGATAGGTCAGCAGAAATATGCCGCCGCCATACTGGGCGGCAAGATAGGGAAATCGCCAGATGTTGCCCAGACCGACCGCTGACCCGGCGGCAGCAAGCACAAAGCCGATTCGGCTGGAAAAACCTTCATGTTTCATACAATACAACCTTTCATCATTTTTTATCCATCAGGCGCAGAATGCCCTCAAGCAAAGTCGCCGGATGCGGCGGGCAACCCGGCACATAGAGATCCGGTTTGAGGATATCTTCCACTCCATTGTGACACACCGGACTATCCTGATATATTCCGCCGGAAATCGCACACGCACCGCAGGCGATCACCCACACCGGTTTCGGGGCGGCTTCATAACTTTTTTTCAATGCCTGCAACATATTTTCACTCACCGGCCCGGTAACTAAAATGCAGTCGGCGTGCCGGGGAGAGGCGACAACCTGGATACCGAATCTGCCCATATCCCACGCCAGAGTATTCAACACGTTGAAGTCCAATTCACAGGCGGCGCAGCCCCCGGCGGAAACCTGCCGGATCTTCAGCGACTGCCCGCAGAATTTGAGAAATTTCCGGTCGGTCGGCCGTTCCGGAATGTAGAAGCCGCCGGAAACGGTGAGTTTTTCCCGGCTCATCGCCGCCAGACGGTATTCTTTGCTGATGGTAACTGCTTTAACGGCACAAACTTCCGCACATTTGGAGCAGAATATGCATTTGCCCGTGTCGATCACGGGGGATTTTCCCGTCAAAGTGACCGCCCCGGCCGGGCAGATCTCCACACATTTGCCGCATTGACTGCACTTTTCCGGCGCAACTTCCGGTCGGCCGGCGAAACGCTCCGGCAGAACCGGCGGCTTATGCGGGAATTTGCCGGTTCTGTATTTCTGAAACAATCTGGCTTTCAGTGAATTCCACATACTTTTACTGCCTCCTTAAAGATCGTGTCCGCAGTAGGAGAGGTTGAAACTTTTATTGCAAATGGGGAAGTGCGAAATTTCTTCATCCCGCAGGGCCATGGCCAAACCTTCCCAGTTGTGCATGGAAGGATCGGTGATCTTCACCAATTTGAATTTTCCGTCATTTCCGGTGATCACCGTATGACATAATTCACCGCGCCACGCTTCGGTCGCCGATACGCAAATGGCATTGCTCCGCAACTTGATTTCCCCGGTCTCTGCCGGAGATATCCGGCAACTCAAACGATCCAGTGCCGCCAGTAAATAGGTGTGGGAATTTTTCAATTCCGCATAGCGCACTGCCGCTCTGGATAATACGTCGCCGGTGAACTTTTGGACACCGGTTCTTTCCGGCACTTCAAAATTGCCGCCGGGCAATTCGTGCCGGGCATCCATATCCAGACCGCAGGCTCTGGCGGCGACACCGACCAGACCGAGTTTTTCTGCCGTTTCTTTGCTGACCGTGCCGGTATTTTCCAAACGGTCAAGCACCATCGGGGAGTTGAACATCAGATCGAGCGCATTCCATAATTCCGGCATCACCGTGCGCAATTTGCCGGCGATCCGCTGGGCGAGCGCGGCATCCATGCCGTAACGCACTCCGCCGGGGATAAGGAAGTTGCGGCCGAAACGGTTGCCCGCCAGATCGGCACTCATATTGAGATATTCTCCCCGGATGCGGCCGCAGAAACTGGCGGTCGGCAGAAATGCCACGTCTCCGGCCAATGCCCCCAGGTCGCCGATATGATTGGCGCAACGCTCCAATTCCAAGGCGCATTGCCGCAGATCATTCACCTCATTTTTCACCTTGATACCGCCGAGCGATTCGATGATCCGGCACATATTCCATGCCGCCGCAATGGAAGTGTCTCCGGCGGCAGTTTCGATCAGGTGCATCGTCCGTTTATCCGGCCCGTTGAGCAGGAGTTTTTCCACGCCGCGGTGCTGATAACCCAGTGAAATTTCCAGATTGTAGACCGTTTCGCCCATACATTCAAACCGGAAGTGACCCGGTTCGATAACTCCGGCGTGTACCGGGCCGACGGCAACTTCATGCACCGCTTTGCCTTGCATGGCAAAGAAATCCATTTCCCCGATTTTTTCATTGGTGAAACGCAACGGCTTCAAATTCGGGTGGCCTTCCGGGAGCAGGCCGCAGGATTCAAAAATATCTCTTTCAAAGCGGTTGAATCCGGGCCAGGCGGCTGTAAGCGATGCGAATTTGCCGCTTACTTCCGTCTGCATCACCCGGAATTTCTGTTGTTCCGGATCGGCAAGCACCGCCGTCAGCAGGTAGGTGTTTTCAGTGTGTTCTGCGGCGAAAAATCCGGCGATCCGGCACTTTTCCTGTTGCACTGCCGCCAGACACTCCCGGTCAAAATCCGCTTCCGCGATCACCGGGATATCCTGAAGTGCGGCACATCCGCCATTGGCCAGCAAAAGACAGTTCTTATTAATCATCCTCTTACCCCGCTATGATCCATGAAACGCCGATGGCAGTACCCAGCAGGGCGACCAGCAACATCGCCAGCACTGGCACATCGGTCAATTTTTCCACCTCTTTATCGACAATTGGTTTTTCCGGGCCGTGGGCGCACATTCCCAGCATGAGTTGCGACATCGCACAGAAAATCACCAGCAACAACAGTAAAACCACCGCTCCGGGAATGAATCCCGCCGAAGTGACCAAAGCCAATTCCGTGAAAAATAACGGCGAAGGCGGGGTGCCGCAGATCATCAGCATTCCGAATATCCATACGGCGGCATTGAGCGGTATGCGGTCAAAAATGCCCTTGACCGCCGCAATCGACCGGGTGCGGTAACACAAAAGAATGTTGCCAGCCGTCAGGAACAACGCCATTTTGGTCAGCGAATGGGCCACTGCATGAAGCATACCGATATTCTCCATGCCGTAAGCCGTCAGCAATATGATCAGTCCCATGTGTTCCACGCTGGAATAGGCCAGCATCCGTTTGAAGTCCTTTTGCCGGATGATGAAAAGTGCCGCCACTGCCAGCGACAGAAAACCGGAAAATTTCAGGAAGTTGCCGCAGAAACTCTGCATGGCTTCCGGGGTGACGTGCCACAGCCGGATGATCGCCAGCAAGGCGCAATTCAAGAGACTTCCGGAGAGCAGAGCCGACACCGGGGCCGGTGCTTCACTGTGGGCATCCGGCAGCCAGGTGTGAAACGGGGCCAGACCCGCCTTTAACGCATAACCGGCAAAGCAGAGAACAAAACCGGTGCGGAAGTAGACCGGATCGAATAAGCCGCTGATCCCGCAAAGGCGCAACGTCTCAAAGGATAATCCGGCATGGGGATCGTTGAGCGAGGCCGCAATCAGCATCGTACCGAAAAGGGCCAGACCGATACCGATGGAACAGATCAGCAGATATTTCCACATCGCTTCCAGCGAAGTTTTGCTCCTGTGATAGTTGATCAATGGCGCACTGGATAAAGTGGTCGCTTCCACCGCGACCCAGAGCATTCCGAAATCCTGTGCCAGCGCGGTGAGGGTCATGGTGAAAAGAAAGAGCAGTAAAAACGCCGTAAATGCCGGAGTTTTCATTTCCGCATGGCCGTCATTGCGTTTGGAATCCAGCGGCATCCAGAATGTTATATATAAGGATGTCAGCAGAAACAGCGCACTGGTGATACACAAAATCACCAGACCGTCACTATCCAGAGCCAGATAAATATTCCCGCCGGGATGCAACGTTTCATGATAAGTCGGCATCAGACCGCAAAGCACCGCATGAGCCGCCGCCGTTATCATCAATATCCAACGGCTGAATTTTTCGCTTCTGCTCAAAAATGCCGCCAATGCCGCTGCCGCCGGCACCAGTAAAAGCAGTAAAGTAACCATCAGCGCACCTCCTCTTTTTCCGGCATATCGTCAAGCTGATTGAGTTGATCCGAATCAATATGGGAAAATGCCCGGTTGATCTGATTGACCGCGATCCCCATGATGAATACCAGCACCAGTACATCCAGCAATATCCCCAGTTCCACGATCCACGGATGTTCCCGCATGGCGGCCGCACCGAAAAGCGTGATGCCGTTTTCAAACACCAGAAAACCGATCACTTGAGTAAGGGCCTTTTTGCGGGCGATGACGACGAATAAACCGGTCATGACCAGCGTGAATGAGGCCGGTATGGCGATCGAAGCGATCCGGACACTGCCGCTGGGCATCCCCAGTTTGTCGGCAACAAAGAAACTGAATATCGCCATCAACAGCACGATCACCGCCGAAAGGGAATAACCGATCACCGGTTCCAGTTCCCGTTTGATCTGCGCCTTGCACATGGCAGTATAGAGCAGATACGGCAGGATGATGCCCTTGAGCAGCAGATTGACCGAGGCCATGAATATCGAGTGATCCCCGCCTTGCGCACTGGCCAGAGTCAACGGCAGCAGACCGAGGATGATCCCCTGAACCGCCACGATCCGGATGCAGTGCAGTAAACGGCTGGAAACGGCCATCATCAGACAGGTCAGAAGCATGACCGCCAGCAGAAGTTCATTGAAGTTGTTCATCGGATACCTCCGTCAAAGAAAAAGAGGAACAATATCGCCAGCAACGGCATTATCACCGCCGCGATCAGCAACGGCGGCACTTTCAGAAAACGGTAACGCGCCATGGAGGATTCCACGATGCCGGTGATCACCGCTGTTACGAGGATACCGGCAAAACTCAATGCGATTTCCCCCCAGACCGGAAAGATGCCCGGCGGCAGCAGCAAACTGGTGATGAATCCGGCAAATATCCACAATTTCAACGCCGAAGCGTAGAGTATCGCCGCCAGATCCGGCCCCGCATAGTCGAGGATCATCGCTTCATGGATCATGGTCAATTCCAGATGGGTTTCCGGATCGTCAAAGGGAACCCGGCAATTTTCCGCCAGCAGGATCAGAAACATTGCCAGCACCGCCAGCAGCAGCGGAGTGAAGTCCAGAAAAGAATTCAAACCGGTTCCGCAGAGCATTCCGGCAAGCGAGAGCGAATCGGAAAAGATCGCCAGAAAGGCCAGCACCGCAAAAAGTGCCGCTTCCGCCAGAGCCGAAAAGAGAGCCTCACGGCTGGCCCCCATGCCCTGAAAACTTGAACCGGTATCCAATGCCGCCAGTATCGACATGATCCGGCACATCCCCAAAAGGTAACAAAAAAGCAGCACGTCGCCGGAAAAGCCCAGCGGAGACGCGGTCATGCCCGCCGGAAGCAACGCCGCCGAAGCAATGGTGAAAATCAATATCACCGACGGCGCAAAGCGGATGATCCCGCCGGAAGTCGCCGAAATAACGCACTCTTTTTTCATCAATTTCGCCAGATCAAAGTACAACTGGGTCAATCGCGGGCCGCGTCTGCCGGCAAAAAATGCCTTGACCTTGTTGATGATCCCCGGCAACAGCGGCGCAAAGATCAATGCGGCGGCAAAACAACTTAAATAACGGATGGTATTTTCACTCATTTTCAATTTCCTTGAGTTACAGCAAAGAGCAGCATCCCGATCAGAGTCAGCACCATGATCAGCAAATAAAAGTGCAGACTGCCGGATTGCAGAGCGTGGCTTTTTTCGGCAATTTTTCCGGCGGCGCGGAATATTTTCTGCCAGAAACAGCGTTCACCGCCATCGGTCACGGATTCCTCCAGCATGGCTTTTTCCGGGAATATCCCCTGCGGACGCTCGATTTTGCGCTCCGGATGAAGCAGTAAACGGAAAAAATCCACCGGATTCTGCCCGAATGAGGTCGCCGTATACTGCATCCGGCTTGTCGGTGCAGTGTAACCGCAACCCCAGGTCGGCGAAATACGCTGACCGGTTTTCCGGATCATCATCTGCCGCAGAGCAAAAACGCCCAGCGTGATGATGGTCAGTATAAAGCAGATCAATGCCACTTTGGCACTCTGACAGGCCAGCGGCAGAATGGCAAAATCGAATTCAGCAAAAATATTCTGCGCCGCATAATTCAGGAAAAGCGGCAGGGCAAAGATCACCGCCCAACTCAAAAATTGCAGGATCATGACCGGCAGATTCATGAATAACGGCACATCCACGGCCTCCTGCGCCCCCTTGCTCCGGGGTTCGCCGCAGAAAACCGCCCCGATGACTTTGGCAAATGCCGCCGCCGCCAAGCCGCCGGTCAGGGCCAGAATTATCAGCGTGGCGGCACTGGCCGCCACCACCGCCGGAGCGGTACTGCTCAAGCCGGTGAATGCCGCCAGATAAATCAGAAATTCTCCGGCAAATCCCGACCCCGGCGGCAATCCGCACAGCGACAGCGCATGGAGAATGAAGTATGCTCCGGTACGGGGCATTCGCTTGAGCAATCCGCCCATTTCATCCATATCCAGCGTGCCGCAGGCCTTGTAGACCGAGCCGGAACCCAGAAACAAGCCGCCTTTGAGCAGTGCATGATTGAGCAAATGAGTGGCGGCACCGAGGAGACCGGATACCATCATTTCCGGCAGACCGTAAGCGGCACCGAGAAATCCCAGCCCCAATGCGCAACTTAAGATCCCCATATTCTCGATGCTGGAATAGGCCAGCAGTTTTTTCAAATTGCTCTGGGCAATGGCAAAAATAATGCCGCAGGGCGCAGTTATCAGACCGAGAATGAGAAAACTCCAGCCGTATACCGCATGATTTCCATCCGGTGAAATGCCGAAAAGCAGAACTCCGAAAAAGCCCAGTTCGATCATCGCTCCGGACATCAATGCGGAAACCGGGGCAGGAGCCGCCGGATGCGCCTGCGGCAGCCAGACATGGAGCAGGGGAAAACCGATTTTCAAACCGAATCCGGCAACCGCCAGCAGAAACATCCATCCCGGAGTGTGGGGGAAGAAAAAGAGCAGTATCAGCAGTGCCGCTCCGGCGTGACACGCCATCATGTAGACCCATCCGGCCCGCCATGAAGTGCGGTTGTGCCGGTCGAAGATCACCAGACCGAAACTGGCCGCCCCCATGATCTCCCACGCCACCAGAAAGCCCAGTTGAGTCGTCGCCATCGTCACGGCGAGCATCGCCGCCGCCGTCAGATCGAATAACGCCCAGAATGATCCGCTTCTTTCACTGCCGTGGCCGGCAAGGTAGCCGATCGCATGGATCGGACACAGCAACGCCAGCAACAGTACCGGCACGGCGAAAAGATCTTGAATTCCCGGCATTACCCCGTGACAGTAATCCATTATCAGCAGGGTCAATCCTGCCGCCGCCCCACCGCTGCAGCAACCGGCACCCAGTGTCGTTGCCGCTTTCGGATTTTTACGCAACAGCCATGACAGCATTGCTCCGGCGGCGATCAATGCCGCCGGTAAAAATAAAATATTCACTTGCTCATCTCCTGATGGTTTTCAGTGCAATCTTATAATATAATCCCCGAATGTGTTATTTTCAATGCTTTTTTTGAATATCATAACTTGAATAAAGCACTTGATAATGGCATATTATCCAAATGACAAACCAAGGAAGTTTTATGAGCGTTATTTTTCTTTCCCACCGGGGGGAATCTGATGATGCCCCGGAAAATACCATGCGTTCTTTTGCTCTGGCAGCTGAACGTGACTCCGACGGAATTGAACTGGATATCAGATTGACCGCCGATAAGCAGGTCATCTGCTGTCATGATGCCGATCTGCAGCGGGTTGCCGGGGTACCGCTGGTTGTGGCAGATGCCACTTTGGCGCAGTTGCGTGAATTTTATCCGGTGCCGCTGCTTTCTGAAGCCTTGACCGTGATCCGGGATAAGGGCATGATGCAGATCGAATTCAAGGGTGATCCGGCACTTATCCCCTTTGCCCGCAAGGTCATAGACACCTTTTCCGATCGCCGCCGTCTGGTCATCAGTTCCTTTGAAAAAGATACCATTGCCCGGTGTGCCGATGCCTTTCCTGATCTGCGCCGGGTGTTGCTGACCGATCTTGAACAGGAATTCGGTACATTTCCAACTGCTGAAAAAGTTATTGATTTTCTTGCGCCTTTGCGGTGCGGGATCAGTTTCAAAGCGACTTTTGCCGCGGATAAAACTTTTGTCGGCACTTTGCGCCGGGCCGGTCTTCCGGTGGTAGGCTGGGGAGTTTTCAACGATGAATTGGGCCTGCATCTCGCTTCGATCGGGGTGGATGCCATGACCTGCAATCATGCGGTGGCTCTGCGGGAAAAATTCAGAAATATTAAGGAAAACTAAAATATCTGTACGTTTGCTCCCGTTAATTAAGGTGATCGGTAATCATCAATATCAAATATAATAACAGGATAATATTGGGGAATTATTTTATGAAAAATGCACTCAAACTTCTGGTGCCGCTGGCAATCGTCGTCATTATCGCTCTGGTTTCATGGTGGGGGTATAAAACCTTTTACAAAGATAACGTCAGGATCGAATTCAAAACCGAACAGATCATCACCGAGGATCTCACCAGTTCCATCAGTGCTTCCGGAACGGTTGAACCCGAAGAACTTATCAACGTCGGTGCGCAGGTTTCCGGTAAGATCATGCACTTTGGTACTGATGTCAACGGCAACCCGATCGATTACGGTTCATACGTCAAGGCCGGTACTCTGCTCGCCCAGATCGACGATGTGCTTTACCGTGCCGCTTTGAGCGAGGCTGAAGCCAAAAAACTTCAGGCTGAAGCCGCTATTTCTTCTGCACAGGCGGCTATTGCTTCCGCCGAGGCCGCAGTAACTGCCGCTGAAGCCGCTATCGCATCGGCCGAGGCTTCCATAGCTTCTGCCGAAGCCGCCGTGCGCCGGAGTGATGCCCGACTCAAACTTGCCACCAGCAACTTTGAACGTGCCACCAACTTGAAAGAATCCTATGCCGTTGCCCAGAGTGAATACGATGCCGCCGAGGCGGAATACGCTTCCGCTCAAGCCGAATATGCCGATGCCCAGGCCGCCTTGCTCCGCGCCAATGCTGAAAAGAACCGGGCGCAAGCCGACCTCGGCAGTGCGCAGGCCGCTTTGCTCCGTGCCAATGCCGACCTCAAACATTCACAGGCGCAGTTGACCATTTGCGAAGCCGAGTTGATCAAAGCCCGGAGAAATCTGGATTACTGCCGCATCACCGCTCCGGTTGACGGCATCATCATCGACCGCCGGGTAAGTGTCGGCCAGACGGTGGTTTCCAATATGAGTGCCTCAAGCATCTTTCTGATGGCTAAAGATCTGCGCAAGATGGAAGTGTGGGTTTCCGTCAATGAGGCCGATATCGGTCACATCAAGAGTGATATGCCCGTGGAATTCACCATCGACACTTTCCCCGGTCAGGTATTCCACGGCACGGTCAAGCGCATCCGGCTCAATGCCACCATGTCGCAGAATGTCGTTACCTACATCGTGGAAGTTACCACAGACAACTCCAGCGGACAACTCATTCCCTATCTGACTGCCAATGTGAAATTCATCCGGGAACGCCGCCGGGGGGTGATGACAGTTTCCAATGCCGCATTCCGCTTCCAGCCGGATATTTCACTGATCGCTCCGGAATACCGTGACACGACCTTTGCCGAGGGCGCAAAAGTATTGTATGTGCTTGAGGGTGAATATCTCCGTCCGGTAGAGGTGCGTACCGGTTTAAGTGCCGGCGGCCGGGTGCAGTTGATCGATCCGCCGCTTGCCGAAGGGGACGTGATCGTTTACGGTGCCACCGAAGTTACCGACGATCAGGAGCCGGGTGACGATCAGAAAAACAGTCCTTTCATGCCCAAACCTGAACAGCGCGGCGTTTCCGGCGGCGGTTCTGCCGCCAACCGGGCGCGGGCGCAGGGCGGTAAATAAGGAGTATGTTATGGCTCTTATTGAATTGCACAATATAACCAAAGATTATCCGCTGGGGGATCAATTCATTTCCGTACTCAAAGGCGTTTCCCTTACCATCGAAAAAGGCGAATATGTCGCTTTGATGGGGGCTTCCGGCTCCGGAAAAAGTACCCTGATGAATATCCTCGGCTGTCTTGACCGCCCCACCGGTGGCGACTACTTCTTTGACGGCAGGGAACTCGGCCGTGCTTCCGGCGACGAAAGAGCCAAAGTGCGCAACCGCCAGATCGGTTTCGTCTTTCAGAGTTTCAATCTGCTGCCGCGCACTTCCGCACTGGAAAATGTCATTATGCCGCTGGCGTATACTTCCAACTTGAGCAATGCCGAGAAAAAACGCCGGGGGCTGGCCGCTTTGCAGGAGGTCGGAATCGGTGACCGGGCCGGGCATCATCCCTCGCAACTTTCCGGCGGTCAGCAGCAGCGGGTCGCTATCGCCCGCGCTCTGATCAACCGCCCGCCGGTCATTTTCGCCGATGAACCGACCGGAAACCTCGATTCCAAAACCAGTGTCGAGGTGATGGATATGTTCAAAAAACTCAATGATGAGGGCATTACCGTTATCCTCGTCACCCACTCACAGGCCATTGCCAAATTTGCCAAACGCACTATCTGTATGAGCGACGGACAAATCGTTTCCGGCCTTTTTGAAGGAGGCGTATCACAATGAAATTTTTCAGTACTGTCATTATGGCTCTGCGTTCACTTTTGCGCAACCCCACCAGAACCATGCTCACTATGCTCGGCATCATCATCGGTATCGCCGCAGTTATCGCCATGATGGAGATCGGTGCCGGTTCATCTGCCAGCATCCGGGCCACCATCGAACAGATGGGGGCCGGTTCCGGGGTCATCTATCCCGGCGTGCGCCGGGTCGCCGGTATCAAGGTCGGGGTCAATACCTGGACGCGGCTGCTCCCTTCGGATGCCGAAGCTATTTTGCAGGAGTGTCCGCACGTTTCACAGGTTTCCCCTGTGGTCACTTCCAGTTCCGCGCAGGCGATTTTCGGCTCGGAAAACTGGATCCCCGCCCAGATGCTCGGTGTTGCCCCCTCATACTTCATCATCCGTGACTGGCAGCTGGAAGAGGGCCGCTTTTTCACCGACCGGGAAGTTGATGTCAATGCCAGAGTCTGTCTCGTCGGTGCCACCATCGTTAAAGAACTTTTCGGCGGCGTATCACCCATCGATACCGAAATGCGTATCAACAATACCACGTTCCGGGTGATCGGCGTACTCAAATCCAAAGGTTCCAACATGATGGGACAGGATGAAGATGACGTGATCCTCATTCCGTGGACGACGATGCGTATGCGTATCACCGGTCTGCGCAACGGCTCTGCCACCAGCACCACCAGTTCGCTGGCCAGCAGTCCCGGAGCGACCTTCCCCGTTTCCGGTGTCGCTCTCTACCCTGAACAGGACGCCTCTTTGCGCAGCGATAAACTTGTTATCCCCAAATTCACCTACGTCGATCAGATCGCCTTTTCCGCTGTATCTCCGGAAAAAATGGAAGAGGCCATCGCTGAAATCACCGCCGTCCTCCGGGAGCGTCACCAGCTTGTCGCCGCCCAGGATGATGACTTCCGTATCCGCTCGGCCGCCGACTTTATGAAAATGATGGATAAAACCAGTTCGCTGATGAATAATCTGCTCCTCGGTGTCGCTCTGCTTTCCCTGCTTGTCGGCGGGGTCGGGATCATGAATATCATGCTCGTTTCCGTTACTGAACGCACCCGGGAAATCGGTTTGCGTATGGCGGTCGGGGCCCGCAGTGTCGATATCCTCAAACAATTTCTGATCGAATCGATCGTGATGTGTCTGGTCGGCGGGATAATCGGCATCCTGGTCGGTCACGGAGTATCACTCTTTATCGAAAGTCAACTCCACTGGCCCATTGAAAGCAGTCCCGGTGCGGTGATCGCCGCCTTTGCGGTCTCTGCCAGTATCGGTATGGTTTTCGGCTTCTACCCGGCGTGGAAAGCCTCCCAGTTAGACCCGATAGAGGCACTGCGTTACGAATAAGGTGCTTGACAAACAACGGGCCGCGGCAAAAAATGGATTTTGCGACGGCCCGTTTTGTTTCAGGCTTTTTTGTGGTACAGCAAACTGATGATCACTGCCCCCAGCATCAGAAACTGATAATATTGGGTACTCAATAAACCGGCGGTGGAAATGGTGATCCCGGAAGTTTGTGCCACACCCAGGGCGATCAATATTTGAGCCCCGTAAGGGATCAAACCCTGAACCACGCACGAACCGGTATCCAGAATACTGGCGATCCGTTGCGGTTTGCAGTGGTAGCGGTCGCCCAGTTCTTTGGCGATCGGCCCGGCGATCACGATGGCTACGGTGTTGTTGGCGGTAAAGAGATTGACCAGAGAAATCAGCAGAAAAATTCCGGTTTCGCAACTGCGGCTGCCGCAGATCGCTTTACGGATCTTTTCCAAGATAAAGGCAATGCCGCCATTCCTGCGGATCAGTTTCAGTAATCCGCCGGCCAAAATCGCCACCATCAGAGTTTCGGCCATGCCCATCGTTCCCTGACCGCAGGAGGCCAATGCTCCCCAGAGGTCAAATGCTCCCATACACATACCCAGCACACTGGAGAAAAGCACCCCGGAAAAGAGCAACACCATCACATTCACTCCGCATAACGCCGGAATCAATACCAGGATGTAAGGTGAAATCAGCAGAATATCATGCCAGTTGACAGCGACGGCCGTTTCTCCGTTATATCCGCTTTTTCCGGCAAAAAGATAGATGATCACCGCCGCCAGAGCCGCCGGAAGGACCATTTTGAAATTGGCCCGGAATTTTTCCTGCATCGCCACATTCTGGGTGCGGGTGGCGGCGATCGTCGTATCGGAGATCACGGATAGATTATCTCCGAACATTGCTCCGCCGATCACCGCACCGAGCATCAATTCCGGAGAAATTTCTATTTTGCCGGTCAGACCGATGGCGATCGGGGTGAGGGCGGCGATCGTGCCGCAACTGGTGCCGATGGCCAGAGAAATCAAACCGGAAATCACGAATATCCCGGCCAGCATGAATCCCGGTGGTATCAGGTTGCGGGTGATCAGCACTGCCGCATCCACCGCCCCCATGGATTTGGTAACAGCCGCAAATGCTCCGGCCAGAATGAATATCAGGCACATCATCATAATATTGCTGTCGCCCATGCCGGAAACGTAGACATCGACTTTTTCTTCGATGGAAACTTTCCGGTTCAGCAGAAAAGCCGCCGCAGAAGCCACGGCAAAGGCCACCGGCATCGGCACTTTGTAAAAGTCCCCGGCCCAGATGGATAATCCGGCATAAAAGACGATAAATACGGCAAACGGGATCAATGCCGCAAAATGCGGTTTGGGTTCATCAGAATAATTCATGAATTTATCTCTCCTTGAAAAAAGGTAATGTCCTAAATTTTGTGAAACTGGTATATAAAGTTATATGCGGCAAATTCCACAACAAACAAAATATACCATGGCCAGTTGGATTTGTCAACCGGAAAACACGGTTTGTCAGCAACCGGTGGATGCAGTGTGAGGCAAGGTCGTAGCCAAATCAAGGCGAAAACGAGGGAGTGTATAACCATACTCGACCGAGCTTGAGTCCGCCGATTTGGCAAGAGATTGCCCGCAATGCGCCACCGTAAGTTATATTTTTCACAAAAATCAGGACAATGACTGAAAAAAAGCTTTTTATAAAATAACTCTGCAATCGGAAAAAACAAGGAGATTTGAATGATTCAGAATACAAAAAGCCGCATTTTGCAAAAGCAATTTCAATGCTCCTGCAAAATGCGGCTTTCAGCAAGCAAAAATTACTTGTTCGCCTGATCCCAGACTGCTTTGCTGACGAATGCGGTCAGGTTACGGCCATCAGCGGTTTTGCCTTTGAAAGCATAGCTGGTGTGGCTGGCGGTTTTGAAAGTCACGCACTCAAGAACTTCAGTTTCAACAGCGGATTTGGTCTTGACGTCATAAAATTTGTGTTTCATTGTTTGTCCTCCCTGACAATTTAAAAGTTTGGTACGTCATTTTTTAGTGACTGTTAATAAGTATACTCAAAAAAGCCCGAATAATCAAGAGCAAAATCAAGAAATTTCAAAAATTTTTCAATTTTTTTTACGTTTTTTCATTATTTTGCCCTTTTTCCGGCTCTCGGCCGATCGAAAAATGCTGTTTTAGCAGATTGTTTTTTTTAATTCTTGTGCTATAGTATGTCCGGAATATCAACCGCATACAGGAAATTTATCATGAACGATTCAAAATTCACCGTCACCGGTACCGGTGATTCACTTTTTTTACAGGAATTCCCCGCCGAATACTACCCCGCATTGCGGGCTGTCGCCGCATTCATCGGTCAATGCGATTTGAAAATGACCAATCTGGAAACCAACTTTTCCGATTTTGAATATTTTGCCGGTGCTTACAGCGGCGGCACCTGGCTCAATACCCGCCGTTCATGTTTGAGCGATCTGCAGAAATACGGATTCAACTGTTACGGTACGGCCAACAACCACTGTTTCGACTACTCCTTTGCCGGTCTGACTTCCACGATCGACACTCTGGAATCCGCCGGTCTGGCGCACTGCGGCACCGGGCGCAGTTTCGATGAAGCCGCCGCTCCGGCGGTCATTGAAGTCAATGGCGTGAGATCTGCCGTATTTGCGGTCGATGCCTCCTTTGAAAATGCTTCCAGAGCCGGAAAACCTACTGCCAGACTCAAGGCCCGCCCCGGAGTGAACTATCTGCGTCATGATACCGTGTATAAAGTTTCTGAAGTTCAGATGGCATCTTTGCGGGAGATTGCCGAATCCACCCGGATCAATTACAACCGCAAAAAATTGATCGATACCGGATTCCTCACTCCCGATCCGGAAGGATTTTTCTTTCTCGGCAATTTGAAATACACCACCTGCAACGATGTGCCATCGACCTCATGCCATGCCGGAGATAAAGAGCGGCTCATCGGGGCGGTAAAAGCCGCCAAAGCGCAATACGATCACGTTTTTATCATGATCCATTGTCACGACAACGATGATGTCAGAGAGGAAAATCCGCCGGAATACCTCAAGGAATTCTGCCATGCCGCCATCGATGCCGGAGTTTCGGCGATATTCGGCGGCGGCTGTCACCGTCTGCGTCCGGTGGAAATCTATCACCATGCTCCGATCTTCTATTCGCTGGGCGACTTCATCTATCAGGGATTGCGTATCGAGCATCTGCCGGCGGACTTCATGGAAAAATACGGTATCGACATCAATTCTTCCGCCGAAGCGGCTCTCTATGCCCGTTCCAGAGGGGATAAGGTCGGTCTGCATTGCAACAAACTCAACTACCAGACCGTACTGCCCAAACTGGAATTTTCCAACGGAAAAATGACCGGATTTTCCCTGCTGCCGCTGGAGTTGAATTTTGATCGCAAAGACAAAATGAATGGTCTGCCGCAGATCGCCACCGGCAAAGAGGCACAGGAGATCTGCGACTTGCTCAATTCCTTGAGTGAGCCTTACGGGGTGAAACTGGTTCTGGCCGATGACGGTTTGCTCAAACCGGCGGATCTCTGATCTGCGGTCAGAAGAGCAGTTTGCGCAATTCGCTTACGGTATCACCGAAAAATGTCAGGGCATCGTCGATCGGTTCCGGGCGGGTGAGATCCACTCCGGCATCCTTGAGGATATCCAGCACATCTTTGGAGCCGCCCGCCTTGAGAAAGGCCAGATAACGCTCCTGCGCCCCGGATTCACCGGCTAAAATGCCCTTGCTCAACTTCAATGCCGCCGCCATGCCGGTAGCGTATTTGTAGACGTAAAAGTTGTAATAAAAGTGGGGAATGCGCGACCATTCCAGCTCAATATCCTTATCCGCCCTGATAAAGCCGTGGTAATCGGCATTGAGGGCATAATATTTTTCGCAGAGGTGATCGGCGGTAAGCGGGATCTCCGCCGCTGAATCCTCGTGGATAAGTTTCTCAAATTCAGCGAACATTGTCTGCCGGTAGACCGTCGCCCGGATATCATCGGCCAGTCTGGCGTAGATCGCAGCTTTCAATTTGGGATCGCTCTCCTGCTGCAGCAGATGATGGGATAAGAGCAACTCATTGCAGGTGCTTGCCACTTCCGCCACGAATATCTCATAATCGGCGTAGTGATAATGCTGATTTTTCCGGGAGAATGCACTGTGCATGGAGTGGCCCAATTCATGCGCCAGCGTGAATACATCACCCAGCCGGTGATCGAAACTCATCAGCACATAGGGATAACTGTCATAGCATCCGCCGGAATATGCTCCGGAGCGTTTACCTTTGCGGCAGGGCGCATCGATCCAGCGCTCGCTCCACGCCTTATTCAACATATCTGTATACTCTGCACCGAGGACTTCCAACGATTTTTTCACCATTTCCGAGCCTTCGTCAAAGGTGCATTTTTTACTGCTTTGCGGCAGTAACGGTGCATAGAGGTCGTACATATCCAAATCGTCCAACTCCAGTATTTCGGAACGCAATTTGAAGTAGTCGAATAACTTCGGCAGATTTTTCCTCACTGCGGAAATCAGGTTGTTGTAGATGCTTTCGGGGATATTTTCCGAAAACAGTGCCGCCTGTAACGGGGAATCAAAGTGGCGGATTTTCGCCATTACCACATGGCGTTTCACCGTGCCATCCAGCGTGGCGGCGAGGGTGTTGCGGTATTGCCGGTATTGCCGGTAAAGTTGATGGAAGGCCTTTTTGCGCACCTTGCGGCATGGTTCTTCCATGAAACTGCCCCAGGTGCCGTGGGTCAGGTCGATCAGTTCTCCGCCGGAATCCCGCACTCTGCCGTAACTCATATCCGTATCATTGATAGTGGAAAATATCTCGTCGGAATTACCCAGCACATCGCCCAGAGTGCCGAGCAGTTTTTCTTCGGCTTCACTCAACGTGTGGGGTTTTTCCCGCAGAAGTTCTTCCAGACTGCGGCGGTAAAATGCCAGCACCGGAGAATCGAGCAGCTCCTGCATACGCCGGTCATCGATGGCCATGATCTCCGGATCGAACCAGCTTTCCATTTCCGACAGGGCGGATAATTTGGCGCAAATGCGGTCAACTCTGGCCCGGTTTTTGCTTATTGAAGTATTCTCATCGCAGAGCAAATGGGCATAGGTATACAATTTTTCCGCCAGCCGGTCAAATTCATCGGATGCTTCAATGGCGGCTTTGAGAAGTTCCGGAGATTCCGCCAGATGTCCTTTGAATGAATAGAATTTCTCTGCTGCACTTTGCAATGCGGCAAACTCTTTTTCCCAACTTTCCGGATCCGGATAAAGGGCTTTAAGATCCCAGGTGATAAGTTTTTCTTCCATAGACCGTATTCCTGTTATTCATACATTTCGATCGCGGCGCGGCGCAACGCTGAAACTTCCGAGGCCGACCCCAGCAGAGAGGCGACCATTTGCATACCATCTTCCACCTCTTTGCGGCGCGCACCGCCGGGCAGAATGGATTCCACCGCCGGAAGCACCTCTTTTTTACAGAAGTGCCACTGCAGAAACTCCTGATAAACCTCTTTGTCGGCAATGATGTTGACCATAGTGAAAAATCCCCGGTAAAGTGTCACCAGGATTTTCGCCAGTGCCAAAGTCAGCAGATTGAGTTTGTAACCGACTACCAGCGGCAAGCCGGAAAGCGCACACTCCACGGTCACTGTGCCGCTGGCGGCGATGCCGGTACCGGCGGATTGCTGAAGTTTGCCGGTGTTGCCGACGGCGATGGTGATTTCCGGCAGATCCGGATGTTTTTTGCGGAATCCGGCGATCTTTTCCCGGCACCATCCGGCGATCTTCTCTCTGGGGGCGGCTAAAGTGAACTTCAACGCCGGATATTTTTTATGCAGTTCTTCGACGACTTCCAGCATCGGTATCAGCAAACGGTCGATCTCGTTCCGGCGACTGCCGGGCAGCAGCAGGAAACTATCCGGATCACGTTTGATCGACGGATCTTTTCTGGCGGAGATCACATCGACCAGCGGATGACCGACAAATTTCGCCTGCAGTTGTGTTTTCGCATAAACTTCCACCTCAAAGGGGAAAATGACCAGCATTTTAGTACAGATTTTCGCCAGAATGGGCAACCGTTTCTTGCCCCAGACCCAAACCTGCGGACTGACATACCAGTAAACCGGGATGCCCAACTTGTAAAGTTTTTTGGCGAAGCGCAGATTGAAACCGGGATAGTCGATCAGTATCACCGCATCCGGCCGCTCCTTTTTGACTTCATCGAGCAGAAAATAGAATATCCTTATGAATGTGAATATACTTTTCAACACTTCAAAAATGCCGATGACCCCCAATTCGGTGGAGTCCACTTTGATATTCACCCCGGCTTTGAGCATAGCGGCTCCGCCCATGCCGGAAATTTCCACTTTTTCCCCTTTGGCCGCACCAAGTTGACGCAATTCCTGCGCCAAAGCGGCTCCGTAAATGTCGCCGGAGGCCTCTCCGGCAATGATCCAGAACTTTTTCATAGACTTTTGTGCCGGAGTTTTACCGGCCGGATTTGAATTTGAACCAAAACAGCGTTATCTTATTATCATGACATAAAATGCCTTGATTATAAGATAGCGCAAAAAATGTGTCTTTGCAAGGATAATGGGGAGCAGATTAATGAAAAAAAAGGTGACAGACGAAGGGGATTTTTTGCTGGCCGGCAGATTCTGCCCCCAATGTGAAGAACAACTTTCTCCGGCAGATATCGAAATGTTTTCCCGTTGTCCGTATTGCAACTGCCGTTTTGAGGAATCCGCCGCCAAAGAGGAGTTCATTCTGCGGAAATTGTTGAAAAACTGGATGATCAACAATTATCAGGGGTTTTTGAAATGAATATAAAGGAGTTTGTGGGGCGCAGGCAAATCGCTGAAAAAATCGCCGTTCTGGGGCGGGAGTTGACTGAATATTACCGTGGAAAACCGCTGACGGTCATCGTTTTGATGAATGGCGGGGCATTTTTCGGCAGTGATCTGGCAAGAGAGATCGATTTGCCGCTGTGGTTCGATTCTATGCGCGCTTCCAGTTATATCCACGACTGCCGTTGTGATGAAGTCAAAGTGACCGCCACACTCAAACTGCCGGT
The DNA here is from genome assembly GCA_015061625.1 of Lentisphaerota bacterium. Classification (GTDB taxonomy): domain Bacteria; phylum Verrucomicrobiota; class Lentisphaeria; order Victivallales; family Victivallaceae; genus UBA1784. Next base: position 28,074 of record SUWG01000013.1, on the reverse strand, counting down.
AAACGGTCGTGATGTGCTGCTGGTCGATGATGTTTTCGACAGCGGTGAAACCGTGAAAAAATGTCAGTCTCTTCTGAAACAAGCCGGGGCAAACAGTGTGAAAGCCGCTGTTTTGGTCAATAAACAGGTGCCGGGCAGGGCGTGTCAGCCGGATTGGTCATGTTTCGATGCGCCGGATCTCTATCTGGTCGGTTTCGGCTTGGATTCCGAGGAGTTCTACCGCAATGTGCCGTGTATCGGAGTAATTGAGTGAGGAGTTTGCTTATGAAAGATTACAGCAATCAGCAAATCGATTTTATGCCCATGGATTCGTGGCGTGTCATGCGTATCATGTCTGAATTCGTGGAATCATTTGAAACCATGCGCAACAAACCGAGAATGCTCGTGTCTGTTTTCGGTTCGGCCCGCACCGCTCCGGATGACCCGGTTTACACCTCTGCCAGAGAGTTGGGCAACCGTCTGGCCGAAGCCGGTTACGGCGTAATCACCGGCGGCGGCCCCGGCGTGATGGAAGCCGCCGCCCGCGGTGCCTATGAAAAAGGCGGCGTTTCCATCGGTCTGAATATCGAACTGCCTTTTGAACAGACTCCCAACCCGTATCAGACGACTTCCATAAGTTTCAACTACTTTTTCGTCCGCAAAGTGTCGTTTCTCAAATACTCCACGGCGGTCATCGTTTATCCCGGCGGTTTCGGCACTCTGGATGAGTTATCCGAAGTTCTGACGATGGTGCAGACCGGAAAAATCAACCTCATCCCGATCATTTTTGTCAACCGCAAATTCTGGGGCGGTCTGATCCGGTGGTTCAAAAATACGATGTTGGCAGACGGAATGATTTCCGCTGAAGATATGGAGTTGATCGAGGTGGTCGATTCCGCAGAAGAAGCGGTGGAATATCTCAAAGAGTGTCACCGTTACGGCAAAAGAAGTTCAGTGATAAACAATCATCAGGAATAATTTAAAGAAAGGGTAAAATTATGGCAAAACTCGGTACAGCATTGACCAAAAGCGCAACGAAAATTCTGCTTTGCGGTTCAGGAGAGTTGGGTAAGGAAGTGGCGATCGCCATGCAGCGGCTCGGCGTGGAAGTCGTCGCCGTTGACCGCTACAACAACGCTCCGGCGATGCAAGTCGCCCACCGCTCTTACACCGTCAATATGCTCGACGGTGCCGCTCTGCGTGAAGTCATCGAAAAAGAAAAACCCGATTATATCGTCCCCGAAGTCGAGGCGATCGCCACGGCTGAACTGGTGAAACTTGAGAGCGAAGGCTACACCGTCATCCCCACCGCCAAAGCCGCCCAGCTGACCATGAACCGGGAAGGTATCCGCCGTCTGGCCGCCGAAGAACTCGGCATTCCCACCAGCAAATACCGTTTCGCCGCCAACCGGGAAGAATTCGATGCGGCAATCAAAGAAATCGGTCTGCCCTGTGTGGTCAAACCGATCATGAGCAGTTCCGGTCACGGACAAAGCACCATCAAAACCGCCGATCAGATCGATGCGGCATGGGAAGAATCACAGAAAGGCGGCCGCGCCGGTGCCGGTAAAGTCATCGTTGAAGGTTTCGTCAAATTCGACTTCGAAATCACTTTGCTCACCGTCCGGCACGTCGGCGGAACCAGTTTCCTTGAACCTGTCGGTCATCATCAGGTCGATGGCGACTATCAGGAATCATGGCAGCCGCAGAAAATGAGCGATATCGCCATCGCCAAAGCCCGCGATATCGCCAAAAAAATCACCGATGCTCTCGGCGGCAGAGGTATTTTCGGCGTGGAACTTTTTATCTGTGGTGACGAGGTCATTTTCAGCGAAGTCAGCCCCCGACCCCACGATACCGGTATGGTCACTATGATCTCCCAGGATCTTTCCGAATTCGATCTGCACGCCAGAGCCATTCTCGGTCTGCCGATCCCCAATATCGCTTTCCACGGCCCCAGTGCCAGCAAAGCGATCAAAGTCGCCGGTAATTCCGATGCGGTCAGTTTCGGCAATTTGAGCGAAGTTTTGGCTGAACCGGATACTTCCATGCGCATTTTCGGTAAAGGTGAATTGCGCGGCCATCGCCGCCTCGGCGTGTTGCTCGCCCGTGACAACAGCGTGGATGAAGCCCTCGCCAAAGTCGAGCGCATGGCAAAGAAACTTACCACCGAACTTTAAAGGTTCCCTTAATGGGTTTGTTACACCCCGGCAGATCATGCAGTCTGCCGGGGTTTTGTTTGTTTCGGCTCAACGGTAACAAACGGTAACAAACGGTAACAAACGGATAGCTGGCAGGGGCATTCCCCGGCTTGCGTTGCTCCGTACTTATCCGTACTTATCCGTACTTATCCGTACCAAGCGGATATCGAGCGCAAGCGAGCCGCTGACCTGCTCTGCTCTTGGTGTGTTGCCGGTGATTATCCGGTGGAGCGTTTATTGGCTCCTGTGCGCTTGAGGGGAGGCAAACGCTAACGCCTTTTCCTCCCCTCAAACTCCCTACCTTTTGCGGTGCATTTCCCGTGACAAAAAGTTGCTCCGGGCGTGAATTCCCCTACTAAAGTAACGCCGTCGATTCCGTGGGGCGGCCGCCAGACCGGCTTTGCCGGTCGTCAAGCGGCTTCGCCTTACGGCTCGCCTGGGCGGCCTTTCCACTGCACATGCCGGCTATTGCTCGCCCGCTTGCTCATCCTCGCAACTATTGTTGTTCGGCTTTTACTTTACCTTGTGGGCAATCTCTTGCCAAGTCAGCGGTCGTCAACTCGGTCGAGTACGGTCGTACACTCCCTCGTTGCCGCCTTGACTTGGCTTCGACCTTGCCTCACAATGCAAAGTAAAAGTGCATTCGACTGCGGTCTGCGCGGTTTCCCGTGACAAATACGACCTTGTGCGGCTCGCTTGCGCTCGATATGCGCCCGGTACGGATAGGTACGGAGTTGTACGGATAAGTACGGAGCAACGCCAGCCGGGAAATGCCCCTTCCGGCTATCCGTTAATTATCGTTAGTTACCGTTAGTTACCGTTGAGCCGAAACAAACAAAACCCCGGCAGACTGCAAAAATCTACCGGGGGGGGGTACGGGGGGCAACGCCCCCTGTCAAGGGCGGTGTCAACCGCCCGTCCGATCAAACCGTTGCAACGCAACGGTGCGACACCTCGCAAAAGAAAAACCCAGTGGGTGTTACTCCACTGAGTTTTTGCAAAGCTTTTTTTCAAAAAGCGTCGATCAAGGCACGACAACGGAGTGCCGCGACACCTCGTTTTTCTTTTGGTTACTTTTCTTTTTTCGGAAAAAGAAAAGTAACTTAGGCGTCCATTTCTTTGAGGGCGGCTTTGCGGCTGAGGCGGATTTTGCCGGAGTTATCGATGTCGATGACTTTAACGGTGACGTAATCGCCTTCGTTGCAGATATCGGTAACTTTGTTGACCCGGTAATCGGCCATTTCGGAGATGTGGAGCAAGCCATCCATGCCGGGGAGGATTTCGACGAATGCGCCGAAATCGCGGACGGTGACGACTTTGCCGCGGTAGATTTTGCCGACTTCGGCTTCAGCGGTGCAAGCCTGGACACGTTCTTTGGCGGCGTTGAGTTGATCGAGGTTGCAAGCCATGATTTTGACGGTACCGTCATCATCGATATCGATACTTGCGCCGGTTTCATCGGTGATGGAGCGGATATTTTTTCCGCCGGGTCCGATGAGGGCACCGATCTTATCGGGGTTGATTTTGATTTCTTCGATCCGGGGCGCACGGGGACTGATATCGGCTCTGGGAGCGGAGATGCAGTTTTCGATGACGTCGAGGATTTTCAGACGGGCGATGCGGTTGCGTTCCATGGCTTCGCAGAGCAGGTCGATGGGGATACCGGGGAGTTTGAGGTCGAGCTGGAATCCGGTGATACCGTCACGGGTACCGCAAACTTTGAAGTCCATATCGCCGAAGTGGTCTTCTGCGCCGAGGATATCGGTAAGGAGCAATCTTTCGCCGTTGTCACCGGTGACCAGACCGCAGGAGATACCGGCGACCGGAGCGGTGATAGGCACACCGGCATCCATCAGAGCGAGGGTTGCGCCGCAGACGCTGGCCATGGAAGTTGAACCATTGGAACTCATGATTTCAGAAACGCAACGGACAACGTAGGGGAAGCTGGCGGGAACGACTTTGGAAACGGATCTTTCGGCGAGGTTGCCGTGACCGATTTCGCGGCGTCCGGGGCCGGCGATGCGGCCGACTTCACCGACGCTGTAGTTGGGGAAGTTGTAGTGCAGATAGAAGCGTTTGACGGCGTTGCCGGTGACGCTGGTCAGGTCATCGAATTCCTGGGCATCTTTTTCGCTGCCCAAAGTGGCGATGACGAGGGCCTGGGTTTCGCCGCGGGAGAAAAGCGCGCTGCCGTGGACGACGGGCAGAACATCGACTTCAGCGGAAAGCGGGCGGATGTCGGTGACGGAACGGCCATCGGGACGGAAGTGTTTTTCGAGGATGAGTTTACGGGTGATATCACGGACGTAATCATCGAAACCTTTAGCGGTTTCGAGGTTGAATTCCGCATCGCTCATATCGGCAAACTGCTCACGCAGGGCGGCTCTGGCATTGGCGAGCAGCTCATTGAGCGCATTCTGGCGGTTTTCTTTGCCGGGGATGGTGCAAGTAGTTTCGATGGTGGGAGCGCAGAATTCTTCCAGTGCTTTCTGGAGGGCTTCCGGCACGAGGTAGTAGTGATATTCTCTTTTTGCGCGACCGGCGATTTTGGCCAGTTCGATCTGGGCGGCGCACTGGCGTTTGATCGCTTCGTTGGCGCAATACATGGCTTCGCGCATTTCGGCTTCGCTGACGAATTCGGCTTCACCTTCGATCATGATGACCTGATCGGGCAGACCGGCATAGATCAATTCGAGGGTGCTTTTTTCCATCTGTTCGCGGGTGGGGTTGACGATGTACTGACCATCGACTTTACCGACACGGACGGCACCGATGGGGCCTTCAAAGGGCAGGTCGGAAAGCATCAGACTGGCGGAAGCACCGACCATGGCCAGCACGTCGGCATCATTGACACCGTCGGCACTCAAAAGCATACACTGCACCTGGACTTCGTGGAAGAAGCCTTTGGGGAAGAGCGGCCGGATGGGGCGGTCGATCATGCGGCAGGTGAGAATTTCTTTGGTTGAGGGGCGGCCTTCACGTTTGATATAGCCGCCGGGGAATTTACCAGCGGCAGAATATTTTTCCCGGTAATCGACCTGCAGCGGGAAAAAGTCGCTGCCTTCGCGGGGTTCACCGGAACAGGCGGCGGCGATGATGATGGTATCTCCGAGGCGCACGAGACAGCTGCCATTGGCGAGACCGGCCATTTTGCCGGTGGAGATTTCCATGGTTCTGGTGTCATCCAACTGGAAGACGATCTTTTTTTCTTCACCCATGATACAAAATCCTTTTTTTTATGAAGTTTGGGTTTTGCAGAGGGTTGAAGCGGGATGCTTCCATAAAAATTCCGGTTCAGCCGGCGGAATCCCGGTGTCACATCCCCTGCCGCAAAACTGGCACAGAAGGTGAAACCGAACGAATTCCACGCACTGAAAAACGGATATTTCCGGAGTAAACCGCTTCTCAACTCTGCCTTGAAAACAGACACAATAAGGCAATATCCGTAAATTGCCTCAATATAATATAGTTCCGGAATCCTATTTTTTCAAGTCCGGCAGGGTGACTGTCGGTGCGATCTCGTTCATTTTTGTATAATAAGTCAATGCGGCCTGGGCTCTGGGCAGTTGGGTGGCATTGTCTTTGAGGTCTTCGCAGGCCTGGGTGATGATGATTATGGCCAGATCGTTTCTGCCGATGGAGTGGAGAATACTGGCGTAATCCAGCGCGTACAATCCGCGGTGTTCGGGGGAGACGAATTCCCCGCTCTGCCAACCGGCGGCGGCGAGATCGAGAACGAAGGTCAAATTGAGTTTTTCCGGCGGCAACTGACATTCAGCAAGGGCGAATGCGATCAGGATATTGGGTTTTTTGGCGAATACGGTCTTTACCCGGCTGAAAAAGTCCGGTAGATTGTCAGTGAGGTTGAGTTCGCCGATAAGTTTGTATTCGATCTCAAAATAGCGGTAGTCGTCACCGGCACGCTGTTGGGCCTGATGAAGCAAGGCAAAAGCGTCATCCCGGCGGTCGAGGCGGAGCAGCATGGCCATTTGCATCTGGAGCAAATCGATATTGTTCGGATGATTGGCATATTCAGCGGCCAGCAGGTTGAGGGCATCTTCGAATTTGTTTTCGCTGATGGCGGCATTGACTGCGGCGGAAAAATCTTCCAGACGGATCTGTTCCTGAAGATCGAATTTCCCCTCTTTGCAACTGTTGATAATGGCTTGCAGATTCTGCAGCCGGCCGCGCCAGAGCAATACGCCGTTTTTGTCGAGCAGCACGGCCAGCGGCATGGGGTCGCCGGGACGCTGAAAGAGGGCTTTGGCGGCTCCCCGGTGGTCGGAATTCACCGGGAATCCGAGGCGAACTGCGCCGGGGAAGCGTTTAAGCTGGTCATGCGGGCCGATACCGATGCCGATGAAATTGGCGACATCACGGTTGCGGATGGCGAGGTTGGCGGCGGAATAAAATTCGGTGAGGGCGGCATTATTCATTTCCCAGATGAATAAGACGACATATTTTTCACCGAGAAATTCGGCGAGAGTCTTGTTGGAATCATCCAGATAAAGCGGCGAGGGCAGAACTGTTACCTGACTGCCGGTCTTGAGCGGATCGGCATAAAGGCAAACCGCTGAAATCAGCAAAAGCAGGGTAAGGAGCAGAAGTTTGATTTTGTGCATGACTTATTCTCCGTCGCCGGTGGTGGGAATTTCGACTTGCGGGATGCGGTCACGGTTTTCCAGACGCCAGTTGGCATAGAAACGGTTGCCCCAGCCGATAAGTTTATCATCTTTGAAAACCAGCGGGAAGCACTCTTCCTCGGTGATCAGGCCGTCGAGCCAGTTGCAGTCGAAATAGTAGTACCAGAGATCGGGTTTATTGAAACTTTCTTCCGTCAATGGTTCGCCCATGATCTCCAATACTTCGGCTTTGGTCATGCCGACCCGGAGTTGTTTGGCATTATTGATATTTCTTTCGGCGACTTTGTAGGGATTGAGCGATTCACAGCCGGTGCAGAACACCAGGGCAAGCAGGGCGAATAAGCAAAAACGTTTCATGATCTTTCTCCTGAATGTATTATAATTATGTGCTTTGATAATATAGTGCCGCTTCATTTACCTTTCAAGTGAAAAGAGACATTCAAAGTCGAACTTCTCTTTCAGGATCGCCAGACACTCCTTTTCCCGGCGGCGCATTCTCCGGCGGGGACCGGGGGAAAGATCATCCTCCCCGGCACTGTGGAGCAGACCGTGAACGAGATAGAGTGCCATTTCGTAAGCGTAACCGGTTTTCCGTTTCTTTCCCTCACGCAAAGCGGCATCGGGATTGATGATCAATTCGATCATGGTGTCTTCGGCTTCATAAGTGTCGCAACCGTCAAAGTAGGAAAAAGTTATAACATCGGTCGTGCCTTCATGGCCGACCAGTTCCGCATTGTAAACAGCCATACTGCGGTCATTGACAAAGAGCAGATTCAGATCCCATACCGGTTCGACGGGCAATCCGGCGGCGATGGCGGCTTCATGGGCGAAGCGGCGCAATTCACTTTTTTTCGGAGCCGGAAGCAGATTGTTCTTCCAGCGGCAATGCAGTTGGATCATCAGAATTCTCCTTTTGGTAAGCGATCCGGCCGTGATGGAAACTGATCAGGTCGGCGATGAAACATTCACGGACGATATCCAGTTCATTGGTGGTCAATTCGGAATTGCGCAGTTGTCCGCCGCGCAATCTGCCGATGAAAATATCATTGACCAGCGTTTCAAGTTTGGCCGGAGTCGGCTTATTCAGCGAACGGCTGGCCGCTTCGCAGGCATCAGCCAGCGAGATGATGGTCAATTCCTTATTCACCGGCGGTTCGCCGTCGTAGCGGAATTGGGCTTCGATCACCGGCAGATTGTCGCCGTTGCTGTTTTCCAACGCTCTGCGGTAGAAAAATGAGATCAGGTCGTCGCCGTGATGAGTGACGATCGCTTCCCGGACGAAACTGCAAAGGCGGTATTCTCTGGCGAGATTCAACCCCTCTTTGACGTGACCGCGGATGATGCCGCAACTGCGCTGGGGAGGCATTTTCATGTGTTCTTTGGGGCTGTCCACATTATTTTCCACAAAGTATTGCGGCATGGAAAGTTTACCGATGTCGTGGAATAACGCTCCGGCTTTGGCGCGGATGGGATTGGCTTTGATCGCCCGCGCGGCATCTTCGGCCAGAGTGGCAACGGTCATACTGTGGAACATGGTTCCGGGTGCTTCCCGTTTGAGTTTTTCCAGCAGCGGGTGGTTGTAGTCGCTCAACACCATCAGCGACATGGATGTATCGGTATTGAAGATCAATTCAAAGGCGAAAACCGCCAGCAACGCAGTCATGGCGCAGATAAAACTGTTGGCCAGCACGGTTATCAGAATGAATTTCAGAATTTCCGGCCGGTTGTAGAAGGAATAAAGAATGTCGATATTGATGATGGTCGTCAACAGCGCACCGCAGAAAAATGTCCGGATGAAAAAACTGCGGTAGTTATTCAAATTCCGGGTGATCAGAGCTGTCAGGGCCGCAATGGCGAACCAGCGGATAGCCAATTCAAATGAACGGTCAGGCAGGATCATCAATGCTGAAATGGAAGCGACCAGAAAACCGGCAAAAATCGTTGTCCGGTTGCCCAGCAGAGCCGTAAGCAGAGCCGCACCGAAAGGTATCGGGATCATGAAAAGCATCAATTCATAATTGCTGACGATACCGTGACGGAAAAAGTAGAAGAAAAGTTGAAATGCTCCGAAATTGGCAAGCAACCCCAGAATGATCGCAAATCCGCCGGTGGCAAAACGGCGCGGAGTTTTGAAAATTTTAGGATAGACCCGGTAGAGGAAAAAGAGTGCCAGCATCAGCAGCAGACAACTCAAAATCAACTGATTGCCCAAAAGAACCAATCCGTAGCCGCTGGGCAGAGCCGCTTTTTCCGCCTCAAACATATCGACCACTTCTCTGGTGATGGCCTGATGTCTTTCGATCAGCAATTCGCCGCGTTTGCGTTCTTTTATCACCGGCGGCACTTTGGCGGCTGCGGCAACGGCGGCGGCATCGGTGGCTTTTTGATCAAAGATCAGATTGCCCCCGGCAAGCAGAGTCTGGATATCGTTGACTGCCGATTCGGCGATATGGGGCGGCAGATTCGGCAGATTCAGCAGATCGATCAAATTTTTGGCACTGCTCCGGGCGTCGTGAGCGACGGCATAAAACGTTTCATTCGGAGTTATGATCCGCACCGGTTTATCCTCCGGCAATCCGGCAAAATCGCTGTCACTGAAGATGCCGTGATAGAGGATGACGTCGATATCTTTCAGTAATTGATCATGATCGGTTTGAAGAGATACACCGTATTTGCGGTTGAAGTCGTTGTCGAAATAGTTGCGCAGAGCGGATCTGAGTCCTTCGCAAATTTTTTCATCCACCTTGAAAAACAATGGTTCTCCGGCTCTGGCCTGATCGCGCAACGCTTCTGTTGCCGTGGTGTCTTCATAGGAAAAGTTGGTTCTCGCCCACACCGAGAATGGCGCACGCTGATTGCCCTGCCAGACGGTCAGATCCCGCTGGCGGTTCTCCGACAGCAGCAGCAGAACCGAGGAGACCGCCCAGAGCAGGATGATGACCATGACGACCGGCACCGGTGAGGCTTCCAGACTTTCCTCGATATATTCACGGTCGATCAATGATTTGCCGCCCCGGTTGCGGCGGCCGAAAGGGATCAATTTTTTCCAATCCATAACCGTTTACTGCTCCTGATCGTGGTTGTACGCTGTGATGATCTTTTCCAGAAGTGAGTGACGAACTACATCTTTAGGGGTGAAAAATACGAAACCGATCTCCCGGATGGATTTCAGGGTATCCAAAGCCCGGTCAAGTCCGGAAGATTCATGCTTGGGCAGATCGGATTGAGTCGGGTCGCCGGTGATCACACACCGGGAACCGAAACCCATGCGGGTAAGGAACATAAGCATCTGTTCGGCAGTGGTGTTCTGCGCTTCATCGAGGATGATGAATGCATTGTTGAGCGTGCGCCCGCGCATGAAAGCCAGCGGGGCAACTTCAATGATGTTGCGGGAGATCAGACCGGCGGCTTCCTCCTGCGGCATCATATCGAAAAGCGCATCGTACAACGGCCGCAGATAGGGTGAAACTTTCTCTTCCAGTGAGCCGGGGAGAAATCCGAGTCTTTCACCGGATTCACGGGCCGGACGGGTGAGGATGATCCGGGAAACTTCGCCGCGCAAAAAGAGCGAAACCGCCATCGCCATAGCCAGATAGGTTTTACCGGTACCGGCCGGGCCGATACCGAAAACCACATCGTGTTTATTCATTGCCTGCAAATAGGCTTTCTGCCGGGCGGAACGGGGCATGATCTCCCGTCTGCCGGGAGCGACATTCACTCTGGCATCCCACAGTGACCGGAGCGAATCTCCACTCTGGCGGCGCAAAACCGTTTCCACATCCGCCCGGTCAAGTTCCCTGCCGCGGAGTTTGAATAAGGTTTGCAACTCATTCAGAGCATCGAGGGCATTTTGCACCTGATCTTTTTCTCCGGATAACTCCACCCAGTTTTCTCTGGCCACGGTGTTGACAGTAAAGATGCTCCTGAACCGCTCAAGCAAACGGACTTCATCCCCTGTACCGGCGGCACGCAGGGAGAAGCCCGGTTCAAAATAAAATCGCTCAATAATCTCCATCGGGCAATTTCAAAGTTTCGGCACGATCAGTTTCATGCCGGGGCGCAATTTGTTGGGATCCGGCAGAATGTCGGTGTTGGCGCGGTGGATCACACTGCTGTAACGGGCATCACCGTAGATGCGCTGGGCGATCGAGCCGAGAGTATCACCGGATTTGACTTCATAAACCGTGCTGTTGGTCGGGTCAGGCGGGGTCTGACCGGAAGGCGTCGCCGCCGGAGCATCAGCCGCCGGAGCATCAGCCGCCGGAGTGTCTGCGGCAGGAGCCGGAGCCGGGGTTTCTGCCGGAGTATCAGCCGCCGGATCAGCGGGAACTTCGACTACTGCATCAGCTGCCGGAGCGGGAGCGGGGGCTTCTGCCGGAGCATCGGCTGCCGGAGCGGGAGTATCCGCCGGAAGTGCTTCCGGAGCCGGAGCTTCAGTTGGAACATCAGCCGGAGCGGGAGCCGGGGTTTCCATCGGAGCCGGACGGGCCGGAGTTTGCGGACGGACGATCCTGGTCGTGGTCGGCGGCGGAGTATAACCGGGGTAACTTTCCCGGATGATTGCTTCCCAATCCTGCATTTCGCCGCTGGGTTCGGGTCTGGCGATCCGGGTGTAGTGGCAACCGGTTGCCAGAATAAGGATTGCACCGCCGGCGGCGGTAAGAAGATGTTTGCTCATGTTTTTTACCTCCGGTATGTTATATGTGATCAATTCTCAAATTTTTTGAAAAGCATTGTACCGTTGTGACCGCCGAAACCGAGGTTGCTGTTCATCGCATAGGTCACATCCCGTTTGCGTGCAGTGTTGGGGGTGATATCCAGATCGCAATCCGGGTCCGGGGTTTCGTAGTTGATCGTCGGCGGAATGATGCCGGTTTCAATACTCTTGATACAGGCAATACACTCCAAACCGCCGGCGGCACCCAGTGCATGACCGGTAGTTCCTTTGGTACTGCTGACGGCAACTTTGCTGACGGCATCGCCGAGTGCGGCTTTGATCGCCAGAGTTTCGTATTTGTCATTCAGCGAGGTACTGGTGCCGTGAGCGTTGATGTAATCCAACTGATCTGCGGTGATACCGGCGTGACGCATAGCCATTTGGATCGCTCTGGCGCAACCGTTGCCATCCGGAGCCGGACTGGTGATGTGATAGGCATCGGCGGTGGCACCGTAACCGACGACTTCCGCCAGAATGTTGGCTCCGCGGCGCACTGCGTGGCCGAGTTCTTCCAGAACCAGTACACCGGCACCCTCGGACATGACAAAGCCGTCACGGTTGAGGTCGAATGGGCGGCTGGCGTGCAGCGGATCATCGTTGCGGGTACTCAAGGCTTTGAGGGCGCAGAATCCGGCCAGACCCATGGGCACGATGCTCGCTTCGGCACCGCCGGCGACCATGATATCGGCATCGTCGTGTTTGATCGTCCAGAATGCTTCACCGATGGAGTGGCATCCGGTGGCGCAAGCCGTCACCAGACCGAGGTTGGGACCGCGCAGATCAAAGGTCATGGCCGTCGCACCGGCGGCCATGTCGCTGATCATCATCGGGATCAGAAAGGGCGAAACCCGGTCGGGGCCGCGGCCGTCGAGTACCAGGCACTCTTTGCCCATAGTGGAAAGACCGCCGACTCCGCTGGAAACCATACAGCCGCAACGGTCGCCGTTATCACGTTTTTCACCGGGATTGCCACCCAGACCGGCACTTTTGAGTGCCTGACCGGCGGCGACCACTGCGTACTGGGTGAAAAGATCCATGCGGCGGGCTTCTTTCAGCGAAATATATTCAGTCGGGTCGAAGTTTTTGATTTCGCCGGCGATGTGGGTGCGGTATGCACTGGTGTCGAAACGGGTGATCTCCCCGATACCGCACCGGCCGTTGACCAGAGAATCCCAAAAAGTTGTCACATCGTTACCGACGCATGACAAAACTCCGTAACCGGTAACCACTACTCTGCGTTTATCCATATTATTTCTGCCTCAATGCTTAATTTGCGCTTCCAAAAAAATCCTGACCGGATGATGAATGTTCCGAAAGATACCGGTCTGAAATCAGAAAATAAGAAAAAAGGGTCACCAATCGTATCGATCAGCGACCCCATTTTGTAAACTGTTACGCAAGATGTGCGCCAATCAGTTCGCTTTGCTCTCGACGTAAGCGATAGCGTCACCGACGGTGGTCAGTTTTTCCGCTTCTTCGTCCGGAATGTCGGCACCGAAGGCCTCTTCCAGAGCCATGACCAGCTCGACCTGATCCAGAGAATCCGCGCCGAGGTCTTCGACAAATTTGGCTTCCGGGGTGACCTGATCTTCAGCAACACCCAACTGCTCGACGACGATGCTTTTTACTTTATCAGCGATTTCGGACATCTTTCTTTCCCTTTCTTAATTGGTTTTAGAGTCCCAGTTCTTTACTGTTTCTGTAAAGTGCAGTGATACAAAATTCTGCACCTGTTATAATATCGCTTGTCAATGTCAAAAAGTCAAGCGATTTTTTCTCCCGAATGAGGAAAAAGCACGATTTTTATTCCTTTTTCGGGAGAAATACGGCAAATTATTGGTAATGTCCTTAATTTTGTGAAACTGGTATATAAAGTTATATGCGGCAAATTCCGCAACAAACAAAGTAATACCATGACAACTTGGATTTGTCAACCGGGCCGACACGGCTTTGATCCAACCGGTGGATGCAGTGCGAGGCAAGAGGTTGCCCACAATGCGCCACCGCCTTGTCACGGCGTAGTGTAAACGAAGCCGGAAGGTTATATTTTTCACAAAAATCAGGACAATGACAATTATTTGAGTTTCAAGACACTCTCATCGTACTCTGCCGGAGCCTTGTAACCGAGCAATTCGATACAGGTCGCTCCCAGTGAACTGATGCCCAGACCCTCTTTGAGCGTGCTTTCATATTCACCTTTGTTTTCCGGATCGTAGATGATGCACGGCACCGGATTGAGCGAATGGCTGGTCTTGCGGGCCAAATTGCCCTGTTTATCCTTTTTGGCATTGCCCTGTTTGTCATGCTCCAGCATATCATCGGCGTTGCCGTGGTCAGCGGAAATGACCAGCACCCCGCCGGCGGCTTTGACCGCATCCTTTATCCGGCCCAGACAGAGATCCAGCGCACCCATGGAAACCAGCACCGCTTCCATGCTGCCGGTGTGACCGACCATGTCGCCGTTGGGGAAGTTCAACCGGATCATCCGGTATTTGTTGTCGGCGATGGCGGCGACCACCGCATCGGTGATCTCGGCGCACTTCATCCACGGACGCTGTTCAAAGGGAACCACATCGGAAGGAATTTCGATGTAGTCATCATATTCTTCATCGAATTTACCGGAGCGGTTGCCGTTGAAAAAGTAGGTGACGTGACCGTATTTCTGGGTTTCACTGATCGCCAGCTGACGGACTTTGGTGGCGCAGAGATATTCGTCGAGTGTATTGTCGATCTCCGGCGGATTGACCAGGTAGTTCGCCGGGGCGTGCAGATCGCCGTCATACTCCATCATACCGGCGAAAAGCACCTGCGGAACCGTGCCGCGGTCGAATTTGTCAAATGAAGCACCTTCTTCAAAGGCGGCAGTGATCTCCAATGCCCGGTCGCCGCGGAAGTTGAAAAGCACCACGGAATCGCCGTCTTTCATCGCTCCTGCCGGAGTTTTGCCGTCTTTGGAAATTACGAATGCCCCCAAATCCTGATCGATGGCACCGGTGCGTTCACGGAGCGTTTCGATCGCTTCTGAAGCGGAAGCGAATAATTCGCCTTTGCCCTGCACATGGGTTTCCCAGCCTTTTCTGACCATATCCCAGTTGGCACCGTAACGATCCATGGTGATCACCATGCGTCCGCCGCCGGAAGCGATCAGGTAATCGACACCCTGTGCCGACAATGCGGCAAGTTTTTCTTCCAGCGGTTTGATGTATTCCAGCGCGCTGGTTTCCGGCACATCCCGGCCGTCGAGCAGAGCGTGGACCCGGAGCGTTTTCACCCCGGCGGCATAAGCGGCATCGATCATGGCGTAAAGGTGGTCGATGTGGCTGTGGACGTTGCCGTCGGAAACCAGACCGATAAGATGCAATGCGGAGTTGTTGTCAATGACATTGGCAACCACTTTTTTCCACACTTCACCCTCAAAGAGTTTGCCGGAAGAAACGGCTTCGCCGACCAGTTTCGCGCCCTGGGAGAATACCCGGCCGGAACCGATGGCATTGTGGCCGACTTCGCTGTTGCCCATGTCGGCATCCGACGGCATACCTACGGCGGTGCCGTGGGCTTTGAGTTTGGTGAATGGATTTTCCGCCATCAGCGCATCAAAGACCGGGGTGTTGGCCAGTTTGACCGCATCGCCGTCGGCAAATTTGCCGAAACCGACACCGTCGAGGATCGCCAGCACCACCGGGCCGCGGCGGGGAGTGAATGAAGGATTGATTTCCAGAGGTTTGACCATGATTGTTTTTCTTTCTGTATTTCTTTGCTTGAAATTCGGATTAACTGCGGTGTCCGGGTTTGTCGCTGCCGGAAATGACACCTTTTTTGGTGTTGGCGCAGAAGTTGAGGAACTCCATGACCTCTTCGGTCGGGGGCAGTTCCGCTTTGATTTTGGCAATGGCGTTGGATGAACTCAAGCCGCTGCGGAAGTAGATTTTGAATATCTGTTTGATATTGCTGATCTGTTCCGCAGTGTATCCGGCCCGCTGGAGGCCGACTTTGTTATACATTTTCACTCCGCCGTTGCGTCCTTCGGCGAGCATGAATGGCGGCACATCCTGCGAAAATGCGGAACAGCCGGAAATAAATGCCAGTTTGCCGACTCTGGTGAATTGGTGGATCGCCACCAGACCGGAAAGGATCGCCCGGTCATGGACTTCGGCGTAACCGCCGGCGACCGCCTGACTGATGAAGTGGATGTCGTTGCCGATTTTACAGTTATGGGCAACGTGACTGCCATTCATGAACATATTGTTATTGCCGATGGTCGTGGCGGATTCCGGGGCGGTGCCGGTGTGGATGGCAGTACCTTCACGGAAAATATTGTTGTCACCGACATTGAGATAGGTCGGCGCACCGGGGACGACCGAGTGATCCTGGGCCGGTTGACCCAATGCGGCGAAAGGATGCAAAACATTGCATTTGCCCAAAGTGGTGTAACCATCTACGTTACAGTGCGAAAGCAGACGGGTGCCGTCGCCGATCTTCACATGGGGGCCAACGTAACAAAGCGGGCCGATTTCAACATCGTTACCCAGAATTGCACCATCTTCAACTACTGCGGTCGGGTGGATCTTTGCCATAATTATTTTCTCCGTTTTCGTATGGTTAAAGAATTGTTCCGCAGATTAATATACTATCAAAAGTGCATTCAGGCAAGAGAAAAACTTGTAAAAACTGCAATGAAACGCTATATTTTATAACATTATGTGTAAAGAATGTGAAAAATTGCCGGATTTTGTCCTGATCCTTGACCGTTTGCGCAGTGCCCACAATACCGGAAACATCTTCCGGATAGCGGAAGCACTCGGCGCAGGCGTGGCCGCTTGCGGCTACACGCCGACTCCGCCGCACCCCAAACTGGAAAAGACCGCTATGGGTACGGATAAGAGCGTGCCGTGGAAACACTTTGACACTTCCGCACAGGCGGTGAGTTTTTTCAAAAGTGCCGGTTACACCGTGCTTGCCGCTGAACCCGGCGGCCTGGAAGCCTGGGAAATGGAGTATACTTTCCCGTTGGCAGTGGTCTTCGGGAATGAGGCTCTGGGAGTAAGTGAAGATGCGCTGGCTCTGGTTGACCGGATCGTTTCCCTGCCGATGAAAGGGGATAAGGCATCGATCAATGTGGGCAATGCGGCGGCGGCGATAACCTATGCCATTGACGCTAAAGTGCGTGGAAAGTTGAAAATATGAATATGAAAGTAAAGTTGCTGGGGAAAAATCTCGATGATATCCTGCCGGTGCTTGAGGAGTACGGCTTGATCCCGGATGATACGGGAACTCCGGAGTTGATCGTCACTTACGGCGGCGACGGTGCATTGCTCGGTGCCGAACGGCAGTTCCCCGGCATTCCGAAACTGCCTTTGCGTGATGCGGCAACTGCGCCGACCTGTCCGGCGCACAGCGCAAAAGAGATCATCGGCAAATATCTGGAGGGCAGATTGAAACTTACCCGGCTGCCCAAATTGCAGGCGGTCGCTCCGCAGGGGATATTGACCGGGATCAACGATCTGGTCATCAATTCTCTGGAAGATACCAGTGCCTTGCGTTACCGGGTATTCATCGACGGTGAGTTATACGCTATGGAAGTGGTCGGTGACGGGGCGTGTTTTTCCAGTGTCCACGGCAGTACCGCTTACTACCGGAGCATCACCAGAGGGGTGTTCCGGGTCGGTGTCGGTCTGGCATTCAGCAATTCTACGGAAGTGGTCGATCATCTGGTATTGCCGGAAGAGAGCAAGGTGACGATCGAGATCCTCCGCGGGCCGGGAGTGGTCATGGCGGACAACGATCCGCAGAAATTTCAGGTGCAGGTGGGCGAAAAGGTCGTTTTTGCTCAAAGTGGAGAATTCGCTCCGGTTTGGGGATTGAATGAATTTATGTGTCCGGAGTGCCGTTTTCTGCGCCACCATCTGCTTTCGCCGCATGAAAAGCGCAACTGAATGGGTGATGTGATTTATTGATCGTGGTATAAATATGGCGAATAAAATAGTTAAAGACCTCAACCGGGGCAGTGTGACGAAAACGATGATCCTTTTCGCCATGCCGTTGTTGTTTTCCGGAGTGATCCAGATGCTTTACAATACGGCAGATATGATCATTATCGGTCATTTTGTCGGTACTAAAGGGCTGGCGGCGGTATCGGTCGGCGGGGATGTGATGCACTTTCTGGCATTCGCCGCCATGGGCTTTGCCAATGCCGGTCAGGTGATCATTTCCCAGTATCTCGGTGCCGGGATGCGAGAGCGGGCGGGGAAATTGATCGGCACACTTTTCACGTTTCTTTTAAGTGCGGCTCTGGTGCTGGGGATACTGACCATAATTTTCCGGGAACCGGTGTTGCGCTGGGTGAATGCTCCGGAGGGGGAAACGTGGGATTTCGCCATGAGTTACGTCGTGGTCTGTATGAGCGGAATGCTCTTTATTTACGGTTATAACATCGTTTCCGCCATTCTGCGCGGTATGGGGGATTCCAAACATCCGTTGATCTTTGTGGCGGTTGCCGCCACGCTGAATGTGATCCTTGACCTGCTCTTTGTGGTGGTTTTCGGTTGGAAAGTTTTCGGTGTGGCTATGGCTACGGTGTTGAGTCAGGCGGCAAGTTTCATTTTGTCGATAATCTTTCTTTACCGGCACCGGGTGGATTTCGGATTCGACTTCAAATTGAGCAGTTTCAAGATCGATATGCAGGTGCTTGCCCCGCTGTTGAAACTTGGTCTGCCGATGCTGCTGCAGAGTGCGGCGATAAGTTTTTCCATGCTCTATGTGAACCGCTATATCAACGGTTACGGCGAAGTTGCCGCCGCCATGAACGGTATCGGCAACAAGGTCGGCATGATCGTCAATATCATCAACTTTTCCTTTGCCGCCGCCGCTTCCCCGATGATCGGTCAGGCGATCGGGGCGGAATATTATTCCAGAGTGCCGAGAGTGGTCGGAGTTTCGCTGGCGATCAACAGTGCCATTTCGATCCTGATGGCAGTAATACTGGTGCTTTTTCCGCAGATGGTTTTCGGAATATTTACTGAAGATGAGAAAGTTATGGATCTGGCGATCGCCTATATCCCCGTGGCTCTGGTGCTTCTGGCCGGCAGTGCCCTGCGCCCGCCGCTGGGGGCTTTGATCAACGGCGTGGGGAACTTCAAACTCAACTTTTTAGTGGGTATCCTGGATGGAGTGGTGTTGCGTATCGGTCTGTCGATGGTGCTGGGTATCTATTGCGGATTCGGCATATTCGGTTTCTGGTATGGTCATGCCATTGCCGGATTCACCCCGTTTGTCATCGGCAGTATCTACTATCTTACCGGCCGCTGGCGCACCCGGAAATATATTGTGAATTGACCGGATTTTTAACATCCGGCAACTTGACTTTACCGGAGTATTTTGTTATATTATTAAGCAGAGTTTAACAAAACATTTTATAAATAAAGGAGAATGGTCTACTATGAAAAAAACATTTATTCTGGCGGCCGCCTGTTTTGCCGCAATGATTTTCAGCGGATGTACCACGGTGGAATCCACCCAGGTTTTCAACCGGATGGGGCTGGGTACGCCGAATGAAAAAGCGGTGTGTCAGACCTATGTGGAGATACCCGGTTACTTCTTTTTCGGGTTGCCGATCATTACCGGCAGTCCGGCGGGCGATGGTGAATGGAGTTTATTCCGTTACAATCTGACGACGACCAATGTGGTGCATCTGCTGACCAAAGAAGCCAAGGAACGCCGGGCCGCAAGGGTGGTCAATGTGCAGGTGACGACGACGGAAACATTCATTCTGCCGTTTTTGAGCAAGCGGACGATCCAGGCATCCGGTACCGGGGTGCGCTCCAGAGATGCGGCAGTCGATCAGGCGCAGCGGGAGTATGACAGTCAACCTTGAGGTGGATATATGAGCGATCATTGCGGTGAAGTCAAAACGTTTGTGCTGGATACCAACGTATTGTTGCACAGTTCCGCAAGCGTGCAGTGTTTCAAGGATAACGATGTGGTTATCCCTATGGCGGTCATCGAGGAACTGGATAAATTCAAAAAGAATTCCGATGAATTGGGGCGCAATGCCCGCCGGGTGATCCGTTATCTTGACCGTTTGCGGGAGGAATTCCCCGGTTGTGCCGGTGATCCGGATAAGGGCCTGCCGCTGTCATCCATCAGTCAGGAAACCTGCGGCAAACTTTTCGTGATCAGTGCCGGGGCGGCGGATGAGGCGAGTATCAATGAAGCCGACCGGGCATTTGACAATGATCTGCTGCTGGATTCTCCGGATAACCGCATCTTGCGTGTGGCCTGTTTTCTGCGCAACCGCGGGCGCAATGTCATATTCATAAGTAAAGATATCAATCTGCGGCTCAAAGCGGATGCGCTGGGGTTGCCGGTGATGGATTTTGAACGTCAGAAGGTCAAAAATTTCGACCGCTATACCGGATTTCAGGATAGTGCGGTGGATGGTTCTCTGGTGGATGAGGCATACAGCAAAAAGGAGTTGCCCGGAGAAAAGTTCCCGGATTTGCCGGATAACGGATTCATCCTGCTCACTTCCAATGCCGATGAACGCAAAAGCGTGGTCATGCGCAAGCACGCCGGAGGCAATCTGCTGATGCTGCCGCACCGGGTGGAAAAGGTGTGGAATCTTTCTCCGCGCAATAAGGAACAGCGCATGGCACTGGATCTTCTGCTCGATCCGGAAGTCAAACTGGTCACTCTGCTCGGCGGTGCCGGCACCGGTAAAACATTGCTGGCTCTGGCGGCGGCACTGCAGCAGACTCTGCATGAAAATATTTATGAAAAAATACTGGTTTCCCGGCCGATCATTCCGCTGGGCAACGATATCGGTTTCCTGCCGGGGAGCAAAGAATCGAAGTTGAGCAGCTGGATGCAGCCGATTTTCGACAATCTTGAATTTCTGCTGGGCGGCGAGGAGGAGCGCAAGCCGAAAAGTTCTTCCCGTTACTCCACGGAAGGTTTGATGAATTCCCATAAACTTGATCTGGAAGCTTTGACCTACATCCGGGGCAGAAGTATTCCCCGGCAATTCATCATTATCGACGAGGCGCAGAATCTGACTCCGCATGAGGTGAAAACGATCATCAGCCGGTGCGGGAGCGATTCCAAAATGGTGCTGACCGGAGATCCGGCGCAGATCGACAACCCTTATCTGGATGCTTCCGGCAACGGGTTGAGTTATGCGGCCGACCGGCTCAAAGGCGAGAGCATTTTCGGTCACGTCACCTTGCAGAGAAGTGAACGCAGTGAATTGGCGGCTCTGGCCGCAAAAAAACTTTGACCGCAGTGGAGAATATTTGAAATGGGAAAAAAATGGTTGTCGGTGTTGTTTTTGTTTGCGGCACTGGTGCTTGATGCTCAATGGTGGGATGAGGGGCAATTTGACTGGAGCAGTGCTGCGCAGCTGGTGTCGGGCATAAAATATGTCCAACTGGAAAAAAGTGAACCGCGGATCATGAAAATCTGGGTGATGCAAGTCGAGTTGAATGGTTCATTCCGTTTCCACACCAGTAAAAAAGCCGCTGAATACGGCGAAACGGTGCCGACTCATACGCATTTGAAAATCCATACCAAACGGCAGAGAACCGCTGATTTCATGAGTCAGTTGCGCGATCAGGGTTTTGAGGTGGTCGCCGCCGTCAATGGCGCACCGTGGAGTCCGTGGGATGGTATTTACAGCCCTTATGCCAGCAATCTGGGGTTGCTGATCTCCGACGGTGAAGTGGTTTCTCCGGTGTTGAAGGGCCGTCCGTCATTCATCGTTTACAAAGATGGTTCGGTCGATTTGCGCTGTGTCGGAGAAAATGAAGATCTTACCAACATCGATCAGGCGATCACCGGTTTCGGTTTTGTGCTGGTCAATGGCAATGTATTGCCCAGTGGAGCGGGAACTGCCCCGCGCACCGGTTACGGATTGTCGGCGGATAAAAAATATCTGTATTTGCTGGTGGTCGATGGCCGTCAGCCGGATTTCAGTATGGGATGCCCGACCAGTGAAGTCGGTTTCATGCTGAAATATTTCGGTGCATTCAACGGCGTCAATATGGATGGCGGCGGTTCCAGCAGTTTTGTGATCTGGAACGGCACTGAACCGCAGATGCTCAACCACCAGCCCAAAGGTGTGGTGCGGGCAGTCGGGGCATCATTGGGAATTTCGGTCATCAACCAGTGAAAGAACACTTGTTTATGAGTGAAGAAAATAAGTTGGAAATTGACGGTATCCGGTTGAGCATACCGGTCGGGGAAACGGAGAAAGTCACCGTTTCCCCGGAGGAAAAACCGGCGGTGCCGGTCGCGCAAAAGGTCGATATCCCGGTTGCTCCGGTGGTGGAAAGTGCGGAAATTCCGGTTCCGGAAACGGAGTCGGAAGAAGAGTTGGATATCCGTTTGAGTATTCCGGTGGCAGAGATGGCAGATGAAGTCGCCGCTCCGGCTGTTCCGGCAATTCAGACGGAAACGGTTGAGCCGCAGGTCACCGCTCCGGCTGTTCCGGCAACTCCTTTAGTGGAAGAAAGCCAGTTCGCTCCGGTTGCTCCGGTGATTTCGGAACCGGCAGTTGTCGCAGAGAAAAAAGCCCCCGTCCGCGCACTGCTCCGGGAGCCGGAGAGTATGCGTAAAAAAGATAAAGCCCCCCGAAAAAAACGGTCATGGGGAGCATGGATGATCTTATTGCTGCTGCTGGGCGGCGGCGGATTTGTCTGGTGGAAGTATCCGGCATGGGTCAGAGCCAAAATCGACAATGTGAAAAGTTGGATGAATCTGGTGCAGAATGTCCGGGAGTCATCGGAATCAGAGGATTCTGGAGAGGAAAGTGCGGATGAGAGTGCGGAAGTTCCGGCGGCGGCTCCTGCTCCGGCAGATACTGATGCTCCGGCAGTGAGTGAAACACCAACGGCGGCGGCAGACAGCGGTGAAAGCGGCGAGCGCAAAGCCGTGCCGTCGGCGGCCGAATTATTTGCCGCCATTGACAGCGGCAATAAAAGTTTGCTTATCCGTCTGATCGCTGACGGAGCGGATATTACAGTGACGGATGAGGCGGGCAACAATGTTCTGCACCGGGCGGCGATGGCCGGAAATCCGGCAATCATGGTGGAATTGCTGAAAAAATGGAGTGACGGGATCAATGCTAAAAACCGTGACGGCAATACACCTTTGCATCTGGCGGCACAGGGGGGGCACGTCGGAATCATCCGGATTCTGCGTGGAAAACGGGCCAGGATCATGCCTAATAACGATGGGAAAAAGCCGGTAGATCTGACTTCAGACGAGAATATTACGCGGATATTCCGCAACTGGTGATTTTTGCGGCGCATTACGGCTTTTCTCACGCCTTGCTTACGTCACTCATTCGGTCACATACCGATTTTTGCGGCGCATTATGGCTTTTCTCACGCCTTGCTTGCGTCACTCATTCGGTCACATACATAGTATGCTCCCTCATTCGCTCCTTGCAAAACCTGACAAAAGCACATACTGCTTGCAAAAATACCCGTGCGGCGGCGCATTACGGCTTTTCTCACGCCTTGCTTGCGTCCCTCATTCGGTCACATACCGAGTATGCTCCCTCATTCGCTCCTTGCAAAACCTGACATTGCCTCGCAATCCATCCGCCGGGTGTGGTGGAGCGGGCCGGTGAGCGGCCTGACGGCCTTGACAGAGGCTGCGCCCCTGTACCCCCCGGTACGGACATTACGGACATTACGGATACCAACAGTAAGCCGCAAAAGGTCGTATTTTTCACGGGAAACCGCGCAGACCGCAGTCGAATGCACTTTTACTTTGCATTGTGAGGCAAAGGCGAAGCGTTTGCCTCCCCTCAAGCGAACAGGAGCCAATAAATGTTACTCCGGCTTGTAAGCGGCAACAATACCGGTGCAGGCTTGCGGCTCGCTTGCGCTCGACATTCGCCCGGTACGGAGGGGTACGGAGTTGTACGGATAAGTACGGAGCAACGCAAGCCGGGAAATGCCCCTGCCAGCTATCCGTTTGTTACCGTTTGTTACCGTTGAGCCGAAACAAACAAAACCCCGGCAGACTGCTATCCACCGGGGGTACGGGGGCGCAGCCCCTGTCAAGGGCGGTGCAAACCGCCCGCCGAGCCGAAACACCACGCGGCTGACGGTGGATGCAGTGCGCGGCAAGGAAAGCCGCCCGCACGGCGGGGTGCGGGGTGTCTCGCCGCTCCGATGTCGCGTCTCAATCAAGGTAACAGTGAAGGAGTGTACTTCCGCCGAGGTCTTGCCGGACAAATATTATAAATAAAAAAACTACCTTACTCGCAGGGATGAGTACGGCGTAAGCCGCACGGAAGACCGGAGAGCGAGGCCTCCAAAAAATCGACTGCAACCGCTCGTGCAAAGCACGAGCGGCGAGGCGGCTCTCCCGCCGCCGCAGGGGAAATTATATAAATATCATTAAAAACCACCTTACTCGCAGGGATGAGTACGGCGCAAGCCGCACGGAAGACCGGAGAGCGAGGCCTCCAAAAAATCGACTTTACCGCCGAGTGCGAAGCACGAGCGGCGAGGCCGCTCTCCCGCGGCCGCAGGGAGATTTTTTGGAGATATGTACTCGACTGAACTGTTATCCGCAGATTCGGCAAGAGATTGCCCGCAATGCAAACACCGTTATTTGCCGATGCAGAATTTGTGGAATATCTTGTCCAGCAGATCCGGTGCGGCAGTGCGTCCGGTGATTTCGCCGATTTTTATCGAAGCTTCTGCCAATTCGGTTGCTGCGATTTCGTAATCGCCATCGAGGAAAGCGGTTTCAGCCCGGTTGAGGAATTGCAGGGAGTTTTCCAGCAGAGAGGCACTGCGGGCATTGACTGCAACTTCCGGGATATCCGGAGTGCCGCCGTTAAAGACGATTTTTTCAAATTCATCAAAGAGTTGTTCCAGATTTTCTCCGGAACGGGCGGAGATCCTGACGGTCGGTAAAGCGGTTTCCGGCAAGACGGCATCGGGAACGAGGTCACATTTGTTCCAGACGGCGATCACGCCCGGTGCGTGGCGGTCGATGGAAGCAACTTGGGATTGCAGATCGTCGCTGGAAGCATCGAGCAGCCAGAAAGTCACCATACCGGCTTTGATCGAGCGGAATGAGCGTTCAATGCCCATTTTTTCGATGGGGTCATTGCTTTCACGCAAACCGGCGGTGTCGGTCAGATTCACGCCGATACCCCGGATGACGGCGGCAGATTCCACGGTGTCACGGGTCGTGCCGGGAATGGCACTGACGATCGCCCGGTCAAAGCCGACGATGCGGTTGAGCAAACTGGATTTACCGGCGTTGGGTTTTCCTGCCAGCACCACCTGAACTCCATCCCGGATGATACTTCCGGCGTGGCTGGTGGCGATGAGTTCTCCGATACGCTGACGGGTTTGGGCGATTTTTTCCGGTACGGAATCATCGAAATCGAGTTCTTCATCCGGGAAATCAAGCCGGGATTCACATTCGGAACGCAACGTGATGATCAGGTCATATAATTCATCGATTCTGACACTCAATGATCCGGCCAGTTGTTTTTCCGCCAGATGCAGGGCATTTTCGCTGGATGAGGATATGAGATCGGCCACAGCTTCGGCTTGAAGCAGGTCAAGTTTGCCGTTGAGAAAGGCGCGGCAGGTGAATTCACCGGGTTCGGCCAGACGGCAGCCGGAGGCCAGCAGTCTGGTCATGATGGAATTGGCCGCTGCCGCTCCGCCGTGACATTGCAGTTCCACAACGTCATCGCCGGTGTAACTGTAAGGAGCTTTCATATATACTGCCAGCGTCGGATCACCGGCGACTTCACCGAGCATCATGCGGCGCACATTGGCGGCGGAAAGAGGCTTTCTGCCCTGCCAGACTTGGTTGGCGATCTCCAGTGCCTGCGGCCCGGAAAGACGGATGACCGTCACCGCACCGCCGACGGCACTGGCCGGAGCGGCAATGGTGTCACTCTGATTCATGACATCATTCTCCTGCTTGATCTGCGAGCAAAGCCCGGAAGTATGCCAACTGTTTTTCCGCCTGGGCAATACCGCCGGGCAGTTGGGCATGACGGAAATATTGCAGTGCCTCGTTGACATCACTTTCGGCGGCCCGCAAATCGCCCAGAGCGTAGTGGAGTCTGGCTCTGACCATCAGGATATTGGCCAGTTGCAAAGCGGTGGCATTGACCGGCATCGGAGTTCCGGCGATGATGTTTTTCGCACCGAGTACGGCGGCGGATTCAAAACGGAAGTTATCCAGCAGATTTCCGGCATAGGCGCAACGGATATCCACCGGAAAATCCTGTGAGGCAAAATGTTGGATCAATTCCGGCAGGGCGTTGCGCAACTGCGGATAACGCATGGCAAGATCCAGTGCCGTAAAGTGGAAACGGGGATTTTCCGGCAGATGGCCGAGGAAGGATAAGACCAACTCCCAGGCATCCTGAATGCGGTTCTGATTTTCCATGGCAAAGATGGCCATACGCATCGCCTGGGCATTTCCCGGATCAGCATCCAGCACTGCGCAGGCACTGTCGATGGTGCGTGCCATATTGCCGGTGCGCATATTCTGCTGCATATTGTAGATGAGCGGCACCAGACGACGCTGCAGCTGGACATCGAGTTTACCGGCGGCATGAAGTTCGAGGGTTTCGGCGAGATCGACCGCTTCGCCGCGCCAGAGGATCATCCCCTGTTTATCCATGAGAAATGCCATGGGAAAGAGCATGGCAGTTGCGCGCATATATTCGGGGGTGATTTTGCGTTCCATATCCACGGCGAGGCGGAAACGGATATCCGGATAGGTGCGGCGGAGAGCTTCGGCATCGGAAACGTTATCCGGCGTAATGACGCAGAAAAGCACTTTGCCGGCGTATTGTCCGGTCAATGCATTGAGCATGGTTACGGTATTGGCCGTATCTCTGGCGCGGGTGAGCATGAAAACGATGACCCGCAATTCGGGGATGTTGGGGTGACTTTCCGGATTGACGGCCCCGAAAGGCATGGGGGAACAGTCTATCCAGCGCAGTTGAGTGGCAGCTTCTCCGGGTTTATCCCCCGGTTGAACAGCGTAAAGCATTGCCGCCGCAAAAGAAAAAAGACAGAACAGTAAAAATTTTTTCATGGAAGTTATCCTCAAAGATCGATTGTTTTTCCTTGTATATAAGGTAATCCATTAACGTGGATTTTTCAAGTTTGGAAGATGCAAAGCGTGGATATCTTGCAAAATAATGTTTTTTTTATGAAAAAAATTTGCAAAAGTGGCGATTGAGTGCTATTTTAAATGAATTCCGCATGGATTGTGTATTTTTGACGGCGGCACACCCGATCATCGTGTTCGTCCGCAAAAGGAGCATTCCGTGAGGATGTTGACGCGTGCCGGATGGTGCGGGTGATCACTTAAAGATCCGGAAAGAGGATTTTTTGAGGTGGCGGAAGCTGGAGGCAGTTGAAGTCATCTTGCCGATGTGCGAAAAAACGGCAGTGATTTACCGGCAAAATCATGTGTCCGCATAAGCTCTGACAAAAACGATTTTTTTATCAGGTAGTGAAAATGAAAACTTATTTGGCTAAAGTTGGCGAGATCAAGCAGGAGTGCTTGCTGTTTGACGCCTCTGAAATGCCCGTCGGCCGTCTGGCGGTCCGTATCGCCAATGCCCTGCGCGGCAAAGATAAACCGACCTATACTCCGCACATTGATACCGGAGCATTTGTCATTGTCATCAACGCTTCCAAAGCGGTCTTTACCGGTCACAAAAACGAGCGCAAAGTCTACGTTGATTACTCCGGTTACCGCAGCGGTCTGACTGAAACGACTGCGGAAAAAGTCCGTGAGACCCATCCGGAGCGTCTGATCAAAGATGCGGTTTGGGGAATGATGCCGCATGGCCGTCTGGGTCGTGCCCAATTTGCGAAACTCAAAGTTTATGCCGGTGCTGATCATCCGCACGCTGCGCAGAAACCCGTCAAAGTCAATCTGGAGAAGTAAACCATGGTCAAGAAAAGTGATGTTGTTCTGGCTACCGGCCGTCGCAAATGCGCCGTGGCGCGTGTCCGTTTGACTCCCGGCAGCGGCAATGTAGTGGTCAATGGCAAACCGATGGCGGATTACTTTACCAGCGAATCCCTCTGCGGTTTTGTGAATCAGGTTTTCACCGTCAGCGAGACGGTCGGCAAATTTGATATTGCTGCCAACTGCGATGGCGGCGGTATGGCCGGTCAGGCCGGTGCGTTGCGCCACGGAATCACCCGCGCTCTGATCAACTATGATGAAGAGTTGCGTGCGGTGCTGAAAAAGGCAGGTATGGTTACCCGTGATGCCCGCGTTAAAGAACGTAAGAAATCCGGTCAGCCGGGTGCCCGTCGCCGGTTCCAGTTCTCCAAACGATAAAAATATTTGGGAAAATCTGGTGGAAGCTGCTTGACAAAACCGGATTTCCCGTGTATATTATAGCATCGTTTAAGAAAGAACGTTGCACCCATAGCTCAATTGGATAGAGCGTCTGGCTACGGACCAGAAGGTTAGGGGTTCAAATCCCTTTGGGTGTACCAAATATTAAAGAGCAGAA